>CAUSWE010000100.1:0-2529 GCA_963535215.1 uncultured Granulicatella sp. | reverse complement strand
TTGCCAGTTGAAAGCGTAAAAATTTTAGAAAGTACACAAATTCATGAATTTTATTTGGATGAATTTCCATATTCAACACATATTGACGTGTTGGCAGAGTTGGATGATTACACACAAATTATTATAGAAATACAAGTAGCTTTACAAATTGACTTTATCAAGCGTTTGTGTTTATATTTATGTGAACAGATTTCTAAAAATATGAATATGCATAAAACGGATGGCACGCAAACCTATCATCTCGCAAAAGAAATGATTCCAGTATACGCTGTCGCAATTACGCAGGAGCGATATTTTGAAGATGATCGTATGTATCATTCATTTAGCTTAAGAGATGATGAATCCTACGAAGAATTAAAAGTATATTTTAAAGGAATTAAAGAAAAACGTAACTTAATGCGTATGGCATTTTTAGAATTAGATAAATATGATCCAACTAAAATAAAACAATATAAAAAAGTTCGATGGATTGAGTTTTTTGGAAATAAACCTTATACACAAAATCCTGAGACAATATTAGAAACAGCAGATATGATTATAAATCGAACTAGCTGGACAGAGGAGGAACGAACGATGTATGATGATCGAACAAGAAAACTAGATGGCTACTATGCACATTTAGAGTATGTGGCAGAAGAAAAACAACTAGCAAGAATGGAAGGGATAGAAGAAGGAATCGAAAAAGGCAGAGCAGAAGGTGCTATCACAACCATTGTCGGATTAATTAAAGATGGAATCCTTACAATCGAAAATGGAGCTAAGAGATTAAATATATCAGAATCGGAATTAACTGCGTATATGCAGTAAAAAGTTAAAAGTGTTGCACCTTATCAGTTGATGAGGAGTAACAGCCTAAATCAATAGAAGTGAAAACGAGTTCTCCGATTATTCGAAGAGCTCGTTTTTTGATATGATTGGGTGCTTCATGCATTTTGCCATTTTTTTTGCTATAATTCGAGTAGACAATTAAAGGAGGCGTACTATGTCATTTGAAACAGAGAAAATTATTACATTATTAAATAAGTTCTTGGATGAACATGGAGATGAATTTCAAGATGAAGAGCAAGCCATTGCTGCTTTTCAGCTGCAATATAATCTGAACATGCTGATGGACGGAGAATTTATTGATGATTCTAATGAAGATTTACTATGGGATTTGCTAGAAGAAATGCATTATGCAAGACCAGGATCTCCAAAACGTAAAAAGATTGCGAAACAGATTTTAGAAATAGAACCAGACAATATTGAAGCTAAGCAAGCGTTATTTAGTTATTTACCTCGATTTGAAGAACTGTATGAGTTAGAAAAATTAGAGAGGGAAGAAGTCAAAAAGTTAGATCCAGAAGAAATGGATTGGGGATATATCGAAAATCGTCCGTATCTTCGTTTGAAGTGGTGGTTAGCAGATAAGTATATTAGAAATGCATTCTTTACAAAAGCAGAAAAGCAATATAAAGAATTGTTGGAAATGAATCCAAATGATTCACTTGGAGCTCGTTATGAATTAATGCATGTCTATGCACACTTAGAAAAATACGATGAAGCAAAAGCATTTTTAGAGGAATATGAAAAAGAATATCGATTGGATGATCTGTTGCTAATTCCAATGATGTTGCTTTCTCTGAAAGTTGGTAAAAATGAAGTAGCTGAGGATTATTATAGAAAACTATTGAAAGAAAATTCTGATGTAACGAAATTTTTACGTTTGTTAAAGAAAGAGGGAGCAGAAGGCCTAGAAATGATAGCAGATGAGTCAAATGATGGATATTATAGTCCAAATAGTATAGAAAGTTTATTGTTATGCTTTGGTCGATTAGCTAAAACAATTGACTTAAACTATTTTGCTGAATGGTTAATAGTGACAAAGAAAACTTTAACGAAGAAGAAATAGTAATCGAAACAAAGAGGAGTTAGTTTTAAAATTGGAACTAACTCCTCTTCATCTATTTCATTTAAAAATCAAATATTTAATTAGAAAAAAAGTAAGTATACCCAAGATAAAAATGATTAGTTTTTTCATTTCATTCTCCCCCTTATTTTTCTATTTCACTTACAGTTTATTCTTGTTTTTCTGTAAAAAACAGTCTTATTTTAAAAAATTTTTTCTGATATAATAGTAATTAAGGGCTTTCATTTTTAGAAGTAAGATGTGATGAAGAGGAGTATTACAATGGAAAATTCAGAAAAGACATGGGAAATTGATTGCGAACTATGGCTTCATTGCCCTGTTTGCGGACATGAAGTGATAGACTATGATATTTGTGATGTATGCCATTGACAGAATACGGGGATTATAAATATTGATGGTGGACCAAATAAAATGACACTTGCAGAAGCAAAAGAAGCGTACGCTAAAGGTTTACCAATTCGATAAGTTTCACCTAGAATCTATCTAGGTGTTTTTTTATAAGACTCATAAGTAGGACAAGTATATGTAATATGTTAAAATCAAAGAAAATACATTATTAAAGGGGGTTAGGAAGATGAAAAATATTACAGCAGCAGAATTTCAAAAAGTAAACCAATCAG
>CAUSWE010000099.1:0-2576 GCA_963535215.1 uncultured Granulicatella sp. | reverse complement strand
GTCATTCAACAACTGATGCTAAAGGAAATACCCTACATCACTATAAGAAAGTGACACCTAAAGCTCCACAAGCAGTAGAAGAAGTTCCAACTACAAAACAAGAACAACCTTCTACAACAGAAGTGAAGTCAACACCTGTAGCAAAACAAGAATTACCAAATACAGGTATGGCTGAAATGGACGTCTTTACTCCAGCCGTGTTAGCAATCTTAGGTGGATTAGGATTAGCAGCACCAGCATTAACAAAGAAAAAAGACGAAGAATAATCATTAAAAGTATGAACTAAATAATGATGAGAGAAGACTGAAACCTAAGTGTTTCAGTCTTTTTTGCGTTGGAAACAGTATTCGTTGACTATGTGCAATAGGTATCATATACTTTAATTGAGAGAAAAATGAATGTTTATATATCAATAAGAAAAGAGGGGTACAATGACTGAACATCAATCAGAAAAAAGTGCAAAAGAAGTTGTAAAAGTACATGTGGAATATAAAGATAAAGATGGCAATGTTTATTCAATCAATGACGTAGAAGTACCGGTAGAAACAACCCTAAAAAATACAGAGGACACATCTTCAAACTCTGAAGAAACAAATGCTGTATTTAGCCCAGAAGTATTAAAAATCTTAAAAGGTGTAGGGCTTTCGGAGCATCAAGAAAAGTAAATATCATTTTAAAAAAGTAGTTGGATTCGTTTAAAGAGTTCAACTACTTTTTTCGTCATTAATCCGAATTTTCAAATAAATGAAAACGTTAAAAAATTGAAAGTACGTGAAAGTTAAGAGGTAAAATCTTTTAATTTCTTGTAAAATATGGTAAGATAATGAGGCAGTATCTCTATCAATATAAGAGATAAGGAGACCTACATGACAACATTTACACAAGTTTTTAGATTAATCATGACCCTAGCGATGATTATCCTAGCTTATTGGTCATTACAGTGTATAAATTTAGAAAAAATCATATTAAAAAATCGAATTGAACAAGCAAGACTATTGATGATGTTAGTCGCACTTTTTTTAGGAGTAGGAGCTTCCAGTGCAATTTTTTCGATATCTGATTTAATCAATTCAATTATTCAATTCATTACGAGTAAGTAACCTTGGAGGTTTGTAAAATGGAAAAGATGATTGTACAAGGTGGTACACGTCTAAATGGAACAGTAAAAGTAGAGGGAGCAAAAAATGCTGTGCTTCCAATTTTAGCAGCAAGTATTTTAGCAGAGTATGGAGTAACACATCTAACAAATGTACCGAATTTATCGGATGTGCATACAATGTTAGCGGTATTAAATAGTTTAAATGTCACAAGCACTTTTGATGAAGAGGAAAAATCAATTACGTTAAACGCTACAAAAAATATTCAAACAACGGCAGCATTTGAATTTGTAAGTAAAATGCGTGCGTCAATCGTTGTAATGGGTCCGTTGTTAGCAAGATTTGGTCATGCTCGTGTCGCAATGCCAGGAGGTTGTGCGATTGGAACTCGTCCGATTGATTTGCATTTAAAAGGGTTCGAAGCAATGGGTGCAACAATTACCCAAGAAGATGGCTATGTAGAAGCTCATGCAGATCAATTAGTGGGTGCAAGAATCTATATGGATTTCCCTTCAGTGGGTGCAACTCAAAACTTAATGATGGCAGCTACTCTTGCGAAAGGAACAACTTTATTAGAAAATGTAGCAAGAGAGCCTGAAATTGTTGATTTAGCAAACATTTTAAATAAAATGGGTGCGAAAATTATTGGTGCGGGTACTGAAAATATTCGTATCGAAGGAGTAGACCATTTAGAAGGAACAATTCATTCGATTATCCCTGATAGAATTGAAGCAGGAACATTTATGGTTGCTGCAGCAGTGACAGCGGGAGATGTTTTTGTTGAAGATGCGATTGCAGAACATAATCAACCATTAATTTCTAAACTATCTGAAATGGGTGTTCGATTTATTGAAGAAGAAAATGGAATTCGTGTCATTGGACCGGAAACATTAAAACCAACAGATGTGAAGACATTACCACATCCAGGTTTCCCGACAGATATGCAAGCACAAATGACAGTAGTTCAGTTGTTAGCTTCAGGTGTAAGCACGATGACAGAAACAGTGTTCGAAAATCGTTTCAATCATTTGGAAGAATTACGCCGTATGAATGCGGAGTTTATGATTGAAGGTAGAACAGCAGTGATGAATCAAGAGTCACAATTACAAGGGGCTCAAGTAAAAGCAACTGACTTACGTGCAGCTGCAGCTTTAATTATTGCTGGTATGGTGGCAAAAGGTTATACACGTGTAACTGAGTTAAAATACTTAGATCGTGGATATTATCAATTCCATCATAAATTACGTGCATTAGGCGCAAATATCGAACGTGTTCATGAAGATGATGCAACACCGTTCACAACAGTAGAATTAGAAAAAATGTTAAATCGTTAAAGAGATATTAGCCGAATGATTCTTAAAAGAATTGTCGGCTAATTTTCATTTTAATTGACCAAGCTTTTGCTTGACTTAAATAGAAATGTTTGTTAAACTATTCATGTTGTAATTGTGAAGCACCACAGCTACAACCGCTCGGATT
>CAUSWE010000098.1:0-2589 GCA_963535215.1 uncultured Granulicatella sp. | reverse complement strand
CCTGAAGAATATTTCAATTCTCCAATAATAATTTGTCCACGAGAAGATGTTCCAGCTGTTAAAACGACTGCTTTTGAACGGTAAATCGCACCTGTATGAGATACGACCCCTTTACAAACGCCATCTTCTACAATTAAACGTTCCGCAATCCCTTGTTTTAAATCAAGATTTTCTTGTTGTTCAATTGTTTTTTTCATTTCTTGCGCATATAGATGCTTATCTGCTTGCGCACGTAAAGCACGTACTGCAGGACCTTTCCCTGTATTTAACATACGCATTTGAATATAGGTTTTATCAATATTTCTTCCCATTTCTCCGCCTAGCGCATCAATTTCACGCACAACGACTCCTTTTGCAGGACCTCCAACAGACGGATTACAAGGCATAAATGCCACCATTTCTAAATTCATTGTTAATAATAATGTTTTAGCCCCCATACGAGCACTTGCTAGTGCAGCTTCACTTCCAGCGTGACCCGCACCGACTACGATAACATCATAGTTACCAGCTTCATAAGTTGTTACCATACTTCTTCCTACTTTCTATTGTTCATTCGTTGTATAAAATTCCACTTGATGGCGAACGTATTCACCATTTTCATATATAAATTTAGCTGAGAAAAATGGACGATTCTCTAATAGCCATCTCATAAAAATTAAATCTCCTTGCCAAGTTGGCTTACTCAATACTTGATCATAAGGAACCCACTCTAAAGTTCCTTCAGGAGAATCGATTAATTCCCCAGAAAATTCCGTTACTCGAAACACATACGTATACCAATCATGTTCGGGAGTAAATTCAGGAAAAGTAATAATCCCCTTTAACGCCATTTGATGAACCGTCAAACCTGTTTCTTCAAAAATTTCACGAATGGCACATTCTTCTGGAGATTCACCTGCTTCAATTTTACCACCTACTCCGATGTATTTGCCTTCATGCACATCATTGGGTTTCTTATTGCGCTTTAGTAATAACAATTCTTTTCCATTATCGATATAACAAATCGTTGCTAACTTTGTCATACAATACTCCCTTTCTCCAACAGTGGCTTTTTCTTATTTTCCTAAACAGAATTGGCTAAATAATTGAGTTAGAAGCTCATCTTGAACGCTGTCTCCTGTAATTTCTCCTAATAAATCCCATGCTCTTGTAAAATCGATTTGAATTAAATCAACTGGCATTTCCATTTCAATCCCATTTTGCACTTCGACTAATGCTTGTTCTGCTTTTTCTAATAAGGCAATATGACGAGTATTTGATAAGTAAGTCGCATCTCGTTCATTCATTTGTCCTTGGAAGAAATATCCCGCAATTTTTTCTTCTAATTGGTCGATTCCCTCTTTATTTAACATAGAAGTTGTAACAATTTCTTCTTCCTTAGCATAAGAATCAATGTCCTCTGTTGAAAGTTTTGAAGGCAAATCTGTTTTATTGAATAAAATAATTCGCTTCATTCCCTTTGTAGTTTCTAGTAAACGAATATCTTCCTCTTGTAATGTTTCACTTTGATTTAATAATAACAATACAAAATCTGCTTCATTTAACGCTTTACGACTACGTTCTACCCCAATTTTTTCTACGACATCATCCGTTTCACGAATTCCTGCTGTATCAATTAATTGTAAAGGCACTCCACGGACATTAACATATTCTTCAATCGTATCTCTTGTTGTCCCTGCAATATCCGTTACAATTGCTTTTTCTTCTCTTAATAGTACATTTAATAAACTAGATTTTCCAACATTTGGACGACCCACGATAGCTGTTTTTAATCCATCTCGCAAAATCTTCCCTTGGCTAGCTGTATTTAACAACGCACGAATCCCTTGCAATACTTGTTGAGTTTTTTCTCGTAATAATTGCAAAGTCATCTCTTCTACATCATCATATTCTGGATAATCAATATTTACTTCTACTTGCGCTAATGTATTTAAAATTTCTTGACGTAAATTTTGAATTAAATGTGATAATTGACCATCTAATTGACGCATCGCTAATTGCATTGATTTATCCGTTTTTGCTCGAATTAAATCCATCACTGCTTCTGCTTGAGACAAATCAATACGTCCATTTAAAAAGGCACGTTTCGTAAATTCTCCAGGCTCCGCTAATCTTGCTCCCATCCGTAACACTAATTGCAACACACGATTAATCGCCACAATCCCTCCATGGCAATTAATTTCTACAATATCTTCTCGTGTAAAAGTTTTTGGAGCTCTTAAAACACTCACCATTACTTCATCATATACTTCTCCAGATTTAGGGTCGACAATATGACCATAATGAATAGTATGAGTCTTTTGTTCTTCTAATTGTTTTGTTCCACATTGATAAATCGAACTTGCGATTGAAATCGCCAAATCACCACTAATTCTGACAATCCCAATAGCCCCTTCACCAGGTGCTGTCGAAATCGCAGCAATCGTATCAAATTCTGTTTGCATACTGATATCCTTTCTTAGCTTCATTGCACAAAAAAAGTGCACACTCCACCCCTTATTGATAAAAGGGTGGCTCGCACTTTGACTGCTTACCTATATTTCAGTGATATTATACAATACTTTTTGAACTTGTGCTAGTAGAAGGAGT
>CAUSWE010000097.1:0-2668 GCA_963535215.1 uncultured Granulicatella sp. | reverse complement strand
CATCTTGTGACATCACACGGAAAATAAATTCTTGCATAATTTGCTCATTTTGATTTCGAATCCATCGAGCATTACTCTTATCTAAGGAACGTTTATACGCTTTTTTAATGTTGCGAGCATAAAATTCTGGATCTTCAACTTTTCGAGCTTTTCCTTCAAAAATTTTAAGCCCCATTTGAACAATTTCATCTGGTGAATAATCTTCAAATATTAATTGATGTGGTACACGAGAATTGAATCCTGGATTAACATCGAAAAATTGTTCCATTTCCTTTGTATATCCTGTAAAAATCACCATAATATCATCACGATGGTTTTCCATATACGTTAACAATTCATTAATCGCTTCTTCCCCTGTACTATTCGAACCTTTTTTATTTAAAGCATACGCTTCATCAATAAATAAGACGCCACCTTTAGCTTCTTCTAATTTCTTACGAGTTTGTTCTGCTGTTTGATTCACATATCCGGATAATAAATCAGCAGCTGATACTTCTACGAATTTGAATTCTTCCCCTTTTAAAGCTCCATATTGGAATAAGATTTGTCCCATTAAACGTGCTACAGTTGTCTTACCCGTTCCTGGATTTCCTAAGAAAGCGGCATGCATCGTCATTTTTTCTGGTGGTAATCCTTGTTCGATTTGTAATTGATTATATCTTGCTTGTTGAATCAATTTATCCACTTTTTCTTTAACGGTTTTGAGACCAATTAGTCCTTGCAACTCTGCATAGTAATCGGTCTTCTGATGATGATCTTTTTGAGGATTCGCTGTTCGAATAATCTCCCCATTTTCTTTTCTTTCAGGAGCTACTTTATGTTTCTGAGTAATACTACATTGACTCGTTTCATCTGTTTCATAATTCAATTTTGTAGCATCTCCATTTAAATGAATAAAATCATTTGCAATGAAACACGAACCTTCTTTCACACGGATAATAGAAGAAATTTCTTTTTCTACTTCTACACTATCTCCAACAAATAAAGCATTTGTAGTTAAACTAATCGGAATATGTTGACTTTCTTTATTTAAAAATCGTAATCTGCCTTGTGAATATAAAGTGGAGTCTCCATCAATCGTAAGATTATGCTTTACAGCTCCATTTACCATACGAATATGGCTATTTTTTAACTTCATAAAGTCTACATTTAAGTTTTTGAAAACTCCCGTACAAGATTTTTGTAAGTAAATCGTATAATAATCTTTTCCAACACCATGTATTAGACTATCTTCAATCACTATTTCACTTTTGCTAGCATTTAAAACAGCTTGACTTCCACCCTCAAACGTCCCAGTAACTTGACTTGAAAGAATCGATAGTTTTGAATCATCAATCCATAAAGAGGTAGGTCTGCTACACTCCATTTTTGAACGTACAAATGTTAATTCAGAATTTTCACGAATCAATAATCGATTTTGAATCATAGAATCTTGAATAGAAACGCCTGAATGAATAAATTTCATCCCTAATTGGTGTTTGTCCGGTAATTTTGTCGTAAACTTCTTAAAATTAACTTTACTTTTCTCTTCTGAAAATACTAAGAAATGATCATTTTCTGTATAGTCGCTTTGCAATACACAGTTTTTAAAAGTAACTTCCGATTCTCCTGTAATGTGAAACATATTGGTATTTTTTAATACTGACATCCACAAGTTTTGAAAAGTCACGTTTGCCTTATTAGAAATTTTAATTTTTCCCGTAATCGTATTTAAAAACCTATTCCCTTCTACATGACCAACAATTGTAATATTTTTTGTTATTTCAGTAAAAGGTTCTTTTGTAAAATTTATTGTCAAATGAGGAGTAAATTCAATAATATCTCCATCCTCAGCTGCTTCATAAGCCGCATCAAAATTCCAAGTGTCTTCAGTTACTCCAACAAGAAATCTTGGCATATTCTCACTCCTTATATCTTTTTCTTTCATTAAAATTTCTACTTAATAATAGTATTATTATACCAACGTTCATTCAAAAACTCTATTAAAAAAAGGCTTCATTCACACAAACAATCGTGGAACAAAACCTCTAAAAACGTTGATATATCAATAACTTAAAAGGAGAAGAGGAGATTTGAACTCCCGCGCCGCTTTCACGACCTATCGCATTTCGAGTGCGACCCCTTCAGCCTCTTGGGTACTTCTCCATTACTAACAATAGTATATTCCCTTTTCCCCAACTCCTCAAGATTTTTTCTAAAATATTTTAAGAAACCCACAACTTATCCACAGAGTTATCCACATGTACACATGTTCGCTACTAAATTTTGTTTTTAAATTGACTTCTATCCCCAATATATTGGTCAATACCCTTTTTTTGTAATTTTTCTGTTATATCTTGTTCGCCTACTTTATCCACAATTTTATTCCACTATTCAAAGTTATCCACCCCCCCTGCAAACATTGATATAACAATGTTTTACCGACACTAACGATAAACTTATTCACATTTTGCCATTCACTTGTGGATAACTTATTTTCAAAAAAAGCCTATGATATCAACGATTTTAAAAAATATTTTTTCTTTTTTTCTTCACAACTAAAAAAACTATCCACATAGTTATCAACATTTTTGTGGATAACTATGTGGATAGTATCATTTTATTCTATTTTTTATAAACTTGGACTATCTGAACTTGTTAATTGAATCGTTGTTGTTTGTTTTTGTCC
>CAUSWE010000096.1:0-2698 GCA_963535215.1 uncultured Granulicatella sp. | reverse complement strand
TTACAAGAAATTATTGAAATTTTTGAAAATAGTACCGTTTCTGACTTTGTAAAAGAAAAAAGTATGGAAGTGTTCCGTGACATCGCTCGTGCAGAATCTGCCGTTCATCAAGTTCCAATTGAACACATTCATTTCCATGAAGTGGGAGCGATTGATTCGATTGTAGATATCGCTAGTTTCTTCATCTTATTTGAAAACTTAGGAATTACAAAAGTATATAGTGCACCTTTAGTCGAAGGTAGTGGTACTATCAAAGTCGCTCATGGCGTTATGCCGGTGCCTGTTCCTGCAGTCATGCAATTAAGAAAAGGAACTTCTATCTTAATTCATCAAGACTTTGATATTAAAACTGAACTCATTACACCCACAGGTATCGCCTTGCTAAAAGCGATCCATCCGGACTTCACCATTCCAGAAAACTTAGAAATCACTACTGTAGGATATGGATTTGGTAAACGAGATACTGGAAAATTCAATGCTCTACGTGGAAGTCTATGTCAGCCAACAACTCACTCGTTTAAAGAAGTCCATCAATTAGACGATGATATTTATCAAATCGACACTACAATCGATGATCAAACTCCTGAACAAATGGGTTATTTAATGGATTTCCTATATGAAAAAGGAGCACTAGACGTTACTTATTTCAGTGTTTTAGCGAAAAAAAATCGCCCAGCGATTCATGTAACTCTTCTAATTTCTCTCGCACAATTAGAAGAATTTACAAACATTCTATTTGAACAAACAAGTACGATTGGATTTCGTTACCAAAAAATTTCTAGAAAAGTGATGAAACGAACTTTTCAAAAAGTAGAAACAAGTTTAGGAACGATTCGTGTCAAACAAAACACCTATCAAAGCATCTCTAAAATAACTCTCGAGTACGAGGATTGTGCTAGACTAGCCAAACAGCATCAATTGCCAATTGGAAAAGTCTATCAACTATTAGAAAAAGAACTATTAATATAATTTACATTAAAAATAAAAAGGAGTCTTATATGTTTACACAACAATTTATTCACTTATTATTATCAGAATTTATGGGAACTGCCCTAATGATTATCTTTGGGGTCGGCGTACACTGTGATGACGTCTTAAAGAAAACAAAATATGCTGGAACAGGTCACTTATTTGCCATCACAACATGGGCATTCGGTATTACGGTCACATTATTCATCTTTGGTGGAGTTAGTATTAACCCTGCAATGGCATTAGCAAAAGTTGTATTAGGATTATTACCTGCTGAACAATTTATTCCTGTAGCAATTGCTGAATTTTTAGGAGCTTTCGTTGGTGCTGTTATCGTATGGTTCATGTATGCAGACCACTTTACAGCTTCAGAAGGTCAAGTAGATGGAATTGCGATTCGTAACATCTTCTCTACAAACCCTAACTGCCGTAACTTACCTCGTAACTACTTCGTCGAAGCATTTGCAACATTTATTTTCTTAACAGCTATCTTAGCTACTGAACAAGTAAATAAAGATCAACTCCAAATTGTTGTTGGTTTAATCGTTTGGGCTGTTGGTATGGGGCTAGGAGGTACTACAGGATTCGCGATGAACCAAGCTCGTGACTTAGGTCCTCGTTTAGCTTATCAAATATTACCAATCAAAAATAAAGTCAATAATGACTGGCAATATGGATTATTAGTTCCAGGTACTGCTCCATTTATCGGTGCTGTAGCTGCTGCATTATTTGTTCGTTATTACTTAGGATATTTCATGTAAAACAAAAAAGCTGCTTCCGCAGCTTTTTTTGTTTGCTCTTATTTTGACATCGCCAACACATCATCTAAGTCTTGTTGAACGATTTGATTTGGATTAATCGATGGATTGTTCCCAAATCGAGTGGCTAATCGTAATCTTAATTTCTCATTGAAGTTGCGAATCCAACGACCATTACTGCGGTCATTCGTACGGGCATATGCTGTAGCAACAGCCTGACGATAAGCTTCTTCATCTACTGTTAAGGAATCACTTCCTAATTCATACAATCCAATTTGAGCAATTTCCTCAGATGTATAATCTTCAAAATCAAAAGTATTCGGAACACGACTCGCTAATCCTGAATTTGTTTCTAGAAAGGCACTCATTTCTTTATGATATCCTGCAAAAATGACAACCATATCATGTCGATGATCTTCCATAAACTTCAAGATTTCATCAATAGCCTCTTGCCCAAAACTATCATTAGCCCCATGTTTTAAAGAATAGGCTTCATCAATAAAGAGTACGCCACCTAATGCAGCATGTAATTGCTCTCTTGTTTTAATGGCTGTTTGCCCTTGGTAACCACCAATTAAATCCCCACGAGAAACTTCAACCATTTTATTCGTTGCAATCATCCCTTTTTGATACAATAGCTCTCCAATAATTCTAGCAACCGTTGTTTTACCCGTTCCTGGATTTCCTAAGAATAACGAATGTAACGTAATATTTTTTGTTTCAATTCCTTGTTCTTGTCTCACTTTCGATAATTCTACTTGATGAATAAAGGCGCTGACTTGTTCTTTTACTTTTTCTAATCCAATTAATTGGTTTAATTGATCCCACGCATCCGCTTTGTTGCTTGATTCTTCATAACTTCCTTGGGACAATGCTTTTTCAATATCTTGGTTTTTAATTAAAGTCATATCTTCGCCATCTTGTGACATCACACGGAAAATAAATTCTTGCATAATTTGCTCATTTTGATT
>CAUSWE010000095.1:0-2705 GCA_963535215.1 uncultured Granulicatella sp. | reverse complement strand
ATCTGAGACTGTACTCTTACTTTCATGTTTATAAATTGCAAGTAGGAATAAAATTGTCATTACTCCACAAAAAATGACATTTCCAATCAATAGATTTTGAATATAGAAATTATAACTCGCTATTAAGAAGCTTAACAAATTCGGAATCGATGTCACAATCATGACAAGAACTCCAACGATTGGATACATTAAAAATATCAAAAACACAACTGCTTTTTTCGATGTAAATTTATTCATCACAATGAAGAAAGTTGTCACACCCATAAAAGTTGCAAATAAGCTTAGAAAAATGGCTAGTATTCCTGTCATAGAATTTAAACCGAACTGTAGCATTTCTACACTAAAATAAATATGAACCGATCCAATTGTCCAATTTATGTTTAAAACTGAAGCCATCAAAAAGATGATTACAGCTACTAGTACATTGATACTATTCAATAACAATTCATTCATAATAATTTTTTTTCGAGTTAATCCTGCCATTGTACTCAATTGAAATTGAGGGATACATTTTAAAAATATACTGAAGATCATCGAAAACGTCAACAATGTACTTACCTCAAACTCAAACTCAAACACAAAAGTTTCCATACGAGGAATCAATGAAAAAATAACCACTATTGCGCTAAAGAATAAAAATGAAAATCCCATCACTTTTAAACGTTCAATAAAAAATAACTTTAAAAGACTTTTTTGTAAATTTGACATGACACTCACCTCTACATTCCTACGCCGACTTCTTTACTTTCATGATGACGAGTCACTACGTATAATAATAAAGCAAAAACACCAATCATCAGATAACTAATTGGAAGATTATATTGAATCATTCTATCTAAAAAGTTATTCACTACTGCTGTGCGAGCAAGTACACCAAGCATAGCCATTGTTCCCCCTAAACTTGCTCCAGTTACTACCAGCACAATTTTTTGATTGATAAACTTATTTAAAATAACCCCTATCATTGAGGTGAATAAAAACATCACTAGTAACCATCCCCATAAAGAAAGAGTTCCTAAAACAAAGTCATTTTCTAAATCAGTCCATTGAATTAATTTAATTCCCACTGAAGCTGCTTTATCGGCTAATACATAAAAGAAAATATTTTTAAGCGTTAATAACGTTGTCATAATAGCTCCCATATAAATTGAAAATTTATATTGCTCAATTCTTGTAAAACTCAATTGATTCATCACTCTAAAATTAGCAACTGAAAAAGCTATTCCTAATAAAGTAATCGCTAAAAAACTTATGGCTGGTAAATTAATTGTAAATGAAAATCCCTCTGATCTATCTATAAAATTTAAAATATTAATCACACCCAAATAGGAACCTAAACCAATTAATAAAATACGTAAATAATCTAAAACTTGAATTTTTAATAATTGATAAAATCTAGACATCTCATTCACCTTCCTTACGAGTTAGTTGAATAAAGTACTCTTGTAATGTTAAGCGACGTACGGAATAATCGGCTGTTTCTTGAGGGACTTGTGGTGAAATAATCACTGCTTGCAATTGATTACCAACTTCCTCTTGATGAATAATCGTTTGATTTGTAATAAATTCACTCACAACTGCTTTTGATCCTGTTACTAAATAAGCATGTTGTAAAATTTCTTCAACACTTGATTGTTGGAAAGTAACTCCGTCACGAATCACAATGACTTCTTCTAACAAGTAAGAGATTTCTTCAATTAAATGCGTTGCAATCACAAAAGTTCTCGGTCTACGAGCATACGCTTCTAATAATTTTTTATTAAATAATTGACGGTGATTTGCATCTAATCCTAAAACTGGTTCATCTAAAAATACATAGGATACAGGGACACTTAATGCTAAAGTTAACTTTACAATACTCTTATATCCTGTAGATAATTCAACTAATTTCTTCTTCTCATCAACTCCGAATGCTTTCATACATTCTTCAGCAAACTCGGTATCAAATTCTGGATAAATTTGTTGGAAAACTTTAACAATTTTTTTCACTTTCCAATCAATTGGGAACCAATTTTCAGGACTAGATAAGTAAATATCACTCATTGCATCTGGAGTTGTCCATAAAGGCTGATTATCTAATAAGATTTCTCCTGAATTTTTTTCAATTCGATGAGCAATCATATTTAAAACTGTACTTTTTCCAGCACCATTTCTCCCTAGTAATCCATAAATACTTTCTGGTTGTAATGTAAAACTCACATCTTTAACTGCAAGATTTTTTTTATATTTTTTTGATAAATTTCTAACTTCTAATGTCATTTCTTTCACTCCTTATCGATTCATTTCTTTTTCTATCATGGATAATAGTTCCTGACTACTAATTCCTAATGTTTGTGCTTCTTGAACGATTGTTGGAATGGTTGATTCCAAAAATTCTTTTTGTCGTTTTGTTTGGATAATATGCATTGCACCAACGCTAACATAAGTTCCTAATCCTCTACGTTTTTCTAAAATATCTTGTGCAACCAATAAATTCATCCCCTTTAATACTGTTGCTGGATTAATTTGATAACTCGTGGATATCTCTGTTGTTGAAGGAACTTGATCGCCTTCTTGGTAAGTTCCTCTAAAAATTTCTAATTCTAGTTGGTAAGCCACTTGTTGAAATAATGGCAAGTCACTTTGAAAATCAAATTTCATTCCTCTCTTCCTTTCTATAAAATCAAACACTTTACCGGTTAACTACTTGTGTAACTAACTATAAT
>CAUSWE010000094.1:0-2721 GCA_963535215.1 uncultured Granulicatella sp. | reverse complement strand
TACACGCCTTGTTTTTCCATTAAACTTTCATGGTTCCCACGCTCAATAATCTCACCATGATCCATTACCATAATCACGTCCGCATTACGAATCGTAGATAAACGATGGGCAATTACAAATGAAGTTCTCCCCTCCATCAATTGGTCCATCCCTTTACTAATCAATGCTTCCGTATGACTATCAATCGAGCTAGTCGCTTCATCCAAAATTAAAACCTTCGGATTTGCCACTGCCGCCCTAGCAATCGCCAATAACTGTCTTTGACCTTGAGAAAGACCTTCACCATCACCAGTAATCTCCGTTTGATAACCATGAGGCAAACGTTTAATGAATCCATGCGCATTCGCTAATTTCGCAGCTTTCACCACTTCATCATCTGTCGCCTCTAAATTCCCATAACGAATATTATCCGCAATTGAACCAGTAAACAAGTGAGTATCTTGTAATACAATCGAAATTGTTTTACGTAAATCATCTTTCTTAATATCCGTAACAGGAATTGTATCAAACGTAATATCCCCATTATCAATTTCATAAAATCGATTAATTAAATTTGTAATGGTAGTTTTTCCTGCACCAGTCGCACCCACAAAGGCTACTTTCAATCCTGGTTCTGCCCAAACATTGATTTTTTTCAAAATTGGTACATCTGGAACATAACTAAAGCCCACTTCATTCAATTGAATATTCCCAACAACAGGGATTCTCTCGTCTCCTTTAACCCAATACCATTGTTTCGAATCGGTTTGATCTAAAGTCACCGTTCCTTCATCCACTTCAGATTTTTCTTTCAAAATCGCAAAAATTCGTTCTGCCCCAGCCATTGCAGCTAATAAGACATTTGTTTGTTGCGACATTTGTGCTAATGGTTGTGCAAATGTTCTTGAATATTGTAAAAATGAAGCTAGAGCCCCAACATCCATTCCTTGGAATACAACTAAATATCCACCAACAGAAGCGGTTAAAGCATAATTAATATAACTAATATTCCCTAAAATAGGGAACATAATATTTGAATTAAATTGTGCTTGATTTGCTGCTTCTCTTAATTGAGAATTTAACGTTTCAAACTCTTTTAAGACTAATGTTTCATGATTGAACACTTTAACAACTTTTTGCCCTTCAATATGTTCTTCCACAAATCCATTCACTTGTCCTAAAACTTTTTGTTGTTCAGCAAAGAATTTACCAGAACGACCTGCTACGAATCTTACAATTGCAAACATAATGAAGACCATAATGATTAACATACCTGTTAAAATTGGAGATAGAATCATCATCATCACAAATGTCAATACTAATTGTAATAAAGAGCTGACAATCATCAACATACTATTATTAAAGGCTTGTTGAATATTTTCAAAATCATTTGTAAAACGTGACATTAAATCTCCATGCTTATTTGTATCAAAGAAACGAATCGGTAATGTTTGAATATGATCAAATAAATCTTTTCTCATTGTTTCAATGGTTTGTTGACCAATCGTAATCATAATTTTACCAGAGAAATAACTCGCAACCGCCCCAATGATATAAATCAAGCCAATGACACCTAGCATTTTTGCTAAACCAGCTCCATCTTTTGTCGCAATAAAATCATTGATCAATGGACGAATAAAGTAAGTTCCGACAATCCCAGCGGCACTTCCTAACACAACTAATAGAAGAACAGCGAAAAGACTCCACTTACTTTTCCATAAATAGCTCCATAAGTCGGCTAATGTTTGCTTTAAATTTTCAGGACGTTTTTGCCCGATTTTTTTAGCGCTCATCTACTTTCGCTCCTTCCATTTGAGTTTCATAAATTTCACGATACAATTCATTGGTTTCCATTAATGATTCATGTGTTCCGATTCCATTCATTTTTCCATCTTCTAACACAACAATCTTATCTGCACCTTGGATAGAAGAAATTCTTTGCGCAATTATAATAACGGTTGTATCTGGTAAATGATTAAAGAACGCTTCTCGAATTAATGAATCTGTTGTTGTATCCACCGCAGAAGTTGAATCATCTAAAATTAAAACAGCTGGTTTTCTCAACATCGCTCGTGCAATACATAAGCGTTGTTTTTGACCTCCAGAGAAATTTCTTCCTCCTTGTTCTACTTTTGTATCATATCCATCTGGCATCTCCATAATAAAATTGTGAGCCTGAGCATATTTAGCTACTTGAATCATTTCTTCTTCGGTTGCATGAGGATTTCCCCATAATAAGTTTTCTCGAATGGTTCCAGAAAAAAGTGTATTTTTTTGAAGCACCATCGCTACCTGGCTTCTTAAATCAGAAAATGCATAGTCACGAACATCTTTCCCTGCAACTCGAACACTTCCCGCTGTAGCATCATATAATCGGGGAATTAATTGAACAAGGGATGTTTTCCCAGAACCTGTTGGCCCAATAATTCCAAGAACTTGTCCACTTTTCACTGAAAAATGAATATCATTTAACACTTCTTCTTGTTGATCTTTTCCATATGAGAAATGAACATGATCAAACTCTACATCACCACGAGTAATTTCTGTCGGAATGACTTTTTTAGGTTCTACAATATCTACTTCTGTTTCAATCACTTCAAAAATACGATCCATTGATGCCTTTGTCATTGTTAACATGACAAAAACAAAGGAAATCATCATTAAGGACATTAAGATTTGTGTAATATAAGAAATGAAACTAATTAATTCCCCTGTTGTCATTTCTCCATGCATTACAAAATT
>CAUSWE010000093.1:0-2748 GCA_963535215.1 uncultured Granulicatella sp. | reverse complement strand
ATAGCATAGGTAATATCTTTTTGTCTTTTTTTGGTACTTTGTTTCAAATAAAATTTGAGACCTTAGGCTCAAATTTTAGCCATGAGACCGAAGGTCTGCTGGCGTCCTAATACTACTATTAAGGAAGTCTAATACGAATCTATTGGTTCCAAACTGATTGGAATTCAGCTTTAGAAGCTTCTAACACTTTATCAACGCTTGAACCATTTACATCACTGTAAACTTTTTCTTGAATCTTAGTGATTTCTGAATATGCAGAGTCAGCATTTTCAATTACAGGAATTGAGAATAATTCTTTTTTACCTTCAGCGATTGCTGCTGGAACTTTAGAACTTGAGTTTTTGTATTCTGCACTTTCTAACACTTTAGAAACAACTGGAATATATCCTGTAGCTTGTGCCCAAGTTAATTGAGACTCAGGAGAAGCTAAGAATTTTAAGAACAAGTAAGCTGCAGTACGTTGTGCTTCAGAAGCACTTTGGAACATATAAATATCAGTACCTTGTTGGATGTTAACTTTCTCAGGACGAGGAGCCACACCATACTCATATCCAGCTTCTTTAGCACCTTTAGCTACGAATGATTCACCCGCAGTTGAACCTACATACATTGCAATTTGTTTGTTAGCAAATGGTCCTGATAAATATTTATCTGAACCAGCAGTACGGAAGTAACCTTCTTTAATACCTTCAGCATAGTAAGAAACTACTTCTTTTGATTCTTTACCAGTAATGTCTAAATCTTTGTTGAATTGAACACCTTTGTTAATCATACCAGTTGCATAGTAGTTGTTTAATGAGTCAAAACCAGCACCTACAACTTGGTGATTTGATTTTTCATAAATTGTTTTAGCTGCTTCTTTTAATTCATCTAAAGTAGTTGGTACTTTAACACCATACTCTTTTAATAAGTCAGCATTGTAGAATAATACTTCTGTTGATTTGTTAAATGGAATACCATATTGTACACCATTGATTTGAGCACCTTTTAATAATTCTGAACGAATAGCAGCATCATCTTTGATACCAATTGTTGCATTTTCTAAGTAAGGTTTTAAATCAACTAATTGATCTTGATCTGCAGCATTCCATAACCATCCTGGATATGCTTGAGTAATTGTTGGTAAATCTTTTGGTGAAGTTAATGTAGAGTTAATTTTAGCTTGTAAATCTTTATATGAAGATTGGTTTTGTAACTCAATTTTCACATTAGGATTTTTAGCCATGAACTCCTCAGTTAATTTCGTTAGAGTTTCCTCTAATTTACCATTTAAAGCATGCCAGAAAGTAATTTTTGTTTCCTCTTTTACTTCTGTTTGAATGTCTGCTTTAGTTTCTTTTTGTGAGTTTGATGCGCTATTGCCGCAAGCTCCTAAAACTAAAACTGATGTTGTCGCAAGTGTCGCTTTTACTAAAGATTTGAATTTCATAATTATTCTCCTTTTTCTTTTATAGTTTTACAACACAATTTTTTCGCCACGACGTGGCAATATTCTTTCACCATACGGATTTTCCAGTAATTCTGGTTTTAATGTATGGATAGGAACCAAAAGTTGAGGTTCGATCATCGCAATAATACGGTCTAAATCCGCAGGTTTTGCATGACCTGAACAAGCGATTTTCACAAATTCGATGTGATGTTTCGCTAATAAATCGAGAAACACTTGATAATTCGGATCAAAGTCACCTAATGGTTGTGCATCACAGTGAAGGTACAGTGTTCCTTCTTGTAGTTTATCAAAATTATCAACTACTTGCCAGAAATACTCCCCTTGATCGTCAATTAGTGTTTGATAGGAAACTTCTAAATTAGGATTTAGTTCTGGAATCTGATTTGCTTCATTTGAATAATAATAATGAGCATGTATTCCAAATACTTCTTGTAGTAATGCTGCCATATGAGCCTCTAACACTACTGTTCGTGGAGATTCTTCTACAATTTTTGCGAATCGTTCCACATTCGCTGGATAACCATTAAAGGCTATCGGACGCTTTGGATTTTCTTTTTGAAATTGAACCACTCTTTCAATGACTTCTAATTCATTAGACGGTTTAATTTCAGTTGGATTAACTGGTCTTTCAGGGAAACTAATCGTTACCCCTTCCATCATTAGCATCTGTGTATGCTTTGCTTTTTTACAAAACTCTACAGTTGCTTCTGGAATATAACCATGTAATCTCAAATCACCAGTATACGTAATGAAATGATCTGGAGTTCGAATTAATAAGGCACTTGCACCATATGCATCATGATCTACTGGAACAACTTCAATTGTAATATCACCAACAGTTACGATTGCATTTGGTTCTAAGCCAATCATTTCTCTCGTAAATGGAGATTTTTCAAACGGTGTTGGTAATAAAAAATCCCCATTACGATTCAAACTATTCAAAATCATTTTAGTTTCTTTTAATGTATATAAGGGAATAGCTGGGTCTAAGTAATTAATCATTCGTGAATGATCTAAGTGAGCATGCGATAAGAATACTGCTGTGTGCTCATACTCTCCAGTTTCTTCTCCATCATACTCATATCCCAAACGAGGGTCATAAACATGATTTAATTTTGGAATAATCCCATATTGAATCAATGTCTGTAACTGTTCATCTGGTAAGTCTAATTCTGGACGAAACTCAGTTCCAAAGTCAAAGAAAATATGAGAATTTCCATAACTAACTTCAATGACGGTTCCACCTATTGTTAGAATTCCGCTATGGAATGTAACAACGGTTTTATCCTTTGATACCA
>CAUSWE010000092.1:0-2765 GCA_963535215.1 uncultured Granulicatella sp. | reverse complement strand
GATAAAATTTGTCTTCTCTACATGAAAATATTGTATGGCATCAAAGCAAAAGTAAATGGGTTTACACTATTTGTTAAGATGTAATTTGATTAAAAAAGAAAATCTAGATTTAAAAGTGGGGTAAATCAGTTATAAACAAGCAAAAAAGCCCTGTAAATCAAGGCTTCTTCCTGTTGATTTAGATGCCCCCTACAGGGCTCGAACCTGTGACCCATAGATTAAGAGTCTACTGCTCTACCAACTGAGCTAAGGAGGCATTGATTACGTTTTTAGTATAGCACTTTGAAGTTAAAATGCAATTGTTTTTAGGATTTTTTTCAAAAAATGCTAAAGTTTACTCAAAAAAATAGTTATTCAGTATCGTTTATGGTAGAATTATTGCGTATGACAATCAAGGAGTATTCTTTTTAGCGTGCTTACTTTAGAAATATAAGAAGGTGAGTTTTTCGTCTGTTTATATTTCTAAAAGTAGGTTTAAAAGATACTCTTAAAAAGAAGAAAAGGAGAATCGATATGTCAGAAAAAAAAGTATATAGCTATGAATGGGGCGGAAGACTGTTACAAGTTGAAATCGGCCAATTAGCAAAACAAGCAAATGGTGCTGTCTTAGTTCGTTATGGAGATACAGTGGTATTAACAGCAGCCGTTGGTACAAAACAAGCAAAGGATACAGATTTCTTCCCATTAACAGTGAACTATGAAGAAAAAATGTATGCAGCAGGTAAAATTCCTGGAGGATTTATTAAACGTGAAGGACGTCCAAGTGAACATGCGACATTAACAGCTCGTTTAATTGACCGTCCAATTCGTCCAATGTTTGCAGAAGGTTTCCGTAATGAAGTTCAAATTACAAATACTGTAATGTCTGTAGATCCAAACTGTCCACCAGAAATGGCAGCAATGTTTGGTTCAAGTTTAGCATTATGTATTTCAGATATTCCATTTGATGGTCCAATTGCTGGGGTAGATGTTGGTCGTGTAAACGGAGAATACGTGATTAACCCTACAACTGAACAAGCTGAATTATCAGATATCGAATTATCTGTAGCAGGTACTGCAACTGCGATTAACATGGTAGAAAGCTCTGCTAAAGAAGTGAGCGAAGAAGATATGTTAGGAGCATTATTATTCGGTCACGAAGAAATCAAAAAATTAGTAGCTTTCCAACAACAAATTGTCCAAGAAATTGGAAAAGAAAAAATGGAAGTAACATTGCTATCATTTGATCCAGAAATCGAAAAACAAGTGAAAGACTTATTCAGTCAAGCAATGATTAATGCAATCCAAACAGAAGAAAAATTAGCTCGTGAAGAAAATATTGAAAAAGTTAAAGAAACTGCCTTAGAACATTTTGAAGCTGTTTTAGAAGAAAATGATGAAAAAGCAGGTTTATTAAAACAAGTATCTCAATTAGTGGATAATCTTGAAAAAGACGAAGTACGTCGTTTAATTACAGAAGAAAAAGTACGTCCTGATGGTCGTAAAATTGACGAAATTCGTCCATTGTCTTCAGAAATTGACTTATTACCTCGTGTTCACGGTTCAGGTTTATTTACTCGTGGACAAACTCAAGCGTTAACTTCAGCTACATTAGCACCTTTAGGTGAATATCAAGTCATTGATGGTTTAGGAATTGAAGAAGGGAAACGATTCATCCACCATTACAATTTCCCACAATTCTCTGTAGGTTCAGTAGGTCGTGCTGGTAGCCCAGGTCGTCGTGAAATTGGTCACGGTGCTTTAGGGGAACGTGCATTGAAACAAGTGATTCCAACTCCAGAAGATTTCCCTTATACAATTCGTCTTGTATCAGAAGTATTAGAATCAAATGGTTCATCTTCTCAAGCAAGTATTTGTGCGGGAACATTAGCCTTAATGGCAGCAGGTGTTCCAATTAAAGCTCCTGTAGCGGGTATTGCGATGGGATTAATTTCTGATGGTACAAACTATACAGTTTTAACAGATATCCAAGGGTTAGAAGACCACTTAGGAGATATGGACTTTAAAGTTGCTGGTACAACAACTGGTATTACAGCTTTACAAATGGATATTAAAATCCAAGGAATTACAGAACAAATTTTACGTGAAGCATTAACGCAAGCGAAAAAAGCTCGTTTTGAAATTTTAGAAGAATTAACTTCTACAATTGCTGAACCTCGTAAAGAGTTAAGCCCATATGCACCTAAGATTGAAATGATTTCTATTCACCCAGATAAAATTAAAGTTGTTATCGGTCGTGGTGGAGAAACAATCAATAGCATTATTGATGAAACTGGCGTTAAAATTGATATCGATCAAGAAGGTCATGTATCCATCGCTTCAACTGATGCTGCAATGATTCAACGTGCAAAAGAAATTATTGAAGATTTAACACGTGAAATCGAAGCTGGACAAGTGTATGAAGGAACGGTTCGCCGTATTGAAAAATTCGGAGCTTTTGTTGAAATTGCAAAAGGAAAAGATGGATTAGTTCACATCTCTGAATTAGCGCATGAACGTGTGGCAAAAGTAGAAGATATATTAGCAATTGGAGATAAAGTAAAAGTAAAAGTTACTGAAATTGATGGACAAGGTCGTATCAACTTATCTCGTAAAGCATTAATCGAAAAAGAAGCTTAATCATTCATGAAATGAGGCTAGGAAAACCCTAGCCTCATTTTTTATTTCCAAGAAAAAATATGAAATGTTAGTCAAAAAAACGTAAATATGGTATTCTAGAATAAGAATGTAAACAAGTTGGTAAGACAAAATACAACAAATAAATA
>CAUSWE010000091.1:0-2812 GCA_963535215.1 uncultured Granulicatella sp. | reverse complement strand
CTCACTACTAAAAATGGAACGGCTACTACAAAGACTAATGACAATTGTGCATTCAATGATACTGCAAAGAAAAAAGCAAATAAAAACATCATTGGAGCACGTGCTAAAATACGCATCGTCATAATCGCTGTATTTTGAACATTTGTCACATCACTCGTCATACGTGTAATTAAAGACGCATTTGAGAAAAAGTCTAAATTCTTAAATGAAAATTCTTGAATCTTTTTCATTTGCGCACTTCTTAATTCACTTGCAACACCGGTTCCTGCAATGGAAGCAAATTTTGCGCCTAAAACCCCTGCTCCAAGGGAAATCATCGCAACGATAATCATTAAAATTCCATACCATAAAATCATCGAAGTATCTCGATTTGGAATTCCTTCGTCAATAATTTTTAACATAATAATCGGTTGCCCAACTTCGCAGACAACTTCCACTAAAATGGATAAAAATGCTAAAAATGGGAAATATTTATATTTTGAAAAATAGGGAACTATTTTTTTCAGCATATCTTCACTCCTCTTCCTATTAAACTAAAAAGTATTGTATCTATTTTAGCAAGGGTTATAATGTTTTTCAAACAATCTATCCAAAATTTATAAAAAAAGATTGACAATACTTCTAAACTCTTTTATATTGTTACCATAACAAAAGTCAGGAGGTTAACAATTATGAACAAAACATATTCTTTAACATTAATCGCATTGGGAGCAGCACTAGTGGCAGCATTGTCACCCTTTCAAATTCCTTTAGGCCCTATTCCTATTACTCTACAAACATTAGCCATTGGATTAGTTGCTACCGTCTATCGTCCAAAAGAAGCCACACTTGCTATTTTACTATATTTATTATTAGGTGCCATTGGACTTCCTGTTTTTGCAGGTGGAAAAGGAGGATTTCAAGCTTTCTTTGGACCAACTGCTGGTTTTCTAGTTTTCTTCCCTATTCGTGCATTCGTTACTTCTATTATTGCACAGAGAAAACAAAATGCCGTTCGTTTATTTATAGCGAATCTTTTAGGTGAAGTCGCTCTATTTATTGGTGGAGTAATTGGTTTTATCCTGATTACACATGCAGATTTTTCAAAATCTCTCAACCTTGTAGTGATTCCATTTATTTTGCCAGATTTGATTAAAATCAGTTTTACAACAGTTTTTGGATTATTATTATTAAAGAGTTTAAAAAATAAACCTTATTTCAGACATGAAGCATAATTTTTTGTGAGGTTAGGATATAACATTCTATCCTCTTTTTTATGGATTCTCTTTTATTCAACTTAGTAGGCACATAGAAAAACTTATGGTAAAATACAAAGCATTAGAAGAGATAAAGGAGGATAAATTGTGACAGAATTACACTATATTAGTACTCGAGATAAAAACAATCGTGTAACAGCTTCTCAAGCAATTTTAAAAGGGATTGCTGAAGATGGAGGGTTATACGTTCCAACGACAATGCCACAATTATCATTAAACTGGGAAACATTGCAACACCAATCTTATCAAGAAATTGCATTCCCAATTTTAAAAGCATTTTTAACTGATTTTTCAGATGAAGAATTACAACATTGTATTCATTCTGCTTATGATACAACTTTTGATGATCCAGCAATTGCCCCTTTAAAAAAGGTTGGCAATGCCTACATTATGGAATTATTCCATGGACGTACCATTGCCTTTAAAGATATGGCTTTATCAATCTTACCTTATTTATTAACAACAGCTGCTAAGAAAAATCAACAAGACAAAGATATTGTCATTTTAACAGCTACTTCTGGAGACACAGGAAAAGCTGCCTTAGCAGGATTTGCAGATGTACCACATACAAAAATTATTGTCTTTTATCCAAAAGGTGGCGTAAGTACCATTCAAGAACGTCAAATGGTTACTCAAGTTGGCGAAAATACATTTGTTTATGGAGTTAAAGGAAACTTTGATGATGCTCAAACAATGGTGAAAAAACTATTTAATGATGTAGATTTAAACCAAACATTAGCAGAAAAAGGATTCCAACTTTCTTCTGCTAACTCTATCAATATTGGTCGTTTATGCCCACAAGTGGTGTATTATGTTTATGCGTATGCACAATTAGTAAAACAAGGAGCTCTTCAAATTGGAGAAGCTATGAACGTTGTCGTTCCAACTGGAAATTTCGGAAATATTTTAGCAGCATATTATGCAAAGCAATTAGGTGTTCCAATTCAAACATTAGTCTGTGCTTCAAATGAAAATGATGTATTAGTAGACTTCTTCCATACAGGGACATATAACCGTCAAAGAAAATTCGAAGTAACAAGTTCACCAAGTATGGATATTTTAGTATCTAGTAACTTAGAACGATTAATTTTCGAAATGACAGGAAGCAATGCCGAAGAAACAAAAGCATTAATGGATTCATTAACAAACAATGGTCACTATCATATCGAAAAAGAAGTATTACACTCATACAAAGAGTTTTATGCTGCTCGTGCTAGCCAAGAAGAAACAGCTGAAACCATAAAATCTGTTTTAACAAAAGAAAACTATTTATTAGATCCACATACAGCAGTAGCTCAATGTGCTTATGATAAATATCAACAAGAAACAAAAGACAACACTCCTACAGTTATTGTATCAACAGCAAGCCCATACAAATTCCCACAAAGTGTTGTATCGGCTGTAAAAGACTCTGACGTTACCGCTTTGAGTGATCAACAATTAATTGATGAAGTACGTCAATTAAGCGGAGTAGAGATTCCTCTAGCCGTTACAAGTGTACTGGAAGCAGAAATCAGACACACAAGAGTACTTGAAATTTCAGAAATGAAACAATC
>CAUSWE010000090.1:0-2836 GCA_963535215.1 uncultured Granulicatella sp. | reverse complement strand
GTTAGAATTCCGCTATGGAATGTAACAACGGTTTTATCCTTTGATACCATTCTTAGCAACCCCTCTAATAATTTCTTTTCTAAATACGAAATAGATAATCAAAATAGGAACTACTGTCAATGTTGCGGCAGCCATTTGTAATTGAACATCACTACCACTTTCAGTCGTGAAGGCTGATAACCCGTTGTTTAATAAACGGAAGTATTTAGTGTTTGTTGCAAGTAATGGCCATAGGAATGAATTCCAACTCATAATGAATGTTAAAATCCCAACTGTTACAAGCGCTGGCTTACACATTGGCACTAAAATTCGACGAATATATTCTAAATCTGAAGCACCATCAATTTTAGCCGCTTTGTAGAATGTACTTGGAATTCCACGAAGATAACCATTTAAATAGTAAATATAGAAAATACTCGTTAAAAATGGAAGGATTAAAGCTAGATAAGTATCTAATAATCCTAATTGTGCAATAGTCTGATAATTTGTAAAGATAATTGATTCATAAGGAACCATTAATAATGAAACCATCACTAATGTCACAACTTTTTTATATTTAAATTCTAAACTTGTTAAAGCAAATGCTGCTAATAATGAAGTAATAACCGTTGCAGCAGTTGTAAATAATGATACAAATAATGTATTGGCAAAGTAGCGTAAGAATGGTGCTCTTTGGAATACTTCAAAATAGTTTTGGAATTGTAATGATTTAGGAATTAATGTTGGTGGAATACTTGTAGCTTCCGCATAAGTCATTAACCCTGTCAAAATCATATAAATAAATGGGAACACGGTAATGATTGATAAAACCACAATCAGTGCTAATAATAAATAATCGATCACTTTTTTCATGATTAACCCTCCGCTCTTCTCAAGAATTTATTTTGGAAGAAAGTAGCAATCAGAATAATCACAAATAAGATTACAGTTGCTGCCATCGCAATTCCCGGACGTCCAGCTACGTGGAACTTGTCGTAAATATAGTAAACTGCTGTTGTCGCACTATTAGCTACCCCTGGTGTTCCTCCAAATAATGCATATACTTGCGTATAAACTTTGAAGGCTCCAATTAAGTTCACAGTAGATAAGAACGCAATTGTTGGTACTAATTGAGGGAATGTAATTCTCCAGAAAATTTCTTTTTCTGTAGCTCCAAACATTTTTGCAATTTTAAAATGTTCTGGGTCAATATTTCTCAAACCTGCTAATAAAATAATGATATTAAACGCAAGTCCTGTCCAAATACCAAAAATAATTAAAGTCGGCATGCTCATATTAACATTATCTAACCAGTTCACTGCAGGAATTCCTACTAAACCAAGTAAAAAGTTAATTAATCCATAACTTCCATTAAAGAAATAACGGAACACAATCCCAATTGCGATTGTACTTGTAACATATGGCATGAAGAAAATTGTTTCGAACACACTCTTATGTTTTACCTTTTCAAAGATAATCCAAGCAATGACAACTGAAATACATAGAGCAACCGGTACTACTACAAATGCATATAAAGCCGTATTAATCAAAGCTTTATGAAACACTGGATCTGCTAAAACTTTTTGATAGTTCGATAAACCAGTAAATTGAAGTTTTAACAATGAACCCTTTTGGAAACTCATCCAAAATGAACGAATTAATGGGTAAATATTAAATAGTAAAATCACACCTAATGACGGAAGAAGGAATAACCACGCCTTTGGTTGATTCTCAGGATTATATTTTTTCATTAGTATACACGTTCTCCATTTTGATCGAATAAGAATAATTTATGTCTTAGAAGGTCAAATGAAAGTGTGTCTCCTTCTTCAATCTTATGTTCCACACTAACGATTGATTTAATATCTTGTTCTCCTAATGTAAAGTGTAAAATACGTTCACGACCGATTAATTCTACAGCCGTAACAGTTACTGTAAATAATCCATTTTCACTTGGAACTAAATCTTCAGGACGTAAGCCTAAATAGTAATGACCCTGTTCTAAACCTTTACGGAAACGACTTTCCACTAATTCACTTGCTTGTAAAGTAAACGCTGGATGATGAATCACACCATCTTTTACATCCACTTCTGAAATATTAATAATAGGATTTCCGATAAATTTAGCCACAAATAAATTATTTGGTTCTAAATATAAATTTTGAGGGTCATCATGTTGTTGAATAACACCTTCATTTAATAAGATAATTTTATCACTGATTGATAAAGCTTCTTCTTGGTCGTGAGTTACGAAGATTGTTGTAATTCCTACTTCTTTTACTAAACGACGAATTTCTTCACGAATTTTTAAACGTAAACGAGCATCTAAGTTACTTAATGGTTCGTCTAATAATAATACTTCTGGTTTTTGAACTAAGGCACGAGTAATCGCAACACGTTGTTGTTGTCCTCCAGATAAAGTTCCAGGTTTTTTCGCAGCTAGTTCTTCAATGTTTGTTAATTGCATGTATTCTTCTGCAACTTTTTTAGCTTCTTCTTTTGAGATTTTCTTTTCCCCTACTGTTAATGGGAACATAATGTTCTCTAATACTGTCATATGAGGATATAATGCATAGTTTTGGAATACGAATCCAATATTTCTATCTTTTGGCTCTGTGTTAATCACAGAAGATTTTTTAAATTGGATATCTCCACCAGTTGGTTGTAACAAACCTGCAATCATATTTAAAATAGTTGATTTTCCGCAACCACTAGGCCCTAATAAGCAAACTAAATCCCCTTGTTCAATTGAAAAGTTAACGGACTTTAATGCTTCAAAGCCATTATCGAATACTTTATTTAAATCGATAACATCAATCATGAGTAAACCTCCAAATTTCTTTACTTGAATACATTC
>CAUSWE010000089.1:0-2918 GCA_963535215.1 uncultured Granulicatella sp. | reverse complement strand
TCAAAAGACGGTGTCTATATTGCACAAAATGAATGGTTTGTAGAAAGTAATGCTCACTTAGGAAAAGCAGGTTATGACTTACTCGATACATTAGTAGATCATCAAGAACCTGGTGGAATGATTGATCCTAATTCAGTTGTGAAAGGATTACAACAATTTATGAATCGTTTCTACTTTGGTGAAAATGGAAAACGTGTAGAAAAATTACCAGAAATGTCTATTACTTCAACGATTGTTGAGAAAAACAATGAATTTGTCATTGATCATTTCAGCCCACGTTTAGATATTTTAGGTCACTTTACAATTGTGAATAATAAACTTTATGTACTAAAAAATCCTAATGAAGGTACATTACGTCCAGGTTACAAATTCTTGTTAGGACAAGGTTCTGAAAATGGCTATAACTTACTTGTTTTAGCAAATGATCAAGGGGAAGTTATTTCTATGAAACGTTTATCAAAAGATGTTTCAGACTTTAACAAGAAAGATATGGCTGGTTTAGCAAACGACCGTATTATGATTGATATCAATCAAACAGAAGACCAAATGGTTCGTATGTATCACTAATCATCCGAGTTAATAGGTGTAGAATTAACGAAGAGAAAACTTTAACGAAATAGAATGTCAAAAAGACGATGGCTCTGGATAGTCATCGTCTTTTGTTGTTTAGGCATTGAATCGATTTATAATGGAGTCGATATTTTTAATTAATACAGAAATGGATCCGTCAGGATTGTTGATAAATTCCACCATTTCTTTGTTTTCGTAAATATCACTTGGAATTGTAATTTCAATTCCATTATCGAGTTTGAATTTTTGTTTGCTGTATTTTTTCTCGTATTTTGGCACATTTGTAACAGGAATTTTTTCTGGAATTTTTTCAGTTGCAATTGCTTGGTAAGCTGCTTCTTTTGCAAGAGGTTTATCTTTGAAGACCGTATCGAAAATAATTCCAGCATCGATTTCGTCACTTTCTTCTAATTGTGTTAGGATTGCTTGTTGTGTTGTTGCAAGTGCTAGATAATTTTCTTCGTCATATTTTTTGGCAACATGTGTGACGGTTTTTTTAATTTCTTTGATTTGTTCCTGCGTACTTGTTGGAGGTGTAATTTCTAAAAATTGTTCAGAGAAATACGGGATTTTTTTACCTTCTACAATATATTTTCGTTCGATTAATTGGTACTGTCCATTACTTGTATCCACGATGAACGCTTCTGATAATTTTTGAGAAGGATTTGGTAAAATCGCATGATTTTGCAAAACGGTATTTAATACTTGGTCGTCTTCATAATCTAAAAAATGCGTATATTTAGAGCTATAGTCTAAACGTAAAATTGCAAAGAAATTGCCACCTTGATCATTAATGCCTGAGGCGAATACATAATCAGCAGCAGGAATATCTTCTGCTGGAGCGATGATTTCATATAATTTATGAGCAAGTTGTTGTGTTTTTTCAATAAAAGGAATACTGTCGTCTGCTAAAAATCCTAGAAGTGGTTCTTCTGGAGGTAAGATGCCATGACGAGGATCACTTTTTAATGTTTTTTCAATAATTTTTGTAAAATATTCTGTAATATAGGGATTCGATAAAGGTAATTCTTTTTGGGATAATAGTAAGTTCCCACTGTTTTTATCGAAAATGTGTAAATAAGCTTGGTGTAAAATCATAAGAACTCCTTAAAAATATTAGTAATACAAACATACCACTTCTTTTTTTGTAAGTAAATGGAGTATACTATTTTTATTCTGAGAAATGGGAGGTTGAGAAGTGTTTGAAAGGTTCATACAAACTCCTCTAGGGGAAGTTCGTTTGAGAAGTGACGGCGAGTCTTTAATAGGATTATGGTTTGTAGGACAAGTGAATGATGCTAAGGACGTCAATGATATTGAGATACAGGATGATTTACCAATTTTTGGGCAAGTCGAAAGTTGGTTAGAAAGTTATTTTTCTGGAGAGCAAACTCTAATAACGATTCCGTTGCAGCCAAAAGGGACCATTTTTCAAGAAAGAGTTTGGCAAATATTACAAGAAATTCCTTATGGAGAAACAATGACCTATGGAGAAATAGCGCAAATAATAGCAAAAGAAAAAGGTGTAGCAACATACTCTGCACAAGCAGTCGGACAAGCTGTTGGAAAAAATCCAATCAGCATTCTCATTCCTTGCCATCGAGTAGTCGGGAAAAATGGTGCATTAACCGGATATGCAGGTGGAGTACATAGAAAAGAACAATTGATAAGAATAGAAAGGGGAAAATGAATGGTATTAAAAGGAATCAAAATGATATTAGCGGCATTTGGGTCACTATTAGTGGCACAATATCTTGGATTGTCGTCAGCTTCCGTAGCGTCGATTATTGCGATTTTAAGTGTTGGAAATACGAAGAAGGCATCTATCGTGATAGCTTGGAAACGAGTAGTGGCTATGTTATTAGCTTTAACAGTAGCTGTATGTGTATTTTTGCTACTAGGACATTCTACTCTAAGTTTTGGAATCTATTTGTTAATTTATATTCCTCTTGCTTTTCTGTTAAAAGCTGAAGCAGGCATTGCGCCAAGTTCGGTACTTGCGATTCACCTTTGGTTAAGTCATACGATAACAAATGGACTATTACTAAATGAGGCATTGTTATTATTAGTGGGAACATCAGTAGCACTTTTATTAAATTGGTATATGCCTAGCTACCAACAAGATATTGAAGATAAAAGACAAGAAATTGAAGAAAAATTAAAAGATATTCTAAGAAAAATGGCATACTTTTTACGAGTGGGAAACGGAACAAATGATGCAAAACTAATAATAGAAGCAAAAGAAAAATTAGCTCAGGCACAAAAGCTTTTATTTATTGAAAGTGAAAATCAGTTATTTAGTCAATTTAATAAAGATTTATGCTATTTTGAAATGCGTGCAGAACAAT
>CAUSWE010000088.1:0-2922 GCA_963535215.1 uncultured Granulicatella sp. | reverse complement strand
TGAATTGATGGATTTTAATCATTTGTTTCATCAACACTTCAGGAGCTAGAGCATATCCCATTCTCCATCCAGTCATTGCAAAAGCTTTCGAGAATCCATTAATTAAAATGGTTCTCTCTTTCATGCCTTCAATTTCTACGATACTAACATGACGCTCTCCTGTATACGTTAATTCAGAATAAATTTCGTCTGAAATCACGACAATATTATGTTTCAAAATGACTTTCGCAATCGCTTCTAAGTCTTCTCGACGCATTACAGCCCCCGTTGGATTATTCGGGAATGACAAAACAATAGCTTTTGTTTTTGGCGTAATCGCTGCTTCTAATTCTTCCGGTGTTAAACGGAATTGGTTTTCCTCTTTTAGAGGAATTCTTACAGGTACTCCATTGGATAATACAATACATGGTAAATATGACACATAACAAGGTTCACAGAAAATCACTTCATCTCCTGGATTCAATAAAGCACGCATGGCTAAATCAATGGCTTCACTTCCTCCAATCGTTACAAGAGTCTCCGTCATTGGGTTATAAGTAACCCCTTGTTTCCGTTCGATATAACGACAAATTTCTTGACGTAATTCCTTCAAACCGGCATTAGCGGTATAAAAAGTTCTCCCTTTTTGAAGCGAATAAATTCCTTCATCACGTACATGCCAAGGAGTATCAAAATCAGGCTCTCCTACCCCTAAACTAACGACATCTTCTAATTCATTGGCAATATCAAAAAAACGACGAATCCCCGAAGGTTTAATTCCTGTTACTTTATGACTTAATAATGATTCAATCATGGAGTAACCACCATCCGTTTATCTCCACTCTTGCCAACAAACATTGTGCCATGATCTTTATATTGTTTTAATACAACATGAGTCGTTGTTGATTGTACTTCATCAATAACTGATAAGCGACTAGATACAAATGCCGCAATATCTCTCATTGGTGCTTTTTTCAATTTCACCATGAAATCATATCCACCAGACATTAAATATAAATCTTCTACTTCAGGGAAGTGATAAATTTTCTCTGCAATACGATCAAATCCCATTCCTCGTTGAGGGTTTACTTTTAATTCGATAATCGCAGACACATTTACATCATCTGTTTTTTCCCAGTTAATTAATGTATGATATCCACAAATCACTTTTTGGTCTTCTAATTCTTGAATTCTTCTTTGAACTTCCTCTGGTTCAATCGCTAATAAAGTCGCAATTTCTTCTGTTGTTAAGCGACTATTTTTTTCGATTAATTTTAAAATTTGTTCATTCACATCTTTGAACATGCTCTTTCCTCCTCTATGGAATCTCTTATTTTTATTGTATCCTAATTTTTACAAAAAAACTAATGCTTTATGATTTTTTTTATTTATTTTCTCGCCCACTTACTAAACGTATCTAGCGAACGATGCATAAACTGACGGGATTGTTTTTTCATTTGTTGGAATATATTCTTCTTCTTCATCGGCACATGAACAACTGGTTTTTGGACAGTCTGTTCTTCAAGTTCTAATCCATTTTTTGCGATAAACGCTTGAACTTCTGCATTATGCTTTCCTTGCTTCATACGACTTGCGATTTTTGTTTCTAATAAAATACTACTTTCTTGGACGGTAAAGGAATGATCTTTTTTCGATAATAATGCCATCATTTCAATTCCACTATAACAACAAGCACTGAGCATCATCACTAAATAATACGATTGTTGATGGACAAAGCATAATTCTTGATACGATTGAAATTTTCGTTGATAAAGATTTTCCAGTACTTCCATCATTCGAGTAGCTTCTATTTCATTTCCAAAATATGCATAAGCTTTCCCTAAAATTTCGACTATCTGCCTGAACACTTGACGTGCATCAGTAGAAGCTGGAAAAATAGTATTCATTTCCTGTTCCACTGTCAGTTTCGCCAATTGAAGTTTTTTCTTACCATCAATTTTTTGCAAACTCACTAGTGTTTCTGCTTTCTTCCCTGTTGCACATTCTAATAATAACTCCAACAATTCCTCTAATCCAAATGAAGGAAGGTGTACTGATTCATAAATCGGATAAGCCTTTGCCATGACATTAATAATCCCTTTTACCGGAAGAGATAAATCGACTAACTGACTTTGAAATTGTTCAGCTTTTGTTCCAATGGACTGTGTTAAGGCAATAATCGTTGGAAATTGATTAGCCATTTGCAATAACGTTTCTTTCATCTCAAGAGAAAACTCATCGCTAGATCCATTCAGGCAAAAAAGACATGCATCATAATGGAATGTCGTTGGAAGTTCCTCTAATAGCGAATACTCATCCACTTGAAATTGTGGAATACTTTCATTTTTCTTTAAGTCAAATAAGGATTGAATTAACGTTGTTTTTCCAGCCTTAGATTCTCCTATGACTAATAGACGATACGTTGGCAATTTCTGCCATTGACTTTCTAATGCTGTTTGAAACATACTTGTCACTTCCACTATCTTCTCTCCCTTCCATAACGCACTTATCATACCATATTCTTCCTAAAAACTCTTGTATCTAAATGGTTAAATTTTTATTAGGAGTTTTAAAATACTAAATAAAAAAGGCAGAAGGCAAAATACTTCTACCTTTCTAACTCTATCTAAAAAAGAAGTAATAAACAAAACCTAAAATTACAACAGAACCTAAAAATGTTAATTTATCTTCCAATGTGGTTCTTTCAATCTTAAAAGTAATCTCTGTTGTTCTTCTTCCATCTTTTGATGTCCATACTTTTCTCATCAAATCCCCCACTTGCTACTTCAGACAAGTCGTACTTTTTATACGCACTCTCATCCTTACACGCAAAAAAGGAAATGACTTTTTATAGTAGCGCAAGCACTAGAATCCACACTGGATTCTAGTGCAGGAAAACTCCAAGACGGTTTCACCGTCTTACTCATGACAGAAACAAAAGTT
>CAUSWE010000087.1:0-2966 GCA_963535215.1 uncultured Granulicatella sp. | reverse complement strand
GATTCAAACACTAAATTATTCGCTTCTGAACCTGAACCTGTAAAAATAATGGAATCATTCGTAGCAGCATGTAGTTCTTGTAATATATCTTTTTTAGCAGCTTGAATCTTTTGTTTTTGAGTACGACCAATTTGATAAACACTAGAAGGATTGCCAAAATATGCCATTTCTTCAAAAATTGCCTTTTTTACTTCCTCTACAACCGGTGTAGTGGCAGCATAATCTAAATAATGCAACGCTATCGTCCTTTCTTTATTTTCTACTCTTACTAGTATAGTATATTTTTTAAAATAAGGTAAATATTTTTGACTCACGTCAGTATTTAAACTATGCTAGAATAGAATTAACAGAAAGTGAGGAGAATTATGAAAAATCAACCACTAGCATACCGTATGAGACCCACTTGCTTAGAAGAAGTTGTCGGACAACAACATTTAGTAGCACCTGGAAAAATTATTGCTCGAATGATTGCTGCCAAACAACTCTCTTCTATGATATTATATGGCCCTCCTGGAATTGGAAAAACAAGTATTGCCAGTGCCATTGCAGGAACGACAAAGTATGCCTTTCGAACATTAAATGCCGCCACAGATACAAAAAAAGAATTACAAATCGTCATTGAAGAAGCTAAGATGAGCGGAACCGTTATTCTATTACTAGATGAAATTCACCGCTTAGACAAACCAAAACAAGATTTTCTTCTTCCACACTTAGAAAATGGACGTGTCATTTTAATAGGAGCTACTACTGAAAATCCATATATTGCCATTAATCCAGCCATTCGCAGTCGAACACAAATTTTCGAACTCATCCCACTTACACCAGAAGAAATTCATCAAGCACTCAAACGTGCATTAACCGATGAAATAAAGGGATTAGGACAATATGATGTAGAAGTCGAAGACGGAGCAATGCATACATTGATACATTTTTCAAATGGAGATGTTAGAAGTTCACTAAACGCTTTAGAATTAGCCGTGAAATCTACTCCAGAAAATGAAGATGGAAAAATCATTATTACAGAAGAAATCGCAGGAAATTGTCTACAAAGAAAAGTCTTTGCCCATGATAAAAACGGAGATCAACATTATGATGTCATCTCCGCTTTTCAAAAATCAATTCGAGGAAGTGACGTAAATGCAGCACTTCACTATATGGCAAGACTCATTGAAGCAGGCGAACTCATTACATTAATTAGACGATTATTAGTCATCGCTTATGAAGACATCGGATTAGCAAATCCAGCAGGTGCAAGTCGAGCCGTATTAGCCGTACAAGCTGCTGAAAAACTCGGCTTACCCGAAGCAAGAATCCCACTTGCCAATGCAGTGATTGAATTAGCCCTCTCCCCTAAATCAAATACAGCAATACTCTCCATTGATGCAGCACTCTCAGACGTCAGACAAGGAAAATCAGGAAACATCCCTTCTCACTTACAAGATGCACACTATCAAGGAGCCCAAAAACTAGGAAGAGGAATGAATTACCAATATCCACATAACTATCCAAATCACTGGGTAAAACAACAATACTTACCAGATACACTTAAACATACACAATACTTCCACCCAGACCCAACTTCGAAATTCGAAGAAGCGTTGAAGGAACAGTATAAGAAGTTTCAATAAATGGAAATATCCCCCGACAAGTAAATCTTGCGGGGGAATGTTTTCATTAGACACTATCATTCAAATCAGTAGTCATAGTGCATTTCTTTTTTAAACTATCAAACCAAAATCTCTATAACTACATTTTTTAAATTTATATCTACTAAACCACAACGTCCATCTAATAATGTTACCAAAACGCTATTATCCGAAACATCTGCTCCAATAATTTTTTAATTCATAGCAAATCAATCATCCCTCTTTAAATTCATTGAAATCACGTTCTTGGAATGCTTCTCTTAGTTGATGGACTGTTTCATATTCAGGTTTTAATGTAGGAACTTCTTGTAATAAATAATCTACAATTCCTTGAGAATGTGTTAACCAATCGAATAATCTGTAATATTTATAGTTGTATGATTGAAGTTCATCTCTATTCTTTAATATTAGTTTCCAGTAACGTTTTAATTTATTATAAAGTCGTCTATCCTTATAGCGTACTTGATTCATTTTTCTTGTTCTTGTCTTGTTTAATTCTCTGTTTAAAGCTTGAATAATATGGAATGGATCAATAATAATTTTAGCCTTAGGGAATAAACGTTTAATGACTTCGATGTATGGAGCATACATATCAATCGAAATTGTTTTAACATTTAGTCGAGTTTCTAGAGGAAACTGATTGAAATAGCGAACTAAATTCTCCATTTTTCTATCTTGAACAACATCAACTAGTTGATGAGTAATAGCGTCACAATAAGCAAAACTCATACTAGCTTCAGCTGAAGCTACCGATTTAAATTCATCCCAACACATATGTTCAGGTAACTCATTTAAAGGCTTAATTCTAAGAGAATCAGCAGTTTCATTGACCACTCTGCGTACAGTATGAACGGAAACATTCATTTCTTTAGCAATATGGGTTTCAGATACTGTATCGCAAGCTTTTACTTTAATTTCATTCTTTACATTTTTAGAAATAAAACCATTACGGTCAACAATACTAGTTGTATCAGCAGTAAAACTATGGGAGCATTCACGGCAGAAAAAGCGTTGTTTTCTTAATTTAAGAAAGGCAGGTAATCCAGAAACTTGATTAAGAGTAATGCGAGAAGTACGAGTACCATTTTTTACAATAGAATTATCGTGATTTACACAGCCACAGTTAGGACAAGCATCAGGACAATACGTATAAGTAGCGTAGAAAAACAGGCTTTTTTTCTTTTTAAAATATACTTCTTCCGCTTTATCTTCCCAGATTACATTTTTATCTTTGATTTGTAGTACAATATCATGTATATTTGTCATAGGGTTTTCATCTCCTCTTAAATAGTTTGGACGCTTTTAATATAAGGGATGAAG
>CAUSWE010000086.1:0-2980 GCA_963535215.1 uncultured Granulicatella sp. | reverse complement strand
ATAAAATGTGTTCCCATTTCATTAACCCCATAATACTTCTTTTAATTTGTCTGTATATTGATTCTTTTCATCAAAAATAGTAATAGGTGGTAAAATTCGAACACCACCCGGTTGTCCATCTTTTATCAGTTCAATAAGGACAATATTACTCTCTTTTCCTTCTTTTGGATGAATGAACTGAATCCGTTTAGGCTCTAGTCGATAGTGTCTTGCTGTTGTTAAAATATCTGTGAGACGATCTGGACGATGAACGATAAAGGCTTTTCCTTTCATTTTTAGTAACCCCGATATATTTTGTAACAATTCTTCTAATGGTAAATGAATTTCATGACGAGCAATTGTGAAAGCTTCTTTTTGATTGACGAGAGCTTGTTCTTGTAATTTGAAATAAGGAGGATTACATGTAATATAATCGATTGAGTCCTTCTTTAATATCGTTGTAATTTCTCGAACATCTGCTTGGATTATTTCTACTTTTTCTTCTAGTTGATTGAGTTGAATCGTTCGATTTGCCATATCACATAACGCTTCTTGTAATTCAACGCCTAAAATTTTATTGTTCGTTTTAGAGCTGAGTAAAAAGCTAACCACTCCATTTCCTGTGCATAAATCTACAATGGTTGCTTTTCTTTGATGAGGAATGGTAGCAAAATCACTTAATAATACAGCATCAATCGAAAAGGAAAACACTTCCGAACTTTGGATAATATCAATATTTTCTCGTTCTAATCTATCTAGTCTTTCATGTGGTTTTAACTCAATCGTCATAAAGTCTCCTTACATTCACTCAATATAGTAGGTTTATTTTAGCATAGAAGAGAAAACTCTGCACAAAAATATATTTTTAAGAATCAAACTTAAGACCTATGACATCGAAAAAGAAAAAAGGCATAATAATATTGTAAATGAAATTAGTAAACAAATGGAGGAATCCGATATGAATGAAAAAGAACGTATTTTAGATTTAGTAAAAAAAGGAGTGATTAGCTCACAAGAAGCAATTTCCTTATTAGAAGAGTTAGGAAAAAATCAAGGAGAAGCTTCAAAAGTGAGTGACCAAGAGGAAAAAGATGCATCCACTTACCAAAAAGAAGATGAAAAACGATTTGATACAGTTTTAGACAGTCTTGCTTCTGTGGTCACAAATTTTTCAAGTGAATTTGAGGAAGAGTTTGAAACATTAAATCAAGTAACTCAACAAGTAAAAGAAAAAGAAGAACGAATCGAAGAACTTCATACAGCAAAAGCTCTTGATAAACTAACGGTAGAACAAGAAATGGAATTACAAAGACTTAATGAAGAATTAGAAGTTTTACGTTCACAACAACAAAGTTTAGAAGAAGAGAAAAAAGCGGCACAAGATGAAATGAAACGATTGAAAAAAGAAGAACTCGATGAAAAAATTAAAAAAGCCAAACAAAAAATCGAAGAAACAGATTGGCAACAAACAACAAGTGATTCTCTATCACAATTAGGAGGAATCATTGGACGATTTGCAGGTCAATTTGCCAAAGCAGCTGCAGAAACAGCTCGTAATGTAAGTGTTACGATTAAAGATCATCCAAGTTTTTCAACGATGTCACCATTTTTCTATAAAACAACTCACTCTTATGCTTTTGAAGAAGAGTTTGGAGAAATTGGTATTATTGAAATTAAAGTGGCAAATGGGGATATCAAAATGAAAACTGCTCCTCAATCAACTGTAACTATTGAAGGAGAATTTCGATTAAATGAAGAATTTGAAACGGAAGAAGAAATTGAAAACTATATTAATGAGCGAATGAATGTTAGTCTAGAGAACGATACATTTAAATTTTTTATTCCAAGTAAAAAAGTTTATGCAGATGTGACTTTTGTTTTCCCAGAAAAAGAGTATGATTATGTCAGTGTTAAAGGGTTGAATAGTGGGATTCGAATGAAAGATTTCACGGGAAAAGATTTTTATGCAGAATCACAAAATGGCGAAGTTTCTGTTAAAAATGTGAGTGGAACGATGTTAGAACTGACAAGTAAAAATGGAACGATTAAACAATTAGATGGACAATTCAAAGATTCTATTTTAGATGGAACAAATGGTAATATTATTTTTGATGCAGAAGCAGAAAGTGCTACACTAAAAACAGTCAATGGCACTATTAAAGTAAAAAAAGTCTCCCCAAATGCAAAACAGATTATGGCAAAAACCGTAAATGGAAATGTACAATTAGATGTACCAGAATCATTAGAATTAGAAGCATCATTAAGTACATCACTAGGAAAATTACATTATAATGATGCACAATATGAAGTCATTAAACATGAAAAAACAGTGACAAGCCATTCAGTCGTTTTAAGAAGACAAAAAGAAGTAGTTCCTGTTAGAATTACAGGGAAAACAACGACTGGAAGTGTGACTTTAAATTCGGTACAATAGAGATAAATTTGTGAAGGGGAGAAAAGTATGAAAAGAAAAAGATTAATGCGTTCAAAAGATAACCGTATACTAGCAGGGGTTATTGGGGGAATTGCAGAATATTTAGACGTTGATGCAAGTATTTTAAGAGTCATCTTTGTATTTTTAACATGGTCAGGTATGCCAATCTTATTATATATTTTATTAGCGATTATTATGCCGTCAGAAAAAAGACCAAGAAATCAAAACTATTATTACGATTCTTACAATCGACCAAGAAAAGAAGCTCGAAAAGTAGAAGAAGATGATTCTGATTGGAGTGACTTCTAAGGGAATGTTTTTAAGAAAAATTGCTATTAATACCGTTGGATTTATGGTCATTGCAGCACTGCTTCCTCAATTCGTTGTTACTAACTGGGGATCAGCTTTGTTTGCGGCTATTGTTTTATCGATATTAAATGTTGTCGTGAGACCAATTTTGATGATTGCCTTTATTCCACTAATTGCTGCAAGTTTTGGTGTGTTTATGTTAATTATTAATGCGCTAATGCTTTGGTTAATGATGGGAATTGTTCCAGGGATTCACGT
>CAUSWE010000085.1:0-3129 GCA_963535215.1 uncultured Granulicatella sp. | reverse complement strand
TAAAAAGGAAGGTAATCTTTAATGGATATTAAACAATACAAACAAATGTTAGAGCAACCTTGGGGGAAGATTCAATATGAAATTACTTTTTCGCAATTAGAGCATTTAAAAAATAAGAAAATTTTAGATTTTGGTTCCGGATTTGGTTTAGTAAGCCAATTTTTAGGCGAAAATAATGAAGTGTTTGCAATTGAACCACAGGAAGAAATGTTATTTGCTTATTCCAATCATACTTATGAGAAAATTTTGGGTAGTTTAGAGCAAATTGAAAAATTTGAATCTGAATCTTTTGATATCGTTTTGTGTCACAATGTACTGGAGTATATCGAAGAAAATAATCGAGAAAATTATCTTTCTGAATTAAAACGTGTATTAAAAAAAGATGGGAAGTTATCTATTATTAAACATAATCAGGTTGGTAAAATTATGCAAGCAGTTGTATTTTCTAATGATGTAGATCAAGCATTGGATTTATTAAATGGAAATGAATTTAAAAGTGTCTCGTTTAATTCTGGTACAACTTATACCATTGATAAATTATTAGAGATGTCAAAAATGAAATTGGTTAAGTATCAAGCAATTCGTACTTTCTATAGTCTACAGATGAATGAAGTAAAAACTCAAGATAACTGGTTAAAAAAGATGACTGAAATGGAGCTTGCTGTATGTGATTTGTATCCTTATAAAGATATTAGTTTTTTACAACATGTATGGCTAATGAAGGAATAGTCGTTAAATTTTCTTGTAAGTACTACTATCGTATGGTAGATTTTTATTATTGAATTTAAAGGAGAAGTAAAATGAATAGAAATGAAGTTATTGAATTACAACATAAACGTTTTGCAGTAAAGAAATATGATCCGAATCGTCGTATTTCAGATGAAGATTGGGATGCATTAGTGGAAGTAGGACGTTTAGCTCCCTCATCTCTTGGCTTTGAACCTTGGAAAATGCTTCTATTAAACAATGAACAAATGAGAGAAGACTTGAAAGAAATGACATGGGGAGGAATTAATAGTTTAGAAGCTGCAAGTCATTATGTTATTTTCCTTGCTCGTAAAGGAGTGACTTATGATAGCCCGTATGTAGCTAAGTTGATGAAGGAAGTAAAAAATCGTGAGTATGATCCAAGTTCAAGATTTGCTCAACGTGTAAAGAGTTTCCATGAAATAGATGCTGGATTAAACGATGAAAGAACATTATTTGATTGGGCAAGTAAACAAACGTATATTCAAATGGCGAATATGATGTCTGCAGCAACACTTCTAGGAATTGATTCTTTACCGATTGAAGGATTTAATAGAGAAAAAGTAGAGTCTTATTTAAAAGAAAAAGGATTCTTAAATACGGATGAATTTGGAGTATCTGTTATGGCAAGTTTTGGATATCGTGATCAAGAGATTACTCCTAAAGTTCGTTGGAATAAAGAGGAAATTTATGAGGTAATTGAATAATTTGTAATTTCAACTTTAAACTGTTTAAAGGAATAGTAGAATTTCTTTGGACAGTTTTTTAATTTTTAGAATATTTTGTCTCAATACAAAAAAAGTGTAGTTTGTGAATTAAAATGTCATTGAAAAAGCATATTAGAATTATTTAAAAATCAGATTAATTCCGAAAAATAATCAAAATTCTATTTTTGCGTAAAGATATTTGCTGTTTTTTATTATTTTCCAAGTGATTTTCTGTAAAATTATCTACTAATTCAGCTGTAGTTTGTGAAAAGTTTGTGAATAACAACCGATTCACAAATAGATTTTCGTATTTTTAAAAATTTAACCAAATCTTAAGAAATTTTAAAAGTCAATTTTCTGCTGCACAAAAAAATAATGATAAAAAATGATATATGTTCACATTTTTTAATAAAAAAATTTAAAACTTTCTTTTAAAGAAATACTTAGAAATGAAAACAATTAGTGAAAGTTAATATTTCGGATTAATTCTTATTTTAGGTTAATTTACATATTTTCAAAAGAAATATTTCTATAAAAAATCAGAAAAATTCTTGAAACACGTTCCTGTTATTCTATAATTAAGGTAAAGAAAAAATAGGAGGGATTCATATGTGTAGTATAGAGAAATTAGTTTTGGAAATTCAAAACGGGAATAATGAAGAAGCTTTTCCTCTTTTAATAGGAAAGATTAAACCTTTAATGTATAGCATTTATTACCGTCATTTTTATTACTGTGTTGAATTAGAAGATTTTATTCAAGAAGCTAGTTATTTATTGTTTTACACGGCAAAGAAATTTGATTTCAAAAAAGGCAAAGTATTTATTTCTTATTATGAACGTGCGTTAAAAAACTATGCTATACAATTAGTACGTCATGAACATAGAGAAAGAGTTGTTCCCGGTTCTTGCTTATGCAAGTATGATATTTCTAATCTTAAGTATCATGTGTCTATTGAAGAAGAATTTTTATTAAAAGAAGAAATTCCAAATTATTGGCATTCTCTATCTTCGTTTGAAAAAGCAGTATTATTTCATTATATGAAAGGATATACATTTGAAGAAATTTCTGAAAAATCAAATAAATCTTTATCAGCCATTAAGAGTGCATTTAATCGTTGCCATAAAAAATTCAAATTGTTTTACGACAAAATACAGGAAGAAGAAATGTAAAATGATAGCTAACTTTACAGACAACTTTCTCCAGATTACTACAGGGACTAATATTTATTATTGGTCTATTGTATGATATACTATATAAGGTATATATGGTGTCTTTTAGGACACAAAAAGGAGGACCAGTTGTGGTTGCATTAAGTTTAAGAGCACAAAATATTGGAATTGATTTAGGTACAGCCAATACAATTGTCTATCTTGAAAATGAAGGAATTGTGACACGTGAACCATCAGTTGTCGCAAAAAATACAATTACTGAAGAAATTATAGCCGTTGGGCAAAATGCATTTGATATGATTGGTCGTACACCAGAAAATATTGTGGCAGTTAGACCAATGAAAGACGGTGTTATTGCAGATTATAATACAACAACAGCTATGTTAAAATATTTTGTACAATCAATTGTCGGCCGTTCTTTCTTTAAACCGATTGTAATGATTTGCGTCCCAAGTGGAATTACGGATGTTGAAAAAAGAGCAGTATTAGATGCTACTAAATATGC
>CAUSWE010000084.1:0-3134 GCA_963535215.1 uncultured Granulicatella sp. | reverse complement strand
TGTAAAATCGGCTATAATACTAAAGAAACGATTAGAAAAAATATAGAAGTGGAGTTATATACATGTCAAATCAATTAGCTGCAGAAGTTTCTTCACGTAAGACTTTTGCCATTATTTCTCACCCGGATGCGGGGAAAACAACGATTACTGAACAATTACTATTATATGGTGGAGCAATTCGCCAAGCAGGTACTGTTAAAGGGAAAAAGACTGGTAAATTCGCAAAATCAGACTGGATGGAAATTGAAAAACAACGTGGGATTTCTGTAACAAGTTCTGTGATGCAAGTGGAATATGATGGGAATCATATTAATATCGTAGATACACCAGGACACGAGGATTTCTCTGAAGATACGTATCGTACATTAATGGCGGTAGATAGTGCAGTCATGGTTATTGACAGTGCTAAAGGGATTGAGCCTCAAACGAAGAAATTATTTGAAGTTTGTAGTATGCGTGGCATACCAATTTTTACATTTATTAATAAATTAGACCGTGATGGTCGTGAACCATTAGAGTTGATTGCCGAATTAGAAGAAGTATTAGGTATTGATGCTTATCCAATGAACTGGCCAATGGGGATGGGAAAAACATTTTTAGGGCTATACGATATTTATAATAAGCGTGTAGAATTAATGCATCCTGAAGAAAATGGGGATAATGACTTCTTACCATTAAATGAAGAGGGAGAAGTGGAAGGAGATTATGCGTTCAAACAATCGACTTTATATGAACAAGCCATTGAAGATGCTCAATTATTATTAGAAGCAGGAAATGATTTTAGTGAAGAAGCGATTGCGAATGGGAAATTAACACCAGTATTCTTCGGTTCTGCCTTAACAGGTTTTGGAGTACAAACATTTTTAGATGCTTTTGTGGATTTTGCGCCAAGTCCTTCAGCTAAGAAAACAGAATCTGGTGAAAAAGTTGAACCATTAGAAGAACAATTTAGTGGATTTATTTTCAAAATTCAAGCAAATATGAATCCAGCTCACCGAGATCGTATTGCCTTTGTAAGAATTTGTTCAGGAGAATTTACACCGGGAGTGGATATTACCGTCAATCGTTCTCAAAAGAAAATGAAGTTATCTCACACAACGCAATTTATGGCAGATTCTCGTGAAACGGTAAAAGCAGCGGTTGCTGGGGATATTATCGGATTATATGATACAGGGAATTTCCAAATTGGAGATACGATTTATAGTGGTAAACAAGCAATTCAATTTGAACCACTGCCACAATTCACACCAGAATTATTCAATAAAGTGGCTGCAAAAAATGTGATGAAGCAAAAATCATTCCATAAAGGAATTGAGCAGTTAGAGCAAGAAGGAGCCATCCAATTATATAAAACTTATCATACTGGTGAATATATTCTTGGAGCGGTTGGTCAATTACAATTTGAAGTATTCCAATATCGTTTAATGAATGAATATAATGCAGAAGTTGTGATGACTCCAATCGGAAGCAAAATTGCTCGTTGGATTGATGAAGCAGACTTAGATCCTAATATGTCTTCAAGTCGTAACTTATTATGTCGAGACAGATTTGATCAACCAGTCTTCTTATTTGAAAATCAATTTGCGTTAAATTGGTTTAAAGATAAACATCCATCGATTGAATTAAAATCATTATTCTAATGAAACTTACCGTAGAGGAAGAAATTTCTCTACGGTTTTCTTTCGTGTAAGTAATGTTTAGCATCTTTCATAAGATTAGGGAAATCTAACTGATTTTCAAGCGAAAATATGATACACTAATGCAGTAGGAGTTGGAGATTATGAAAAAGAAAGCAAATATTAAAACAAATGCCATTCGTATGGTAGAACGTCAAAAAGTTCCGTATCAAATTTTTGAATATGAATGGGATGAAGAACATTTAGATGCCGTTCATGTGAGTGAACAAATGGGCATTTCAGTGGATCAAGTATATAAAACAATTGTATTACATGGGGACAAAACGGGTTATTTAGTAGCTTGTATCGCAGCTGACCATGAATTAAATTTGAAGGCATTAGCAAAAGCATCTAAAAATAAAAAAGTAGAACTAATCCCAGTATCTCAATTAGAAAGTTTGACAGGATATATTCGAGGAGGATGTTCACCTGTGGGGATGAAGAAAAGTTTTCTAACTTATATTGACATACGTGCTAAAGAACAAGAGACGATTCGAGTTTCAGCAGGTAAGAGAGGAATACAAATGGAATTAACACCACAAGATTTACAACAGCTAACGAGAGCTGAATGGTTTGATAATCTAGAAAATTAACTGAAGAAAGGAATTTATATGAGCGAATTAAAAGAAGAAATAACTGTGAATGAATTAAATGAAGTTTTAGAAGAAATTGTCGCACCTCAAGAACAGGAAGTAGAACGTGTCGTATTTTGGGTGGACGAAACTCATGTCAAAATTAAAGAAGTCCATTATGAAATTGTTGAAGATTACCGTGAAGGTTTTGAATTAGATGCCTTTAATGCCCGTTATCAAGATATTTTTGATAAGTATGAATACATTGTTGGTGATTGGGGACATGAAAAATTACGTCTAAAAGGGTTTTACGAATCAAAAAATCGACTAGCCACTCCGGATAAGGATATTGCTTGTTTACAAGAGTATTTATACGAATTTTGTAATTTTGGATGTCGTTATTTTGTACTGAAGAGAGATCCAAATGTAAAACCAGTTGCGGTAGAAGAAGAAGGAATACCAAAACGTCCAAAAAATAAACAACAAAAACGAAATACGAAGCGTTTTAACAATGAACGAGTAGAAGAAAAAACTTTTAAAGGTAATACACAAAAAAATAATCGTTTTAATCCTAAAAAACGACCATTTGAAGTGAAAGAATCACCTAAGCAAGATTTTGGTTTGAAAGAAATGACGCACAAAGAAAGTTTGCATATGGATACCCCATCTTCTCAACAACCAGTGAAATCTAAACGTCAGGGACGTAATTTTTCAATGAAAGAAGTGGATCAAACAAAATTTCAAAAAAATGCACCGATGAAACAAAAAAATAATCATCCTAATAAGAGATTTGATATTCGAGAAAAACCACAAAAAAGAGGGAAATAAGCATGTATAAAGCATATTTTATTGATTTAGATGGAACAATGTATAAAGGAAAAGAACG
>CAUSWE010000083.1:0-3231 GCA_963535215.1 uncultured Granulicatella sp. | reverse complement strand
TCAAACTCGTCTTATAATTGTACCATAACTCTCAAAAATCTTAAAAAGATATCTAAAAACGAACCTAAAAATACCCCAAAAGCAGCTTTTATTCTTACTTTTGGGGCAATACGCCATTTATGAACGACGCATTAATAATTTTCTTTTCCATTCCATCACTTTCGGTGCAACATCTTGAAACATTGTAAACCAGAAGCGATTAATCGGCAAATCAAATTCACCAATATACTCAATTAATATTGGATCAAAAGATTGTTTAAACTTTGTAATACCTGTATGATCTTCTGCATTACTTGAAACACCAAACATATCATAGTGGCGAATACCTTTTTCATCATACAACTGTTGCATAATCCATGTTTGCAAAGCTTTATTTACATTTAAGCCTGCATCATCTGTAATATTTGCACCATATAAATAATACGCAGTTTCTTTATAAGTTGCTACGAATGCTCCACTTAACACCTTTCCATTTGGATATTCTTCACATAAAGCTTCTAACTCAATCACTTCTTGCTCATATTTGGCAATATTTTTCAACAAGCTTTCTCTTTGATTCAATAAGTTGGCTTTCTTTTTCTCATTTTGAGTACTTTCAACTTGTGAAGCAATTTTTTCCACCTCAGCTTTTGCTTGGTGAATTCTGTTTTCTGTTGATTCTTTTGCGACATGATAATCAATTTTTGCAAAATATAAATCCATCATATCGTGAGCATGTAATGTTTCATAGATGGTTGTTAAATACTCTTTACTTCTGGCAATATATTGATCACGCTCAGCAGTAATACGATTTAACACTTCATAATCATCAATATCCTCGATAGAGCCTTTATAACAAACAACTCCACGTTTTTGTGCCATTGTAACTTTATATCTTTCTTTAGAAGAGAAAGTATCTAAAATCCCTTTTCCTTTATCTTCTAATTCAACAATCATCGTCATTCTTGGTTGAATGCCATCAAACCCTAAATCTAGTGGCTGACTTACAAATCCTGATTCTAATAATAATTGTCGAACGGATTCTTGATTGATTCCATCTTCTACAATTGAAAAATCATTTAATCGTTCTCTCCACATAATTTCTGGGTCAATTTTCAACCCAAACACTCGTTTTTGTTTTAAATAAGCTTTCAAAGCTTGAATCACTTTTTTAAATTGTTCTGCATTATGATAATCCGTCACAATTCCTCTAGGAGCATACGCTAAATATCTTTTCACAACAGGAAGGGCACGATATAAAATCATCGTCGCTGCAACTGGTTCATCTTGATCATTCATCACAAAAAGAATGTCGTTGCTCCATTCTCCTCTTGTTTTCACTTCTCCCCATTCCGGAGTTTGAAAAAGAGTACAGTTTCCTTGAGTTTGTAAAAACTCATGATATTCTGCAATAGAATTTCTCATATCTTTAATATACATCTCTAACTTCCTCTCACGTGTTGTCATTAAATAGTATGACACTTATATAGTGGATTGTCAAAAAAAGTTGAAAGTGATGTTGTTAACATACCTTTTATACAAAAAAGCCAAGCTTTCGCTCGGCTTTCCCCATCTATTAAAATAGTTTTAAATATTGATCTAATTCCCATTGTGTGACTTGTGAACGATATGCTGCCCATTCGAACTTTTTCGCTTCCACAAAGTTACTATAAATATGTCCACCTAATGCATCTTTTACAACAGTGTCAGCTTTCAAGCAATCAATCGCTTCTGCTAAACTACTTGGCAGATCATCAATTCCTACTTCTTTTCTTTCTGCTGTTGACATTGCATAAATATTACGGTCCACTGGAGCAGGAACTGGTAATTTTTCACGAATCCCTTCTAAACCAGCACGTAAAATAGCTGCCATTGCTAAATAAGGATTTGCTGTTGGATCCACACTTCTTAATTCGATACGAGTAGAAAGTCCTCTTGCTTCAGGAATACGAATTAATGGTGAACGGTTTTGAGCTGACCATGCAATATATACAGGCGCTTCATATCCTGGTACTAAACGTTTATAAGAGTTGACTGTAGGATTACAAATCGCTGTTAAAGCTTTCGCATGTTTCATAACACCAGCAATAAAATGGCGACAAGTATCACTTAGTCCATGTTCATCTGTTGGATCATAGAAGGCATTATTTCCTTCTTTATCAAATAATGATAAGTTAAAATGCATTCCACTTCCTGCAATTCCAAATACTGGTTTTGGCATAAAGGTTGCATGTAATCCATGTTTGCGTGCAATCGTTTTAACTACTAATTTAAAGGTTTGAATATTATCACAAGCTGCTACTGCAGGAGCATATTTCCAGTCAATTTCGTGTTGCCCTGGTGCTACTTCATGGTGACTTGCTTCAATATCAAATCCAATTTTTTCTAATTCTAATACGATTTCACGACGACATTCTTCTCCTAAATCGACTGGAGCTAAATCGAAGTAACTTCCTTGGTCATTTCCTTCAAGCGTTGGTTCTCCGTTTTCATCTAATTTGAATAAGAAGAACTCTGGCTCTGGTCCTAAATTAAAATGAGAAAATCCTAAGTCTTCCATTTCTTGTAAAATACGTTTTAAGTTTGAACGAGGATCTCCTGCAAATGGTGTTCCATCTGGTTTATATACATCACAAATTAAGCGAGCGATTGTTCCGTGTTTACTACTCCATGGGAATACAACCCATGTATCTAAGTCAGGGTATAAGTACATATCACTTTCTTCAATACGAACAAAACCTTCAATGGATGAACCATCGAACATCATTTTATTCGATAATACTTTTTTTAATTGAGTAATCGGCACTTCCACATTTTTAATCGTTCCTAAAATATCCGTAAAAATCAAACGTAAATAACGAACGTCCATTTCCTCAACTTGTTTTAAAATTTCTTCTTGTGTGATTGTCATTTTTTCCACCTCTATAGTAATTTTTCTTGTCCGGATAATCTTCCAATATGCATAATTTCGTTATACAAAATTCGTCGAACATCTTCGTCCGTTAATCCATCGTTTGTCGTTGATTTTTCTAACGGATTTTTTTTCACATTCGAATAAATTTTTTGAATCGCAACAATGGTTAATCCATCCGCCAAGTAGTCTTTGATTTCTAATAATCGATCTACATCGTTTAACGAATACATTCTACGATTAGTGTCTGAACGTTCCGGTGTAATTAAACGTTGTTCTTCATAGTAACGAATTTGTCTTGCTGTTAAATCCGTTAATTTCATGACTGTTCCTATTGGAAA
>CAUSWE010000082.1:0-3493 GCA_963535215.1 uncultured Granulicatella sp. | reverse complement strand
GCAATGACAAACGAAGTCTTATGTTCCATAATATGATCCATCGCTTTTTGAATTTGCATTTCCGTTCTCGTATCTACATTCGAAGTCGCTTCATCTAAAATGAAAACAGAAGGTGAAGCTAAAATCGCACGAGCAATCGTTAATAATTGTTTTTGTCCTCCAGAAATATTATCCGTTTCTTCCGTAATATACGTATCATATCCATCTGGTAATTTACGAATAAAATCATCCGCAAAGGCTTGTTTTGCCGCCTGAACAACTTCTTCATCCGTTGCATCTGGACGACTATAACGAATATTTTCTCGAATCGTTCCTTTAAATAGCCAAGTATCTTGTAATACCATCCCAACTTTTGAACGGAGAGAATCCACTTTATAATCTTGAATATTATGTCCATCAATTTCAATCTCTCCACTTGTAATATCATAGAATCGCATCAATAAATTAATTACAGTAGTTTTACCTGCACCCGTAGGTCCTACAATCGCTACTGTTTCTCCTGCTTTAACATCAATATTCAAATCTTCCATTAATGTCACTTCAGGAGTATAACCAAATGAAACATGCTTAAATTGAACATCTCCAACGACAGCTGGAAGTTCTTCTTTATCGCCTTCTTCTTCCATTTCTTCTGCATCTAATAATTCAAAAATTCGCTCTGCTGCTGCTAACATAGATTGAGTTAAGCCAATCATATTCGCTGCATCTCCCATTGGTTGGCTAATATTACGCATATATTGCAAAATTGCTTGAATGCCACCAATGGCAATCATTCCCTGTGAAGCAAATAATCCACCAACAATCGCTACAAATACATAAATAATATTATTAATTAAACGAGAAATTGGGAACATCAATCCTGCAAAAAATTGCGCTTTCCAAGCATGTTCATATAACTCATCATTTAACGCTTGAAATTCTGCTTGAGAACGGTCTTCATAATTGAAGGCTTTTACAATCTCATGTCCGCCATAATATTCTTCAATATAACCATTTAAACGTCCTGTAGTTTCTTGACGATTCGCAAATGCTGTAGAAGATTTTTTCCCAATTAATCCAATAATAAATAGAGAAAGAGGAATCCCCAATACGCCAATAATCGCTAATGGAATATTCACCGTAAACATCATAATAATAATCCCAAAGAACGTCAAAACGGTTGTGAAAATTTGATTCGATACTTGTGAGAAAGAATCATCAATTGTTTGAATATCATTTGTTGCACGACTTAATAAGTCCCCTCTTGATTGCTCATCAAAATATCGAACTGGTAAACGTGTGAATTTTTCATCGATTTCTTTTTGTAATCGATAAATAATATCACTAGCAACACGAGACATAAAATATTTTCCTAAAAAGTTTAATCCAGCTGCTAAAAGATATAAAACTGCTAAAGTCTTCGCAATCGCAAAAACTCCTTTTAAATCAACTGAAGTATAATTAGAGGTAATATAACTTTCACTAATTAATGTCGTTGCATCCCCTAAAATTTTAGGCAATTGTACATCTAAAATAACTGAAATTAGGGATACTACTAATACAATCGTCACAATTACACGATCAGGCTTTAAATAACTTAATAATCGTTTTAAGACAGTTTTATTCATGAGTATCCTCCATTTCTTCTAAACTTGATTGAGAATTCATAATTTCTTGATAAATTTGGTTACTTTCTTTCAATTCATCATGAGTTCCAATACCAACAACATTTCCTTCATGTAATACAATAATTTTTGTAGCATCTGTTACAGATGAAATTCTTTGTGCGACCACAAAAATAATCGATTGTTGATTAATTTCTGCCAAATTGGCACGAAGTTTTGCTTCTGTTTTCGCATCTAATGCTGAGAAGCTATCATCATAAACATAGATGGAAGCGTGTTTTACTAATGCACGGGCAATCGATAATCTTTGTTTTTGACCTCCAGAGAAATTATCTCCTTTTTGCTCTACGTGAGCATCTAGTCCTTCTTCTAAACTAGAAACAAATTCCCATGCTTCTGCTTGTTTTAATGCTTGAATCATTTCTTCATCTGTTGCATGTTCATTCCCAAATCTTAAATTATCTCGAATCGTTCCTTCAAATAGCATACGATTTTGAGGGACGAATGCGATTTGCTCGCGTAGTTCTTTTTCTGTAAATTCTTTGATATTTACACCATTCATTAACAACTCTCCAGTAGTTGTATCTAAGAATCGCATTAATAAATTTACTAGTGTAGATTTTCCTGCTCCTGTTGAACCGATAATCGCAATTTTCTCTCCAACTTTTGCCGTGAAATCTACGTTATTTAGCATCGCTTTTTCTGCTCCTTCATATTTGAAAGAAACATCTTTAAATTCTACTGTATCAATTTTTTCTAACCCATAATCTTTACTCACAAAGGTTTGAATATTTTCTTGTTCTAACACTTCATTAACCCTTTTTGCAGCTACAAGCCCTTGAGGAATCATAATGAATATAATCGATAGTAATAATAACGCTATTAATACAAGAACAGAATATTGAATCACTGCCATCAAAGCTCCCACTTCTAATTGAGATGCTTGAATTAAATGAGCTCCCACAAGAACAACTGCTAAATTCGCAAAATTAATCGTAATCATCATTAATGGCATAATTAAACTAAATTTAATATACATACCGAAGATTAATTTACGATACTTTTCATTCACTTGATCAAAACGTTCTACTTCATACTCGCTCTTATTAAAGGCACGAATCACACGGATACCCGTTAATGAATCACGAATGATTTGTGTTAGTGTATCTGTCATTTGACGCATAATGGTAAAGTCTTTTGAGACAGTTTTGACTAATAATGCGACTGCAATTCCTAAAAATGGAATGGACCCTAATAATACTAATGACAATGTAAAGTTCATACGAACAGCGAGAATAATAGACCCAACCAACATCAATGGAGCCATTAATACCATACTCATTGAAAATCCTAATGTTTGCGCTAAACTTTGAATATCTCTTGTTGTACGATTAATATAAGAAGATGTTCCAAACTTTTGAAAATCTTGCGTTGAGAAATGTTGAATTTTTGTAAACATACTCAAACGTAAATCTTTTGATAATCCCGCAGAGAATTTTCCGATAAATCGAACGACTAAAATGGATAACACTAAATCTAAAGTCGAAGTCAGTAACATGAATCCACCTTGTTGTAAAATTACCGCTTGGTTTTGTTTTAAAATCCCATTGCTGACTAATGTAGCTAAAATTGTTGGAGATAGTAAACTTGAACCCACTTGTAAAATCGTTAAAATCACAATTCCTGCGAGTAATGCTCGATATCTACGAACATGATTCATGATTTGTTTCATTCATTTTCTTCCTTTCTATATGAGAGTGTTTCAATTGGAATGCTTTCAATCGTGTTAATCATTTTGTGAATGACTTGAAAAGCATGTTCCAATTCTTCTTTTTCTTGAGTCGCTAATATTTTTTGAACCATTTCATGATTTCTTTTAGAAATAATTT
>CAUSWE010000081.1:0-3576 GCA_963535215.1 uncultured Granulicatella sp. | reverse complement strand
TTTTGTATTCTGTTTCTCCATTTTAATCACCTTTAACAGTATACAAGATTTTGAACTATTAAGGTAGTGTTATGGTGTTTCTATGAAATATAGATTGGATGAAAAATGATTTTTTTATAGTAGTATGCACATGAAACCGCAGACCTGCCGCCGTCCTTTACTACCATCAAAAAAATCCACATCTCATACGCCCCCCGTACAGTCACGAAAAAAGAGAAATGGATTTTTCGCCGTAGCAAGAGCATTAGTAGCCATATCGATGGCTACTAATGTTAGGAAAGTTCGAGACCTAGGCTCGAATTTTAGCAATGAGACTCGCTTTTGCGAGGCTGCTTGCGTCCTTTGCTACCTCAGAAAAATCCATTTCTCGCCCTCTACAAGAAAAAAAGGCCAAGCTCCGCTTGACCTTCCAATTACTTTTCTCGAAATTACTTTTTAGTTTCTTTGAAAACAACGTGTTTACGTAATTTTGGAGAATATTTTTTTAATTCTAAACGTTCTGGGTTGTTACGTTTGTTTTTGCTTGTTAAGTATAAACGTTCACCTGTTTCAGCACATTCTAATAAAATGTTGATACGCATGAATGACACCTCTCATTTCCAAATAGATTCAATAACTCATCGATTTTTTACGATTTGCCTGTTTATAATAACAAAATCCTACACATTTGTCAATGGCTCTACAACAATTTCCAAATAATTTTACTTGTCGTAAAGTTACTCTGAGATATCATTCTGATAGTAAATCATTATCATACAAATGAATCCATTCCCCCTTAACGGAACAATATCATCCTATTCGGAATAACATTTGCCAATTAACGGAACAATACTCATTAGTGAAAAATCAGCTCCATTTTCTGCTGCTAATCGCCCATTACGTTTCATTCGACAAATCTAATAACAATTTTAATCTCTTATTCCGCCAATTTTTCCTTAATACTTTCTACATAGTGATATGTTTCATTTCCGGCAATTCCACCATCACCAACAGCTGTTGTAATTTGTCTTAAATGTTTTTGACGGACATCCCCTACTGCATAAATGCCAGGAATACTTGTTTCCATTTTTTCATTTGTGACAATCCAACCTTCTTCATTTGTAATACCTAATTCTTTGAATGGATCTGTCACTGGCAATAAACCAACATAAATAAATACTCCAGCAGCCTCTAATTGAGAAGTTTCATTCGTTTGAGTATCTCTTAATGTAACATGAGTTACTTTTTGCTCATCTCCTGAAATTTCTTCCACAGCTTTATTCCATAAGAAGTCCATTTTTTCATTCGCAAATGCACGATCTTGTAAAATCTTTTGCGCACGTAAAGTATCTCGACGATGAACAATCGTAACTTTATTCGCAAATTGTGTTAAATATGTCCCTTCTTCAACGGCAGAATCCCCTCCACCAATTACTAATAAGTCACTTCCTTTGAAGAATGCTCCGTCACATACCGCACAATAAGAAACGCCTCTTCCAGCATATTCTTCTTCACCAGGAACTTCTAATTTACGGTGATAAGAACCTGTCGCAATAACTACTGCATAAGCGGCATAAGATTTTTTACCGGCATGGACAATACGTAAATCTCCATCCACTTCAATACTACTTACATTACCATAAGCATATTCTGCACCAAATTGCATTGCACCTTTATACATATTGTCTGCTAAATCTGGTCCGCTAATATTTGAAAATCCTGGGTAATTTTCTACATCAGAAGTATTTAACAGTTCTCCTCCAGGAACTCCTTTTTCTAAAATTAATGTTTTTAAGTTCGCACGCGAAGCATATAATGCTGCTGTCATTCCTCCAGGACCTGAACCGATAATGATTACATCATAAATTGTTCTTTCTTCCATAGTTATATCTCCTTTACCTTTAGTTATAAAAGAAGACTGAACAAAAACTACTGCCTTTTTGCCATTTTTGTTTGTTCAGTCTTTTAATGTCTATTCTATTTTATTCTTTTTCAGTTGATTCAACAACTTTATTGCTTAAAGATTTTCCTTCTAAACGATGTGCTAAATCAATAATATACTCTTTTAGTTCAGCCTTAATCTCTGGATGCTCTAATCCAAACTCAATACTTGTAGTCATATAACCAAGTTTATTCCCAACATCATATCTTGTACCTTCAAATTTCTTCGCAAATACACGTTGTGTTTGGTTTAATGTATCAATCGCATCTGTTAATTGAATTTCTCCACCAGCTCCTGGTTCTTGTTTTTCTAAAATATCAAAAATTTCAGGAGTTAATAAGTAACGACCAATAATTGCTAAATTACTTGGTGCATCTTCTGGTTTTGGTTTTTCTACAAAGTGACGAACATTATACATGTTATCCGCTACTTTACTTTCTGGCTCAATGATTCCATATTTGTTGGTATCTTCCATTGGAATTTCCATTACTGCAATATTTGAAGCATGAGTTTTTTCATACCCTTCAATTAATTGTCTTGTTAACGGAACTTCTGCTTTCACAATATCATCCCCAAGCATAACGACAAATGGTTCCCCACCAACGAATGCTTTTGCTTGTAATACGGCATCTCCAAGTCCTTTAGGATAAGATTGACGAACAAAGTATAATTTAATGCCTGTTGTTTCTTGAACTAATTCTAGCAATTCTGTTTTTCCTTTTGCTTCCAAGTTCGATTCTAATTCAATATTAGAGTCAAAATGATCTTCAATCGGACGTTTACTCTTACCTGTAACAATTAAAATTTCTTCAATTCCTGAAGCTAAAGCTTCTTCTACAATATATTGAATCGTTGGTTTATCTACAATTGGCAACATTTCCTTTGCCATTGCTTTTGTTGCTGGTAATAAACGCGTTCCTAATCCTGCCGCTGGAATAACTGCTTTTTTTACTTTTTTCATTGTAACCCCTCCATTTGTTCTTGATGTGATTTTAAGGACACTTCTGATTTTCTTTCTCTTTCCATCAATTGTAAAACTTCTACTTTAATATTTTTCCCATTGTATAAAATATTGTACACAGCATTTGTAATCGGCATTTCAATTCCTTTTTCCTGTGCTAATTCATAAGCTGCTTTGCACGTTTGAACTCCTTCAACAACCATGCCCATATTTTCTAGGACATCTTCTAATGATTTTCCTTGACCTAATTGATCCCCTGCACGCCAGTTTCTTGAATGAATACTTGTACAAGTTACAATTAAATCGCCGACTCCGCTTAATCCAATAAATGTTAGAGGGTCTGCTCCAAACGCAATTCCTAAGCGACTAATTTCTGCTAACCCACGAGTCATTAAAGCAGCTTTAGCATTATCTCCATAGCCTAAACCATGTAAAGCCCCCGCGCCTACTGCGATTACATTTTTTAACGCTGCTCCTAATTCTACTCCAATAACATCTGTATTCGTATACACTCTGAAATAAGAATTGCTAAATAATTGTTGAACAATTTTTGCAGACGATAATTCCTCGCATGCAGCAGTAATCGTTGTTAAATCCTTTTTAGCCACTTCTTCCGCATGACTTGGACCAGAAAGAACTACAATATCTTCATACTTTTCTTCAGGTAATTCTTGTTTTAAAATTTCAGAAATTC
>CAUSWE010000080.1:0-3653 GCA_963535215.1 uncultured Granulicatella sp. | reverse complement strand
AGTAAAGGAGAGTGAGAAGATGGGGCGTTTTCAAGAGGATATGGAAACCTATAAAAAGAACGATCCAGCAGCACGAAGTAGTTTAGAAATTATCTTAACGTATCCAGGCTATCATGCGACTGTTTTGCATCGACTAGCACATTGGTTACATACTACTTGCCGATGTAGACTTCTTGCTCGCATGCTGAGTACATTTAGTCGATTTTTTACTGGAATTGAAATTCATCCGGCAGCGCAAATTGGTCGTCGTTTTTTTATTGACCATGGCATGGGAATTGTCATTGGGGAAACAGCGATTATTGGAGATGATGTGAAATTGTTCCATGGTGTTACATTAGGTGGAACAGGAAAGCAAACGGGAAAACGTCATCCAACTATTGAAGATGGTGTATTATTGTCTGCTCATGTTCAAGTAATTGGACCAGTGACAATTGGAGAAGGTGCCAAAATTGGTGCAGCAGCAGTAGTATTATCAGATATTCCAGCTCATACAACAGCAGTAGGATTACCTGCTAAAGTTGTTAGAATTCATTCAAAAGAAGAATACGAAATCACAGAATTATATGGAGGAAATTATGATTCAAGTATATAACACTTTAACACGTCAAAAAGAAGAATTTAAACCACTAGAACCAGGGAAAGTAAAAATGTATGTTTGCGGACCAACCGTTTATAATTATATTCATATTGGAAACGCGAGAAGTACGGTTGCATTTGATACGATTCGTCGTTATTTTGAATACCGTGGTTATGATGTGAACTATGTTTCTAATTTCACTGATGTGGATGATAAAATTATTAAAACAGCGAATGAAACAGGAATGACACCTGAAGAAGTTTCTAAAAAATATATTGAAGCTTTCTACGAAGATACAGCTGCGTTAAATGTAAAAAAAGCAACTTTAAATCCAACAGTGATGAATACAATGGATGATATTATTGCCTTTGTAAAAGCATTAGTTGAAAAAGAAGCGGCCTATGAATCTGGTGGAGATGTATATTTTATCACTGAAAAATTCAAAGATTATGGAAAATTAAGTGATCAAAGTATTCAAGATTTACAAGTAGGAGCAAGCCAAAGAACGGAAAGTGTAGATGATGCTAAAAAGAGAAATCCATTAGATTTTGCTCTATGGAAAAGTGCAAAACCAGGTGAAATTAGTTGGGATTCTCCTTGGGGCAAAGGTCGTCCAGGTTGGCATATTGAATGTTCTGTAATGGCTACGAAACATTTAGGAGATACTATCGATATTCACGGTGGCGGACAAGACTTAGCATTCCCACACCATGAAAATGAAATTGCGCAAAGTGAATCCAAAACAGGTCATCCGTTTGCTCGTTATTGGATGCATAATGCCTTTGTAACAATGGGGGAAGATGGAGAAAAAATGAGTAAATCTCTTGGTAATTTCGTATTAGTTCACGATATTATTAAAGAAATTGATCCTCAAATTTTACGTTTCTTCCTAGCAAGTGCTCACTATCGTAGACCATTGAAATTCAGTGAGTCTTCACTACAAGAAGCAACAGCAAATGTGTCAAAAATTCAAACAACTTTTAGCAATACACGTTACCGTTTAGAACAGGCAGTTGAATCATTAGAAGATGACCAAGATGTTTGGGCTGGTTTTGAAGTATTAGAAGGTAAATTCCAAGAAGAAATGGATGATGATTTTAATGCAGCTAACGGGATGACAGTGTTATATCAATTCGTAAAAGAATGGAATGTCTATTTAGAGCGTGAAGCAGTTTCTCGAGTGATTTTAGAAAAATTATTAGAAAAAGCTGAACAATTATTTGCGATTTTTGGAATGAAAGAAGTTCAAGAAGAATTAGTAGATGATGAAATTCAAGCATTAATTGACGAACGTTTAGAAGCTAGAAAAGCGAAAAACTTTGCACGAAGCGATGAAATTAGAGAATTATTGAAAGCTCAAGGAATTGTGTTAGAAGATACTGCTCAAGGAACAAGATGGAGAAGAGTATAATGGAAATCATTAAAGATTGGCATTTATTAAATGGCTTAACATTAGCTTATATGGGCGATGGTATTTATGAATTATATATTCGTCAACATGTATTGAGAACAGGAAAGACGAAACCAAATGTCTTACATCGTGAAGCTACTCGTTATGTTTCTGCTAAGGCTCAAGCAAATTTAATTCAAAAAATGTTGGATAGCGAGTCATTTTTAACAGAAGAAGAATTAGAATACTTCAAACGTGGAAGAAATGCTAAGAGTCATACAAAGGCGAAAAATGCAGATGTTATTACTTATCGTATGTCTACAGGATTTGAAGCGATGATTGGCTATTTATATTTAAGTGGACAAAAAGAGCGATTAGAAGAAGTTATCGCATGGTGTATTCAACAAGTGGAGGAAAAACATGGCTAGACAAGAAAGAAATTCGAATAGAAGAAAAGGAAGCCAACCAAAGGGCTTCAAAAAAGAGGCTAAAGCACCTCGTCCAAAATATACACCGGAAAGTTCTTCGAATGAGCAGGAGTCCACAGATTTTGTATATGGACGTCACGCAGTAAGAGAAGCATTACAACAACCAGAACGTGTGAATAAATTATGGGTTCAAGAAGCTTTATCTGGAAAGGAAATTACTCCGATTATTGATTTAGCAAAAGAACATCGTATTCAAATTCAAAATGTCCCAAAAGCTAAATTACAAGATCTTGTGGGGGAAGTTGTCCATCAAGGAGTGGTTGCTTCCATTGCAGCTTATGAATATGCGACTTTAGAAGATGTCTTTGAAAAGGCACAGGAAAAAAATGAAGATCCATTTATATTAATTTTAGATGGAATTGAAGATCCGTATAATTTAGGAAGTATTTTACGTACTGCAGATGCTACAGGAGTTCACGGCATTATTATTCCAAAGAGAAGAAGTGTTTCTTTAACATCTACTGTAGCGAAAGCTTCTACAGGAGCTATCGAACATGTTCCAGTTGTTCGTGTAACAAATTTAACTCAAACAATTGAGCAATTAAAAGAACGTGGAGTTTGGGTGTTTGGAACAGATATGAAAGGGACGGATTATCGTCAGTGGAATACAAAGGGGCCAATTGCGATTGTGATGGGCAATGAAGGAAAAGGGGTATCTCGCATTGTTAAAGATGCTGTAGATGAGATGATTACGATTCCGATGACTGGACATGTTCAAAGTTTAAATGCGAGTGTCGCAAGTGCTTTAATGATGTATGAAGTTTTCCGTTCTCGTCATTAATAGGTGATTTATGAAGAAACAATTATATATCATTGATGGGTATAATATGATTGGTGCATGGCCGGAATTAGTTGCTTTGAAAAAACAAGGGGACTTAGAAAGTGCTCGTGATTTACTCATCCATCATTGCGCTAATTTTAGAAAATTTGAACATGTTGAAGTGTGGATTGTTTTTGATGCACAATTTGTTCCTGGAATTACTCAGTCATTTGAATCTTCTCAAGTGAAAGTTATTTTTACAGCAGAAGATGAAACGGCAGATGAATATATTGAGAGAACAGTTAGCGAAATGAATACGCAAGTGATTCAAGTGTCGGTAGCAACGAGCGATTTAGCAGAGCAATGGGTCATTTTTCAAAAAGGTGCTTTAAGAAAATCTGCAAGAGAATTTTTTAAAGAAATTCAAAGAAGTAAGAA
>CAUSWE010000079.1:0-3865 GCA_963535215.1 uncultured Granulicatella sp. | reverse complement strand
TTCTTTCTTTTCATCACAAACACGAACACATTCGCCTTCTTTTGCTTCAAGTGGTCGTGCTAAATCCTCTTGATTTAATAACGGAGAACCTTTTTTCACTAATTTTGCCGCTTTTGTTTTTAATATGATTTCTTTCATCTACTAATCATCCTTTTTAATTTCATTCCCTTACTATCTTAAAACAGTTTTCATTGGATTACAAATTCATGGAGTCTATCAAATTCAAAAAAAGATTTCTCCTATGTAGCAAAACCATCATTCATCTATTTTAGTGGTATTTCTTGCTATTTAAGAGAAATCTTGCTTGTTCTATTCTGTTTCTTCTTTTCCTGGGAATGTGAGCGTAAAGGTAGTCCCTTTTCCAACTTCACTTTCCGTTTGAATCGTACCATGATGACTCTTCATTAAAGAATGTACAATCGCTAGTCCAATTCCAGATTCGCCATATTTTGTGTTTTTTCTTGAAACATCTGCTTTATAAAATCTTTCCCAGATGGCTTCGACTTCTTTTTCATTAATCCCAATTCCATCGTCAATAATTTGAACGATTGCATGATTATCTTCATTCCAACCTTTAATCAAAATATGTCCGTTGTCCGTAAATTGATTCGCATTTTTCGTCATATTGACTAAAATTTGAATAAAGCGATCATAATCCGCATAAACGGTAAAGTCTTCTGGACATTCACAACGTAATTCATTTCCTTTATTCACGGCTAATTCTTGTAATTGATCAACAACATTTTGTAATGCATTCGTACCTGAGAAATTTTGTTTCACTAACACAATTTGATCTGAACGAATTTTTTCATAATCTAGATTTTCATTCACTAATCGGATAAGACGTTGTGTTTCATTCGTAATTAATTCTAAACTTCTCTCACGGCGAGATTCAGGAATCATATGGTGAATTAATCCTTCCAGCAATCCATTCATCGTTGTAAGTGGCGTTCTCATCTCATGAGCCACGTCCATCATTAATTGACGTCTTAAATTCTCTTGTCGTTCAATTTCTTGTTCAGATTTCTGTAATGACTCTGCCATCTTATTAAAGTCCGTTACTAAATCATCAAATTCATCTCGTTTTTGAGTTGGTAGCGAAATATCATAATTTCCTTCAGCAATTTCGTGTGTCGCTTTTCTCAAGCGATTAATTCGTCTTGTTTGATAATTAGCAAATAAGACACTCAGTATAACACCTGCCACTGCTGCTGATGAAAATCCTACTAAAATAGAATTTCTTAACTCTGCCATTTCCGTTTCAATACGACTTAATGGACTAGAAATCGCTAAAAATCCATTATAAGTTTGGTTTTTAAAAATTGGATAATAAATCGTCACTAAATCTGCTGCTTCGCCGACAAAATTATGCTTTGTTTGCTTCATATTAATGGCAGAACCATCTTGAAGATGTTGTAATTCGTCATCCGTTAATGAACTTTTAACATTTAATACGGTTGCCGGATAAGTCATTTTATTATCTTTATCAAAAATCGCAACTCCTAAATGTTCATCCTTCACCAAAGATAAGCTGCTATTAATTTGTTCAGCTGTTAAATCATCTACTAAAATTGCTTTTGCATAGCCAAATAGCTGTTGAGACCGTTGCATGAAAATTTTATTCGTCATAACATTATAAAATAATAATCCACAAACAACAACGGATACTAATACAACCGATAAAAATCCTACTAATTGTTGGTAAAAATATTTCATCTGCTAAATCCCACTATCATCAAATTTATATCCTACACCCCATACTGTTTGAATAACATGAGGACCCACTGCTTCAATTTTTTGACGTAATTTTTTAATATGTGCATCAATCGTACGTTCATCGCCAAAGAAAGGATCTTCCCAAATCTTCGTTAATAAGTGTTCTCTTGAGAATACTTGACGAGGATGTTGTGCCATTAAAACTAATAAATCAAACTCTTTTGGAGTCAAGCCATCAATTTTCACACCATCTATAAAAGCTTCATGAGTTCTTGTATTAATGGAAACATGCTCCGTTTCAATATCAAATTGTCCTGCACTTGTTGGTGCTTCACTAGAAGTTCCTCGTCCAATACGGCGATGTAAGGCTTTAATACGTGCCATCATTGTTAATGGACTAAATGGTTTTGCTACATAATCGTCTGCTCCGATTTCTAAGCCAATAACCTGATCACTTTCCGAATCTCTTGCTGTTAACATTACAATCGGAACTTGCTCATTCATTTGACGAATTTGACGGCAAATTTGCATGCCATCCATCGAAGGTAAGTTTAAATCTAAAATTACTAAATCCCATTTATCTTGATGATTCACAAAGGCATCATACCCTTCTTTACCGTCATGATAAAACTCTGCTGTCCAACCTTCTTTTTCAAAAAACATTTCCATCATTTCACACACTGCTTCTGTATCTTCAATCATTAAAATATGCATCTTACTTCCTCCTTTGGGATGATTTCACACTTAGTATACCTTAATTTTATGAATCCGTTAACTAGAAAGTATGAAATTTTTGTGAAGATGAAAAAAGAGACGACCGAAATCGCCTCAGAAATTTTATCTTATTTTAGCTTTATATAGTGATTTACCGACGTTTTTTGAAAATTTTCCAGCAAATGACCCCCACAACTATAACAAACACAACTCCCACAATCATCATCGCTCTATTATGTTCGACAGAAATAACTCCACTTGGCTCTGGAGCTAAAATTCCACCCGTCCGCTCTGTATATTTTTCATTTAAGTAAGCAACTAACACCTTTTGCGCTGTTTCATATGGATAAAGCGTATCAAATTGTAATGTTCCTGCCTTACTCTTCATCTGATTTTCTTCAAATGGTAGTGAGTGAATAAGCATGCGATACTCATTATCTGCTAACTTCACTAATGCAATTGGATCCATCATCACTTTTGTTGGTTGGATATAGTAAATGGCTTTAGGGGTGATTGATTGCTCTTTTAACACCTTTTCGATTGTTTGAGCAAATGGGTCAACTCCTTCTTCGTATTCCCCAACAGAAGTAATATCCCATTTTCCAATTTGTTTTTCTTGTTCTGCAACACTCTCTGCACTCGTCAATCCATCTGCCACAGCTTTTTTTGCTTCGTCTCTATCAAAATCCTTTACAATATCAAATCGAATTTCTACTTTTGGTTGTTGATGAGAAGTTGGCACAACCCAATAATATTCCATCTTTTTCAATTCTTCTTTTAAACGTGCATCATCAATTTTAGGAACACTTTCAAAAAATGACGCCTGTTCATACACTTTCACCGCTTTTTCCCATTGAATATCCGAAGATAGAAATAACTGATTCAACCTTTCCTCTGATTTAGTTGCTAAACTTTCAAATTCACTTTGACCGATATCAGAAGCCATATTCGCACTTTCCATTGCCAACACACTCGAACTTCCTAAAGTAAACACCAACATCCCTAGTAATAAAGTGATTATCTTTTTCATGTTGTTCTTCCCCATTCGTCATGTTCAATCATTGCATCTTACTATTTTATATCGTGTATATAGTTCTCATTTATGCATGAAAAGTTCGTTATTAAAGCATTCTTCCTAGGTCAACAATCCACACTTATGTTTTCATCTATTCTCTCTCCTATTATATAACTTCTATCTTTCAACATCATTGTACTGCAACACAATTTACATGTAAACGATTACTTTATTAAAAATAAAAAAGAACTAAGTTACCCCTTAGCTCTTTCTCATCTAAATACTATTCATCTTTTTCTTGTAATTGAAATCGCAAAATATTCAATTGATCCATCTGTTCATCACTCCATGGTGAACGACGTCTAGAGATTTCTTGATATTGTCTAGATAATTGATCTTGCTTCTTCTTACTTCTTTGAA
>CAUSWE010000078.1:0-3936 GCA_963535215.1 uncultured Granulicatella sp. | reverse complement strand
AGAAAAAACAAAATTAGTATTAAATCAATTAGTAGCTGACTTAAGCCAACAAGCAGCAATTATTCACCAAGTACACTGGTATATGCGTGGACGTGGATTTTTAACATTACACCCAGCAATGGATAAATTAATGGATGAAATCAACGCTCAATTAGACGAAGTATCAGAACGTTTAATCACTATTGGAGGAGCACCATATTCAACATTACGTGAATTTGCAGATAACACTAAAATTCAAGATATTCCTGCATCTTACGAACGTTCAATTGACGAATGGGTAAGACATTTATTAGTAGGATATGAATACTTAAGAGGTTTATACCAAGAAGGTTTAGAAACAGCTGGAGAAGAAGGCGATGATGTATCACAAGATATCTGCATCGGCTTCAAAGGCGATATCGAAAAAATCATTTGGATGCTACGTGCACACTTAAACGAAGCACCTGGAATCTAATTAAGTCAAACAAAAAAGGATGAGTATCTCATCCTTTTTTTGTTTGGAGTTATTCAATCATTTGAAAGAAACTCATCAAAAGTATAGAATAGTTGGAGAGAAAATGATTTAGAAAAAATAGATACATTCTAAAAGGAGGATGAGATGAATTCAAAGGCGTTTTATCAACAAATGTTTGCGATTGCGATTCCTGTTGCGTTGCAAAGTTTATTAACTTCATTTTTGAACACATTAGATACGATGATGATTTCCTCTCTTGGAGATGCAAGTATTGCTGGTGTTGGATTAGCGAACCAAGTGTTTTTCTTATTTACATTAATTTGTTTTGGGATTAATACAGGTTCCTCGGTATTATTTGCACAATATTGGGGTGTAAGGGATGTTCCTCAAGTTCGAAAAATTAATCAGGCAAGTTTAATATTGTCTACAGCTATTTCTGTGGCATTTATGCTTGTTGCAATAATTTTTCCTTATGGAATTTTAGAATTATTTACCCATGATGCGGCAGTTGTTCAAGCTGGTGGGGACTATTTACGTGTTGCAGCCTTAACCTATGTCATAACAGCATGGAGTTTTTCTTTAGGGAGTGCTTTAAGAAGTACGGGAAATCCAAAAGTTCCATTAGTAGCAACGATGAGTAGTTTTGTTGCCAATGCTTTCTTCAATTATATTTTTATTTTTGGGAAATTAGGGTTTCCAGCAATGGGAGTTGTCGGAGCTGCATTAGGAACTGTTGTAGCGAGATTGATTGAAATTGGAGTGTTAGTGTTTGTCATCAAACGTTATCAAGGTCCGCTTCAAATTCCAATTCGACATTTACAAAAAATTCCAAAAGAATTTTGGACGGTCTACTGGAAGACAACTTTGCCAGTTATTGTCAATGAAACATTTTGGGCATTAGGGCAAGTGTTTTATAATGCAGCTTATGCGATGGTTGGAACTCAAGCGACTGCAGCGGTGCAAATTGCAGTTGCGATTCAAGGCTTAGCCTTTGTTATCGTTCGTGGATTAGGAAGTAGTTGTAGTATTATGCTTGGACAAAGCATTGGAAAAAATAAAATTGATCGAGCAAAAAAAGATGCCAATCGATTTATTATTTTAGCGATTATCACAGGTGTAGTCATTGGTGCTATTGAAAGTTTAACGCCACAATGGACATTATTATTATTTGGACATATTAGTCCAGAGGTTTATGCTCTTGGTCAACAATTATTACAAGTGATGGGAATGATTTTTATTTTAAAAACGATTAATTCCATTATTGTTGTAGGTGTTTTAAGAGGTGGTGGAGATACTCATTATGGAATGAAATTAGAAATGAGTTGTGTCTGGTTAGTCGGCGTACCATTATCTCTTTTAGCAGCAGGAGTATGGCATTTACCAGTTACTATAGTTGTTATTTGTGCAGGAATGGAAGAAGTAACAAAAGTAGTCGTCGGACTTTATCGTGTTTATTCTCAAAAATGGATTCATCGTTTAGTTCAAGACTAGTCAATTCCTTTCATTTATGGTAGAATATTTGTCAGACAGTTCGTAACCATCCTGTCTATAAACAAAACTAGGGCTTATTTGAACATGAAATGATCAATCAATTCCTGGAAAACGATGGTGTTTTTCAGGAATTTTTTATGTTTAAATAGTCCGGAAAGAAGGAAGAACAATGAGAAAAAACGAAGAAATGGGAGAAATCACACACTTAGGAAGTAAAACAGTTTATCGTGACGATTATGCACCAGAAGTGCTAGAGTCATTCCCAAATAAACATCCGGAAAATGATTATTTTGTAAAATTTAATTGTCCAGAATTTACTTCATTATGTCCAATTACAGGTCAACCTGACTTTGCGACAATTTATATTAGCTATGTTCCAGGAGAACGTATGGTAGAAAGTAAGTCTTTAAAATTATACTTATTTAGCTTTAGAAATCGTGGAGATTTCCATGAAGACTGCATGAATATCATTATGAAAGATTTAGTAAAATTAATGGATCCAAAATATATTGAAGTTTGGGGCAAATTTACACCACGTGGAGGAATCTCTATTGATCCATATTGTAACTATGGAAAACCAGGTACTAAATGGGAACAAGTAGCAGACCACCGTATGATGAATCATGATTTATATCCTGAAAAAGTGGATAACCGTTAAGGAGAATTATGATGAAATTAGTATTATTAAGTGGTGGAGTAGATAGTTCTACTGCATTAGCGCTTGCTTTGAGTCAAGATCCTCAGGTTGAAGCTATTTCATTTTCATATAATCAAAAGCATAAGGAATTGGAATTAGAAGCTGCTAGAAAAATTGCAGACTACTATAAAGTTCCACATCAAATTTTAGAAGTTAGTTCTGTATTTTCAGGAAGTAAATCTTCATTAAATGCTGGAAATGATATTGAAGTGAGTACAGGAGATTATGCGACACAAACAGAAGCAAATACCGAAGTGGAGTTTCGTAATGGAATTTTTATTTCGATTTTAGCAGGAATTGCGATGCAAAAAGGAGCTTCTGAAATTTATTTTGGAGCACACTTGGATGATTCTGGAGTTATTTATCCAGACTGTTCGCCTGAATTTATTGAAGCGATGAATCAGGCTGTTCAATTAGGAAGTGGAGGCAAAGTTCGATTGACAGCTCCATTTGGACAAGTGAAAAAGAAAGATATTGTCACAAAAGGAGTCGAATTAGGAGTTCCGTATGAATTAACGTATAGTTGTTACAATGGCGTATATCCTCCATGTGGAAAATGCGGAACTTGTATTGATCGAAACAAAGCCTTTTTAGCAAATGGATTGGAGATTTTATAGTGAATAAAAAACAAATTAGATTATTAACACAAAATACTTTAATAGGTGCGTTATATGTTGTTTTAACATTAATCAACCCTATTTCATACGGGATGTTTCAATTCCGTTTATCAACTTTATTAATGGGTGTTCCATTTTATAAACCACAATTGTCATTAGGGATTTTAATCGGTGTAATGATTAGTAATATTCCAAGTCCTCTTGGACCGATTGATATTTTATCTGGATTTTTAATTCAATCAGTGAGTTTATATATTTTTAACCGTATTTTCAAAAATTCTTATGTGAAGAGTGCTGCTTATGGCATTTGGTGTGGTTTTGTAGTAGCTGCAGCATTGTATTACTCTTTACAAGTACCATTCTGGCCTAGTGTATTTGGCGTAGCTGTGTCGAATATTTTATTCGCCTTCTTAGGTACATTTATTGTTGAAAAATTCTTAAAAGGATTTTTAGATAAAACAGTTGTAGAATAGAAAACGATGCATAGACTTCGAAACGTAATAGAGTTTCGAAGTTTTTTTACGTATAGGCTAAAAGATGAAAGAAAAATTTTATGTTAGCGAGGTCGCCAGCAGCCTCGCTAGCGAGTCTCATGGCTAAACTTCGAGCCTAGGTCTCGAAGTTTTATTTGAAACAAAGTACCAAAAAAAGACAAAAAGATATTACCTATGCTATAA
>CAUSWE010000077.1:0-3952 GCA_963535215.1 uncultured Granulicatella sp. | reverse complement strand
ATGATTTTACAAGTTTTTGTTCTACAAAGACGGATAAGGAGTCGAAAGTTAGAATTGTTACGAAAGCGGAAGTGGTAGAAAAAGATGGGGAATTAATCTTCACATTTGAAGGGAATGGCTTTTTATACAATATGATTCGTATATTAGTGGGGACGAGTCTACAAATCGGAGATGGATTAAGACCTGTCTCAGATATGAAAGAGATTTTAGAAGCAATGGACCGACAAAAAGCGGGGCCAACAGCTCCTCCTCAAGGTTTGTATTTAGATGAAGTTTTCTATGAAGAAAAGGAATAATGCAGTTTTATCAAGAGTATGTTACAATAGAAACGGATTTAATTTAAAGGAGAGATTTGATGGTATTAGAAAATTTTGATGTAAATTTACAAAAATATGCAAAATTGCTAGTGTCTACAGGGATTAATGTTCAACCTGGTCATACTGTAGTGATTTATGCGGAAGTGGAACAAGCACCTTTTGCACGTTTATTAGTAAAAGAAGCCTATCAATTAGGAGCAAGCGAAGTGATCGTTCAATGGAGTGATGATGAAATCAACCGTGACCGTTTATTATATGCTGCGGAAGATCGTATTACGACTGTTCCGGAATATAAAGTACAAGAAATGCACTATTTATTAGATCATAAAGCAAGTCGTTTAAGCATTGTTTCTAAAGATCCAGATGTATTAAATGGAGTAGATACAAGTCGTCTTGCAAAATCAATGAAAGCTACAAGTGTTGCTTTAAAACCAATGCGTGTTGCAACTCAATCGAATAAAGTAAGCTGGACAGTAGCAGCTGCTGCAGGTAGCGCATGGGCTAAAAAAGTATTCCCAGAAGCAAAATCAACTGAAGAAGCCGTAGATTTATTGTGGAATCAAATCTTCACTACTTGTCGAGTATATGCTGACGACCCAGTTGCGGCTTGGAAAGAACATGAAGAAAAATTAGACAAAAAAGCAGCTATTTTAAATAAAGAACAATTTGCTAAATTACATTACACAGCACCAGGAACTGACTTAACTCTTGGAATGCCTAAAAACCATGTTTGGGAAAGTGCTGGAAGCTATAATGCACAAGGCGAACACTTTATTGCAAATATGCCAACAGAAGAAGTGTTCTCAGCTCCAGATTACCGTGTAGCAGATGGTTATGTAACAAGTACTAAACCATTAAGTTATAATGGTAATATTATCGAAGGAATCAAAGTTACTTTTAAAGATGGTCAAATCGTAGAAGTTTCTGCTGAAAAAGGCGATCAAGTAATGAAAGATTTAGTATTCGAAAATATGGGTGCTCGTGGGTTAGGAGAAGTTGCTTTAGTAAGCGACCCTTCACCAATTTCTCAATCAGGAATTACATTCTTTAATACATTATATGATGAAAATGCTTCTAACCACTTAGCAATTGGTTCAGCTTATGCGACAAGTGTTAAAGGTGGAGAAAAATTTGAAACTGAAGAAGAATTAGCGGCAGCCGGCTTAAATCGTTCAGACGTTCATGTGGACTTCATGATTGGTGGACCAAATATGAATGTTGATGGTATTCGTGAAGACGGAACAGTTGTACCAATCTTCCGTAATGGAGACTGGGCTATTTAATGACATTGAAAGCATCCTATCCATTGTTAAACCTAGATGGATGGGATGTTTTTTTATTTAATAAATGAAGGGAGTTGTAAGTATGACTCGACAAAGAAAATGGTTTTATGGAATTTTTGGGGCGTTATTTGCACTGATTTTATTATTTTATGGATTGATTCTTATGTTTACTTATCGAGGAACTCCTGAAGCAATGGAAAAGTGGAATAAGCATTCTTATGTAAAAAAGAATCAGTATTATCGATTTGAAGCAAAGGGAGAAGAAAAAGTAACACTATTATTTTATACGGGAGCATTAGTAGAACCACAAGCATATATTGGAATAGGAGAGGGATTAGCACAAAATGGTATCACAACTTATGTGATTGAATCTTCATTAAATTTACCCATTTTTGAAATGGGAACAATGGAAACAATTGTAAAAGAAGAGAATTTGGATAAAGTATATGTAGCAGGACATTCTTTAGGGGGAGTTGTTGCTAGTTTAGATGCTAAAAAATTACAAAAGGACAATTACTTAGCAGGACTGATTTTACTCGCTAGTTATCCAGATAAAAGTGTTGATTTCAGTAGTAGCAATATTCCAGTTTTATCGATTGTAGCAAGTCATGATAAGATTTTAAATTGGGAAAAATATGAAGCTAGTAAGATTCGTTTACCGAAGTCTAGTGAAGAACTTATGATTGAAGGTGGAAATCATAGCGGTTTTGGAATGTATGGCGAACAAAAAGGAGATGGGAAAGCTTCGATTTCAAATAAAGAACAACAACAGAAAGTGATTGAAAAATTGACGGAATTTATGAAAAAATCAAAATAGTGTACTGATTATAGTTAGAATTTTAAAGAAAAAGCGTTAAAGTCATAGCAATTTTAACTAAAAAGTTTTACAATAGAAACGATAGACAAAATAGAAGGGAAGTTATTAAAAATGGCAGATAAAGTGCGTGTACGTTATGCACCAAGTCCAACAGGGCATTTGCATATTGGTAATGCAAGAACAGCTCTATTTAATTATTTATTCGCAAGACATTACGGTGGAGAATTTATTATTCGTATTGAAGATACTGACCGTAAGAGAAATATTGCTCATGGGGAAGAAAGTCAATTAGAAAACTTAACTTGGTTAGGAATTGACTGGGATGAAGGTCCAGATAAACCAAAAAATGTAGGACCATATCGTCAATCAGAACGTGAACATATTTATAATCCATTAATTGAACAATTAATTGCTGAAGATAAAGCATATAAATGCTATATGACTGAAGAAGAATTAGAAGCAGAACGTGAAGCACAACGTGCAAATGGAGAAATGCCACACTATAGTGGGCAACATGCTCATTTAACGCAAGAACAACGTGATGCTTTTGAAGCAGAAGGACGTACTCCAGTTGTTCGTTTCAGAGTTCCTCAAAATAGAACGTATACATTTGATGATATTGTAAAAGGTGAAATTACTTTTGAATCTGGTAGTGTAGGTGGCGACTTTGTTATTTTAAAACGTGATGGTATGCCAACGTATAACTTTGCAGTAGCAGTGGATGACCACTTTATGGAAATTACTCATGTATTACGTGGGGATGACCATATTGCCAATACCCCAAAACAAATGATGGTATATGAAGCATTTGGTTGGGATACTCCTAGATTTGGTCATATGACATTAATTATTAATACAGAAACTGGTAAAAAATTATCAAAACGTGATGAGTCTATTTTACAATTTATTGAACAATATAAAGATTTAGGCTATTTACCAGAAGCAATGTTTAACTTCATTACTTTATTAGGATGGTCTCCACAAGGGGAAGATGAAATTTTCTCAAGAGAAGAATTTATTGAAATTTTTGATGAAAAACGTCTTGGTAAATCTCCAGCAGCATTCGATCCTAAGAAATTAGAATGGATTAACAACACTTATGTGAAGAAAACTCCATTAGAAGAAGTTGCTCCATTAGCGATTCACCAATTACAATTAGCAGGTTTGTTACCTGAAACATTGAGTGAAGAGCAACAAGTTTGGGCGAATAAATTAGTAGCGTTATATCATGATCAAATGAGCTACATGAATGAGATTGTTTCTATTTCAAGTTTATTCTTCCAAAAAGACTTTGTTGTAGAAAATGATGAAGCAAGAGAAGTGCTTCAAGGTGAAACTGTACCGACTGTACTTCATGCATTTAAGGCTCAATTAGAAGCTTTAGAAGTGTTTGATGAAGCTAGTGTGATGGCAGCAATTAAGGCTGTTCAAAAAGAAACTGGTGTGAAAGGTAAGAACTTATTTATGCCAATTCGTGTGGCAACAAGTGGTCAAACTCATGGTCCATCTTTAGGTCAAACGATTGAATTATTAGG
>CAUSWE010000076.1:0-3992 GCA_963535215.1 uncultured Granulicatella sp. | reverse complement strand
GTTAGGAAGATGAAAAATATTACAGCAGCAGAATTTCAAAAAGTAAACCAATCAGAGGAAGTCGTTTTAATGGATGTTCGTGAAAAAGATGAATATCAAGCTGGACATATTCCAGGAGCAGATAATTTTCCATTAAGTGAATTAGGCACAACTTATACGAATTTAGATAAAAATCAATCTTATTATGTCATTTGTCAAGCAGGTGGTCGTTCTGCTAGAGCGTGCGAGTTTTTGGAAGCGCAAGGTTTTGATGTTATTAATGTTACGGGTGGAATGAATGAGTGGCAAGGTGAAGTTGCTAAGTAGAACAGTTTTTCTATTGGACCGATAGCTCTCAGGTTTCTCAATTTTCAATCGAATATTCAGTTTTGAATTTAAGTTCATTGGAAAATATGATAAAATAAAATAGAATTTGCGAAACTAGGAGGAGTATTGTGCCGGGATTATTTATTACGATGGAAGGCCCAGATGGAGCAGGAAAAACAACTGTGATTGAAAAGCTTATTCCATTATTAGAAGAACGAACAAATGTGACCATTACTTCTACTCGAGAACCTGGAGGAAGTCGAATTGCAGAAGATATTCGACAAATTATTTTAGATGTTCAAAATGTAGAAATGGATGTTCGAACAGAAGCGATTTTATATGCAGCTGCAAGAAGACAACATTTAACGGATCGAATTTTACCGAATTTAGAAAAAGGTGGCATTGTATTTTGTGACCGCTTTGTAGACAGTTCATTAGTTTACCAAGGAGTAGCTCGTGGAATTGGTGTCGAAGAAGTGTATCAATTAAATCAATTTGCAACAGCGGGAAAAACACCAGATGTGACATTATATTTAGATGTTCCAGCTGAAATTGGATTAGAAAGAATTCATTTAGCAAAAGGAAATCGTCAATTTGATCGATTAGATCAAGAAGGATTACAATTCCACAAAATGGTTCGTCAAGGATACTTGGATATTATTCCAACAGATCCTGAACGTTTTATCCAAATTGATGCAACAAAAACAGTGGATGAAGTTGTTCAAGAATGTTTAACAGCTTTAGTAGACCGTTATCCAGAATATTTTACGAATGGAGAGAGATAATATGAAATTAATTATTGCGATTGTACAAGACAAAGATAGTCATTTATTAAGCGATGAATTTGCAAATGCAAATGTTCGTGCAACTCGTTTATCAACAACAGGTGGATTTTTACGAGCAGGAAACACAACATTCTTAGTAGGGATTGAAGAAGAACGTGTGGAAGAAGTATTATCGATTATTCGTGAAAACTGTGAATCAAGAGAACAATTAACAACTCCGCCCGTTCATTTAGATACAACGTTAGAAGCTGGAATGTCTATGCCAGTTCCAATTCGTGTAGGTGGTGCAACAGTATTTGTTGTTCCGGTAGATGCTTTCTATCGTTTCTAGTATGAAGATGTTGAAGCAATCTTTTATTCATGCAGTTCAAAAGAATCGCTTAGGTCATGCATATTTATTTGAAGGAATGCAAGGTGTTGGAAAAAGAGAGCTAGCCCTATTTCTTGCCAAATTAGTATTTTGCCAAGATCGAGTTGATCATGAAGAACCTTGTTTCCAGTGTGATTATTGCCGAAGAATTGATGAGGGAAATTTCCCTGATGTCATGGAGATTACTCCAGATGGGCAGACATTAAAAGTAGACCAAATGCGAGAGTTAAAACAACAATTATCCAAAACCGCAATGGAAGGGCATATGAAAGTGTGCATTATCCATGATGTGGATACATTAACAACTGGAGCAGCAAATAGTTTGCTAAAATTTTTGGAAGAACCAGAATCTTCGATATTATTTTTATTATTAACAAGCCGACTTAGCAAAGTATTACCAACAATTCAATCACGCTGTCAAATTGTTCATTTTGCAACGCCTGTTATGGAAACTTTAACGACTCAATTAGAAGAAGCAGGAGTCATTCCTTCTGTCTCTCGTTTATTAGCAACAATAACAAGTGATTTAGATGAAGCGTTAGAATTAGCCAATAGTGAATCATTCCAACAATTACGTCAAGATAGTTGGCAATGGTATACACGAGTGTTCCAAAACCGTTCCATGGCATTTGTAACGATTCAGTCGCAAATGATGCCGTTACTGACTTCAAAGGCTGAAGGTCAACGATTTTTAGAATTGTTATCCATTTATGTGAGAGATTCTCTTTATATGGCAATCGGTGCTAAAGAGCAAATCATTCAAAAAGATAAAGTAACAACTTTACAAACAATTGCGAATCAGTTAACGGTGCAAAAATGGATTGAATTACATGAGAAGACGAGTAAAGTTTTAGAAAAAGTTCAATCAAATGTAGGAATACAAGCAGCCCTAGAACAATGGGTACTAATGATTTCTAAGTAAGAAAGGAGAGATGGTATGACGAATCGTCAATTATATGACCGAGTAGAACAATTAAAAAGACAAGTTCATCAACAATTAGAATTGTTAGAAGAAATTAGTCAAGAATTACAAGTGGTCATTGAAGAAAATCATAATTTAACGATGGAAAATCTTCACTTAAAAGAACGATTAGATACCATCGACGAAACAGTTCCAACGGATCAATCAAATGAGCCGGTGGAGCAAAAGAAAAAACGCAGTCAGTCATTAATTAATTTGGAAAATATTTATGACCAAGGCTTCCATATTTGTAATTTTTATTATGGGAAACGTCGTGATAATGATGAAAACTGCATGTTTTGTACCGAAATTTTATTTAGTGAAAAACAATAAATGTTAGGATAACAGACTAAAAAACACTTTTCGATTAGTAGTAAGGTCGCCAGCAGCCAGCTTACGCTGTCTCATGGCTAAAATTCGAGCCACGGTCTCGAATTTCCCCTGTCATATAAGCCAAACTGGCTTATATGACTGCTGTTATGGGAAAAGTGTTTTTTAGTCTGTTATTCTGTTTTCCATCATGATATTTGGTTGATATGTAAAAGATGTAGAATACTAGCAACTGATGTATTTTCGCCGTAGCAAAAGTAATATAAGCCGTTGAGCGGCTTATATTACAGGGAGAATTTGAGACCCAGGCTCAAATTCTAGCCATGAGACTCGCTAAGCGAGGCTGCTGGCGACCTTGCTACTAATAGATAATGCAGCAGTTGCTAGTATTCTTTCTCGTATAAAAAACAATATCCTAATAAAAAGAAGCAATATATTATACGATATTCACCTTTCTATCAAAAATATAATCGTTTATAATAAACATACGTAAGAAATGGGAGTGAAAGATATGAAACAAAAACCAAATGTTATTTTATTAATGGTGGATCAAATGAGAGCCGATGCGCTATCTTTTAATGATCCAAACCATTTTGCGATAACACCGACTTTAGATATGATGGCTTCTTTAGGATATAATTTCGAACAAGCCTATTCTCCTGTTCCGAGTTGTGTACCAGCACGTGCAGCCCTATTAACCGGAATGGATCAGTCTTCTACAGGCCGTGTAGGGTATGAAGACGAAGTTCCTTGGAATTATACGAATACATTACCTCAAACATTTAGAGATTGGGGATACCAAACAGAATGTATTGGGAAAATGCACGTTTACCCTTCAAGAAAAAGAATGGGATTTGACCATGTCGTATTACACGATGGGTATTTACACGTCGATCGAAAATATGACAAAGCTTATGGACAAAACTTTGAAGCCTCTAGCGATTATTTAGAATTTTTGAAAAAAGAATTAGGTCACAATATTGATATGATTGATGATGGTATCAATTGTAATTCGTGGGATGTTCGCCCTTGGGAATTGCCAGAAAAATATCATCCAACGAATTGGGTAGTGAGCGAGTCGATTCAATTTTTAAAACGTCGAGACCCTTCTGTGCCATTTTTCTTAAAAATGTCATTTGAAAAACCTCATGCACCATTAAATCCACCAAAATATTTTTACGATTTATATATGGATGCATTGCCAGATGAAACAGATTTGCATATTGGAAACTGGGAACGA
>CAUSWE010000075.1:0-4063 GCA_963535215.1 uncultured Granulicatella sp. | reverse complement strand
AAAAATCATTTTCACACCCTTTCGTCTATTAGTATAGAAGAAAGCTCTCAGCACACGTGGAGTGTGTTGCTCTGCTCGTAAAAGCCTAGAAACGTTGGAACGAAAGTGGTTAAGAAAAGCCTTGTAGGTAAGGCTTTTTCTTATGTGCTGGGGAAGTATCAGAGTGAGAATACAAGTTGACTATCTTGATGTGATAGCCTGATAGGCTGTCAATCTATTCCCATAAACCCTAGGGGGTACGGAGTTGTTACCATAGACTAGGCGTTAACAGGAATAAACGTATCCCCTATTAATGAAACTCAAGCAAAGTTTGATCCAGGGAGATAAATAGAAGTAAGATGATACAATTTTATTTAGGGAGTAGATAGATTTCAAAAAAGTCATCGTTCAAAAAATGTAAACGTTAAAATGCTATTAAATCGTTAGATAGTGCGGATATACTTAGAGTTTAAATGTTAGCGTTTTCGTGATATAATATCATAAGAAAAATTATTGGAGAAACTGAATGAGAAACGATATTCAACCGGCCTTACAAACAATAAAATCTTATTTTGAAAAATCAGAGTTTTATATTCCTACCTATCAGAGACCCTATGCTTGGCAAGTATCACAATGTGAACAACTCATTGAAGATATTAATCTTCATATGGAAAATTTCGATGATAGTTCCCAAGACAATTATTTCTTTGGAGCTGTTCTCATTGCTCAAGAATCTGGAGAAGAGCATGAAGTAACCTTGATTGATGGCCAGCAAAGAACAACGACATTTATGTTACTTCTTAAGGCAATCTTATTGAAGATTGATAAGGAGCTTGAACTTCAACCGACTCTAGATACTGATGCACGCAGATTAGTGAAACGTCTTAATGGTCTTAAAGAGCAGATTGTCACAATGCTTTTCAATGTTTCAGATGACGAAAAAGATGATTTCGTTGATGGACTATATTATCCTAGCGATGATAGAATAAAGTATCTAAATCATTCGATTTCAGAAAAATATGCTAGTGAGATGACTACTATCTTGCTAGGTAAAGATTTTATATCTATTAAAGATAGAGTTCATCAAATCTATCGTCGCCAGAAAGACAACCGCTATACTAACTTCTATAAAAACTTTAGATATTTTTACAATATTTGTAACGAATTGAATGTTTTTACTCTTATCAATTTTGCTAACCACTTTATTGATAATTGCCAAGTGATTACTATTACAAGTTATAATACTGATCAGGCAATAAATATTTTCAATTCTTTGAATGGGACTGGTGTTCCATTGACCCCAATTGAAGTAATCGTATCTAAGACCACAGCAAACGCATCAGATAGAAAAAACTTCGAAAAAAATTGGCAAGAGATTGTACAACGTACAGATTCATCTAGATTAGACTTAAATGCGTTAATTACTCACTATATTTTCGTAAAACTTTCAGAACAAAACAGTGCAGATCGAAGAAATCCTGGTATAAGAGCCTTTTTCTCAAAAAATAAACATCTATTGAATGAAGATGTTCTGTTTACTGCTGAACTAAATACAATCTTAAATAATTTTGAACGAGTATCTGATACTATTAATGGTCAATTGATAAACAAATTAAATGGTAATTTACGACCTTTTGTTAGTAGTTATCTATTTTTCAGACAAGACAACACATATCTGGAATACTTACTTAGACTTGGAGTTTTGATTGAATTATCTGAACTCTCGTATAGCCATAAACTCTTTAAAGGCTTCCTAGAAGAAATAAATTTGTTGTACAGTCAAGTCGATTCAATTTCAATTGACGAACTTATTTCAAAAATAAGAAACCATATTCATGACAATTTTGTTTATGAAGACGTTAAACAAACTTTGACTGAAAGTGGTGTTTCAAATTCTATTCTTTACGTAAATGAATTCCTATTTTCATTGGAAAAAGGTATGGACTTTAATTTAAATGGAAATATTGATATTGAACATATTATGCCGCAAAGTGGTTTGAATAGAGAAAATATTATGTCAGATGCTGGAATAGAAAGTCAGGAAGAATTTAGAGATTATGCTGAGAAGCTTGGTAACAAGATTCTCCTTGAATCCGAAATTAATCGTGGAATTGGAGATGCTTGGTTTAGAACAAAAAGAGAGAATACAATCACAAGTGGTCATGGATATATAGGTAGTAAGTTCCCAATAGCTAAATCTCTTGTTAATTATGTAAATGATACTTGGACTAAAACTGACATTGAAGTGGCAACAGAAAAAGCTGCTAAACGAATTGCTGTTTTTATTTTTGATTAAACTAGAATGATAGAATTGAGAGGTAAGTTATAATTATGTCATTAAATCAAGTTACTATAGAAATTCCATTGAATATTCAGAAAGGATTAGACTCTGGAATTTATAAACGTTATGGTTCAATAATCAGAAATTCATCCGGTCATATAGTAAAGCATCTAAAAGAAGTAAAGGCAGGAGAACCAGCTCAACAGGTCGTTAAAGGCCTTGCAAAAAATAAATATGTGCTAGTAACAGCTATTGGTGCAACTGTTCTAGCTGTTGTTGGTGTTGGTTATTATGCATTTATTTCAAATAGATATAAGAAGATTGTAAAGAAACTTATAGAAAAGCTAGTTCATTTTATTCAATTAGCACAAAAAGGAGAAGTAAGTGAAGAAGAGGTTGATAATTTCTTAAAATTTTTACAGGATAATCAAAAAGAACTACTTTCATTGAAACTAGACTCTGAAATAGATGAGTTGTTTGATCTTATATATGATTATACAATTCAATTTGCTAAAGTAAATGGGTTTGAAACTGATACTATTTCAGAAGTGGCAGAAAATAATAAAGTTATTAACTTGATGGATTATCTAAATCTTCAAAAAACAATATATCGTTCTGATGCAGTTTAAGAAGGCGAGAATTAAATTTCCGGATATAAAAAAGGAGCAAATTAGTTTTTTGCTCCTTGATTTATATTTGTCACAGTTTTCTGATAGGAGTACTTCCTAGTCAACTTACTTTCTTTCAGGGATTCAACATTAAAAATGAAGTAGCGTTTCCGATTTTGTACTGCCCCCAAAAAGTTAGACATAAAAAATCGATGCTATCCACTATTCTGTCCGTGATAACAGCGTATATCATCTTAGGTATTAATACTGAGGAAAAAAGAAGTGCTTACAATACAGGTAGGTGATAATGAAAGTTCAAAATACTGCCTATCTGTACTAACTGAGCTTAAAAATAGAGGAATAAAGGATATCCTTGTAATCTGTACTGATGGTCTTACCGGTATAAAGGAAGCCATTGGAGCAGATTTTCCTAAAATAGAATACTAAATATGTATTGTTCATAAGGTTCGTAATACATTGAAATATGTACCTGATAAAGACAGAAAAGCATTTGCGACAGATTTGAAGACCATTTACCAGGCTTATTTATACCACTAACGCTATAGAATCGCTTAATTCTACATACTGTTATAAACGTCTTTCCTTTGAGAAATATTCTAAAGTTTTACGTAATTCCCATGTAATATGATTGCTTTTTTTGTCTCATTTTATTTTACAACTCGGGAAAAATGATGTTAAATTATGTTTGGACAGTTTAAATACAGCTGAAACAGTAGCTGTATTAGAACGAATGAATTAAGGAGGAAATATGAGAGGATTTTATTTTGTTATAGCATGGATTTCGTTAGCGTTAGGAATTATAGGAATTGTACTTCCTGTGTTACCAACGACACCATTTTTGATACTGACAGTAATTTGTTTTTCAAAAAGTTCTAAAAGATTTGAAGAATGGTTTGCGAAAACAAAATTATATCAAATTTATGTAGCAGATTATTTAGAAACAAAATCGATAGATCGTTCACGTAAAAAGAAAATTATTATTTATATTTACATTTTAATGGGGGTTTCTATTTATTTTGCTCCAATTATTTTTGTAAAAATTGGACTAGCTTTATTAACGGTATTTATTACGTATTATCTATTTAAAGTTATTCCGGATAAATAAGTACAAAAAAAATCGGCTCATCGACAAATTCTGTTGGTGGATCAAATTTAACACCAAATTAAGTCTTTA
>CAUSWE010000074.1:0-4088 GCA_963535215.1 uncultured Granulicatella sp. | reverse complement strand
CCATCAATCGAAGATAAAATTCCTTTAGAAGCAACATGCGTTAATTTACCATGCATTTCTTCATGTTCTACTCCATCATCTTCTGCTTTTTGCACTACTGCACTCGCAATTGGATGATAAATATGCTCTTCTAAACATGCTGCAATTCGTAAAACTTCTTCCTCTGAATAGCCACGATAAGGTAAAATCTTTTGAATTTTTGGAACCCCTGTTGTTAAAGTTCCAGTCTTATCAAACACATAGGTGTCAATCATTGGATATTCATCTAGTGAACTAGAACCTTTCACAACAATTCCTCTTGTAGAAGCTGCTTTAATAGCTGTTAGGTAAGTCACAGGGGAAGATAATTTTAAGGCACATGAATAATCTACTAGTAAGAATGTTAATGCTTTTTGCACGGATCTTGTTAATAAATAGGTCACTGCCATTCCTATGAAATTATATTTCACCAATCCATCTGCTTTTTCTAATAATTGTTTTTGTTGTTTCGACTGATGTAATTCACTTGTTTTCATTAATTGAACAATTTGTTGTAAACGCGAATTTTGTTCAGCATTTGTAACTTTTACTAATAATTCACCTTGTTCTACAACCGTATTGGCAAAAACAGTATCTCCAATTTTTTTAGAAACAGGGAATGCTTCTCCAGTTAATGAACTTTCATTTAAAAATCCACGACCAGATACAACTGTTCCATCAAAATAAATCTCTTGCCCTTCAGTAGCAACAAATACATCGCCCACTTCTACTTGATGACTTAATTTTTTGAATCGTTCTCCGTCTTTTTCAATCCATAATTCATAAATATTATTTTTTAGATTTTTCTCCAAATCTTCAACGGATTTCTTTTGAGACCATTCATCTAAATCATCTCCAAGATTTAATAAGAACATAATCGTATCAGCTGTTTTATGATCTCCCATTGCCATCGATGTTACAATCGCTACAAAATCCAAAATACTCATGGATAATTTTTTTTCTAAAACAGATTCAAATGCAGCTTTACCGAATTTCTTCATTTTCCATAATAACCAGAAAATTTTTAATGGTTGCGGAATCAATACTTTTGCGACCAATTTACGGTAAATATGGGAAGCTACAATATCCACAGGTGTCACTTGAGCATCCACTGTAAAATCTCTTTGTTTTTCATTTAAAGTAGTCACCTCTAAATGATCTAGGAAACGATAAACACTTGATTCATGTCCTGTTTCAAAAGTAAATGCGATATGCTTTCCATCTTTATAACAAATGATTTGCGTAATTTCTGGAAATAGTCTTTTTTCTTCTTCTAAATACAACTGAACAGCAGCTGTACATCTAAAAGGCACTTCCAAACGCACTCTATTTTTTGATTGAGCTTTAATTGTAACTTTCATTATTGTTCACTTGTTTCTACTGTTGCTAAGTTAGCTGCTTTTTCTTCAACATATAAGTCATTTGCTTCAGCTAATACATCATCTGCATGTTGTTTCAATTGAGAAACTGTTGCATCTAATCCATCTTTTAATTTGTAAGATACTGCTACAGCTTTTGCAGCAATATGTTTTGTGTCTTTGTTCGCTAAAACTTTAAGTCCTAATGAACCTACTACAACTCCACTTACAAAAACACTTGTTTTTTTAACGAATTTTCCTAATTCTAATACTTCTTTTAACATAAAAAGACCTCCAAATATATACTTTTTTTGAACCTTCAACAGACTCATATATAGTATATCTCATTTCACAAAAAATTCAACTCAAAAAAAGAATCACACTTCTATTTTACAAAGAAAATAAAAGTGTGATGTAAGTTTTATTCTTTTTAATGCAGAATTAATTCCGAACTATCTCCATGAATCTCTTGTTTGTCCCACAATGATTCCACCAGACTTAAATGAAATTACCATTTTATCTTCGATAAATTCATTACTAATCAATGCGATTGGAAAATCATAATCTTGATGATTCAAAGGATATTTAACATTTTTCAACGTTAATTGTTGTACAGAACCCGTTGAAATAAAAGATAAATAGTTCGTATTTGCAATTTTATGAATGACATAACCTCCTGGGGTTAAGAAAGAAATATGATTCCATTCATCTTCTAGCGAAAGATACGGAATTAATGCTTGTAATTCTGGACGAAACATGGTCCATAAACAACTAATGGCATGATCCACTCTTCCACCAAAAGCTCCTAATACATGAACTTTTTTTTGAGGATATGACTTTGCAATCCACATTAATGCTTCTTCAAAATCTGTAAAATCTTTTTCAGAAGGGAATTCAATCATTTTTGAAGCATAATTTTTTAATACTTCTTTGTCCTCTGAAGAAATCGAATCGAAATCTCCAATTGCTAAATCAATCGGTAACTCTTCCGCCATTAATTTCAAACAGCCACCATCTACTCCAATAAATTGAAATTCTTGGCTATCTTTTTGTTGGAGTTTCTGATTCAACCATCGTCTTATAGCTCCTTTATCTAATGGTCCCCCAATGACTACGATTATTTCCATACCCAATTCCTCTTTTAAGCTTCTTTAATAGAATCAATTGCCTTTTTAATATCGTCTGCATAGTAAACATATGAACCTGCTACTGCAACGTCTACTCCTGCCTCACGACATAATTTAGCTGTCTGACCATTCACTCCACCATCTACTTCAATTAAGTATTGATAGCCATGTTCTTTTCGTAATTCTACTAATTCTCTTACTTTATCTAATGTTTCTGGAATAAATGCTTGTCCCCCAAATCCTGGGTTAACAGTCATCACTAATACTAAGTCAACCATTCCTAATACAGCACTAATGGCACTCACTGGAGTTCCTGGATTAATCACAATTCCTGCTTTTACACCTTCAGATTTAATGAGTTGTAAAGTACGATGAATATGATTTGTTGCTTCAATATGAACAGAAATATAGTCCGCCCCCGCTTTTGCAAATTCCTTTACAAAACGTTCAGGTTCTTGAACCATTAAATGACAATCTAATGTTAATGTTGTAATGGGACGAAGTCCTTCTACAATATTTGGTCCAAGTGTTAAGTTAGGAACGAATTGACCATCCATTGCATCGATATGAATCCAGTCTGCTCCTAATTGTTCTACTTTCTTAACGTCTTCTCCTAATGTTGCAAAATTTGCACTTAAAATTGAAGGTGCTACTTTCATGTTTTTGACTCCTTTATAATGATTATTTTTTTCTTTGATACATTGGTTTTCTTTGGCTAATTTCTTCATAGAAATCTTGATAATGGTCATATCTTTCTTGCCATATTTTCCCCTCTTGTACGGCTTCTTGTACGCCGCACTGAGGTTCATGTTGATGAGAACATTCTCTAAATTTACAATGAGTAGAGTATTCTTCAAATTCAGGAAATAAATGCGGAAGGTCTTCTTTTTCCACACCAATAAAATCTACCGTACTAAATCCAGGTGTATCTGCTATCCAAACTTCTTCTACTTCATGTAAAGAAACTTGTCTAGTCGTATGTTTCCCTCGACCTAGTGCGCTAGAAATTTCTCCAGTTTCTTGATTTAATTGAGGAATTAATTGATTCAACATTGTTGACTTTCCAACCCCAGATTGCCCTAAAAAGACAACTAGTTTCCCTTTATAAGAAGCTAAAAAGTCACTTTGATGATCTTTGACTTCTGAAGAATACCATACTTCATATCCTACTTCTTGATATTTCTTCTTCACTACTTCTAAACGTTGTAATTGTGCTGAAGTTAATAAATCTAACTTCGTAATTAATAATACGGGTTGAATTTCCATTCCTTCTAAGTACACTAAAAATCGATCCACTAAATGCGTTGAAAAATCTGGTTCCACAGCAGACATCACCACTACGCCAATATCTACATTAGAAACAGGTGGACGAATCAAAGCATTTTTTCTAGGATAAATTTTCTCTAATACTCCTTCTTCCAGAGTTTCACTTGTAAAATCCACAATATCTCCCACTAATGGAGACTGCCCTCTTTTTCTAAAAACTCCACGTGCCCGAGTTTGGTAAACTTGATGTGAGGACTCGATATAATAAAAGCCACTTAAGGCTCGAATAATTTTTCCTTGAGGCATAATCGCTCCTTTG
>CAUSWE010000073.1:0-4099 GCA_963535215.1 uncultured Granulicatella sp. | reverse complement strand
CATAAAAAAACATTATGGAAATCTGATTACTGATTCCCATAATGTTTTACTTTTATTTTTAATAAGGGATTAAAAACGACTACTTAAATATTCTTGTATTCTTAAATACATTTTTTCATTTCCTAATAATTTATACAAAAACTTAGCTTGTTCATAATACATAAGAATATCTTCGTCTGAAAGAAAATTATCTCCAATATTCGCTAATAAACAATATAAATCGGCTAATAAATAGATACTACTATTTTCTTTACAGATATCAATTGTTTCTAAAATCTCTTCCAAAGCTTCTTTTGTAACTTTATTTCTTACTAAAATTCGAGCATAGTTATATCTTATTTTGATTACCTTATGTAAATTATCCTGCTTTGACATATCTACTTTATAAATCTCTTCCATTAGAACTTTATAAAACTGTTTATATTTTTTAATTTCATCACATTCAAAATAAAATAGTGCTAAAGTATTCAAAAAATCTAAATAGTATTCATCATTCGTTTTTAGTTTTTTACATAAGTGTTCCATCATTTCTATTGCTTTGACAATATCTTTATGTACATTAAACGCAACAATTGCTTTTATCCATTCTAGGTACATAAGATCCTCTTCTAACGTAATTTTTTGCTTCTTATTCAACTCTAATGATAAACAATATTCTAATTTACTAAAATCTCTTTGACTTAAAGCATCATCAGCTATTTTTTTAAATGATTTTAATACTGAATCTGTTTCCCCTAGCTTCGTATTAAAAAAATAATCCATACTTACATTTAATCGAACAGATAATTCTTTTAAAATTAAAGCACTAGGATCATAATTTTGATTTTCTATTCTACTAATTTGGCTTTGTTTACAAATTCCTTCTGATAATTCCTTTTGTGTTAAATTTAATTCTAATCTTCTATGTTTAAGACGTTCTCCTAACAAGTGACTTCTCCTTTCCAAGGTAGACTAATTAAATACATTTCCCATATCTTGTGACTCATTATTTTTAACTTGTTGCATTCCCTTATTCATCATCATGTGAAAATTCTTCTTCAATCATTGTATCACGAATAGGAACTTGCTGATTAGGAACGGTTAAAGAAAATGGAATTCCATTATTCATAATAATTTGTCGGTAAAATAAATCAATGGCTACTGCTCGAGAAAGACCAATCTGCGATAAAATTTTTTCTGCTTCTTCTTTAATATTTTCTTGAATTCTAACATTTACACTAGCTGTTTTCATACACAATTCTCCTCTTATATAATCACAATTATTATAGCATTTGTATTGCGTTATGCAACACATTTAGTGCAATATCCTTATTAACTCATTTATCAAAAACTAATTTACTAACTCTTTAGCAAAAAGAAAAAGCCTTCATCAAAAGGCTTTTCCATTTAGATTCTACTCCATACCATCAAAGTCTTCGAATTTGACTGAGGCTAGTTTTGAAACTCCAGATTCTTGCATTGTTACTCCATATAATACATCTGCTTCTTCCATTGTTCCTCTTCTATGAGTAATAACAATGAACTGTGTATTTTTAGTAAATTCTTTCAAATATCGACCATATCTTGCAACATTTGCCTCGTCTAAGGCTGCTTCTACTTCGTCTAGTAAGCAGAATGGCACTGGCTTCACTTCTAAAATCGCAAATAATAATGCAATTGCTGTAAAGGCACGCTCTCCCCCAGATAATAGACTTAAGGATTGTAGCTTTTTACCAGGTGGTTGAGCAATAATCTCAATTCCTGTTTCTAATAAATTCGTAGGATCTGTTAATTCTAAAGAAGCACGTCCTCCTCCAAATAATCTTGGAAATGTTTGTTGGAATTGACTTGAAATAGCATCGAAAGTTTGTTTGAATCGACTCGTCACTTCCGTATCCATTTCTGTAATCGTGTCTTCTAGATTTTTCTTTGCGTCTAGTAAATCTTGTTGTTGGACTGTTAAAAATTCAAATCTTTCTTGAACTTTATCGTATTCCTCAATCGCCATTAAATTAACTGCACCCATTTGTTCAATTTGTTGTTTCAATAAACGAACTGTTTTTGAAGCATCTTCAATAGACATCGTTAATTCTGTTTTTTCGATGGCTGCTTCAAATGTTAATTCATATTCTTCACTTAAATATTGCAGTTTTTGATCAATTGCTAATTCAAATCGATTGGCTTTTGTTTCAACTTTTGATTGTTGTTTCAAATACTCTTGTAATTGATGTTGTGCTTGATTTCGACTGACTTCTGTTTGTTTATTCAATACTTCTAATTGAATTCTTTCTTCTTTCAGTCTATCTAAATCTGCTTCTAATACTGTAACAGTTTCTTTAATCGCTTCATAATCTTTTATGGTTTGGTTGTAATCAGCTTCATTTTTCTCTTTCAAGTCTTTCTGTTCATCTTTTTTCGATTCCAGTAAATGAACTTGTTCTTCTAAACGTTTTAATGAAAGTTTTTCTTGCTTGAATTCTTTCTTTTGATGTTGGACTTGCTCTTGAATACGAGCTTTTTGTGTTCCCACTTCTTGTAATTCTTGTTGTTTTTCTTGAAGCTGTTGCGTACGGTCTTCTTGAGATAATTGTAAATAATCCAATTCTTTTTTAACCGCTTGATTCTCTTTTGTAATCCTTCTTAACACTTCATGAGTTTCAACATATTGCTGTTCTAATTGTTCATATTGCTCAATAGATTCGTCTAATTCATACTGTTGACTTAATGTTTGACGACTAATTTTATTAAATTCATCTTTTGAGAATTGTAATTCTAACCGTACTTCTTGTAATTGTTGTTTTAAAAGGTTTTCTTCTTCTTGAATCGCTGTTCCTTTTTGAACAATTTCGTTCCACTTCGTTTCCAACTGATTCCATTTTTCTGAAACTTGCTTCTCATATTCTTTCAACTGATTCAATTGTTGTTCTAACGTTTCTAATTGACTATTCCGTTTTACAAGAGACTGTTGTTGATGGTTTTTAGAAGCTCCACCAGTCATAGAACCACCAGCATTGACAACATCTCCTTCTAAAGAAACAATACGATAACGATATTGCAAGACTTTAGCAATTTTCATAGCATCATCCAATGTTTTAGCAATGACAGTTGTCCCTAAAATATTTCGAATAATGGATTGATACGTTTTTTCCACATGTACTAAGTCACTAGCAATTCCGACATAGCCTTGTAAAGAGAATAATTGTTGGAGAACCAAATCTGGCATTCTTTTCTCTTTAATAATCGTTAATGGTAAAAATGTTGCTCGTCCTAATCGGTTCATTTTTAAATAATCAATCGCTTTTGCAGCAGCTTGTTCATGTTCTACTACAACATGTTGACTACTTGCTCCTAAAGCAATATCGATGGCTAAAGTAACTTCATCATCTACTCGAATTAATTCAGCAACTGAACCAATGACACCTGCGATTTGTTTCTTTTGTTTTAAGATTTCACGAACCCCTTGATAGTAACCCGCATAATCTTCAGAAACTTGTTTCAAACTATGATAATTGGCTTGTGTTTGTTGTAATTGTCGTTCAATTTTTTGTTTTTGTTCTTGCACTGTTTGACGTTCTTGACGCAAACTATCTGCTTGTTGACGATAACTACTTAAGTCTTCTTGTTTTGAATTTGTTAGTTGAGCTAAATTTTCTTCTTTTTCCACTAACTGAGCAATCTTTTGATCTAATTCTTTCGACTGTTCTTCAAATAATTCTTGTTTTTCTAGTAATTTATCGTGTTGATTTTGATTTTGTTCCATTGACCGTTCCAAGTGTTTTTCTTGGTTCGTTAATTTTGAAATTTCTTGTAATTGCTCGATATAGTCACTTTGTAATTGTTTTTGTCGCTCTTCATTGCCTTGACTTAATTGCTCTAATTCTTCTACTAATTTAGACCACAGTGATTCAATTTCATTCAGTTCCACTTCTTTAATGGTAACTGCTTTTTCTAATTCAGCTACTGTTTTTTCTGTTAATTCTAACTGACGAATGACTTCCACTAAAGCTAATTGATTTTCTTCATTAGTACGATTCGCAAACTCTTGTCTTTGTTGATAAACTTTACGTTCACCATCTAATTGTTCCATTTTTTGAATCGCATCAACATATAACACTTGTTT
>CAUSWE010000072.1:0-4130 GCA_963535215.1 uncultured Granulicatella sp. | reverse complement strand
AAAAGAGACGACTTAAATCGTCTCAAAAAAAGTCTAACTTTTTGGGGTCACTTCAATTGAAGAAAAGCCTTTTTTCGCTCTCATAGACTAACGGTCAAACAAATATACTGATTAAAATAGATTTTTTATGTATCGTACATGAGATTCGCGATAGCGAAGCTACTTCCGTCCTATGCAACGTCATAAAAATCATTGTTGTATACGTCCCTCATAAAAATCCGTAAAAACAGAAAATGATTTTTTGATACTGCATTAGCAATATAAGCCACTTTACTTGTGGCTTATATTGCTTGGGAAAATTCGAGACCCTAGGCTCAAATTTTAGGAATGAGACTCGTTTTTTTGCGAGGCTGCTTCCGTCCCATGCCGCATCAAAGAAATCATTTTCTGTTTTCATAAGGTAACACAAGGTTCAAAATAACCCCTGCTAATGCACATAATGCTGTACCTGATAATGTCACAGGACCTAATTCTAAAATCGCTCCACCTAATCCTAGCACTAACATTGAACTAGCAATAATCAAATTGCGCACTTCTCTAAAATCTACTTGCTTTTCAATTAACACTTTCAGACCATTACTTGCAATAACTCCATATAGTAAGATAGCCATCCCACCAAGTACTGCATTTGGAATGGTAGAAATCAATGCTGTAAATTTCCCAAGGAAACTCAACCCAATCGCAAATAATGCTGCATTACGAATAACTGAAACACTAGCAATTCTTGTCATCCCTACAACCCCAGTATTCTCACCATAAGTTGTATTCGCAGGTCCACCCATAAACGCTGAAACTGCAGTCGCAACTCCATCTCCAATTAATGTACGATGTAAACCCGGTGTTTTCAAAAATTGTCTTCCACAAATCTGACTTAAAACTGTATGGTCTCCAATATGTTCTGCAATTGTTACAACGGCTACTGGTAAGATTGCCCAAGTTTCAGGGCCAAAATACCAATGATATTCTTTGAAAAATCCATTTGTTGAAAATGGTAAATATAATTGCGGAATCGCAATCCAATCTGCTTCTAACACTGGAGTGAAATCAACCAATCCAAACAATACCGCTACAATATAGCCTCCAATAATTCCGAATAAGAATGGAATAATTTTTAAAAATCCTTTAGCTTTTGTATTAATAAATGCTGTAATCAAGAAAGTCACAATCGCTACTGTGATTTGTTGAACTGTACCATCTTTAATAAATCCTGCATTTGTCACGGCTGAATTTGCTAATCCTAAACCAATGACCATAATCATTGGTCCAATAACAATCGGTGGTAATAAACGATCAATCCATTTTGTTCCAATTAATTTAACTGCTAATGCTACTACTACATAAACAAGACCAACAAGAACAACTCCTGACTGAGCTGCTGAAACATCTCCATTCATTTGCTTCATTGCAAATGCCATCGCTGAAATAAATGCAAATGAAGAACCTAAGTACACTGGCACTTTAAATTGAGTTGCCACCATGTAAATCAGAGTTCCTAAACCTGAAGCAAATAATGCTACAGAAACAGGCATCCCTAAAATTAATGGCACTAAAATCGTTGCCCCAAACATCGCAAACACATGTTGCAAGCTTAGTAACAAGCCTTTGGCAAAGGGTGGATTTTGATCCACATCTAGTAATAAATTGACTTTTGAAGTTTGTAACTCCATCATTCCCTCTTTTCCGGGCCTTTTTGTGCATACAAAAAAGCAACCCTATCAAATTTTGTTTGCAAAAGGGCTGCTTTCATACAGAAGAATTCTCTCTATGCATAAAAAATTCTCCTAGAAATATAAACTTGAACTATGATCGCCTTTTTCACCTCACGGGATGAATTTAAAAGCCCTCGCTATGCGAAAGTATACTAGACTTTTCATGAAATAACAAGTGAATTTTTTCGTTTATTTGAAAATTTGTCAAATTTTACACCACGAGTATACCTGTCTCTTAGATTTAGTATTCATTGTGTTTTTCATAAAAATTAATTATAATACAAGCATAGAAGAAAGCGGTCTCTTGATAGTTCCTTCTGTAAACTGTTCTAATCTAAGAAATACAATAGTAAGTGTTAAAGATAAAAATATTGAATAAGAGGGTGAATATATGAAAAAGAGACTATTGACTAGCTTAATAACCGTTTTAGGAGTAGCCTTATTATCTTTTCTAAAAAATTATATGAATGTATCACTAGCAATGAGCGCATTAGTTTCCTCAATTTTTATAATTTTAGGTGTATTAATGATAGAATTTCGTTATAACAAATAATTCTCAGCCTTAAAGTGAGAAAGTTATATAGTGAGCTTCTCTTGGCTCTAAAATCAAGAAAGTTAGCAGTAATTTTTTTACTACTTAAAGTGCGTATACAACAACAGGGACAAAATACTTGCCCCTGTTTTTTATCTTTCTATACCTTCTAATTCAAAAATTTTCTGTTGTCCATAAATGCTATCATTTCCATTCACAACAAATGCGACAATACAAACAATTGCTGCATATGGCATCATGCTATATCCAAATACTTCACCGATAATAAAAATAGGAGCTAGCCAAGTATTTGTCGCACTTCCAAATACAGCTCCGTAACCTAATGCCGCTGCTAGCATTGGAGAAATTCCTAGCCACGAACTCATCACGATTCCTAAAGAAGACCCAATTGAAAAGAGTGGAGTTACTTCCCCGCCTAAAAATCCTGCACTAAGGGAGAAGACTGTTAACCCTAATTTTAACAACCAATCTTGTACAAAAATTGTCTCACTATAAAAACTAGCATGAATTAAATTCGTTCCTAATCCTGCATAACGACCACTAGCAATACCTGCAATTAAAATACTGACAACAATTCCTAATAAAAATATTCTTAGGGTAGGACTTGGAATTTTATTACTCCAATATTTTTTCAAATGCGCTAAACTTACACTAAAAAGTCTTCCTGTTAAACCAAAGGCAATTCCCAGTACTACCATCTTGACTAAAGTTTCATCGAACTGAATTTCTACAGGAATTTCCACCATAAATTTCTCTAATCCTAAACTTTGGGCTACATTCATTGAAATAAAACTAGACAGCAATGCATAAAATAAGGCATCAATTTGTAATTGACCTACAATCATTACTTCAATCGCAAAGAAAGTCGCTGCTAGAGGTGTCCCAAATAGTCCAGCAAAACCACTTGCCATCCCAATCATTAATAAAATTTGACGATTTCTCTTAGAAGAAAACCATTGTTGAAATTGATTCGCAACCGTTGCCCCTAATTGAACCGCAACTCCTTCACGACCCACACTTGCTCCAAATAAATGAGCTAGCCATGTTCCAATCATCATAAAAGGAATTAACCATTTTGAAATGCGATTGTCCTCTCCTTGCCCAATTCGAAAGACAATATTCATTCCTTCAACTGCATTTTTCCCGTATTTTAAATAAACTTTGTGAAATAAAAATCCTACTGCTGCTAGAAATGGAATGAAATATCCAAAATACTCTACTCGTAATTCGGATACTTTTAATAATACTTGTCCAAAAAAAGATGTTAAAACTCCGGTAATCACTCCGACAATGACACTTACTATTCCTAGTAAAACTTTTTCCTTTATTTTACATGAATTCACCAAATAACCTCCTTGAATAAAAAAGACTGGAGAAATTTCTCCAGCCTCCGATTTATGCTTCAAATTTTTAATCTAAAATTGTGAACTTTTCAATAAATAATGGACTTACTGAACGATTTTCATGAATACGTTTGATAGCTTCAGCCATTAATTGATCCACACTTACTTGAACAATTTTTCCACCTGTTTTTTCTTCAGGAACTTGAATGGAGTCCGTTACAACTACTTCTTTAATAACAGAAGCATTTAAACGATCTAATGCTGGACCTGATAATACAGGGTGTGTACAACAAGCATACACTTCAATTGCTCCTGCATCTTGTAAGGCTTGAGCTGCTAATGTAATGGTTCCAGCTGTATCAATCATATCATCGATTAATACGGCAACTTTTCCTTTAACATCCCCAATGATATTCATTACTTCTGCAACATTTGCTTTTGGACGACGTTTGTCAATAATTGCAATTGGTGCATGTAAGAATTCTGCTAATTTACGTGCACGAGTTACCCCACCATGGTCTGGTG
>CAUSWE010000071.1:0-4142 GCA_963535215.1 uncultured Granulicatella sp. | reverse complement strand
TTACCCAATTGATTACATCCCTTTTTTCATTTGCTTTTGTTTTCGGGGTAGTTATTTCTTTAACTGTTTTATCAAAATTTTAAACAGTATCTATATTTAAATTTAAAAGGAATTAAGTAACTTTAAATGACTTAATTCCTTTTTTGTTTTCTCCTGTTATCGAAACACCGTAAACAATTTGACATCCTCTATCCCTTTTTCCTGCAATAACTTTGCAGCTAATCGAATGGTTTTCCCAGTTGTATAAATATCATCAAACAGTAAAATTTTATCCGGCAAGTTTACCTCTTCTTTCAATACAAAGGGTTGTTGTAACTTCATCCTCTCCTCTCTTGTCTTCTCAGATTGTTTTTTTCCCTTTCCAATATGCTGAAATATTTGTTCATACGGAATTTTCGAGAGTTCTAGAAGGTATTCAACCGATTCAAATTCTCTTTTTTCTAAACTTTGTTTAGACGTTGGAAGTGGACAAATCGTATACCCTTGCTTTAAATATTTCTTCAATGCTCTTTTTAAATCTTCTTTTATTAAAAATGCTACCGCACAATCTCCCACAAATTTATATCGTTCCATAAATTCTTTTGCTTGTTCATCATAAACATATAATGCTTGATTCATTGGAAAATAAGAATCGATCTCTTTCCATCGAACACAGTCATAACATAATGTTGCTTCCTCCATTAAACGCCCACATCCCAGACAAGTTGGTTCCTTTTCTAACGAGTGAAACAATTGCTGACACTTCCGACAAATCGGTCTTGAATTCCACATGAATAAAGAACTAATTCCTAATTCTTCTGTTACATCATTTCTACACCATACACAACGCATCTTAGTCACCTTCTATTAATCCTCTTTTTCTAGCTTCTTCATTCAATGATTCGATTTCTTTCTTTGCTTGTTTCATTGCTCGACTTATTCCTTCATAAAAATAAACAACTTCTCCCCCTGGATGATCCGCACTTCTGCCTACTCTTCCAGTAATTTGTACTAATACTTCCCTTGTAAAAATCTCTTCTTGAGATTCTATTACCGCTACATCAATCCCATAAAAAGTAACGCCTCTTTCAAGAATCGTTGTTGTAATTAGAAAATCCAACTTTCCATCTCGCATCTGTTGAATTCTCTCTTGTCGCTGTTCCTCTTGAGATGAAACGCTGGAAAATCTTGTATTCGGAAAAGCTCGGCTCATCATTTCTTCTACTGATGGAATTTGCCGAATCGTTGACACAAATACTAAAAAAGGAGTTTTTTCATCGAGTCTCTTTTTCATCCAACTATACAACTCTTGCGGAATTTTTTTCTTTTCTAAAGCTCTATCCCAATTTCGTAATTCCTTAAACAGAGGAACAACAAGAGGATGCCGATGGAATCTTGCCGGTAATAACGAATATGACAGTTGATGATGTTGAATTTTAAACAATTCTAACTTTGAAGGTGTTGCTGTCATAAAAACTAGCCTTCCCGTTGGTTTAACCGCACGATGAACGGCAAATTGTAACATATCACTGTTGGAATAAGGAAAGGCATCGACTTCATCTACAATGAGTAGATCAAATGCATGGTAAAATCGTAACATTTGGTGAGTCGTTGCAATGGTGAGGGGGCTTCTTTTATAAGTCCCATCTGTTAATCCATGTAAAACACTCACTTCTTCCAAAGGAAAGGCTTCTTTAATTCTGGGCGCTAATTCATTACATACATCAATTCTTGGAGCTGCTAATCCAACTCTTCCTCCCTTTTCTAATACTGTTCGTATTAGTTCAAAAATCATTTCCGTTTTTCCTGCTCCAGTAACCGCCCATACTAAATACTCCTTATCCATTACTTCTACTAATTCTTGCGACAGTTTTTCCTGTTCTTTAGACATCGTATGCTTGTAATATAACTGAACAGAATGTGGTGAAAAGGCCGGTGTTTGCTCCTCAACAGCAACTAGTACACAACATTCTTTTACTTTTCCCATATTCAAGCATTTTAAACAATAATGACATTTTTTCTGGCAAATAATACATGGACCTACTGAGAATTCTTCCATATTTTGATTACCACAACGATTGCAAACGAATTTCCCTTTTTCTGTATTGAACCCAGGTAATACCTCTCCCATTTGTTCTAATTCAAAATCTCTTTGTGACTGAAATCTAACTTGAATTCTACCAAACTCTTCCATAACACACCTCCAATCTTTATATACGAAAAAAACAGCGAAAAAATTCGCTGCTACGATAAAAATGTATAAAAAAACAAACATCCCTTTTTGGGATGTTTGCTTTACATACGATTAAATTCATTCAAGATGAAGATTATTTAGCAGCTACACCTTTATCAGCTACTAACTCAATTTCTTCCCATCCAGTTCCTTTATCTGGAGTGATATTAACTTTCTTAACACGTTTATTCACGGCTGTTAATTCAAATGTATTGAAACGAGGAATTGCAAATGGGTTTTCTTGAACGTATTGTTGCCATTCTAAGAATAATTGTTTTTTAACATTTTCATCGAATGTTTCATTTGAAGAAATACGTTCTAATAATGCTGTATGTTTAGGTTCTACAAAGTGACCAAAGTTGAAGGCAGCTTTAGGTCCATATAATCCATCTGGAGATGGGTTATAACCAATTGTGAATCCACCTGTCCACATATCGAAGTCATCAGCATATTTTTGTAGTTTTTCAGCATAAGTTTGGAAGTCTAATGTACGACCATTTAATAATTGTACATTTAATCCAACTTCTTTCCACCATGTAATGTATTGTTGTAATACTGCTTCGGCAGTTTCACTACCTTTAGCGGCTAAGAAGTTAATCACTAATGGTTTTCCTTCTTTATCTTCTACAAGTCCATCACCATCAACATCTTTATAGCCAGCTTCTTTTAAGATTTCTTTTGCTTTTTCAGGGTTGTATTCAAATCCAGGTACAACGTCTTTTCCTACATATACGCCTTTAAAGAATGGTGATAATAATGTATTCGCACGAACTGATAAGCCATGGTAAGTATCTTTACCGATAGTATCATTATCGATTGCATAAGCAATTGCCTTACGTAATGCAACATCATTCATTTTCTTTGAAGGATCAATTACGTGTTCCCCTTTAGCAGCATCAAAATGTCCAACATTGAAACCAGTATAACTAATTGAGTTTGTCATTAATCCTAATAATGAAATATTGTCAAGATCTTTAAATGTTTCATATTGATCAGAAGGCATTCCGCTAACGTAATCATAGTGACCAGCTTTTAATTCTGAAACAATTTGTTCACTACTTACAACGTCTAATTTTACATCAATTTTTGGTTGACCTTTATAGTAGTATGGGTTTTTCTCAAAGCTTACAGATTCACCTGGTACAATATTTTTGATTACGAATGGACCGCTACCAACAACTGTTGTACGAGAGTAATCTGATTTAATCATATCTTGATAGCTCATATCTTTAAAGATATGTTTTGGAATTACTAGAGCATTAATCGCTTGTCCCCCAAGTTCAAGTGCTGGATAAACTTCTTTTAAATGAATTTTTACAGTTTGATCATCGATTTTTTCTAAACCTGAAATAGATGATGCTTTTCCTTCGTGGAATTCTTCTACTCCTTCAACATTTAAAAAATCTTCAGAGAAACGAACCCCTTCATAATCTTTACGACTAATCACTTCATAAGTGAAAATATAGTCATCAATTGTTAAAGGTTGTCCGTCTGACCATTTATAGTCACCTTTTTTCAAATGAACTGTAAATGTTTTATTTTCGATGTCTAATTTGTAATCAGCCATTCCTCTACTATTATCGATTTTTTGGTTTGCATCATATTCAAATAAGCTTGAATATGCCATATCTACAACTGCACCGTCACCAGAGTCGATATATAAAACAGGGTTAAATAATCCCTTAAATGGTGAGTTAGATACTTGTGCCACATTTAGTGTTCCACCACTAATTGGCGTACCTTCATTTACCACCTCTGTTTTAAATCCATCTTCAACAGGGGCTTGTACTGATGAAGAAGATTGTTGTTTGTTACCACACGCCGCTAATGCTAACGCAGCTGTAACACTAAGAAATCCTGTATATAATTTCTTGTTATTCATATTATCCCTCCTAAGTTAAAAAAACTAATGAATGTTTCGATACTAACA
>CAUSWE010000070.1:0-4245 GCA_963535215.1 uncultured Granulicatella sp. | reverse complement strand
AAGGAGGTGAACATATGATTTATACATGTACCATGAATTTAGCTATTGATTTGTATATCAAAACACTCCAAATGAAACCATCTGAAGTAAACAGAACTGAAGAAGCAGTTTACATGCCTAATGGAAAGGGTGTCAATGTAAGCTTCGTACTAAAAGAACTAGGCATTGATAGTGTCGCAACAGGATTCAAAGCAGGGTTTACAGGAGAATTTATTGAAAGTGAACTACATAAAGCTAGTATCAAAACTGATTTTGTATCAGTAAATGGTATTACACGAATTAATGTTTTTGCTCACGTAGTAGCGAATAACGAAGAATTTAAACTAGTAAATCAAGGCCCTACTGTCACTGAAAAAGAAGAGTTACAATTACTTTCAATTATTGATACTTTATCTTCTGAAGATATGTTATTCGTTTCAGGAAGCCATCCTTCAGGAATATCAAAAAGTACTTACGAAAAAATTGCCAGATCATCTCAACAAAAGGGATTCAAACTAATACTCGATACTTCTGCAAGTTTCGTACCTGAATTATTAAAATTCCACCCTTATCTTATCAAACCAAACGATGAAGAACTAGCTAGTTGGTTTGGACTGAAAGATGTATCTTTAGAACAAATTAAAGAATACGGAAATAAATTATTACAGCAAGGCGCACAAAATGTACTAGTTTCATTAGGAGAAAAAGGAGCTATTCTAATTACACCAACAGAAAACATACACGTTAGCGCTCCAAAAGGGCATGTTGTAAATACTGCTTGTGCAGGAGATACATTACTTGCTACTTTTGTTGGTTGTCAAATCCAAGGGATATCAAAAGAAGATTCTTTGATTAAAGCTGTTGCTGCTGGAACCTCTACTGCTTTTAGACCTGGATTAACAGATTTTTCAGATGTTCCAATATTGATAAAACAAATCAAACGCTTAGACTAATAAGTAATAATAAAGGGGGAAAACAAAATGACAAAATATGATATTATTGCCGCTACTGGTTGCCCAACGGGAATTGCGCACACCTATATGGCTCAAGAAGCACTTGAACAAGCAGCAAAAAAAGTTGGAGTAACAATTAAAGTCGAAACACATGGACAAATTGGGGTAGAAAATGAATTTACTGAAGAAGAAATCACAAACGCAAAAGCAGTAATTATCGCAGCTGATAAAGATGTACAAGCTCATAGATTTGTTAACAAAAAAATTATTGACGTTTCTGTAGGACAAGGAATTAAAAATGCAGATGAACTAATTGCTCAAGCATTGCGTGGAGAAGGTATCGTAAAATATCCATCTGACGAACCTACTAAAAAAGTTGAAACTACTCAAACAGTTACTGGTGGTAGCTCAATCGGGCGTGAAATTTATAAACATTTGATGAACGGTGTTTCTCACATGTTACCATTCGTTGTTGGTGGTGGGGTATTAATTGCTGTATCATTTGCACTATTTGGAATTTATTCTTTTGACCCAAATCACGCAACTTACAATCCTTTCTCTGCTCAATTAAAAGAAATTGGTGGACTAGCAATGGGATTGATGACCCCAATTTTAGCTGCATACATTGCACAAAGTATTGGTAATAGACCTGCACTAGTCAGCGGTTTTGTAGCAGGTCTTATGGCTAGTAACGGTGGAGCTGGATTCTTAGGAGGAATTATCGGTGGTTTCTTCGCTGGATATTTAGTTGTATTTTTAGAAAAATTATTTAAAAAACTACCAAAAACACTAGACGGATTAAAAGCTATTTTCCTTTATCCGTTATTAGGAGTATTAATCACTGGACTATTTATGAGTATTATTGTTAGTCCAATGGCAGAAATCAACCAAAACTTAATGGTATTCTTAAAAGGATTCCAAGATTCTAACCCTGTTCTTCTTGGTTTAGTAATTGGCTGTATGTGTGCATTTGATATGGGTGGTCCTGTAAATAAAGCTGCATATGTAACAGGTACAGTACTATTAGCAGAAGGAAATACTGCGTTTATGGCTGGTGTAAGCGCCGCTTGTATTGCTCCGCCATTAATCACAACTGTAGCAGTTCTATTGTTCAAAGATCGTTTTGACGCAAATGAACGTAATGCTGGTTTAGTGAATTTCATTTTAGGATCTACTCATATTACTGAAGGTGCTATTCCTTTTGTTGCAAAAGACCCTCTACGTGCAATGCCATCAATGATGCTAGGTTCTTCAATTGCCGCTATTTTAACTTATTTATTTGGAGTACAAGTTCCTGCACCTCATGGAGGATTTTTAGTACTACCTGTTGTTACACATCCGTTATTATGGGTAATAGCAATTGCAATTGGATCAATTATAGGTGGAGTCGTCTTAGGAGCAACTAGAAAACCTTTATCTAAGTAATATACAATCCTATATTTTTATATTATTCTATACTATAAAAATAAAAGTTAGGAGGAATTTTAAATTGATAAATCAAAATACAATTTTTTTCAATAGAGAATTAAATTCTCAAGATGAGGTTTTTCATTTCTTGTCAAAAAAAGCAATCGAATTGAGTATTGCTACTAATGAAGAAGCTGTTTACAAAGGATTTATTGAACGAGAACAGCAAGGTACTACTGGTATGATGGATGGTTTTGCAATTCCTCATACAAAATCAATTGAAATATTAACACCTAGTATCATTATTGTTCGATTAGAAAAGGGTTTAGATTGGAATAGTATGGATGGGAAACCTACTTCTTTCATTATTAGCTTATTAATTCCGAATAACGAAGCTGGAACTACTCATTTAAAAATATTAGCATCAATTGCACGTATGCTAATGAAAGCTGATATTAAAGAATCTTTACTCTCAGCAAATTCTGAACAAGAGATTGAAAATATTTTAAACAATTATTTAAACCACTAATTTAAGAAATCCTATTTTAAATTAAACTACTTCCCGCTAGATGCATTTTAATGTGGAATAAGAAATTTAACTAATTTCTTATTCCACATTTTTTCATCATCAACTGAATTTAGAGCTTTCTATTACATTCCATTTACTCTTCTTCGACTTTTTTCGTTTCCATATTGCCAATATTTGATAAAAAAGGTACAATTTACCTATCTATAACACAGGGGGTTAACAAATGTTAGAACATCCATTCAATCAAGTCGTGGAAAAAATTGCCGTTTCAGACATTCGCCAATTTGATGCAGAAGTTTCTCAAATTCCTGGAATTATCAAATTGACACTAGGCGAACCAAATTTCAACACACCAGAACATATTAAAGAGGCTGCTATTCAAGCTATTCGTGATAATCATTCCCACTATACTCCAAACGCTGGGATTCCTGAATTACGTCAAGCAACTGCAGCATACTACAACAAAAAATTCAATTTAAATTATACAGCAGAACAAGTTGTAACTACTATTGGAGCTACCGAAGCAATTAACGCTAGCTTTCAAGCTATTTTAAACCCTGGAGATACTGTTATTGTTCCAACTCCAGTTTTCCCATTATATATGCCAATTACAATGGTGAACCAAGGAAACTTTATTACAGTAGACACTAGTGAAGATGGATTTGTTTTAACTCCAGAAAAATTACGTGCTACTATCGAAGCTCATCCAGAAAAAACTTTTAAAGCAGTTGTATTAGTATATCCAAGTAACCCAACGGGTGTAACTTATTCTAAAGAACAATTAGAAGCTTTAAGTGTTGTATTAAAAGAATATGGATTATGGGCATTATGTGACGAAGTTTACGCTGAATTAACGTATAGTGGAACCCATACATCATTATCTTCATTCTTACCGGATCAAACCATTGTCATTACAGGTTTATCTAAATCTCACGCTATGACTGGATGGAGAATTGGGTACATCCTTGGCCCAGTTCCGTTTATCAATGAAGTTGTTAAAACTCACCAATATATGGTTACTTCTCCAAGTAGCTCAAGCCAATACGGTGCTTTAGCTGCGATGTTACACGGAGAAGGTGACTGTGACATTATGAAAGTAGAATACAAACAACGTCGTGACTATCTTGCAAACGAATTACGTCGCTTAGGATTCGAAGTAGCAAGTCCTGATGGTGCTTTCTATCTATTTGCTAAAATCCCTGCAAAATGTGGAACAGATTCATGGGTATTCGTTCGTGACCTTGCAAAAAATGCTAAAGTAGCATTAATCCCTGGGGTTTCATTTGGACCTGGTGGAGAAGGATACGTTCGTTTCAGTTACGCTGCTTCAATGGAAAACTTAACAGAAGTAGTTGCTCGATTAGAAAAATATTTAGC
>CAUSWE010000069.1:0-4418 GCA_963535215.1 uncultured Granulicatella sp. | reverse complement strand
TTTCATTGCAATTGGCATAAACGCTAGTTTTTGTTATAATTAGAAAGTGAGTTTAAGGACAGGAGGATGGCAATGGAAATTGAAAAGACAACTCAGATGAATTTGTTGTTAGAATTTTATGGCAAACTTTTGACTGAAAAACAACTAGGATATATGGAATTATATTACGGGGAAGATTATTCTCTTGGAGAAATTGCAGAAGAATTCGAGGTTAGTCGACAAGCCGTATATGATAATATTCGACGATCTGCTCAATTATTAGAAGATTATGAACAAGAATTACATTTAGTGAATGATTTTTATAAAAGACAAGCTATCTATGATGGAATTGAACAGCATATCAAAGAACATTATCCAAATGATCATCAATTGCAACAATTGATGACAGACTTACAAGAAATGAATAAATAGCCTAATTGAGGAGTGAGAAAATGGCATTTGAAGGATTATCAGATCGCTTGCAAAATGCGATGGGTTCGGTAACAAAAAAAGGAAAAATTACCGAAGCTGATTTAAAACAAATGATGCGTGAAGTTCGTTTAGCGTTATTAGAAGCAGACGTTAACTTCAAAGTTGTAAAAGATTTTGTACGAAAAGTAAATGAACGTGCATTAGGCTCTAATGTATTAGAAGCTTTATCTCCAGCACAACAAGTTGTAAAAATTGTTAATGAAGAATTAACTGAATTAATGGGGGGAGAACAAGCTCCATTCCAATTTTCACCAAAACCACCTACTGTTGTGATGATGGTCGGTTTACAAGGGGCAGGTAAAACAACAACTGCTGGTAAATTAGCTTCATTTTTAGCTAAACATGAAAACAAACGTCCATTATTAGTAGCTGCCGACGTATACCGTCCAGCCGCTATTGATCAATTACAAACGTTAGGAAAACAATTAAATTATCCAGTATTTTCATTAGGAACAGATGTCAATCCAGTTGAGATTGCTAGACAAGCGATTGAACGTGCAACGATTGAAGGTCGTGATTTAGTCATTATCGATACGGCAGGTCGTTTACATATCGATGAAGCTTTAATGGAAGAATTACAAAATATTAAAGCTGTTGCGAATCCAAATGAAATCTTATTAGTTGTCGATGCAATGACAGGGCAAGATGCTGTGAATGTTGCTGAAACATTTAATGAACGTTTAGATATTACTGGGGTTATTTTAACAAAATTAGATGGGGACACTCGTGGTGGTGCAGCTCTATCAATTCGTTCTGTAACAGGCAAACCAATTAAATTCTCTGGTCGTGGAGAAAAATTAGAAGATTTCGAAATTTTCTATCCTGAACGTATGGCTTCTCGTATTCTTGGTATGGGCGATATCATGACTTTAATTGAAAAAGCTCAACAAGATTTTGATGAAGCAAAAGCTCAAGAAATGGCAGATAAAATTAAAGCTAATACATTTGACTTTAATGATTTTATCGACCAATTAGATCAAGTGAATAAAATGGGACCTTTGGAAGATATCTTAAAAATGATTCCAGGGTTAAATAAAATTCCAGGATTAAATGATTTAAAAGTGGATCCAAAAGATACAGCACGTATGAAAGCTATTGTCTTATCAATGACTCCAGCAGAACGTGAAAATCCAGATATTTTATCACAAGCAAGACGTAAAAGAATTGCAGCAGGTTCAGCTCGTCCATTAGCAGAAGTAAACCGTTTGATTAAACAATTTAATGAGTCTAAAAAAATGATGAATCAAATGTCAAATGGAAATATGCAAGCAATGGAATCGATGATGGGACAATTAGGCATGGGTGGAGGCCGTAATAAATTAGGTCAAATTGCAATGCAACAATATGCTCGTCGTCAAAAACAAAATAAATTGAAAAAATTAAAGAAAAAACGTTAATAAATAGAAGGAGAATTTGCAATGTCAAAACAAGTATTATTCATTAATGGTTCGTTAAGAAAAGAATCTTTTAACCAAACTATTATTGATTATGTACAAGAAAAATTAGTTGAAAAAGGCTATCAAACAAAACAAATTAGTTTTAAAGATGTACCATTTTTCAGTCAAGATATTGAATTTCCAGCTCCTGCTATTGTAGAAGAGTATCGTTTAGATTTTGAAGCGTCTCAAGCCGTTTGGATTGTGTCTCCTGAATACAACGGAAGTTTACCAGGAAGTTTAAAAAATGGTTTAGACTGGATGTCTCGTTCATTAGATATTACTTCTTATGCACCTCCGGCTTACATTGATAGCAAATTAATTGCATTCAGTAGTGCAGCTGGGCATTCTGGTGGGGCAAATGTTTTACGTGCTTTAACAGAATTAGCTACTAAAATGCGTATGAATCCACTAGAAAAAACAGTGGGACTTCATATTGGAGCAGGATTCCAAACAGGCGTTTTAACTCTAACAGAGGAAGATAAAGCAGAGTTAGATCAACAAGTGGAATTATTAGTGGAAGCATTAGAAAAATAATGATTGAATGAATAGAAATGACCAGGCTTTTGTCTGGTCTTTTTTCTTTGTACCTGAAATAGTTTTCAGTGGCTTTTTATAAATGAAATATGGTAAGATATTTGGCTATGGATTTTTAGTGAAATGTATAGCAATAATTTGAAAGGATGTAACATGAATGAATAATGAAAAATGGCATGTATTGCCAGCAGTAATTGCCACAGCCATTATGAGTTTCTGTGGTGTATTAATTGAAACGGCAATGAATGTAACATTTCCGACATTAATGCAAGAGTTTCAGACAACTTCATCTGGAATTCAATGGGTTACAACAGGTTATTTATTAGCCATTGCGATTGTTGTGCCTATTTCTGCGTATTTAGTACGTAATTTTACAACAAGACAATTATTTTTAGCTTCGAATTTAATTTTTATTATAGGAGTTTTAATCAATTGTATTTCTCCAAATTTAATCATGCTATTATTTGGAAGATTTTTACAAGGGGTTGGTACTGGAATTGCGTTACCATTAATGTTCCATATTGTATTAACTCAAGTACCGATTGAACAGCATGGTACAGTCATTGGATTAGGTTCTATGACAACTGCTTTAGCACCACCTATTGGACCAACTTTTGGTGGATTAGTTTCAGCAACTTTAGGATGGAGATTTATTTATTGGATTTTAATTCCGTGTTTAGTCATTTCATTAGTGATTGGTTTATGGGCGATTCCAAAAGAGAAAAGTATTCAAAAATCACCATTTAATCTGCTAGCGTTTTTCTTCTTAGCGAATTGTTTAGCTAGTTTATTAATGGCAATTGAACATTTATCTCTTGTATGGCTATTAAGTGCAGTAGTAACGGGTGGATTATTTGAATATTTCAATCGTAAAAATGCTTTATTATCTTTTGCACCATTTAAAAATCATACCTTTAATGGAATGTTATATGTAGTGTTAGCATTCCAAGCAACAGTATTAGGTTTATCATTTGTTTATCCGAATTATTTACAATTAGGTTTGAATCAAAGTGTGACAACTGCGGGGCTATTTATGTTCCCTGGTGCAACAATGGTTGCTTTATTAGCTCCTGTTTCAGGTAAATGGTTTGATGTTAAAGGTCCGTTGAAGCCTTTATTAACGGGTTTAATTTTGGCGAGTATTGGTGGAGTATTGATTAGTTTCTTCTTTGAACATTTAGCGATTCTTCCATTATTAGCATTGAATATTATTTTAATGAGTGGAAATGGATTTGTGATGGGGAGTAATGTAACATTTTGTTTAATGCAATTAGACAAGGATGTTCAAGCGGATGGAAATAGTATCGTCAATACTTTACAGCAGTTTACAGGTGCGATTTCTACAACAGTCGTAGCAAAAATTTTTTCTGCGAATATGGATCGATTACCATTTGCTGGAAAATATAGTTTAATGTTTATTACAAGTTTAATTTTATTAGCTTTAGTTATTTTTGTTGTTCAATATAAGAAAACAAGAAAACCTAGTGAAGTATAATTAAAATTAGTTTTAAATGACTGATTAGCGTAAAATAAAATTCAAAAAGAAAAAATTCCTTTTGTAGGCTAGGCCGCCAGCAGCCTCGCATAGCAAGTCTCATGGCTAAACTTCGAGCCTTGGTCTCGAAGTTTGCCTGTAAAAAAATCCATCTTATGATGGATTTTTTTACTATAGCTACAAAGAAATTTTTTCTTTTTGAATTTTATAAGTGATGAGCGTAATTTTTCAACTGTTTTGATAAGTATACAATTCTGTTCTAAAACTTAGATAGGGGAAAACTAAATTATAAATCGAAAGATTAAAAATATAGATATTTCATTTTAGAACTGTTTATGGTAGAGTATATGCGTAGAAAGTTTGAAAGCGGTGGCAATCTCTTAATAAGGTAGGTGATGCTTATGAGCATTGAATTAAATCTACTAGAAAGACTAACTATGAAAAGTCAATAACGAAAAGAAAATTTCTTCAAAAAATCA
>CAUSWE010000068.1:0-4427 GCA_963535215.1 uncultured Granulicatella sp. | reverse complement strand
TGTTAAACTATTCATGTTGTAATTGTGAAGCACCACAGCTACAACCGCTCGGATTAGAGTACAAAAGACCGGAATCGGCACTTTAAACTGGCGAGTCTTAGTCTAAAATATAGGAGGTGCAATATGTACGCAATCGTAAAAACTGGTGGTAAACAAGTTAAAGTTGAAGTTGGTCAAGCAATCTATGTTGAAAAATTAAACGCAGAAGCTGGCGACAAAGTAACTTTCGAAGAAGTAGTATTTGTAGGTGGAGAAAACGTTAAAGTTGGTGCTCCATTCGTAGCAGGTGCAACTGTTGAAGGAACTGTTGAAAAACAAGGCCGTCAAAAGAAAGTTGTAACTTTCAAATACAAACGTCGTAAAGACTCTCACCGTAAACAAGGTCACCGTCAACCTTATACAAAAGTTGTGATTAACGCAATCAACGCTTAATTTTGACGATGATACGAGTAACGTTTCATAAAAAAGACCACGAATTAGTTTCTTTTGAAATGACAGGACATGCTGGCTTTGGCGAGTATGGTGAAGACATTGTATGTGCAGGCGTTTCTGCATTAGCAATTACGACTGTCAATAGTATCGAGAAGCTAGCAGGCTATCAACCGATTGTTGACGTTGATGAAGTCGAAGGTGGGTATTTATATTTCGAAGTTGTACGAGATGTAACCGAGGTTCAAGCTCAAACAACTCAAATTTTATTAAATAGTCTATTACTAGGGTTAGAAGGAATTCAAGAAGAATATCCTAACTATCTAACCGTTCAAGTTGATTAACCTATCAAGGAGGTGCACTCTCATGTTAAAAGTGAATTTACAATTATTCGCCCACAAAAAAGGGGGCGGTTCTACATCAAACGGACGTGACTCAGAGTCTAAACGTTTAGGTGCTAAACGTGCTGATGGACAATTTGTTACAGGTGGTTCAATTTTATTCCGCCAACGTGGAACTAAAATCCATCCAGGTCACAATGTAGGAATCGGTGGAGATGACACATTATTCGCTAAAGTTGATGGCGTAGTACGTTTTGAACGTAAAGGCCGTGACAAAAAACAAGTATCTGTTTACCCAGTAGCAGCTGCTGAATAATATGGAATTTGCGGAGGCAGGACTTTGTCCTGTCTCTTATTTTTTATCTGAAAGGAGGAGTTTGATGGAACAGGAAAATAAAGAAATTCGTAGTTTCGAAAAATTATGGGAGGCTGTTCAAGTTCTTCAAAAAGAAATTGAATATTCGTATGTTGAGGCTTTAGGAGAAACTTTGCAAAATATTGCCTCAGGAAATCAAGCTCAACAAGTAGAAGGACAACCAGATGCAGCAACGATTGGACAATTAAATAAAGCTTATCAAGAACTAGCGCTAGAAAGCTTTACAAAAGAACAAATTCGTCGCATGATTCAATATACTTTCTTGAAAGCTGCTAAAGAAGATGGTTTACAAACGAATCACCAAATGACACCTGATTCAATTGGTTTATTAGTGGCATTTATGGTGGAACGTTTAACAGAAAATAAAGATACACTATCACTCGCTGATTTTGCTTGTGGAAGTGGGAATTTATTAAGTACCGTTCAACTGTTTTTACAAGAAAGTGGTAAAAATATTCAGACGACCGCAATCGATAATGATGAAGTATTAGTGCATTTAGCGCTACAAGCTTTTGCATTAGAAAGTTTAGATGTACGAGTAATGTTGCAAGATGGGTTAAGTGATTTATTAGTTGATCCAATTGATATTGCATTATCCGACTTACCAGTGGGTTATTATCCTGTCGATGAACGTGCCAAAGACTTTAAAACTCATGCAAAAGAGGGACATTCTTATGCGCATCATTTACTAATTGAACAACATTTGAATTATTTAAAACCAGGTGGTTTTGGATTGATGATTGTCCCTACAAATTTATTTGAAACAGAAGAAAGTGTGTCATTATTAGAACATTTACAAAAAGAATCCTTTGTTCAAGCAATGCTAGCTTTCCCTAAAACTTTATTCAAAAACCAACAATATAGTAAGTCGCTACTTATTTTCCAGAAAAAAGGAAAAGGTGCAAAACAAGCTCGCCAAGTCTTATTAGGCGACATTCCAGATATGAAAAATATCGATAAGTTCAGACAATTTACACAAACATTTGAAAAATGGGCGAAAGAACTTTCGTAAAAAGTTAATTCACTAAGCTTAATGTTTTAAATCGGAATTTTATGTTATAATTTTACTATAGGGTTGGGAAGGGGGAAATATTTTGGAATTAACTACCAAACAGGAAAATCAACTTAGAAACACTAGATGGTTTCATGCGACTTTGTTACGACATTTGGAATCTTTAAAAAGTGGTATTGATGTTAAATTTAACTTAGGAAGTGAACTTGATTTTGGACCTGGATTTTATATTACCCCTGATTTTGAACAAGCAAAAAAATTTATAAACAAGCAAGTTGATGTTTTAAATCAAAGTTTATTAGGCAATGATATTTTTGAATCAGAGAGAGAAGTAGGAATTGTACTAGAATTCAATATTCCAAATTTTGTAGATATTTTTAAGGATTCAATTTATAATTGTCAATATTTTGCAAAACATAAAAAGATAGAATCAGAATTGGATTTTGCAGAATTTGTTGTTCTAAATCGTGAAAATCCAGATAAAATCCAACATGATTTTGATTTTATTTTCGGTGTGCAGACAGATGATAATCCAGTACAAAGTTTAGCTATGTTTCATCGTGGGAAAATTACAAAAGAAGAGTTGCTAGAAGAATTTAGAAAACCATATTCATTTAAACAATTATCTATCCATAATCAATCATTTTGTGATACAATGAAAATAGTAAAAGTTTATCAAGCAAAAACAGGAGAGGAGTTACTAATATGACAGTAGTATCGTTGGAAAATAATGTTAAATTATATAGTTCAGAATTAAAAAATGCATTATTAAAAGCTTCTAATTATAAATTAGATGAGCAGATTGCTTACAGTGTTGCAGAAGTTTATGCTCGTAATCTAGATTATTCTGATCCAGAGTTGATGCATGTCGGAGTAACTTCTGTTGCGAATAATCTACTCACTAGAATTAAAAGAGAATATTTTAAAGCTTAATAAAAAATACACACTAAAAGTGTACTGCATCCCCAAAACTAGATTTTCTCAATCTAGCTTTGGGGTGTTTTTTTATTTGATATTATTCTAAAAAAATAACTTCTAGAAAAAGAAAGTAGAACCAAGGATTTATTATTTCAATCTGTACTTAGTTATGCTAAAATAAATGTGATGCGAGGAATACTGAAACATGAAACTTTTAAAGGGAGATTGTACAGTGTTTTTCACAAAAGAAGAACATTATCACACAAAGGAGACAGATTATGTCAAAATCAATCGCGATTAATGCCGGAAGTTCAAGTTTGAAATTCCAATTATTTAACATGCCTCAAGAAGAAGTTGTGGCAAAAGGATTAGTAGAACGTATTGGATTAGAAAATTCAATCTTCTCAATCAGCTACGGAGATGATCAAAAATATGAAGTGGTAGAAGATATTCCTAACCATGAAGTAGCCGTAGAAAAATTATTAGAGCAATTAGTAGCATTAAACATTATTGCTTCATTTGATGAAATTACTGGTGTTGGACACCGTGTAGTTGCTGGGGGAGAAATCTTCAAAGATTCAGCTTTAGTAGACGATACAGTTATCCAACAAGTAGAAGATTTAGCAGAATTTGCTCCATTACACAATAAAGCAGAAGCTATCGGAATGCGTGCATTCAAACATATCTTACCAGATATTACAAGTGTTGCTGTATTCGATACTTCATTCCATACAACAATGCCTAAAAAAGCATACTTATACAGTATTCCATTAGAATACTACAAACAATTCAAAGCACGTAAATACGGAGCACACGGAACTAGCCACCGTTATGTTTCACACCGTGCAGCTGAATTATTAGGTAAACCAATTGAAGAATTAAAAATTATTACATGTCACTTAGGAAATGGTGCTTCTATTACAGCCGTTGATGGTGGTAAATCAGTAGATACATCTATGGGATTCACTCCATTAGCAGGGGTTACAATGGGAACTCGTTCTGGAGACATCGATGCTTCATTAGTAGCATTCTTAATGAACAAATTAAACATTACAGATATTAACGAAATGGTTGACATTTTAAACAAAAAATCTGGTTTATTAGGATTATCAGGTTTATCAAGCGATATGCGTGATATTGACAATGCTTCAGCAACTAACGAAGATGCTAAAGTAGCAATGGAAATCTTTGTGGATCGTGTTCAAAAATACATTGGTCAATACGTTGCGGTAATGAATGGTGTAGATGCGATTGTATTTACAGCCGGTATCGGTGAAAACTCAATTAAAATCCGTGACTTAATTATTAGCGGAATTACATGGTTCGGATGTGACATTGACAAAGAACGTAA
>CAUSWE010000067.1:0-4491 GCA_963535215.1 uncultured Granulicatella sp. | reverse complement strand
GTTTATTTTTAGAATACCTCTGCCAATCAAAGCGAAGATTAACGAAAAGAACGAGATTCTTTTCGGAAATCACATCAATAAAAAAGGAAAAATAAGTAAAATGATTATTCAAATTAATCATTTTATTATATTGTTTAAGTAATGGATAACCACTACTTTTACAAATATATTATACGATTTTTATTGCTTTTTTAAAAGTAAAAACATTTAAATTTAATAAATTTCTTTCTTACAAAAATGTAAGAAACAAACAGAAAATGATAGCTAAAATATAGGAATACATCGATTTTATTTGATAGAATAAATACAAATCAAAGAGAAAGTAGGAATTGAAATGACATTATTAGATGTAAAACAAGTACAAAAAATTTACCATACAAGATTTGGAGCGATGCAAGTAGAAGCATTAAAAGATATTACTTTTAGTGTTGAAAAAGGGGAATATGTTGCCATTATGGGTGAATCAGGTTCTGGTAAAACAACGCTACTAAATATTTTAGCCACATTAGATCGTCCAACAAAAGGACAAGTATTATTAAATCAATTAGATATTCAAAATATTCCAGATAAAACATTAGCAGCATTTCGTCGCGATCATTTAGGATTTGTCTTCCAAGATTTCAATTTATTAGAAACATTATCTGTTAAGGATAATATGTTACTTCCATTAGTACTAGCGAAGAAAACTGTTCAAGAAATGGAGAAAAAAGTAAAACCTGTTGCTACTATATTAGGGATTGAAAAATTATTAGAAAAATATCCTTATGAATTATCCGGAGGGCAACAACAAAGAGTAGCCATTGGACGTGCAATGATGGCGGATCCTAGTATCTTACTAGCAGATGAACCGACAGGGGCATTAGATTCAAAATCTTCTAGCAATATTTTAGATGTGTTTGATACTTTAAATGAAAATGGACAAACTATTTTAATGGTAACACATAGTACATTAGCTGCTAGTCGAGCTAAACGAGTGTTATTTATTAAAGATGGAATTCTGTATCATCAATTATTTAAAGGGGAACGTACAGATGAAGAAATGTTTGAAGCAATTTCTGATACGTTAACAGTAATGGCTAATCGAGGTGAGACTCATGTTTAAATTAATTAGTTCATTAGCAGTATCCAATTTAAAGAAAAATCGAACATTGTATATTCCATTTTCGATTGCTTCTATAACAATGATGGTTATTACGTATATTTTATTGGCACTTTCTACAAATAAAACGATTTTACAAAGTAATGGTGGAAATACGGTAGTTATGGCATTAGGTTTTGGTGTTGTAATCATGTTACTTGTTTCTACCTTAACAATGATTTATGCTAATGGCTTTGTGATGAAAAATCGTTCGAAAGAATTTGGATTATATAGCATTTTAGGATTGGGTCGTTCACAAATTCAATTGTTGCAAGTTGTTGAAATGGTGTTGTTCGCAGTGATCAACCTTATTGTAGGTCTGGTATTAGGTGTATTGTTCAATCGATTAGCATTTGCATTATTATTGAAAGCAATGCGATTTACTGTTCCGATTTCATATGAATTCCAATTTGCATCAGTCATTATGATTGGAATTTTATTTAGTGGAATTTTTACATTTTTAATGATTTTAAATGCGATTAAAATTAGAGTGAGTCGTCCATTAGAATTATTGCGTGAGAAGAAATCGGGAGAAAAAACAGGGCGTTTCTTAAGTATTCGTGCGCTGATTGGAGTAGCGATTTTAGGATATGCTTATTATATTTCTCAATCAATCGAAAGTCCGATTAAAGCGTTAGGTTGGTTCTTTGTTGCAGTATTATTAGTAGTTATCGCAACGTATATTTTATTTGATGCTGGAAGTATTGCACTATTACGCTTCTTGAAAAATCGTAAAACATTTTATTATCGTCCAATTAACTTTATATCAGTTTCAAATTTGATTTTTAGAATGAGAAAAAATGCGATGGGCTTGGCAAGTATTTGTATTTTATCAACAATGGTATTAGTGACTCTTGGAACAACTGGTTCGTTGCAGTTTGGAGCACAGGAAGTCATTAATCGAACAAGTCCGACTGACTTTAGTTTTACAAATATGTTCCGTAATCCTGAAGAAACAGCAGAATATTCAAAAGAGGCGAAACAATTAGCAGCAGGAACTGCTTCAAAAGTAACAGATTTCTATGAGTATTCGTATATTTTAACAGGGGGAAATCAAGAAGGAAATGTATTAGATACAAATGTCAAAAAACTAGGTGCTCTTCCAGAATCAATGGTCGTTCTTGTATCCGTGGAAGATTATAATCGTAATACTGGAGAAAATATTACGGTTAAACCTGGAGAATTGGTGATTGGAGAACAATATACTGAGAAAACAAAACCTAGTTTCACTCAAATAGCAGTTGGAGAAAATACTTTTTCAGTTGGACAAGTTATCGAAGTGAATAAATTTGCTGCAGGGTTAATTGTAAATCCGAATATAACCAATCATTCTTATATTGGACTTCTAAATGAAGCAGATATGGCGAAAGTTGTTCCATATTACAGTAAAGAAAACGATGAAGGGTATCGAGCTTATACAAGACATTATATTGCATTATGGAACACATCTAGTCAAACAGATGACGAGAAGAAAAAAGAATTAGAAGCATATCAACAATCTGATATTGCTGGGGGAATTGATGGGAAAATAGAAATTGCTCAATTATTATTCCAATTTTATGGTTCCCTATTATTCTTAGGAATTTTATTAGCCATTGCCTTTTCAGTAGGAGCAGTTTTAGTCATTTACTACAAACAAGTTTCTGAAGGTTATGAAGATCGTGAACGTTATGTCATTTTGAAGAAAATCGGAATTGATCAACCAATGATTCATCAATCTATTAATCGTCAAGTACTAATTGTATTCTTCTTACCGCTATTAACAGCGTTCTTGCATACTGCATTATCTTATAAAATCGTTAGCAAAATTGTATTTATCTTTGGCATTAAAGGAAGTATTATTGGGTTGACGATGTTAGCAGTAGCTGGAGTATTTATGATTGCTTACTTCTTAGTTTACAAAATTACTTCAAGAGAATACTTCAAAATTATAAATCGATAGTAAAAAGAAACGTCTTTAGTGAACAGCTAGAGACGTTTTTTATTGCGTATTTTCTTCGGGTATTATGCGAAAAAATTCGTATAAAAAATATTTTTTTAAAAAATACTTAATATTTGTTAGGGTATCATACATTTGTGACAAAAAAAGCATAAAAAAAAGAGAACCAATGTTATACTGAAGTTGCTCAAAAATCAGGAAAGAGGTTCTCTTATGAAATCTATTATAACAGAAGAAATCAAATTAAGACAGCGTGCAGTAGAATATGCGATAAAAAATGATAATAATGCTAAGGCAGCAAGAAGATACCATACAACTAGACAACAAATTGCTCGATGGAGAAGTCGATATGATGGTACTGCACAATCATTACTTCCAAAAAGTCGTAGACCGTTACATCATCCTAATGAACATAAAACTCATGAACTAGAACTTATACGTAAAATATACAAACGTTATAGCAGAGACGGATTAGCAGAGATTTATGTGCAATGTCAAAGAAGAGGATACAAACGTTCATATGGAGCGATGAAAAAAATGATAAAAAAACTTCATTTAACTGAAAGAAAAGAAAAAAGAACTTATCCTAAGAGTAAATGGGCTCCGATACCAACTACATATCCAGGAGAAAAAGTACAAATCGACATTAAATATGTTCCACAGTACTGTATAGGATGGGACAGTAAGGGGATTAAATATTATCAAATAACCGCTATTGATGAATTTAGTAGAAAACGAGTATGTAAAATTGTAGATGAGAAAAGCGTTACACATACAGCAGAGTTTTTAGAGAATGTAGAAGAAGAATTTGGATTTAGTATTAAAACTATTCAAACAGATAACGGACGTGAATTCACCAATGATCCAGAAGTAACCAGTAAAAAAACGATTTTCGAACAAAAATTAGAAGAAAAAGGCATTAAACATATAAAAACTAGACCCTACTCTCCATGGCAAAATGGAAAAGTAGAACGTAGTCATAGAGAAGATGGAAGAAAATTTTATAATAGAGTCTTTAAGAGTTTAGATAGTTTAGTAAAAGCTCATAAAAGATATATTAGTAGAGGAAATAATGTAGCTAGATGTGTATTAAATTTTAAATCACCAAATCAAATAGTACAGCAGCACTTGTTACAATCGGCTTAATGTATTATAGTTCAACGCCTTCTTCCTTTGTCAAGGGACGCTTCGCTCTAAAGCCCTTGACAAATCCAGGCGTTAAACTGTTTTGTGTACAAGCCAATTGTCCCACAAGTTGTATTGACACTGGTTCGTGTCACAAATGTTTGTGTTTCTTAGAATTTTTTTAAAAAATACTTAATATTTGTATTTCATGAAAGCGCAAAACATGGTATACTGGAATGTATTCAAGTAAAGAAATTTGGAGGTTTACTCATGATTGATGTTATCGATT
>CAUSWE010000066.1:0-4726 GCA_963535215.1 uncultured Granulicatella sp. | reverse complement strand
TCGGATGGCTAAATCGTGGAAATAAATTTGATTACTTCTTTACTTTCATGATGGCATTTCCTGTGTCACCAGATGATTTCCTTTGTATGCTTGCTGGCTTAACAAAGATGAGTTATAAAAAATTCATCATCATTATTTTAATTTGCAAACCTATTACTTTGGCAGCCTATACTTACGGATTAACCGCAATTATTGATTATATTTGGGCTCTTTTCAAATAAATATTGAGTTTTTTAATTTTCTCAAACTATTTTTAGATTTTTTACTAAAAATGGTTTGTTTTTTTATACTTTCATTTTATAATAGGCTTATATAAAAGCCGTTACATTTTTATGGGAAAAGAAATGTTAACGATTGCATTTTTTATATAAAATAGCGAAATGGGTTAGGAGAAAAAGGAATATGTATCAAAGTATTACAAATTTTATTGAAAAAGCTAAACTAGAAAAATTATTAGATCCAATAGACGAGATTTATACAACGAATCAATTACTTCATCTATTACAATTAGATGATTATAAACCAGTTGAAACTTTAGAAAATGAATTACCATTGTTAGAAGATTCAGTAGATGAGATCATTCAATTAGCGATTGAATTAGGAGTCATTGAAGACATTTTACCTGAAAAAGAAGCATTTGAAGCTGCTGTAATGAATTTATTAACACCACTTCCATCCGTAGTAAATGCAAACTTCTGGATTAATTACAAAGAAAATCCAGAAAAAGCAACTGACTATTTCTATGCATTAAGCCAAAAAAATCATTATATTCAAACAAGAGCAATTGCTAAAAATATTCAATTTCCATATTCTGGAAAATATGGCACTTTAGAAATTACCATTAATTTATCAAAACCTGAAAAAGATCCAAAAGCAATTGCTCAAGCAAAATTAGTCAAACAATCTAGTTACCCTGCTTCTCAATTGACGATGACAAATGAAGGGTACTACGGACGTTTCAATCATCCTGCTAGAAGCAATCATAGAATTATTCGTTTAGAAATTAATCATGAAGACTGGGGATTCCAATATTCTCCATATTCTTATTTTAACGAGCATTCTATTTTCTTAACTCAAGTCCCACGTCCAATGCAAATTACAGAACGTTCATTTGAGAATTTAATGGATATTTTACGTCAGTTCCCTCACTATTTTGTTGGATCAAACGCTGATTTACCAATTGTTGGTGGTTCTATCTTAGTCCATGATCATTATCAATCAGGTCGATATGTCTTTCCGATGGATGTTGCACCAATTTTGGAAAATTACACATTTAAAGGATTTGATGGAACTGTTTCTCGTTTACATTGGCCTTTATCCGTTATTCGACTAGCAAGTAAAGATACAAAACAAATTGTTAAACTAGCTACTCATATTTTAGATAAGTGGAAAAATTATTCAGATGAAAGTGTTGATATTTTAGCATTTACAGAAGAAACTCCTCATAATACGATTACACCAATTGCCCGTGTTCGTGATGGTATCTATGAATTAGATTTAGTGCTTAGAAATAATCGTACAACGGAAGAATTTCCAGATGGTATATTCCATCCTCATGTTGATATACATCCAATTAAGAAAGAAAATATTGGATTAATTGAAGTTATGGGACTAGCGATACTTCCTCCTCGTTTAAAAAATGAACTAAAAGAAGTTGAAAACTACTTACTTGGAAAAGCTCATCAAATGCCTGAAATGCATAAAGCATGGGCTAACGAAATTAAAGACAATGAAAACATTACTCCAGACAATGTTGAAGCTTTGATTCGTCAAAAAGTTGGTGAAATTTTTGAACGTGGTTTAGAAGATGCCGGTGTCTTTAAACAAACAACTGAAGGACAAGAAGCATTTGGAAGGTTTATCGATTCGTTACAAAAATAAAATTTTTTAATGCCTTTTCTGGTATAGTAGCAAAAGGACGGCAGTAGCCTCGCTAATGCGAGTCTCTTGCCTAAAATTCGAGCCTAGGTCTCGAATTTTCCTGTACTAGAAAAGGCTTGTTTTGGTTACATAACTAAAATACGTCTTTCATGGCTAAAAATTATTTCACATACAAAAAACGATTTCCAAACGGAAATCGTTAATCATTACTTTCTAATAATAAACACTATTGAAACAATAATCGCACTAATTACACAAGCTACTCCAATAATAATTGTTCCTAATAAAATAGGTTTATCCGTTAAACTTAATAAAAATTCTTCCAATTGAACATTCATTTCAGGTTTAACTTCAGTAGTTGTAATTTCTTCTGGTTCTTCAACTTCTTGTGGAATAATTGTTACAGGATAAGTTAATGGTTCAATTTTTGAAGTAATACGAGGAAGGTCTGTTTCAATGACAATTTTATCCTCCTTTAAATGATATTTTGGAGTTTCACCAATTCGAACTAATGTCTTAATATCTTTCTCTAGTTGAACTTTCACTCCATCAATCATATGTTCTCCTGCTTTAAGAACTGTTTGAGTCTCATATTCAGAAAAAGCTTTTCTCAGTAATCCATTCCCAATTTGACTCTTGAAGAAAGAACTATTATCCTTTTCATCCCAAGATCCTACTCCTAAAATAACTTGAATAAAACGAGTATCTTCTTGCTTAGCAGTTAATAAATGGTTAAACGCCGCACTAGGACTTGAACCTGTTTTAAATCCATCTACTCCTGGAAATCCTTGAATCATTCCTGGGATAGAACTGTTATAAGTGTAAAATGATTCTTCATAAGGTGTTCCTACCATAACCGTAATTAAAGGATTTTTAGTGAAATTTGTAATTTCAGGAAAATCTTTTAAGAAATGATAGGCTAAAATTGCTAAATCTCTAGCAGTTGTTTGATTATAACGATTGTTGTTGTATCCTTCAGGTGTATAATATCCTCTAAATGCGGAAGCGACTGCGCCACTAGCATTATTGAATTTTGTATTTTCCATACCCCATTCTTTAAATTTAGCATTCATTTTATCTAAAAACTCAGTATCTGATAACCCAGTTGCTCTTGCTACCATTAATGTGGCAACATTCGAAGACGGATAAAACATCATATATAATAATTCTTCAATTGGATAATCTACTCCAGCAACAATAATATTATTACTAATATCTCCAATCGTTGAAATTGCACGATCTTCTTCCGTTGCAGTGACAATTGTATTTAGCGATAATTTTCCTTCTTTCATCGCTTCAAACGCCATATAAGCCGTCATCATTTTTGAAATACTTGCTGGATCCCATGGTTGGTCAATATTACTGCCAAAAACAATCTCCCCTGTATCAGCATCCACCATTATGGTACTTTCTGGTCTATAATATTCATCTACACCATAGCCTTGTTCTGCTATAGCGTCCATTACATCTTCTCTAAATGGGATTGCCACAGTTGTTTGTTCAATTTTTTCAGGTTCTTGAGTTGTTTCTGATTCTACGGTAGTTTCTTGCGGAGCTTCTTTTGTAGTAGAATCATTTTCTTCCGCTAAAATAGCACTTGTACAAAATAATGAAGCCATAAGGAAACTTAATCCCAAAATATGTTTAATTTTCACGAATGATCCTCCTCTATCAACTCTATTATTTTACTCTTTTTGGCGGAATTTAGCAAAAATTCTTACTAAAAATAAAAATTGCCGATTCAATTTTACTCGAACCGGCATTGAATCTTTTTTTTAATTAAATAGAATCACCATTAAAAATTGAATTTTTAACAATAACGTAATCCACTTTACGAATCGATTCTAAGTCCGACCCCCCCGCATACGAAATAGATGATTGTAAATCTTGTTGCATTTCTACTAAAGTATCCTTTAATGAACCTTTATAAGGAACAATGATTTTTTTACCTTCAACATTTTTGCGTTCGCCTTTTTGGAATTCTGATGCACTACCGAAATATTCTTTGAAACGTTCTCCATTAATTTCAACTGTTTTACCTGGTGATTCTTCATGACCAGCAAATAATGAACCAATCATTACCATTGTAGCACCAAAGCGAATTGATTTTGCAATATCACCGTGAGTACGAATTCCGCCATCCGCAATAATTGGTTTACGGGCAGCTTTTGAACACCAACGAAGGGCTGCTAGTTGCCAACCACCTGTACCGAATCCTGTTTTAATTTTTGTAATACATACTTTACCAGGTCCAATACCAACTTTTGTGGCATCAGCTCCCGCATTTTCTAATTCACGAACCGCTTCTGGTGTACCTACATTTCCAGCAATTACAAATGTTTCTGGTAAATGTTTTTTAATATGTCCAATCATATCAATAACTGAATTCGCATGTCCATGGGCAATATCAATGGTAATATAATCCGGAATTAAGTTTTTCGCTTTTAATTCTTCAATAAATTCATATTCATGAGGTTTTACACCCACACTGATTGAAGCAATAAGATTTTTTTCATGCATTTTTTTAATAAATGGAATTCTTCCTTCTTCATCAAAACGATGCATAATATAAAAATATCCATTTTCTGCTAAAAATTCTGCAACTGATTCATCAATAATTGTTTGCATATTAGCAGGTACTACAGGGATTTTAAAAGTGTGTTTCCCTAATCGAACAGTTGTATTGCATTCTGAACGACTATTTACAATACATTTATTCGGTACTAATTGAATATCTTCATAATCAAAAACTTTCATTTCAAACATGAGGTAACCTCCTTAAATAAGCATTTGTTTCATATCTGTTACCACGAAATATTTTAACTTATTTTGACTAAAATGTAAA
>CAUSWE010000065.1:0-4825 GCA_963535215.1 uncultured Granulicatella sp. | reverse complement strand
AGATTAGTAAAAACATGTGTACTCTGAAATAAATTTAAAATATTTCTAAAAAAGTATTGACAAAATAAAAGAAAACGCTTACTATATAAATAAGGGAACGGTTCCACAATAAAAAAGGAGGAGTGATGACTACAATAAAACAGGTTGCTGAAGAAGCTGGAGTATCAAAGTCAACAGTTTCAAGATATATTTCGAAAAAAGGCTATGTCGGAGATGATGCGAGAGAAAAGATAAAAAATGCTATCAAGAAATTAAATTACACACCAAATGTATTAGCACAATCTTTAAAAACTAAAAAAAATCAAATGGTAGGACTCTTATTGCCAGATATTTCTAATCCGTTCTTCCCAAGATTGGTTCGAGGAGCCGAATCATATTTGAAAGATAAAGGTTATAGGATTATGGTTGGTACTATTTCAGATCATGATTCGTTAGAAGAATATATAAACCTTTTGTTAAAAACAAATGCAGCTGGTATTATAACAACACTTGACTTTACAAAGGAATTTCCAAATCTAACATTACCTGTTGTTGTGGTTGACCGGATTAGTAAAGATACAGGCTATGGTGTTTTTTCTGATAATCAGTTGGGTGGACGTTTGGCTGCTAAAGCAATTTGGAATGCTGGCGCTGAGCAGGTTATGATCATCAAAGTTTTAGATGATAAAGCTGAGAATATTGTGGAACGATTTGAAGCAAGTTTAAACTATTTGAGGAATAAAAATTTAGAAATTTGTATTGAAGAAAGTGAAACATTTGACTTTGAAAAAATTCAAAAAGAAGCTAAAGAGAATCTAAAAAGAAATCCAAATATTGATAGTATTATAGCACCTTCTGATATTCATGCGATAGCTTATATTCATGAAATTTTAGCAATTGGGAAAAAAATTCCAGATGATATTCAAATCATTGGTTATGATGATATTGTACTTAGTCAATTTATTTATCCTTCTTTATCAACTATCCACCAATCATCATATAAAATGGGAGAACAGGCTGCAAAGCTAATCTATAATATGGCAAATAAGTTCTCTATAGATGAAGCTAAAATTAAACTCCCTGTTAGGTACATAGAAAGAAATACATTAAGGAGAAAGAAATGAGTAAAATTGTTGTTGTTGGAAGCATTTCAATGGACTTAGTTATGAGAACAAAAAGGATTCCAGAAGGAGGTGAAACGATTTTTGGCGATTCATTTAATATAGTTCCAGGTGGAAAAGGTGCAAATCAAGCTGTAGCTATTGGTAGATTATCCAGTGTAGAAGATAATATTTACATATTTGGAAACGTCGGAGAAGATATTTTTTCAGCAGATTTATTAAGTAATCTGCAAAATAATAATATTTCTACAGAACATGTGGGAACGGTACCACAGTCTACAGGAGCTGCACAAATTACTTTATATGGAGGTGATAATAGGATTATTTATTATCCCGGAGCTAATAATTTAGTTAGAACAAATGATTGGAAAAATGAGTGGGAATTGATTAGTGATGCAAGTATTGTTGTATTACAGAATGAAATACCACATGAAGCCAACTTATCTATAGCTAAATTTTGCCAAGAAAATCAAGTTAAGGTGCTTTACAATCCTGCACCAGCTAGAGAAACAGACAAAGAAATGATTCCTTTTTGTGATTTTATTACTCCTAATGAGCACGAATGTTCAGAGCTTTTTCCAGATAAGAAATTAGAAGAAATTATTAAAATTTATCCTAATAAAATGATTGTGACATTGGGAGTTGAAGGTTCTATTTATTATGATGGGACAGCAGTTAAGAAAATTCCTGCTATAAAAGCAGAAGTGGTTGATACTACAGGAGCAGGAGATACGTTTAATGGTGCTTTTGCTTATGCTATCTCAAAAGGAAAAGAGATGAATGTTGCATTGTCCTTTGCAACGATTGCTTCACATCTTTCTGTTCAAAGATTTGGAGCGCAAGGAGGCATGCCGAGTTTGAAAGAAATAAAGGAGCATTCAGGATATGAAGAAATATGGGATTTTAAATAGTAATATAGCAAAACTAGCTGATGATTTAGGTCATATGGATTTGGTTTGTATCGGAGATTTAGGATTGCCAGTTCCAAAAGGTGTTGATAAAATTGATTTAGCATTAAGAAAAGGTAGTCCAAGTTTTTTAGAAGTTTTAAAAGAATATTCAGATCATGTACTTATTGAAAAAATTTTCTTAGCAGAAGAAATTAAAGAACAAAACACAGAACAGTGGCAAGCAGTTCTAGATCTTTTAGGAACAAATATAATTGTTGAATATATTAGTCACGAAGAATTGAAAGCTATGAATACTAAAGTAAAGGCAGTTATTCGCACTGGGGAAGATACACCATATTCGAATATAATCTTGCAATCAGGAGTTATTATTTAGAAAGGGGTTACCTATGAAAATTGAAATGAAGAACATTTCAAAATCTTTTGGGAATAATCGTGTTTTAGAAAGTATTGATTTGGTTCTTAATTCAGGAGAAGTTCATGCTTTAATGGGGGAGAATGGTGCAGGCAAATCAACCTTAATGAATATTTTAACTGGACTTTTTCCAGCTACTTCAGGAACTATTTTTATTGATGGAAAAGAAAAAACATTTTCTAATCCTCAAGAGGCAGAACGGTTTGGACTGAGTTTTATTCATCAAGAAATGAATACTTGGCCAGATATGACTGTACTTGATAATCTTTTTTTAGGAAGAGAAATTAAAAATTCGATTGGGTTTCTAGATAAAGTTAGTATGGAAAGGAAAGCTAAAGAAGCATTTAAACGTCTTAATATCTCTATTCCTCTCGATGCAATCATTGGTCAATTATCAGTTGGACAACAACAAATGATAGAAATAGCAAAATGTTTATTATCAGAAGTTTCCTTGTTAATTATGGATGAACCTACAGCAGCTTTAACTGATCGTGAAACTGAAACACTTTTCAAAGTGATAGAAGGATTAAAATCTGATGGTGTAGGTATTGTGTATATTTCACATCGTATGGAAGAAATCTTTAAGATCACAGATCTTATAACTGTTATGAGAGATGGGTTTGTAATTGATACCAAGAAAACTAAGTTAACTAATGCGGATGAATTAGTTCAAAAGATGGTAGGTCGTGAATTAGAAGATTATTATCCAGAAAAAAAGGCTGAGATTGGGAATATTGTTTTTCAAGCTAAGAATCTTTCTGGTGACTCTTTTACGGATGTTTCTTTCTATGTACGTCAAGGGGAAATTCTTGGTTTTTCTGGTTTGATGGGTGCTGGTCGTACTGAAATAATGAGAGCAATTTTTGGAATTGATTCTTTAAAATCTGGTCAAATTATAATAAATGAAGAAGAACTGATAATTAAAAATCCTTTTGAAGCAATTAAGCATGGAATTGGTTTCTTAACAGAAGATCGTAAAGATGAGGGATTGATTTTAGATTTTTCTATCAAAGATAATATGACTTTACCTAGTACTCGTGATTTTGTTAAAAATGGCATTTTTGATAATAAAACAAGTGATATATTTGTACAACGCTTAATTGATAGGTTACAAATTAAATCAGGTTATCCAGATAAGGAAGTTGGGACACTTTCTGGTGGTAATCAACAGAAAGTAGTTTTAGCAAAATGGATAGGTATTGCACCAAAAGTACTGATTTTAGATGAGCCAACTCGTGGGGTAGATGTTGGAGCTAAGCGTGAAATTTACCAATTAATGAATGAATTAGCTGAACGAGGTGTACCGATTATTATGGTATCTTCAGATTTACCAGAAGTGATCGGAGTCAGTGATCGCATTATGGTCATGCATGAAGGAAGAATTAGTGGAGAATTAACACGTCAAGAAGCTACACAAGAAAAAGTTATGCAACTAGCTACAGGAGGACAATAGTGTGAAAAATACTATGAAGTACATGTCAGAATTGACAACAGTAATAGCATTGATAATTTTAATGGCTGTCATCACTATTATCAATTCAAATTTTTTAACAGCAAATAATCTGTTAAATTTACTATTGCAAGTAACATCAAATGCACTGATTGCTTTTGGAATGACTTTTGTTATTCTAACAGGTGGAATCGATTTATCAGTAGGATCAATTTTAGCCTTATCCAGTGCGCTAACAGCTGGTTTATTAGGATCTGGAATGCCTGTTACGTTAGCAATTCTCATCTCTTTAATTTTGGGTTGCATTCTAGGTATGATGAATGGGTTATTGATTTCCTACGGGAAATTAGCTCCATTTATCGTCACTTTAGCGACTATGACTATTTTTAGGGGAGCAACACTTGTTTATACAAATGGGAATCCTATTACAAAAGGATTAAGTGATACATTCTTATTTCAATTTTTGGGGCAAGGTTACATAGTAGGAATTCCATTTCCTGTAATTATTATGTTTATTGTATTTATTGTTTTATATGTTTTACTTCATAAAACAGCATTTGGTAAATCTGTATATGCTATAGGGGGGAATGAAAAAGCAGCATATATATCAGGTGTGAAATTAAATAAAGTGAAAATTATCATTTATTCAATATCAGGTATTATGGCTTCAATTTCTGGATTAATTATAACATCACGCTTAAGTTCTGCTCAACCAACAGCAGGTGCTAGTTATGAAATGGATGCTATTGCAGCTGTTGTTCTTGGAGGAACCTCTTTATCTGGAGGTAAAGGTCGTATACTTGGGACTCTAATAGGTGCTTTAATTATTGGAGTTTTGAATAATGGACTTAATATTATTGGTGTTTCAGCATTTTGGCAACAAGTAGTAAAAGGAGTTGTAATCTTAATTGCTGTTCTGATTGATCGTTTTAAAGTTGTAAAACAGTAGAAT
>CAUSWE010000064.1:0-4903 GCA_963535215.1 uncultured Granulicatella sp. | reverse complement strand
GGAGAACATCATGAATGAATTCATTCGAACATTTCAAGAGAGAAATAGTGAATGGATGTTATCTCTAGGGCAACACCTTCAACTTTCTTTATTAGCGTTATTATTAGCAGTAGTAATTGCTATTCCTGTTGCAGTATTAGTGAGTCCGTCGAAAAAGATTTCTGGATTTTTATTACAAATTGCAGGAATTATTCAAACATTACCATCTTTAGCGTTAATTGGATTATTTATTCCATTAATGGGGATTGGAACATTACCAGCTTTAACGACTTTAGTGTTATATGCGCTATTCCCGATTTTACAGAATACAATTACAGGGCTACAAGGAATTGATGAAAGTCTAGTCGAAGCAGGAATTGCTTTTGGAATGACAAAATTCGAACGTCTTAAAAAATTTGAAATTGCTATAGCGATGCCCGTGATTATGTCTGGGATTCGTACAGCGGCTGTATTCATTATTGGAACAGCGACTTTAGCCGCCTTAATTGGTGCAGGGGGATTAGGAAGCTTTATTTTATTAGGGATTGACCGAAATAATTCAAGTTTAATCTTAATTGGAGCTATTTCTGCTGCGATTTTAGCAATTTTATTCAATTTCTTATTGAAATGGATGGAAACTGCAAAATTAAAAACGATTCTGGCCGCCTTTTTAGTTTTAATTATCGGCTTAGGAACTTCTTATGCTCCAACAATTGCTAAAATGCACACATCAGATAAACTAGTGATTGCAGGAAAATTAGGACCAGAACCTGAAATTTTGATGAATATGTATAAGTTATTAATCGAAGATCAAACAAAATTAAAAGTCGAAGTGAAACCAAACTTCGGAAAAACGAATTTCTTATATGAAGCATTGAAAAAGGGAGATATTGATATTTACCCAGAATTTTCAGGAACGATTACAGAAAGTTTATTGAAAAATAAGCCAAAAGTTAGTCATGAACCTGAAGAAGTCTATGAAGTAGCTCGTAAAGGAATTTTAGAACAAGATGGTTTTGTATTTTTAAAACCAATGGCGTATCAAAATACTTATGCAGTTGCCGTACCAAAATCATTAGCTGAAGCTGAAAAATTAACAAAAATTTCTGATTTGAAAAAAGTAAACCGTCCATTAAAAGCTGGATTTACACTAGAATTTAATGATCGTGAAGATGGAAATAAAGGATTACAAAGTATGTATGGCTTACAATTAGATGTAGCCACAATGGAACCTGCATTACGTTATCAAGCCATTCAATCTGGCGATATTGAAGTTACAGATGCTTATTCAACAGATGCAGAAATTTCACGTTACCAGTTGAAAGTATTAGAGGATGATAAACAATTATTCCCACCTTATCAAGGGGCTCCTTTAATGAAACAAGAATTGTTGAAAAAACATCCTGAATTAGAAGGAATCTTGAATCAATTGGCTGGAAAAATTTCTGAAGAAGAAATGAGCCAAATGAACTTTGAAGTAGGGGCAAATGGAAGACCTGCTGAAGAAGTTGCTAGAGAGTATTTAGTGAAGATTAATCTTTTGAAAAGATAGAAAAAAGTAAAAGAAAAATCTTTTTGTTTGTGAGGTCGCCAGCAGCCTCGCATGCGAGGCTCATAGATAACTTTCGCTACAAAAAAATTTCTTCTTGCTTTTAAAACCGCATGAATCGTGAACGTACGATTCATGCGGTTTTTTATTTTTTAGAGAAAACTTCACTGACTGAATTTGTTAGTGGGGATAAAAAGTCTGTAATTTCTTGAGGACTTTCTTTTTTTCCTCGGGCAATCCATTTTTGACAAACCCCAAATAATGCATTGGAGAGATAGATGCTATAATATTCTAATTCTATTATATTTAAAGAATTGGTAGAAATTCTTTTTTCGATATCTGTCTTTACAAGAATGAGTAATTTATTTCGAAGATAATTTTGAATTTCTTTTGTGCCATTTTCAGATAATAAGGCTGCTAATAGAGGTTCAGACTGTAAATATTCAAACACTTCTAAAATAGCTTGTTGTTTATCGTTGGCATACTTCCCAAATATATATTCTAGCGTATGAAATAGTCTACTTTGGTAGTGATCAATCATATCGTACTTATCTTTGTAATGCGTATAAAAACTAGAACGGCTGATTCCAGCTGTCTCGGCTAATTTTACCGTGCTAATTTGGTCAAATGGCTGTTCTGCTAGTAATTGTACCATGGCATTTTCAATGGCTTGTTTTGTTTTTTGTCGTTTATTACTCTCTGTCATAATATCTCCTTTATGCACAATTTTATACACTGTGTCTAAAAATTCGTTTTATTACTTGATATCTGTTTTTAATGATGTATAATCTATTTTATCAAAAATTAGACAGTATGTACAGAAAAGAGGAGTTACATGTTTAGAGAATGGAAAGCTATTTTGAAAAAACCAACTTTTATAATTGTTATGGTAGGGATTGCTCTTATTCCTGCTTTGTATAATATTATATTTTTATCTTCTATGTGGGATCCATATGGAAAATTATCTGAATTGCCAGTAGCAGTTGTGAATAAAGATCACCCAGCTATTTATAATGGAGAATCAATGAACATTGGAGAAGACATGGTCTCGAATTTGAAGGATAATGATTCGTTAGATTTTCATTTTGTTACAGAAGCAGAAGGTGTGGAAGGACTAGAAAATGGTACTTATTATATGGTTGTGACCTTACCTAGTGATTTATCCCAAAAAGCTGCATCGATTTTAACAAATCATCCAGAACAAATGAATATTGATTATCAAACTTCAAGTGGACATAGTTTTATTGCTAGTAAAATGAGCGATTCAGCGATGGTTCAATTAAAGCAAACTGTTGCAAAAAATGTGACAGAAACTTATACAAAAGCTCTATTTGAAAAAATGGGGAATTTAAAAGAAGGGATGGAACAAGCTTCGCAAGGAAGTCAAACTCTTGCTGATGGGTCTAATCAATTAAAAGATGGAAGCCAACAATTAGCGACTAATTTACAAACTTTGGCTCAATCAAGTGTCACTTTTTCAAATGGAGCAGAGCAATTTAGCAATGGACTAGCAACTTACACAGATGCTGTGAAAAAAATTGATGCAGGTGTAACGACATTCCATAATGGATTACTAACATATACAGGAGCTGTTTCTCAATTAGATAATGGTTTAAATCAATTATCTTCTAAAACTCCAGAATTAGCATCTGGAATCCAACAATTAAATGATGGAGTTCAAGCATATGCTGGTGGAGTGGTAAAACTAGACTCTGGGTTGAATCAATTATCTAGTGGAGTTCAAGCATATACATCTGGAGTGGATAGTTTATCTTCAGGTGCAAGTCAATTAGCAGGCCAATCAGACAAATTGCGAAATGGAGTTCAACAATTGAACCAAGGAATTCAGCAATTATCGAGTCAATTAGAGGCATCTGCACAAAAAAGTAGTCAAATTTCTCAATTGGCAGCTGGGTTAGATCAATTAAATCAAGCGATTCAATCAGCGAATGCAAATGAAAGTACAGCTTTAATGGGTGAGGTAACCAATGCTTTATCTACAATCGCAGCTTCAGCACAAAGTATAATGGTAAATAGTCAAGCTTCTCAACAAGCTGCATTAACAGCTATTCAATCAACAAATGCGTATAGCACTTTAAGTGCTGAACAGCAAGCAGAATTAATAGCAGCTGTATCAAATCAAGCAAATACAAGTGTGCAATCTACAAAAGAAATTTTATCGACAATTCAAAAATTAAAAGGGAATTTGGAACATGCAAAATCTCAAGCAGATAGTGTCGCAAAATTACAATCTGCAGCAGGAAAAGTGTTGCCATTAGCTTCTTCTTCATTAACACAATTATCAGGAGGACTTGGAACACTTCAAACTAAAGTCAGTCAACAACTTGTTCCAGCTAGTCAAGCAATTCAAAGCGGTGTAGGTGCTTATACAAGTGGAGTGGATAAAGTTGCCCAAGGAGCTAATACTTTAAGTTCTAAAAACAGTACTTTAAACGGTAGTGTCAGTCAGTTAGCGTCAGGTTCTTCTCAATTAGCGCAAAAATCTTCTATGTTAACTTCTGGAGTTGGACAATTAGCACAAAAAGCTCCTGAACTAGTCGCAGGGATTGAAAAAATTTCTTCTGGAAGTAACCTATTAAATCAAAAATCTTCAGAATTAGTATCTGGAATGACTACCTTACAAGCAGGAACAAACCAGCTAAATCAAAAATCTGAACAACTTCTTTTAGGTTCTTCTAAATTAACAGATGGATCACAAAAAATTGCAGATGGTGCAGAAAAACTTGCTGACGGCGGAAATACTCTTTCATCTGGTTTAGAAACTTTATATGGAGGAGTTACTACATTAAGTACTGGATTAATGGATGCAAATGAACAATTAGCATTAGCCTCAACAGAAGAGACGAATGCAAAAACTTTATCAAATCCATTAGCGTTATCGAAAACAGATGATGATGCAGTAGCAGTTAACGGAATTGCGATGGCTCCATACATGATTTCTGTGGCATTATTTGTAGCAGCATTATCAACGAATATGATTTTTGCGAAACTTCCATCTGGAAGACATCCAGAAACTCGTTTGGCATGGTTTAAAGCTCGTTTAGAAGTTAATGGGATTATTGCGGTATTAGCAGGAGTACTTGTTTATGGTGGAGTACACTTAATAGGATTAACAGCGGTACATGAAATGAAGACACTATTATTGATTCTATTAGCGAGTGTAACATTTATGTCAATAGTAACTGCACTAACGACATGGAATTCTCGAGTGGGAGCATTCTTCTCACTTATCTTATTATTATTACAATTAGCGTCAAGTGCAGGAACGTATCCTCTTGCATTGACGAATGATTTCTTCAAAACGATCAATCCATGGCTTCCGATGAGTTATTCAGTATCAGGATTACGTCAAAC
>CAUSWE010000063.1:0-5000 GCA_963535215.1 uncultured Granulicatella sp. | reverse complement strand
CCATTCACTATTTCTCTCTTGAAATGTTCGAATGAATTCATTCATGATGTTCTCCCCCTTTAAATAATTCTTTGACAAATGCATTAGCCGGATTTGTTTGAATTGCATAAGGAGTGTCTACTTGTACAATTTCCCCATCTTTTAATACAGCAATTCTATCGGCTAACTTTATAGCTTCATCTGTGTCATGAGTGACAAATAAAGTTGTCATTTTAAATTCTTGATGTAACTGTTTCGTTAAATCTTGTAATTGTTTACGGCTGATGGCATCTAACGCTGAGAAAGGTTCATCCATTAATAATATTTTTGGAGTCGCAATAATTGCCCGAACAATTCCTACTCGTTGTTGTTCTCCTCCGGATAATTCTTTTGGATAACGATTCGCATAATCTTCAAAAGAAAGCCCAACCTTCTCTAATAATACCTTTGTTTGCTCTTGAATTTGTTCTTTTTTCCAACCTTTCATCTCAGGAATTAAAGCAATATTTTCTGCTACGGTTAAATTTGGAAAAAGCGCAATTTGTTGCAAAACATATCCTGTTTCTAATCGTAATTCTCTTTGATCATGGTCTTTAATACGCTTGTCATTCAAGTAAATATTTCCATCTGTTGGTTCGATTAATTGGTTAATCATTTTCATCATTGTTGTCTTCCCTGAACCAGATGGTCCCACTAACACCATAAATTCACCGTCTTCAATGCGTAAATTGACGTCTTTTAAGATGATTTTTTCTGCGTAGCGTAATGCTACATTTTTGTATTCAATCATTGTAATCCCTCCTAACACCTAAATTACTTCAGTGCTTCAGTCTTCTTTAAATTTTGAAGAATCCGATTTAAATATTCTTCTACTTGGATAATTTCTTCTTTACTAAATCCAGAATAAAAAATTTCTCCTAATTCCTGATGAACTTTCTCTCCAATTTCTTTTTGAGCCCATCCTAATTCCGTTAAGTTTACATATCTTTTTCGTTTGTCTTTAGGACAATGTTTCAAACAAACTAATCCTTGCTCTTCCAATTTTTTAATCATGCTTGTTAAGGTATTATTGGCAAGCCCTGTTCGAATACTCAAATCAGTATAAGTAATATATCCCTCTGTATCATTCCAGAGTACGGATAAAATTTTCTCTTGTTCACTTCTAAAAAGAGCATCTGGTTCTTTACTCAACATTTTTTGATAAAGTCTTCCATTCAATAAACGAATATGGTGAATTAAATATCCACCATTCTTTTTAGCCCCCATGACATTCATCTCCTTTCGTTTTTATTTCTATATAGAACTATATACCTATCCATCCGTTTTGTCAATTACTTCCATATAGAAAATTTAAAAATAAACTAAAAAAAGAGCGTTCTTTCTCGAACACTCCTCTTTGAATCATTAATCTACTTTTTTCATTTCTTCAAACATTTCATCATTAACATAACATCCAAGTGCTGGATTTTCAGATGGGTTAATGACTACATCGAAAGCTTTTGTTACTTGAGATAAAGTCTGAATCATACCACTCCAGCTTTCATCATAAATTTGTCTCAATCTCTTCCAATCTGTATAGAAGACCATTGCTTCTTTTTCATCTTTCCCTGGTAAAATCGCAACATTTAATTTTTCTCCAGATTGTAAATCAACTTGAGCGTTTGGATCGGCATTTTCTAATTTAATTGGTGTTAAGAATTTTGCTTTTGGTAATTCTAAACATAAGAAACGATAGTATAAGCCGTGCATAATTTTTTGCTCTTCTGTTTGCGGGAATCCTAATTGTCCTAACAACAAGATCCATCTCATGACATCTGGATTTGTAACCGGAATATCTTCTTCTGCTACTCCTGTATAATCAGGTGCTGCAATAATTCCTTCTGCTGCAAGAGAAGTTTGTTCTGTTACAAGATGGACACCTGTCGCTCCGTTTTGGTAGAACGTTTCTAAGAAGAAATTCTCAATTCCTTTTCCATCTTCCCCTTTTTGAATACGGCGTAATTCAAAAATTTCTGCATCTGCAAATCGAGACGCTAATCTTTCTTCATACGCTACTGGAGCAATAAAGATCATTGGAGAACTACAAATGAAGCCACCTTCTTCTCTTTGTTGTGTTTGAGAGAATAAATAAGGTTCTTCTGTTTTTTTAGAATACACGGTTACTAATTCATCTGCTTGTAGTAATTTATCTCTCACAGCAATCATTAATTGTTCAATTTTGCCGACATTTGCAGTATGCTCTTCTGGTGATTCTTGCGAAGCATTCATATGACAGTATAGTAAAAATACACGTGCAATTTCTGATAAATCTGCTAAGCTTAATGCATCAATATCTCTTTGTGTTAACACACCTTCTTGACGTCCCACAAAGACATTTCCTAATGTATTGACAAATGTTTTATAGATTTCTTCCTTGTCGGCACCTTCTTCGTGTAATACAGTTCCTTTTTTAATGCCTAATGGCATTGCATCTTCTAACCAAAGAGCCACTGGTTCATTTGTTACTTCAAACACTTTTTCTCGCTGAGCATTTTCCATTGCATAAATCGCAGAAGTTCTTACAGTTCCATTATCATCCCCAAGATTTGTCAACCAAACAAAATCCCCTACTTTTAATGTTCCTTCCAGATTCCCTGTTACTACTAAATCTAGAGAATCATCGCTAATTTTATAAACATCTTCTACCCCTAATTTGAATGTTGGTTTGTCTTGAGCTGTTTCTTCTGTTTCTTGTTTTTTAAATAAATCTTTTAATCCCATTTTCTTTCCTCCGTTAATTCTTTTCTCCGACTAATATCCATAAATGTACCGTAATAGTTTCTAAAGGATGATTTTTACTATAGTCTTGATCTTCAATACTAGCTCCCCAATATAAAGGAGTCATTTGTAATAAGTGTCCATACATTTCTTTTGTAAGTGTCACTTGATAAGAAACTTCTTTTATCTTCATAGACGGATATTCTTGTTTAAATCGTTCTACAATATCCTCATTAGAATAGTACTGTTTTTCTGCATTACTTTTATATAATTGTTGTCTTAATTCAATTAAATAATTACTTCCAGGAATAATTTTAATTAATTTTCCACCTGGTGCTAATACACGGTTGAACTCCTTATAATTCGAAGGAGTTAACATATTAATGAGTGTACCACAAGCTTCATCCTCAAAAGGTAACTGTGCTAAATCTGCCACAATCCACAAAGCTTTTTGCGCATGATGATGACTAGCAGCCAAAATTCCTTCCTTAGCAATATCCATTCCTACTAAAGGAATATCTTCTAAAAATGACGATAAATAAGCAAGCGGGCTTCCTTCTCCACAGCCAATATCAACAATTAGTTGATTCTCCTGTTTTGAAATCAGTGACAAAACTTCGTCTAATAAAGGATTGAAGAAACCACTTTGCGCTAATTCATAACGATGCGTAAATAGCTCTGCATCATAATCCTCATTCGCTTTTTGTTTCATCAAATGGAGAGTGCCTTTTTTATTAATATCAAAACGATGACGGTTCGTACAAACCAGACTATACCCATCTAACGCTTCAATAGCTGCATGACAATAGGGACATGCAAATAACTGTTGATGTTTTTGTATAAAGTCTCGACTCCAGTCGATTTTCTTTTGCATCATGCACACTCCTGCTTCTTTTATTCTCAATTGTCAGTATACCATAAAATTACTTTTCTGTTTGATTTTCTTTCCTTCTCCATCAAAATAACCGATTTTTTATTTTGACATTTTTCCCTGCAATGATACAATAGAATAGAATCGTAATTATGCCGATTTAATTACATGAATGGAGGAAAACAAGATGAGTAGTAAAATTCCAGTAACCATTGTCAGCGGATTTTTAGGAGCAGGTAAAACAACGCTCATTAACAAAGTATTAAAAGAAAAACACGGTGAACATATTGCCGTAGTTATTAATGAATTTGGAGAAATTGGTGTTGACCATCAATTCGTATTAGATGTAGAAGAAGAAATTTATCAAATGGATAATGGCTGCTTATGTTGTACTCTTCGTACAGATATTGCAGACATGTTAAAATCTATTTTAATGGTCAAAGAACAAAACGGTATTAAAGTGGACCGTGTATTATTTGAAACAACTGGCTTAGCAGATCCTGCACCAATCGCTCAAACATTTATCAATGTACCATTTTTAAATGAACATTTTATTTTAGACGCTGTTTTAACAGTTGTCGATTCAAAAAATTTCTTATATCAAACCACTCATCAAACTGAACCAGCAAAACAAGTTGGTTTTGCAGACAAAATCTTTATGTCTAAACATAGTTTAGTAGACGATACAATTTACACAAAAGTGATTAACGAAGTTCGTTCTATCAATCCTTTTGCAGAAATTCAAGATTTAGACGCTCGTCCAGTTGAAATGAAAGATATGTTTGGTCTTGAATTATTCTATGCTTCTGAAAAGAAAATTTTAGAAATGCAAGAAAATTCTGAAGAAGAATATTGTGAAGCTTGTGGACACACTCATGCTCACGGCGAACATGATCACCACCATCATCACGATGAAGAACACTGCGAAGAATGCGGTCACTCTCATGCGCATGGCGAGCACGATGAATACTGCGAAGAATGCGGACATACTCATGCACATGGGGAGCACGATCATGGACATCATCATCACAAACATCACCACCACAGTGGGATTAATTCATTCGTCATTGAAACAGAGAAACCTCTTGTTTTAGCGCATATTAATGAATGGTTGAATGAATTAGTTTATATTTATGGACCTGAATTATATCGTTATAAAGGTATTTTAAGCGTAGAAGGGTTGGATTATCAAATCATTTTCCAAGGGGTTCAAATGAGTTTTGATATTTCTCGTGGACGTGATTGGAACGATACAGAGCGTAAGTCGACTTTAGTGTTTATTGGTAAAAACTTACCAGAAGATACATTAAGAGAAAGTTTCGTTGCTTGTACAAATAAATAATAAGCGTAAAATAACTACAATAAAACAGAAAAAACATTTCTAGCCGTAGCA
>CAUSWE010000062.1:0-5296 GCA_963535215.1 uncultured Granulicatella sp. | reverse complement strand
TTAATTGTCGTTGTGCTGCTAATTCAATCATACGATCAGCGAGATGTTGATTTCGAACGAGCAGTGGTCCATGGAAGTAAGAGCAGAAGACATTTCTGTAATGTACCCCTTCTGTTTTGTCCTCATCATTATTTCCATTTCCGCTAGTGACAGTACCTAATGGTTTCACATTTTTACATAAATATGTTCTACCAATATGGTTTTCATAACCAACATAAGTTTCACCTGTTTCTTCATCGTGAATGGAAACATCTCCAATTAAACGATGATCAAATTGACCATTTGTATAGCAGTCAATAGCGCCAATTCCATCGAGTTTTTCACCGGCTGCATTGATGTAGTAACGTCCTAATAATTGGAAGCCACCGCAAATTCCTAATACAACTCCATCGTCTTCAATGAAGTGAATTAAGGCGTCTTTTTTAGATTGTAAATCTTTGGCAACAATGGTTTGTTCATAGTCTTGACCACCGCCGAACATGACGATGTCAAAGTCTTCAGGATTGAATGGATCCCCTAAACTAATCAATGTCGTTTCGACTTCATAGCCTAATTGTTTTGCTCGGTGTTGGAGCATTAGTAGATTTCCATTATCTCCATAAGTATTCATTAAGTTTCCGTATAAATGACAAATTCTGATTTTCATGAAGTCATTCCCTCTTTCAAGTAACCATGTTTAGCTAAGTCTTTACGGAGTTGTAATAATGCCGTATAGGTTGCTAAAATATTAATTTTTTTCGTTGGTACTGATTTTAATTTTTCAATTAAGTCATCATTGTTTTCTGTTTTTGTAAGAGTTGTAAATCCTGCAACTTCCATTCGAGTTTCTAAGTCGTCTACTCGAATACCTCCAATGTATGTTTGTTTTGGAGTAAGTTTTGCAAGTTCTTCAAACTCACCATCCCAAATCCAACTAATATCTTGTCCATCTGCATAATTATCGTTTAATAAGACAGCAAGTGAAAATTCTTCTTTTTCGTAGCCGAGTAGTTGGACGATTTGGTTAAACCCTACTGGATTTTTAATTAAATTAATCATGACTTCTTTGTCTTCCAATGTAAAGATTTCTTGACGACCGAAGACTCTTTGCGCTTGTCCAAATCCTGCTTGGATTTCTTCTGGAGTTAATCCGAAAAATCTAGCTGCAGCGTAGGCACTTAGTGCATTATAAATATTATAAAGTCCTCCGATTGGAAGTGAAAAATCGAATCCATCAATTTTGAAAGAAGATTTTGTCAGAGATAATTCTGTTAATTCTGTTACCGCATAGTCTAAATCAGGACGTTTGAAATCTCCGTTCGGACAGTAGTATTTCCCTAAATTACTATACGTAATAAAATTATATTGTAAAATTGAATGGCAATGTGGACATAAAATACCATCCGTATTGTAGTGAGCTTGATAATGGCCATCTTCTGTATGATTAAATCCAAAGTAAAGTTTTGGATTTGGAAGAGCATCGCTATTGAAAATTGGCGCATCTCCATTTGATAAAATAGTAGCTTCAGGAGCGAAGCTTGCTCCATCTAACATATGTTGATAGGTTGTATAAATTTCACCGAAGCGATCCATTTGATCTCGGAAAATATTTGTAAAAACAAATAATTTAGGTTGAATAAATGGTGTAATATGTTTAATTGTTGCTTCGTCTACTTCTAATACAGCAATATTTTTTTCACCTTTAACAGGGGTATGATTTAAAAATGTAGAAACGATTCCTTGTGTTAAATTTGCTCCTGTTGGATTTGTTAAAATATTTGGGTATTTTTGTTTTAATAATTGAACGATTAAAGAAGTCGTTAAAGTCTTTCCATTTGTTCCACTAACAATAATGACTTCATAATGGTCAGATAAATGTTTTAAAATATGTGGATCAATAGCGTGTGCTACTTTTCCTGGGAAGCTACTTCCACCTTTAGTAAAAGTTTGAAGTGCCCAGCGAGTGAATTTTCCCGCTTGAATAGCAAAATTGGTACGTATATTCACGAAATGTGCATCCTTTCAAAAAATATTCTTTTTTATTGTAGCATAAAATGACTGAAAAGGAATACAATTCGCCTGTTTTCTAATTAAGAAATGAATAAGAATTTGTTTGGAATTATATGAAAAAGTTCATAGAGATTTTTTATAGTTTTTCGTTGCACAACTTTCGATATTATCGTAAGATGTTAAGGGTATATGAAAAGTGTCAGGAGGTTAAAATTGTGGCACAATTATTTTTTAAATACGGTGCAATGAATAGTGGAAAGTCGATTGAAATTTTAAAAGTTGCTCATAATTATGAAGAACAAAATAAATCAGTATTATTATTTACAAGTGCAATCGATGATCGTGATGAAGTAGGATATGTTTCCAGTCGTATTGGAATTCGAAGACAAGCCATTCCAATTTATGATGAAACAGATATTATTGCCATTGTAAAAGAACAAGAGGTAAAACCTGCTTGTATTTTAATTGATGAATCTCAATTTTTAAGTAGAGAACATATTTTAGATTTAGCGCATATTGTAGATATTTTGGATATTCCAGTAATGGCTTTTGGATTGAAAAATGATTTTCAAAATGAATTATTTACCGGATCTAAATATTTATTATTATATGCTGATAAAATTGAGGAAATTAAAACGATTTGCTGGTACTGTCATAAAAAGGCAAGTATGAATATGCGTGTCGTAGATGGAAAACCTGTTTATACGGGCGAACAAATACAAATTGGTGGGAATGAATCGTATTATCCCGTTTGTCGTTATCATTATTCGCATCCAGGTAAAGAAAGAAATTAAGGAGGAAATTATGTTTGATCAATTAGATAGTTTTATTATTCGTTATGATGAATTGTCTGAGTTATTAAGTGACCCAGATGTTATTGCTGATACAAAACGTTTCATGGAATTAACAAAAGAAGAGTCTAATTTGCGTCCGAAAGTTGAAACTTTTAAACGTTACCAGCAAGTAGTGGAAGAAATTGGCGATACAGAAGAAATGTTAGGAGAAGGCTTAGATAGCGAAATGGCTGAAATGGCTAAAGAAGAATTAGCTTCTCTAAAAAAAGAAAAAGTAGAATTAGAAGAAAAAATTAAATTCTTATTATTACCAGAAGATCCAAATGATGGTAAAAACATTATTATGGAAATTCGTGGAGCTGCTGGTGGAGATGAAGCAGCATTATTTGCGGGAGATTTATTATCAATGTACCAAAAATATGCTGAGTCACAAGGTTGGCGTGTAGAAGTGATGGACGCTAACATTACAGGTATCGGTGGATATAAAGAAGTTATTTTAATGATTACAGGGGATAATGTATTCTCAAAATTAAAATATGAATCAGGAGCTCACCGTGTGCAACGTGTTCCTTCAACTGAATCACAAGGGCGTGTTCATACATCAACTGCAACTGTTGTAGTCATGCCTGAAGCAGAAGAAGTAGAGATTGAATTAGAAGATAAAGATATTCGTGTGGATATTTATCATGCTTCTGGTGCGGGTGGACAACACGTTAATAAAACAGCTTCTGCCGTTCGTTTAACTCACTTACCAACAGGTATTGTCGTAGCGATGCAAGATGAACGTTCTCAATTAAAAAACAGAGAGAAAGCGATGAAAGTATTACGTGCGCGTGTATACGATAAAATCTCTCAAGAAGCTCAATCAGAATATGATGCAAATAGAAAATCTGCCGTTGGTACAGGGGATCGTTCAGAACGTATTCGTACATACAATTTCCCTCAAAACCGTGTGACTGATCATCGTATTGGATTAACGTTACAAAAATTAGACCAAGTTCTTGCAGGGAAAATTGATGAAATTGTCGATGCATTAATTTTATACGATCACACTGAAAAATTGGAGCAATTAAATAATGGAAATAACTAATCCAACGAATCAGGAAGTCCTAGTTAGGGCTTCTTGTTTTTTACAAGAGAGACAACCTTCATTTTCGAAAGAAGATTGTGAGTGGTATGCTCGTCAATTAAGCTTATATTTGAATCAGTGGACGATGACAGATTTGCTCATTCATTTGAATCAGCCTGCAGTAGTTGGATTATGGGGACAAATGGAACCATTACTGATTCGTTTATCAAATTTTGAACCATTGCAATATATTACAAAGCAAGAAGAGTTTTATGGACGAGAATTTATTGTGAGTCCCGATACTTTAATTCCAAGACCTGAGACGGAAGAATTAGTTGAAAAAATCATTGATTTTTTATCTGAACAGTCTAGTGGAAAAGTGTTAGAAATTGGAGTAGGGACAGGTTGTATTATTCATACATTAGCTTTAGAATGCCCAGACTTTTCTTATCAAGGTGTGGATATTTCAGAAGGAGCACTTCAAATTGCTAAGAAAAATCAAGAGAAATACGAGTTAGAAAATATTTCATTATATTTAAGCGATGTATTTCATGAAGTTTCTCCTCAAAAATTTGTATGTATTATTAGTAATCCCCCTTATATTGATGTTTCAGAGAAAAACGTGATGGATGAATCGGTTTTACGATTTGAACCAGAAGTAGCTCTTTTTGCAGAAGATGAGGGATTAGCAATTTACCGAAATATTGCAGAAAATTTAGAAATTTATTTATTGGAAGAGGGACAAGCCTTTTTTGAAATTGGCTTCCAGCAAGGTAAGGCTGTTCAACAATTATTTGAACAGTATTGTCCAAATCGAGAAGTGAGCATTCATAAAGATTTATCAGGAAATGACCGAATGATTATTGTAGGAAGGAGGAAGTAACATGAAAACACAAATTTTTCATCAAGAAACATTAGAAAAAGCAGCTTCTTTATTGAAAGCAGGAGAAGTCGTAGCTTTCCCAACAGAAACGGTATATGGATTAGGAGCGATTGCAACGAGTCAAGAATCCGTCTTAAAAGTGTTTGAAGCAAAGGGAAGACCGAGTGATAATCCATTAATTGTTCATGTTCATTCTGTAGATCAAGTGATGGATACTGTTGAAGAATTTCCAGAAAATGCAAAATTATTAGCGAAACATTTTTGGCCAGGACCATTAACGATGATTTTAAAAGCGAAACCTGGTATTTATGCACCGGCATTATCAGCAGGACTACCGACTGTATCATTTAGAATGCCGAATCATGAGTTGACATTATCGTTAATTGAACAAGTTGGAATTCCATTAGTGGGTCCAAGTGCAAATCAATCAACAAAACCAAGTCCAACAAGAGTTCAACATGTGGTGGAAGATATGGATGGAAGAATTGCGGGTATCGTAGATGGTGGAGATACAAGTGTCGGTGTTGAATCTACAGTCATTGATCTAACGAATGAAGAAGG
>CAUSWE010000061.1:0-5340 GCA_963535215.1 uncultured Granulicatella sp. | reverse complement strand
ACACGCATAATTGTAAATCATGAAAGCTAAAAATGGGGCATAGTCTAGAGCGAATGGGTGGGAAATACAAGGGGGAATGTTGTTGGGCATGAATCGGGTTGAGAGATAGAGTGGGAAGGTAAATATTATACTATTCAACTTTATTAAATCTGGTTTCAACAAATAGCTGCCCAAAGGCAGCTGATTCTTGCATTAATTTATTTTGTAATAGCAGCTTTTGCGAAATTAGTAAGTATTTGTGTGCTAGGATGTGCAGACAAGCTAACTAATTTATTTGTGAGAGCTATTGGAAGTAAGGCATTTTCATACATATCGCAATGTAATGATTCAATGACGCTTAAAATCTCATGTAAATTAGGGATGTCATTTTCATCAGGATTCTTTTTTAAATCTTTAACTGGTAAGGATGCTACATACATTTGACCAAATTTAGTTTTAAAAATAATTTTGTGTCCATAATATGAAGTACTGGCATAAGGTCTATTAGCATCCTCATGTCCAGGTGAAATATAAGAATAAATATATTTGTCGTTTAGAATTAAAATAGAACCATTTTCCATCTTACTTTGAATTTGAGATGCGTGTTCAACAAATGCACCACTCTTTTCCAATCCAATCAAAAACAAATTGTGATTTTCAAATAACCAATTATTCAAATCCAGCATAAGTCGGTGCATTCCTGCTGTTACACCAAACCATCCAGTTGGTCGATCAAGGATAAAGATGGTTTCATTAAGAGTTTGACGATTTTTATCCAATAAACTCCTAATAATATGCAAAAGCATGAGATGCTCTACTAATCCCGTAACGTACCCACTAATACCAGATGCACCTAAATCATCATCTATAATTTCATGTAATCTGAAAATATCACTCAGGTATATATCTCCATCATTTGATGAGAAGGTATAATTTTGCATTTCATTTTCTTCTAAAAGAACATTTCTAGTATCGGAATTACAAGGGTGAGAAGCTAAATTCCAATGTTTTTCCTCTACCCCCCTATTGTGTTTATACCTATGAAACACAAACCATGCTAAGGTATCCAATAAACTACTGTTTTCCCCCATATTTTCTGATTTAAGAAATTCAAATAGACTTCTTCTTACCGAACTTGTTAGTGAGGAGCAATCTTTTCTTTTTACACCTTTAGTACATAGCGGCAATTTAATCCGAGCAATATTCCTTAATTTTTGCATATCTTCAGGGGCTATATGCTTCTGCTGCTTCATATTCTTTAAATCTTCTGTTTTAAAATATAAAGCTCCAAATTGAAAAAAATGTAATGACGCACTTGGATATCCTATTTTCAGTGGTATTTCAGTATATCCTCCATCAATTGCAACAACATGCTTCAAGGAATGTTCACAAGAATTATGAGGAACTGTTAAACTTGATATCGATACCTCAGGCAAAACATCAGGTATATAAAAATTATTCAACGCTGACTGTACAACCTCATCGTTTATAATATGATGATGAGATGATTTGCTTGCTTTTTCAAAAGGTTTTTTTCCTACGCTAGAGTAGCTCATAATTATCCCAATCTATTTGCCAAATTTATCTATTTGAACAGGTACAACAAACGAATTTGAGTACGTTTTTACTCTTACAAAGCCTTTATCTGTATTTTGGCTAAACCGAATTAAACTATCGCTAAAGTCACTAAAATCATAATATTTTCTCAATTCTTTGATTTCATCTCCATTATTAAGATGAGAAATAAACCAGTTTTGAGTAGCTTTCAAAATATTACTACTGATAGAACTAACTTCCTGAGTAGCATATACCAAACCTAAATTTAATTTAGCGCCTTCTTTTGCTAGCCGATTATAAATTTGGCTTAAATCCTTATCGTCTTTTTTAGGAAAAAGGTTATGTGCCTCTTCAAAATAAAATTGAATGAAATTATTAGGTTGAGCATTAGTAAATCTACTCATAGAATCTCTGAAGATACGACGTGTAATTCTCTCTGAATACATTCTTTGTAATTCTTCATCCCCACTAGATAAATCAGCAATAACAATTTTTCCTTGACGAAGAGCTTGTAAAATATCATCCTCAAAAGGTGTCTGAGATTTATCGGTATGCTGAGTAACAATTGGTCGTAAATTCAAATAGCCAGTTCTATCTGTTGAACCACCTGAACTACTCTTTCTAGTTAAAATCACTAACAAGGCTTTTAACTCATCATCAGCCCATTCCTTACGTTTTTTTTGTTTATAGTCATTACATGCTACTGAAGAATCATAAGAATCCCATAAGGCAGTCCACCATTCAGTTGCTAAATCTAACGATATACCTGCATTCAATGTCTGTGAAGTTACTCCTGGTATTTTAATTTCTTCTAATAGATCTTTATTTACAGAAAATTTTACTGTCTCAGTTTCTGGACATCTAAATCCAGCAGCTTTTAGAATACATTTATAAACCGATAATCTTCTATCATATCTATTTTTAGCAGAGCGATCGGAGTCATAGTTATAAGGCTTTTCAAGCATTACTGATTTAAAATTAACCATATATTTTGATGTATCATCTGCAATTAATGGATATGATTTAATCAGTTCGAAACCAGCTTCAATCTCATTATAAAAATTAACCTTCATAACCTTAAAACCGTCTTTTTCCACAATGGAATAACGATCGGTTTTAGCTTGATATATATCAAAGATAGCCGTTCCCTCATCTTGAAGGTTGGCATTGGCATATTCACCATTAATATCAAAAATAATCTGTCCAATAGGATATTTAGGTGCATCGCCTACAAATTGCTTTAAAATATCTTCGGGACTTTCATTCTGTTTATCTAACTGATATTGAGCTAATTCACTCATCTGTTCATTAGCCTGAATAATCTTTTTAATACTATTAGACTTACCAGTACGCGTCATGCCAAATAAAGCAGTGCGTTTTCCTGCAAAATCTTTTGCTTGTATATAAACAGGAATATCTCCAATATCATTATTAAATCTTTGGCTTGAGCTATAACGGATAGAACCTATTCGAATATCACCATTTCCTCCAGGTACACTATTTTCTCTGTAATTAGCAATTAAACCTAAAATTTCATTTGATGGTTTAATTACTGAATAATTATGAGCAGCATAGAAATTTTCTACATCAGCACCAAATCTCAAATTCTTTTCAGAATCTAAATAAAATGATCCCAAAATAGAGCAACGTAATCCAGAAAATCCAAATTCATATCTAGAATATTCATCTAACTGACTTTGTTTAGTGTTTCCAGTTCGAATATGATCCTTATAATAATCAACCATAGAACTTACTATATCTTTATCTGTTGGAAGTTCTGCTGGTTCAATAACTCTCAATAGCAAAGCCTCTTGAAGGTTATCCTTTCCTGGATCACAATCATAATATGCTAAAAGAAAACATCCTTGTGGAACCCCGTTTGCTCGTTCCTTCCATGCATCAGCCATTAGAATTGAACTACTTGTATAAGAAATCTTAAAAGGTCTGCCTACAAATATACCTGTATTCCAATTCCAATTTCCATTAGGTTCAATTTTACGTTCAAATAAATTAATATTTGTAATACTTGATGAAATACTCAACATTATTTATACCTCTTTATAACTCAAAATAGGGTCTTCAAATCTAATTTTGGCCTGCTCTATATAACTCTCTTGAAGCTCAATAGAAATCCAATTTCTGTTTAATAGTGCGGCTGCAAATCCTGTGGTATTGCTTCCAGCAAACGGGTCTAAAATCAAATCTCCTTCATCTGTTAAATATTGAATAAAAAAGTTTACAAGGCCAATGGGCATTCTTGCAGGATGAACTGTTATGTTATGTCTTTTGCACTCTCTATGGAAAAAATCGTTCGATGCTGAATTAGAGAAAGAAAAAGCATTAGGTAACCTAGGCTTTCTATTTTCATCAATACTTTCTATTTCAAATAAATTGTGAGATATTGCACCACCTCTATCATTTAGGAAACTTTTCTCCCCAATACTATGTTCCGATGGTCTCTTTCCTGCATTGTAAGACCCTCTTTTTAATAAACTTTTCATAGATTCGCTGTAGGGTCTTAGTACTTTTCTGTTATCAGCTTTTGGATAGTCTGTTTTTGAAAACCACCATACATGTGTATAACTATCAACAGTACGAAGAGGATTAACGGTTACCCATTGTGCAGGAGAGGGTAATCGAGAAGGGTTGTAGCAAACAAATTCTTGTATAAGTCTTAAATTTGTTCCAGCAGATTCAGCAATAGACATTAATGCCTTCAACGCCAACAAACTTTGAACGGGTCTACCTGGTTCCCAACTATTACCTAATTCAACAACTAATGAACCATCATCAGCCAATTTTTCAGCTAGCAATGGAGTCAACTCTTTAATCCAATTTAAGTATTCTTCTCCTGTTTTATTACCATAGCTCTTCTTTTGATTAAGAGGATAAGGAGGGGAAGTAATGATTAAATTTACTTTGCCATTTAGACTGCTAAATGATTTACTCTTTAAAAGATCAAGAGAATCGCCTAAATATAAAGCTCCACTTTTTTTTTCGAATACTTTAGAGGTGTTACTTGGAAATTTATTTTTTTTCATAACCTATTATGTAGCTTGTAAAATTTAAAAATTTTGGAGGTATAATAATCATCTTCGATGATATACCTCAATTTTATAGAGATTCATTTAGAGCGACAACTCTCTTTTTGGTAACACATTTCCTGCGCACCAAATACCCGAGCAAACTCCGCTGCCATTTCGCCAACATTGACCGAATGGCTTTGTAAGGTTTGCCAATGTTCGTAAGGTAAGAGATTGCCGAGTTTATCTTGGGCGGAATGGGCGTAGCGGGAAAGTTTTGCAAACATAATATAATCCCTTATATTTATGATTACTTTAATTACTCGCTTAATTTACTCCTGATCTCATTTTAATGTCAAGAATGATTTTTTATATATTTTTTCATAAATAATATGAAGTTAATTGATTTTAAAATGGAGTATTTTATATGATTTGGAGTGCTTTTTAGGATATAAAAAAAAGCCCTTTCAAAAAGGTGAAAGGGCAAAATATTTGGAGTCATACTATGAGTTGTTGAATTAACAAATCAGGTATGAGATATATTATAGTGCATTTATTAACAAATGCAACAATTTTTTAACAAATTAATTGTGTGGATTGCGTGTGTTGGTGTTGACCAAGTTACGCATCAACAATGCATAATCAAGTTGGACGTCTTGTGGCACATCTAAAAAGACAAAGTGGCCATCGCCAAGTGCGGCTTCCACATTTTCGTTTTTGCGATTAAGCATTTTTTCAATCTTAAAGACGATGTTGCCTTGTGGGGTCATCATTTCCACTT
>CAUSWE010000060.1:0-5409 GCA_963535215.1 uncultured Granulicatella sp. | reverse complement strand
GGAGCAAAATTTGTTGTAACAAATATCGACTCTAATCTTCCAAGTGAAAAAGGATTTATTCCAGGATCAGGTTCTATTACAGCATTTTTAAAAATGTCTACACAACAAGAGCCAATTGTGATGGGAAAACCAAGTAGTATTATTATGGAATCAGCTTTGAACTATTTAAATCAACAATATCCAGAGCAACAATTTACAAAAGAAGATATTGCAATGGTGGGGGATAATTACCAAACAGATATTCAAGCTGGAATTCAATATGGAATGGATACTTTAATGGTTCTAACAGGATTCTCTACAAGAGAAGATTTAGAAGGAGTAGCACAACCTACGCATCTAGTGAATGATTTAAGTGAGTGGAAGGTATAAGAATGTTTACAACCATTAAAAGATGGAGTTTTTCGATTGTCTTAGCATTGTTCTTATTAAGTACGGCGATTACCTTTGTTATCTTTTTTGAACCATTATTTCGAGGTGTGATTCTATTATTTGGTTTAGAACAGCATAGTGGAATTTCTACTGCAACATTAATGGAGAATTATCATGTATTAATTTCTTATTTAACAAGACCTTGGATTAAAGAATTAGTGATGCCAGATTTTCCAAGTTCTCCTCAAGGACTATTTCATTTTGAAGAAGTGAAACGATTATTTATGGTGAATTTCATCGTTGTAGTTATTTCTACGATTGTTTCATTTATTGGGATAAAATGGTTTAAAAAAGAAAGAAAATTGTTTCTGTTACTCACTCCATTAAAAGGAATATTATATGCTACACTATTATTTGTCGTCTGTTTAGTAAGCTTTTTCGATGTTATTTTTGTAAAATTCCATGAATTATTTTTCCATAATTCAGCATGGATTTTTGATCCACGATTAGATCCCATTATTGAAGTTTTACCAGAAGAATTTTTTATGATTTGTTTTTTAATCGTATTTCTATGGCTTGTCTTTGGGATTATGGGGATACGGAGATGGATTCGAAAGCAAGAACAGATGTAAATATTTTAAGCACTTAGTTCAAAGAAGCTAGGTGCTTTTTGTGTGAAAATTCACAAAAAATGCAAGTTAACGCTTGTTTGAAAGCGGTTAACGTTTTATAATAAAGTAAAAGAAAGAAGTATAATTATTGAATAATAGAACAAAAGGTAGGTGTGTACAAATGAAAATTTATTCAACTGGAATTTTGTCATTTTTGGCTACTGTTGCAGCGCTTCTGGCAAATACACAATTAAGACAGAATTTCGATATGGAATATCCTATTTTATTTATTGGTGGACAAGTATTCTGTTGGAGTTGTTTTTTAATTCTTACAATATATATTTTTATGAACTGGCGTAACGATTCTTCCAATTCTAAATGGAATTTATTTCGTTCAGTTATCATATGTATATGTATCTATTGTATTGCCTATACTAAATTAGATTATGCTTTTCTAATTATTCTTATTGTGGGAATAGCTCATATCTATTTTGTTCGGAAAAAATTAATTAAATATAGAACCTGAAAAATCCAAAATAACTAAGTAGCAATTTGTTACTTAGTTATTTTTTATGGATTTTATTTGTTAAATACACTTTTCTCATACTAAAAAAAATTAAAACATGGTATGATAACGAGGAGAGAATAATGACCGAGGGAGAAAGTATGAAAATATCAGTAGTGATTCCTTTTTATAATGAGGAAAGAATGATTGAAAAAATGTACAGTGAATTAGTTCATGTACTAAATCAACAAACAAAAGAAGAATTTGAAATTATTTTAATCGATGATGGAAGTAAGGATAAAACTTTTGAAAAAATAGTAGAAATTGCCAAAAATGACGATAGAGTTCGTTATTTAAGTTTTAGCCGTAATTTTGGGAAAGAAGCAGGAACAATTGCAGGATTACAATATGCAACAGGTGAAGCTGTTATTTTAATGGATGGAGATTTACAACATCCACCTGCACTCGTTCCTCAAATGATTGAAGCATACCTGGAAGGCTATGATGTCGTTAGTGGTCGTAGAACAAGAACAGGTGAAAGCCAGTTTCGTACTTTTTTAGCGAATCGTTTTTATAAATTAGCGAATCGACTAATGGATACTCGTTTAACAGATGGAGTTTCTGAGTTTCGTTTATTTAGTCGAAAAGCTGTACGAGCGATTTTATCATTGAATGAATATAATCGTTTTTCAAAAGGACTTTTCTCATGGATTGGTTTTAAAGAAAAAGTAATTGAATATGAAAATCATGTTCGTGAAATTGGGGAGACGAAATATTCTTTAAAATTTTCATGGAATTATGCGATACAAGGGATTTTATCGTTTAATGATAAACCATTACGTGTGTGTATTAATTTAGGACTAGGTTGTTTATTATTATCTGTGCTATATATCGTGTGGATGTTTATTAAATATATCATTGATCCAACTTCTTTAGTAAGTGGCTATTTTACAACAATTTTTGCAGTTGTCTTACTAGGGGGAATTCAGTTAATTTCAATTGGAGTGTTAGGAGAATATATCGGGAAAATTTATTATGAAGTCAAAAAACGTCCTCACTATTTAGTGGATAAAACGAATTTTGAGGAGGAGAAAGATGAGTAAAAAGAAAGTAGTTTACTTAACGAGTTTCTTCCTACCAATTGGCATTATGCTTGTTTCATGGATCATTAATGGATTTTTCCCATTTGGTGCAAAATCATTGATGGCAGTGGATTTTAATGCGCAATATATTGGTTTATATGCATATTTGAAACATTTCTTCTTAAATGGAGATTGGAATAGCTTTTTCTATTCCTTTTCAAAATCCATTGGCGGAGGAATGCTTGGAATTTGGGGATTTAATTTAATTAGTCCGTTTAATGTATTGTATTTCTTCTTTTCAGAACAAAATTTTCAATGGGCAGTAATGTTAACCATTGGTCTTCGATATGGAGTGATGGGACTTACTTGGACACATTTTTTTGTGAAGCGATATAATGGTTTAGAAAAAAATCCAGCATTTCTTCCTATATTTGGAAGTTTGTATGCTTTGAATGGTTTTAATGTTAGTTATCAAATGAATCCTATCTTTTATGATGGCATGATTATGTTGCCACTTGTATTAATGGGTGTAGAAGAAGTATTGGATAGAACAGGTGCTAAACGGTATGTTCTATTGTTAGCTTTAGCATTATTACTGCATTTTTACATGGGATATATGATTTGTATTTTTGTAGTCATCTATGCATTGTTTTATTTATTGAAATCAAAAGATAGAACGTTTAAACAAGGATTTATTCAATTGCTTCAACTAGGATTTTATTCGATTTTAGCTGTTGGATTAGTGGCATTTATTCTTGTTCCGATTTTGATGAGCTTAGTTTCTACTAAAGGTGGACTTGAAAGTAAGTTATTATTTGAATGGAAATTACAAATTGATGCTTTAGATATTTTTTCTAAATTATTTTTAGGAGCATTTGATAATTCTTCATGGCCAGCAGGTCCAAATTTACCAAATATTTATGTGGGGTCACTAGGAATAATGGGGACGATTTATTATTTTATCAGTCCTACAATTCAACGCAGAGAGAAAGTAGCTTCACTTGGTGTTTTAGCTATTTTTATTCTATCTTGTGTCCATGAATTTACGAGTAAATTATGGCATATGGGACAAAATCCGGCAGGATTCTTCTATCGATTCTCTTGGATTATGGCATTTTTCTTAGTTTATTTAGCGTATTTATCCTTAAGAGAAGTCGACCAATTACATTGGAAACCGTCCATCGTTATTGCAGGAGGGACATTAGTACTGTTTGCGATCGTAATGACGAGACAGTATTCCTTCTTAATTGTTCCACAAAAAATTGCGACAGTGGCATTAATTTTTGTGATGTTATCGATTTTAGTATGGCCTCAAATCAATAAAAGATGGGCATTTTTAGCAGCAGTCACAGCTATTGAGTTAATGATGAATGCAACGATTGTTCAATCAAGAGTAGGATATACGGATGCATATAAATATCAAGACGCAGTCAAACAATTACAAACAGCAATAGCACCTATTCGACCAAATGATAAGGAATTTTATCGTATTCAAGGAAGCTTCCATTTAAGTAAAAATGATCCTTTTATGGCAGACTATCCAGGAATGTCTGTATTTAGTTCTAATCTTGAAAATGCCACAAGAGATTTATTTGAACAATTAGGCAATACCGGCATTAATGCGACCACTTATTATTATGGAACACCATTAAGTGATGCCATTTTTAGTTTGAAATATTGGATGACACCAAAGCCCGTCTACACGAAGGATTATCCAGATACAAGTAAAATGTATGTATTTGGAAACTATGCAACTCGTTTAGATTTAACAGAAAACATGCCAGTTGTTTACGAAGAAGAGCGTACAGAAGTATTTCAAATTCCACAAACTCTTCCGATAGCATTCGGAGTGAATGAAAAATTAGCTTCACTAGAATTAAAAATGAATCAACCGATTCAAAACTATAATAAAATTACAGCAGCTCAATTAGGAGAAGACGTTAAATATTTGGAGATGTTAGCAGCAAATGACATTACAACAGATAATTTTCAAGCAACCGATCGAACAGAAACATATCGTAGAATGGATGCGACTAAACCAGCAAGTATTACGTATCATTTAACACCACAAACAGATGAAGAATATTGGGTTACGTTACCAACACGTTTTTCAAGAACAGATACAAATCTTATTCGAATTTTTTTGAATGGAGAAGAATATCATTTCTTAAATAATTATCAAGCGACGCAATTAGTTAATATTGCTTCGCAATCAATGGATAAGCCAATTGAATTTAAAATCGAAGTGAATACGGACGAAGATTACTCCTTTAGTGGCGTTCGATTAGTTAAATCCAATCGCTCTGTTTCGAATCGTTTTATTCAGGAACGTCAAAGTCAAGCATTGAAGCTGACTCATTGGGATAATTCCCATATTCAAGGTACCGTTACAATTACAGATGATAGTAGTGTCATGTTTACTTCGATTCCATACGATAAAGGATGGATTGTAAAAGTTGATGGAAAAGTCGTTGAAACAAGAAAAATTTGGAATAGTTTACTAGGTTTTGCGATTACGAATGGGGAACACACCATTGAATTAAGTTTTATTCCAGAAGGATGGAAGATAGGAGTATTGATTTCCATCGTTTCACTTATTATATTCTTTGGTTTGATTTACAAGAAGTGGATTTAATGTTTAGAATAAGACTTCTATTGGTTAGGTAGTAACTGATAGGAGTCTTTTTTCAAGTAAAGTGTTTTTGGGACGAAAAATAGTTTAGTAGAGACAAAAAATATTAAAGAAAAAAATTTTGTACTAGCAGTAATAAAATCTGATTTATCAGATTTTATTAGAGGAAAATTTGAGACCTTAGGCTCAAATTTTAGCCATGAGATTCGC
>CAUSWE010000059.1:0-5465 GCA_963535215.1 uncultured Granulicatella sp. | reverse complement strand
TCATTAAGAAGATAATCCATTTTCCCTACTTGACCGAATCTTTCTTGAACACCCATCCGATGAATTTTTGTTATTCCATCATCAGAGAATAATTCACATAAAGCACTGCCAATTCCACCTATCTGATTGTGGTTTTCTACAGTAAATATAGTTTTTCCACTTAACATTGTTTTTATCTGTTCTGGTATCGGTTTGATTCTAAATAAATCTATCACACCTACTGAATAACCTAATTTAGACAGTTCATCTGCAACTCGAATACTTGGAGCAACCATTATACCAGAAGCAACGATTACAACATCTTCACCATGTCTTAACTCAATGTAGCCTTTAGAAAAATCTTCTCCACCTTGATATACAGCCTCTGGAGCTTTTCTAATTGTTCGAATATATTTCAGTCCTTTTAAGTCTAATGTCTGGTTCAATATTTCACGAAATTGGATATCATCAGTTGCTTCAAAAATGATCGATTTAGGAATTAAACGTAACAATCCAATTTCTTCAAATGGCATATGTGTACCACCATTCATTTCTGCAGTTACTCCTGCATCTGATCCAATCACAGTGGCATCCAATTGTGCGTATCCAAGAGAAATAAATAATTGATCAAATACTCTTCGTGAAGCAAAAGGACCAAATGTATGAAGATAGGGTCTAAACCCCTGAATAGATAAACCGGCTGCAAGCCCGACCATTTCTGCTTCCATAATCCCAACATTCACATAACGGTCTCCGAAGTCCTTTTCAAGATTATTAGTAGCCATCGAACTTGACAAATCGGCTTCTAAGACTACTATATCAGAATAACTTTGATTAGCCTCTAAAAGGAAGTCTCTATATACATGCCGTAATTCTTTCGTACTTCTCATCATTCTGTTTCCTCCAATTCCTGACTTAATCTTTCTACAACTGAAGTTAACATTTGTTTCTCCTCTACAGTAGGGCGAAGATGATGATTGGATTTCATTTCTTCCAGCTCTTGAACCCCTTGACCTTTAATAGTATCTAATACAATGCACTTAGGGGATGAATTATTTGACTGTTTTAATTGGACAATCCCTTCATAAATTTCTCTAATATCTGAACCCTTGACCCTAATGGATTCAAATCCAAATGCTGAAAATTTTTCTACGAAATCACCTGGATTACAAATATCCTTTGTAAAACCATCTAATTGTTTTTTGTTATCGTCTACAAATACAATTAAGTTGGATAACTGTTGATGAGAAGCAAACTGTATAGCCTCCCAACATTGTCCCTCATTTAACTCACCATCTCCAACAATAGCATAGGTATAAAAGGGACTTTTTCTTATTCTCTGACCATATGCAAGTCCGGTTGCAACACTAATTCCCTGTCCTAAAGAACCAGTTGTCATATCTATGCCCGGCGTTAGATTTCTATCAGGATGAGACGGTAATTTGGTTCCATTTGTATTTAAAGAATATAAGAATTCTTTGTCAAAGAAACCATTCAAATAGAGTGTGCTGTACAAAGCTGGTCCAGCATGTCCCTTGGATAAAACAAAATAATCTCTATCTCGTGATGCAAATATTTCTGGAGTCATTGGCATTATTTCACCATAAAGCACTGCTAGAACTTCTACGATAGACAGACTTCCTCCGTAATGTCCGAATCCAAGATGATTCAAGGTTTCAAGAGTATTTAATCGGATTTTTGTTGCAAATTTTCTTAACTCATCTTCTCTATTTTCACTTAAAATCATCCCTTATTCCTCCTTTGCAGATGGCTTTTTAATAAAGGATACTCCAAACATAACTGCTAAAATAAGAACAAGACCAATCACAATGCCTGCTTGTGAGCCAAATTGATTTAACATTCCTAAAATAATTCCTGATAGACCAAAATCTGCATCTGAGAAAGTTGATCCTTGGAAACCAAGTCCTCCCAAAACTGGCATTAAAAAGACTGGAAGAAAACTGATTAAAATACCTTGTAAAAATGCTCCAATAGTGGCTCCACGAACACCACCAGATGCATTCCCAATGACACCTGCAGTCGCTCCACAGAAGAAATGAGGCACAACACCTGGTAAGATAACAACCGTTCCTGAAGCAATCATAATTGCCATACTTACTAAACCACCAACAAAACTAGAGATAAATCCAATTAGAACTGCATTGGGTGCATAAGTATAAACAATCGGACAATCCAAAGCAGGTTTTGAATTAGGTACAAGACGCTCTGAAATACCTTTAAAGGCTGGAACAATTTCGCCCAAAATAAGGCGAACACCTGCTAAAATAACAAATACCCCTGCTGCAAATTGACCTGCTAATTGTAAAGCATAAACTAGACCACTTGTACCACTACTGATTTCTTTTTCTATATATTCTGACCCTGCAAAGATAGCTACAATAATGTAAATAACTGCCATGGATAAAGTGATACTAACAGTACTATCACGTAAAAAAGCTAAACTCTTTGGAAATTTAATGTCCTCTGTTGATTTTGATTTGTCACCGATAAGGCTACCAGTAAAACCACTCAACCAATATCCCAAAGAACTGAAATGACCTAAAGCCACCTTGTCATTTCCAGTTAATTGAACCATATATTTTTGCACAAATGCTGGGGAAATACTCATAATAATACCGAGTGCTAATCCTCCTAGTAAGATGAGAGGCAAGCTAGTAAAGCCAGCAACTGATAAAATGACCGCAATCATACACGCCATATATAGAGTGTGGTGCCCTGTTAAAAAGATATATTTAAATCGAGTAAAACGAGCAATTAAGATATTGAACACCATGCCTGCAAACATAATCATTGCAGTAGCTGATCCATATGTTGTTAAAGCTACAGCTACAATTGCTTCATTATTCGGCACAACGCCAGATAAATGAAAAGCATGCTCAAACATGGTACCAAATGGATTTAAAGAATTTTGTACGATTCCTGCACCACCAGATACAACTAAGAAACCAACAAAGGTCTTAATTCCACCTTTAATAATATCAGGTAATTTCTTCTTCTGAAGAACTAATCCTAAGATTGCAATTAAAGCTACTAAAATAGCTGGTGTACTAACAATATCCAATATGAACTTCATCATGACGCTAGCCTCCTATATAAGTCCTTTTTCTTCACAAAGTTTCGTAATTAATTCTCGTAGTTCATCCATATCAATAATACTATTTAAGATACGAACATCTCCAAGATGACTAGCTGAATCAGCTAGATCACGACCAACAATCCAAATATCAGCAGCATTTGGATCTGCTCCACCTAAATCATAGTGTTCAACTTCTACATCTGAAACATTCAAATCACTCAATACAGATTCAATATTCATCTGTACCATAAAACTTGAACCTAATCCTGAACCACAAGCTGTACCAATTTTTAACATTATTTAATCCTCCTGTTTAATTATCATTTCAATGTCATCATAGTTTTTTGATGATATTAAAGTTTGAACATGATTTTTATCTCTTAAAATTGTTGTTAAATGTGACAAAGCCTTTAAATGACTTTCATTATCAATGGCTGCAATACAAATCAACAATCTTACCTCTTGTTCTGGATTATCCAATAAATAAATCGGTTTTTCCAAAACTAACATTGACATTCCTATTTCATTCACACCTTCATCTGGCCGAGCGTGAGGAATTGCTACTCCCTTCCCTAAATTAATAAAAGGCCCAAACTCTTCTACTTTTTGAATCATTGCCTCAGGGTAGTTCTCAGTTATCTTATCTTGATCCAAAAGCGGTTTAGCTGCTAAACGAATCGCCTCCTTCCATCCTAATTTTTGCGAACTAACCTGATAGGTTTCTTTGGTAATAAGTTGTTCTAGCACTGGTACAATTTCCTTTCTATCATTTTTTTGATAAAGATAATTCTTTAACGCCAATCTTAATTCCAATTCTTGTGTAATAATTCCATATCTTTTGACAATATTCAGGATTTGTTCAATCTCAAAATCCCCATACTCTAAATTCGGAAAATCTTTTAATACTAGTTCTACTAGTTGTATTGCTTGCTCTTCAGTCATCATAACCGAAACTAGATAATTTGGCTTTTCTGTCTCCACCTTTATGGTAGAAAAAACCATATCATAGTCACTACTAGCTTTCACCTGTAAATCATCAATCTTTGAAGTTCCTATAAACTCAATTTGAGGAAATAATGCTAATAGATTCTCTTTTAACATCAATGAAGAACTAACACCATTAGGACAAATGATTGCTGCTTTATACCATTTTTGAGGCAAAGTATCTGCTTTCTTTAAATAACCTCCGAAATGGATAACAAAATATGCTGTTTCACTATCAGGTATGGGCTTGTCAATAGCGTCCATCAAGGGCATCAAAGAATCTTTTACTAGTTCAAATAAATCAGGATAATGTTCTTTAACATGCAACACATATTCATTTGAACTAGGTAGACCGAACTTTAATCTATAGTAAGCCGGTATAAGATGGCGACGAAGATTTTCTCTCAATCCTTCCCTTTGTTTAAAATGTAACAAAGAAATATCTTCCATTCTACTTATAATAGCCTCTGTTAATTGATTAAAGTAAACCGGAGCAACATCTACTTCACCTTCAAAGCAACTTGATAATAAAACGGTGATATAGCGATAATCATCCTCAGAAAACACCGTATCTATAATTCCCAAATCAACCACTGTATCCAATAAAATAGTGGTTATATCTTGAATAACAGGAGATACTAATGTCTCTGAAAGACCTACTCTTTCAACATCCCTTTGATACCTACACAGAATGAATACTAAACCGAAAAGGCAAACTTTTAATTGATTAACAATAGGTACTAGCTGTAGCTTCTCATAATAATCTTTAACTACCTGATTTATCAAATCATAAGTTAATGAATACCCCCAACTGGATAAAACATAATCCAAACCCCAAATCCCTATGGAGGATTCCAGCAACTCACTAACCATTTGAAAAGCTAAGCGGTGCTTATTCCACTCTGAACCGTGTAAAGTATAACCTTTTGCTCTACTGTACCCTAGCTCCAAATCATTATCTAACATAATCTTTCTTAATGATTGAATATCAGATAAGGTTGTATTCTTACTTACTTTCAAAAAGTCTTGGTAATGATTATTTGATATAAAATCTAATCGGCAAAAAGTGTAAAGATAGATTAAAGCTAAGCGAGTCGACTTTGGTAAAACCAATTCATCCGACTTAATAATATCTGTCAAAGACTGCTTCGTACGATTTGATAAACTATAGCGACCTTGCTTTTTATCCAGCACTATCCCTTTATTAGCTAGATAAGGCACTAAATAATCTATTCCTTCTTTGACTTCCTTTATAGGTAAGCTCACCTTAACAGATAACTCATATAATGATAGCTCACAATGATCCATCAAAGTCATCAAAATAACTAGTGCTCTATAATCAAACATTTCTCTTCCTTTCTAACTACAATTATAGTGTAAAAGTTATAAGAATAAAAGAGTATTT
>CAUSWE010000058.1:0-5554 GCA_963535215.1 uncultured Granulicatella sp. | reverse complement strand
CATAAAAAAAGTGCGGTTAAATTTTATTTAGTATAACCGCACTTTAATTACTGTTCAAGCATACATATTTAATTATCAGAAACGACTTTCTTATCTTTAAACATGACTGAACGTTCAACTTTATAAACATGAATAGGTTCTTGCGTATTCATAAAAATTGAACGGTATTTTTCATCAATTTGAGTAAATGGAATTTGCAAATTAATTGTCAGTGTCTTCCCTGGCAACAAGGTATTTTCTAATTCTATTTGCATATCTTGGCTATGCACAACTTGACGATTATGCACATACACACTCATCCATTGAATATTTTGAATCGGGAATTCACTTTTATTCGTAATGGTATATTTAAAGCGAGAAAGCGCCTGACCATCCTCACCTACCACAATATCTCTATCGCCAACATCAATAGAAATCGTATAGTTAACATACTTAGGGTAGCTTTTTTCTACAGTTGCAGTTTTTTCTACAGTTGCAGTTTTTTCTACACTTTTAGGTTTTTCCTTTGAAACATTTTCTTTTGCAATTGCAGAAGAAATTGAACAACTAGCTACAAACAAAGCCAGTACTAAATATTTAAAAAATGACATTATTTTCTCCTATAAAAAAACGCCGAAATTTTACCCTAACTCACGCATTTAATAAATACCGCTCTTTTTCTTCTGCTTGTTTTTTGTTAGACTAGCACATAATTTTGGGGCTGATTCTGGATTCGACGGGATTAGCGAAGCCCAAGGTGCACGTCGAGGTGCGGTAGGCCTCGTAAATAAACCGCAAAAAAATAGTCGCAAACGACGAACAATACGCTTTAGCAGCTTAATAACCTGCATTTAGCCTTCGCGCCCCAGCTTCCGCTCGTAAGACGGGGATAAAGCGGAGTCAAACCAAAACGAGATCGTGTGGAAGCCGCCGTTTGAGGATCGAAGCACTAAATTGAATCAAACTAGCTTAAGTTTAGCGTGTCTGTCCGCATGCTTAAGTGAAATTAAAGACGAGACTAAACGTGTAGTACTGAAGGTAGAGTAATTTCGGACGCGGGTTCAACTCCCGCCAGCTCCACCACAAAATAAACCTATCAAGTCCTATGAAAGACTTTAAAGCCTTGAAAATAATGACTTCAAGGCTTTTTTATTGCGCTTTTAACTTTTATCAAACTCTCGAATTTGGGTAGTACATTTAATAGTTGGAGCTTATTGATTGGTTAGATTGTTGCATTACTAAAGCGCTTAGTAATCGGTAAATTATCAGCTAAAGGAGAAAAGATGAATATTTTATTATTAGACGGTGGTAAAAATTTCGGACATTCACATGGTGAGTTAAATCACACACTTCACAAAAAAGCGAAAGAAATTTTGACCGCACTTGGACACAATGTACAAGAAACCGTGATTGATGCTGGTTACGATGTTGAAGCAGAAATCGAAAAATTCTTGTGGATGGATGCCGTGATTTGGCAGATGCCAGGTTGGTGGATGCACGAACCTTGGACAGTGAAAAAATACATAGACGAAGTATTAACCGCAGGACACGGCAAGCTTTACCACAGTGATGGCCGTCATCGTGTTAATCCAACTGAAGGCTACGGCACAGGTGGTTTGTTGCAAGGCAAAAAACACATGCTTTCGCTTACTTGGAATGCGCCGATTGAAGCGTTCACCCGTGAAGGCGATTTCTTCGAAGGTAAAGGCGTAGATGCTGTGTACATGCCTTTCCACAAACTTAACGAGTTCATCGGCTTGACCAGTCTGCCAACATTCTTATGTAACGATGTGATTAAAAATCCACAAGTAGAACAATACTTAGCAGACTACCAAGCGCACTTGGAAAAAGTATTTGGCTAATTGCAAAATATTAGTTTAGAAGGTGAGCATTTGGGCTCACCTTTTTTATTTTTCTATCATCAAATCTACTGGTAGGGAGAGGGGAATATCATTAAATATAATCTTTAACGTCTTGGAGGAGTTCTTTTTCAAAGACAGTTAGATTGTCTAAAAGATCAAGGTTTAATTTAGATAAGTTATCTATTGCAATATCCAATTTCCCTTCTGGGTTTAATTTATTTTCTATTTTTTCAGCTAATGGCAATGGTAATCCATACTCATCTAATGCGATTAAGGCAGGATCTTTAAATAAGTTCTCAACTTGGGTACAAAAGAAAGAGTAATCCGCTTTTTCTATTCCTAATTTCTCAGCCAATTCATTCTGAATACGAGAAACAGCTATTGCGAATCGAGGAAAGTGAAATTGAGCCCATTGTCTGACAAAGCTTAATGTATTTTCTATAGCATCATCAGCCTCTAGACCTTGGTCTATTTCATTTAATATAATATCTTTAAGTTGATTATGCTTTAGCTGATTTAACTTAAATGCCAGTTGTTTTCCTGAACTAACATCATAATATCTTCCCAAACGAATAAAGTATTCCCAAATTAAACAACATAATATTTTCAACTCGGTGTAACTAGGATTTGAGCTCCAACTTAATGATTCTAAAATACTTCTATTATTTAATAAATACATTGCAAGTTCCATTTGATAATCAGGGTTTATTCCTGAATTACCACGCAATGTATCAATACTTAAAATAGATTGGTTATGATACTTCTGAACACGTTTCCAAGACTCTATTGTCATATCATCTTTATCAAGCTGAATTAAAAGAGAATCTGTGGTATTAGATTCATCTTGAGAAAAAATAGGAATATCAACTAGAGGAAGTTCTTCTTGGGGAGGATTATTAAACAAATATACATTCCCAATAAAATGTTTAAACATTCGTCCTGAGCGACCTTTGATATTATTAAAAGTAAAGAAATCATACTTATTTCTGGCAATTTTATTATCAAAAATAATTACATTTTTTGCTTTTGTATTTACTCCTTCAATTAATGTTGAAGTACAAACTAAGAATTGTATTTTTTCTTCATTGAAATTTTTAACACATAAATGTGCTATGGCTCTAGGAATTTTTCCATGATGCATACCAATACCTTTTCTTAATCCTTTAACTAAAGTCCAGTCTGGGTGGTAATTTTCTGCAATCCAGTTGGCTTCATCATTTAGAGAATTATCTTTTAACTGTGTGCAGTTTTCAGTAAGTAGTCTTGTAATTTTTCTTGCTTTATTAGGAGATGCACAGAAAATCAGTGTTGAACCTTTAATTGAATTACATAAATTTATCAATTCATCAAAATGATCTTTTTGAGGATGGATATGGACTACTTCAGTCACAACTGTCGAATAGTCTGTTTTAATAAATTTACACTGGAATCGTTCGGGTAATCCATTAGGTATATTGTTTATATTTGGACCTAATAAATAAAATTGTTTAGACTTCTTATACAATTTATAGAAAGCAAGATTTAAAGTCATCGCTCTTTCGGAATCCTCTCTAGGATCTAATTTGTAGAATTCATCCAATATAAAAAGATCGAAATTAGGAAGATCAGGAAAATCAATTGCTCGCTCTTGTGTTAGTACAAAGATATTTTTTGAGAATTTTTTCTGTGAAGCATGTGTAATAACTTTATGTTCTGTTTTTAGAGAGGATATCCTTCTTCTAGTTTCATCAATAAGTGCAATTGTTGGCACAATAATAATAATATTTTCAAATTTTTGACTTTCAATTAAAGAATCTATTAAAGTACTTTTTCCAAAACTAGTTGGCGCACTTAGTATAATATTTTCCCCATTTATTAGATGTTGGAAAATTTCAGATTGTACTTTGTGGAAGACTATCCCTTCATTACCTGAGTTATTTTCTGTCAATAGAGATGGTCTATGTAGCTCCCTTACAAAAGCATCTTTTATGGTAATATTATCAGTGTCTAAATAAGGATATAAGCCAAAATGACGAACAAGGCCATTTAAAGCATCACTAAAAGAGTTAAATTCCTCTTTTCTATCTAAAATTCTAAGAAGAAGCTGTTGAGTGCTGTTATCTTCTATATTATTAGTATTTGCTAGGTGATACATTGATTGAAGAATAATAAATGCAGTATCAACATTAATAGGATTACTATTTTTGAGAATCTTCTCTATATCATTTCTTGTAAACATTATTGTAACCTTTTTAATTCTTCATCTAATTTTTTAATTAACACTGATTTTTCTTGAAGAGGTAATAGAAAAACATGAAGTTTAATTGGTATAGTTAGATTTGATATTTTATTTTTAAAATCATCAAAAACTTTCATTACTTCATGTTCTAATTCAAGATTAAATTCTTTAGTTGTTTTTGTGTGTTTCTTTAAAGTTTTACTATCGTAAGTGATAAGAATTGGAATACAGGCACAATCAAATAATTCATCTAAAGATGTATTAGGGGCAAGTAATTTTGATAAGATAGGATAAAAAGGTGATTTTGGGTCGATATCAATTTTATTCAATAACAGCATCTTTTCATTTTTTAGATAATCTTGTTTAGTATGCTCCTGAATTTCACCTATTACATCATAAATAGCTTGTCTAGCATTGTTATAAAACTTAACTTCTCCTAGCCATAATTCAAATGTATCCTTTGTATCCTTTGTATCCTTTGTATCCTTTATATTAATGATATGGACTGCATCAAAACCTTTTACAGTATTATTAACTGCGTCTTTAAAATAAATCTTACTGATAGCAGGAATAGAACCATAAATCTGGCGTAATATTATATGTAAGAAAAGTTCACCAAACTCGCCACGGTTTTTATATTTATCTGTTTGGTACACTGATTGTGCAGCTTTTCTAATCATTTTTAAAGCATTACTAGAAGTGATACTTTTCAATTCGTTAGCAGTTAGGCAGAATTCAGGTAACCATTCCATAGCATGTTCAGCTAATTGAGAAGATCTCCACTCTCCACATTCATAGCCAGCACACAGAGCAGATATTGGCGGGGTTGAATCAAGATTATGAATTTTTAGTTCTAAAAAAGGTTCTGGAGGTTCTGGATAATCCATAATAGGTTACTCCTTATCTATACGAATAATAAGTCAAATTATTACATAAATTGATATTACAATATTTCCATAAAAATAAAAGTTAAACTATTGTTGATTCTATCATTTTATCAAAAGAACATATAGCCAATTATTGGTTGGATGATGATATAAGCAAACTAGATATTTTTACTCATCGTATTGATAGCTATTTATTGGAGGTATTACAAGGAAAATTAGAAGGGATGTTGAGTGATTTCTTGTGTGATCCTTATCTAAAATCAGGGCAGCTTGTTCGTTTATTTCCTGAAGTGGAGATTCAAAAATGGCAACTGTTTTTATACCGCCCATACGAAACTGTTACACCACCAAGGGTCTTAAAAGTCTTTGAAATACTTGAAGGAATTTTGAAAAAGGAATTTGAGAGATAGTCAAGCGGCCTAATTTTGAATTGAATTTGCAAAAAACACCTAAAAATCTGACCGCACTTTAAAATAAAAAGATCTAAACCTCCTCAATTTGAAACTGCTTACGCCAGCGATTCGGTGAAATCTTATGTTTCTTTAAGAAGTGCTGACGCAAGGCAGTATCGCTATGAAATCCACTTTGTTCTGCAATGTCAGTAATAG
>CAUSWE010000057.1:0-5610 GCA_963535215.1 uncultured Granulicatella sp. | reverse complement strand
TCTTTTCATTTAAAAATCCTCTTTTATTCAGATATTCCTTGATGATTATAGCACACCAGCGCAAAACAATAAATACACAAAGAATTATTTGAAAAAGTTGCAGTAAAAAAATTAATTTGAAGTGACCTCAAAAAGTCTAACTTTTTGGGGTCACTTCAAATTTAAACTTACCAATGGACGAAATCCAAAAGTATACAGGATTATCATTAGAAGAAATTGAAGCCTTCCAAAAAGAATTACATTAAACACAACCACTCCTAAAAAAGAGCCTTTCGTTTTCTCTTCGAAAGGCTCTTTCAATTTGTTTATTTTCCTTTTACAATCGTTACGTCCGTATAAGCATCCACTTTAATGACACTTGCACTTGTTTCTTTTGTTTCAGGTTTTTCTGTTATTTTAGCTCCATTATTCAACATGATGTCATATTTTCCATCAAATGTTTGTGGAACATTCACTTTTACTTCTCCACTAACGGTATCTAAAAACACTTCATATGGGTCAGCATTTTTGGCTAGTTCAACTGTAACTTTTAATGTATCTTTTCCAAATTGAGAAGTATATAATCTAAACCCATGTTTTGAGATTGGAATATACAATCCTTCTTCGTTCGATTTTGTATCTTTAATCGTATTCACAGAAGTTTTTGAAATTTTCCCTGATACGGTTACTTTTGTTTGAGGATTAGAAGTTTCTACAATCGATAATTCCACATTTTGCTCTGTTCCATAAATTTCTACTTTTTGTTTCGCATTTTCTTGTAATTCCCAAGTCTGTGTAAAATCAAAATCTGTTTTTGCATTGCTATAAGTCATATAAAATCCAAAAGCTACAATGACTAGGAAAAAAACGATAAATGGTAAAATTTTCTTCATAAGCTTTCTCCTTATTTAAATTCTCGTTCACTAAATAAATAATAACTAAAAATAAAGTATAAGACACTAAAAATGAGTGCAATTATAACAGATGGCGTTAAAAAGTCTCCACTACCTGTAATCCCCTTTAATTGGTTAAACAGTAAAAAGTGATTTAACAATTCAGGGTCGATTACATTTGCCATCGAAAAACTCATTAAATTATCAAATAAAATCACAATCACAACATAAATTAATTGCGCATAACTCACCTTATCTACATAGTTAAAAATGAAAATAGACAGAAACATAATACATAAATAATAAGGATATTGGTACAATGCAATATTCCACACTGTCGATAGAGAAACACCATCTGCAAAAATCCCTCTAAACACTGCTAGAGATAAATACGCTACGAATAAATGCACTGTTGAATATAAAATTGTCGTTACAACTTTATAAATAAATAAGGACAAACGACTGCTCGCTTTAATAATCTGTGTATTAATTGTTCTGGATACAAAGTCTTCTCCCCAAACAAACAAATCTACTGCAATGAAAAATAATGGTAGAAAAGCTGTTGAAGTCGATAATGTCATGATAACTCCAGTATCCCCACTCTTTTCTCTCATCACAAATGTAAACAAGAATTCTAATAAAATACATAGTAAAAGTGAGATAGAAAAGACTTTTTCTTTTCTAATTTTATAAATATCTGCTTTAAAATTTGACATCATTGCTCTTACCTTCCTTCAACCAAATTAAAATAATATTCTTCAAAAGAAACTTGTTCTTTATAAATTTCAAAAATTTCAATCTGATTTTTTCTTAATACATCAATCATCTGATTAATTGTAAGAGATGTACGGGTCACTTCAATTTTGTCAGGTAAAAGAGTACAGTCACAATCATTTGCTGTTAAAATTTCAATCGCTGTATGATTTGTCGCTGTTGAAACGATAATTTTTTTTTCCAATGAAGATAAGATGGTTGATTTCGAGTCTTCCTGAATGACTTTTCCTTTACTCATAATGACATAATCATCTGCAATAAGATCTAATTCAGATAAAATATGGCTGGAAATTAAAATCGTAATATTAAACTCATTTTTTAAAGTTGCTAGAATATCACGAATATCTTTGATTCCTTTTGGATCTAATCCATTAATCGGTTCATCTAAGATTAATAATTTTGGTGAATCAATAATGGCTAACCCTATCGCTAATCGTTGTCTCATACCTAAAGAAAAATCTTTGGCTTTTTTCTTTGGATCCACATCGGATAGCCCTACTAAATTTAATACTTCCTTTATTTTTTCATGAGAAGGATTTTCTCCACATAATAATAATTGATAGTGTAAGTTATCATAGGCGGAAAGATTCAAATGAAGAGCTGGTGCTTCTACAATCGAACTTAGTTTACATCCTTTTAGTCCAACAATTTCTCCAGAATCTTGTTTAATTAGTCCAGAAATAATACGAATTAATGTTGTTTTTCCTGCTCCATTTTCACCAATAAGCCCACAAATTCTACCTTCATTAACTTTGAAGGATACATTATCTAAGGCAAGATGTTTTGCATATCGTTTATGAATATTTTTCACTTCGATTAATGGTTGACTCATGTATTCACCTCGTTATATTAGAAATTTAATACTATGAATGTAATAATATCATATTTTATGAAAGTTGCAAGACAAAAAGACCCTCCGAAGTAGCATAGTATTCTTTGCTACTTCAGAGAAGTCTATATAACTCTATATTTTTACATTAGATAGATAGTTTAACTTCTTTAAAGAATTCATTCATGGTGATACACCTAACTCCTAATTGTTGACAAATATCAGGTATTTTAACACTCTTACTAGGATTCTTAGTATTAAGATTAACATTTTTCACTTCATTCGTTACAATTGTAATCTTCTCTTTTAGAGCAATAGCAATTAACCATGGATCTGCAATTTTTACATTTGTCCATCCTTTATTCTCATCTAAAGCCAAATCATTATAAAATGGACTGTCTTGAATATGTTGTAGTACATACGCCCATTCATTGACAAAATTTTTATGATCTACAATTGCTTTTGTATAGTGAGTATTCAACCAGTTTTTAAACCACTCATCTTGATAATTTTCTGAAATAACTATATCGGGTATTATCACTTTAGAGTTTAAAATATCTATTAGTTTCGTCCAAAAAGTAGGAAAAAATTCCAAACGATAATATCGATCATAGAAATTAATATAAATATTGGAATCTAATAAATACATCATACTACTCCCTCACTTAATTTCTTATACCCTTTATATCCAACACCAACAATACTAAATGCTTCTGTAAATGAAATCTTATTTTGTACAACAGCATTATTCACATGTCTAAAGAAATTATGATCGATTCTAAATTGGAGATTAATATTATAATTGCCACCATTTGAACTAGTTTTTAAATTTGAATATTTATTAAATTCATCGTTTAATTGACATTTTAATGATTCATACTGTTTTTTTGAAATCATTGACAAATCATGTAAACGTCTTAAAATAACAAACTTACTAACCTCACATCTTTTAGCTATAGTTTCCAAATTATCCTCAATACTCATTTGATGGCTATACATTTCAATCAGTAAACTTTTTGGTACTAGAATTTCAGCTGTTATTGAATTAATGACTGCTTCTGTCTTTATTCTATTAATGTTATCATTACTCTCCAATAAATCGCTATCACCAAATAACAAATGAACAAATTCATGGATTAAAGTAAATAAGCGTCCAGTCTTAGAATCTAACTGATTAATAAAAATAATAGGAGCCTTTTTATCTGCTAAAACAAATCCTCTAAATTCTTTAAGGTTCAATGGTCGATGAGTATTATCTTTAAATTTTCCATTTAAAAATATAAAAACACCTAATTCTCCTAAAACTTTTCTATAAAATTCAAAGCGATTATGCGTAATTTCCTCTCCTAAAAGAGATTTTACTTTTTCAATAATATCTTCTTTATTATCATTCCAATCAAACATTCCCACAAAGGAACAGTCCTGTTCAATAACTTCTCTTAAAAAATCTTGTTTTTCTTGCATTTCAAGAATGGTATCTTTCAATTCTGAACTCATTTCAGATAGCACTTGAGAATCTAAAGTTCTAAAATCAACTTTTAAAGGATTCGGAGTAATTGTTTTCTTTAACATTAATAAACCTGTTGGAACATTTATTAGTTTAGAAAGTAATACTAATTGATTAAAAGTAGGTCCTAACTCTCCAGACAGAATACTATCAATTTTAGGTATTTTATTCCGTAAAATTTCGATAGGCATATTAGAATTACGAATATAGGATAATAGAACTTCAGTACTTACATTTAAACGTTGATTCATAATACACCTCCTACTTTTTTATATATTTTACCAAAACGTTTCCATAAATTCTACAAAAAAGACCCTCCGAAGTAGCATAATGTCCTTTGCTACATCAGAGAAGTCATAATTTCTTAACTATTCTTTTTCTGCATGAGTCTTTCCTTGTGCTTTTGCTTGGGATTCCCTCATTTCGACTACTTTTGCTTTATTCGTCTTTGCGGGCATTCTCTTTTTGTCGTACCAATATACTGTTGCTTTTCCTTCATTCGCAACGTAAACGGTACGATCATTTTTATTCTTAGTTTCAGGCTGAGTTTTTTCTTGTTTTTCACTTTGAAGCGTTGATTGTGCAGAACCCGTTTGATAATCCAATATTCCATTCGGTGCATCATTGTTTAAAATAACTCGAGTAGTTCCATCTTCGTTCACTTCTTCAATAGAAGTATTAAATTGAATTGGAATCAATCTTCCATTGGCAGAGATTCCGGCATATTGCAATTCTACTTGGCGAGGAATTAATTCTGAATCTGTATAGAGTGGCGTTACTCGATAATCCAGCCATGCATTTTTATTTTGTTTTAACCATGCGGCTAATTTCTCTTCATAAAACAACATCGCTACAGGATTTTTTTCATCCGTTCCTGTCATACTTCCCGTATTTAAATAAGCCGTCATCGGAGTTAAATTTCTAAGCTCATCATTTAATCCGCTAAATTGATATCCGACTAAATGTCCTCGATTCATAAACCATGCTTCTTTTCCTGAATAATCTACTGGGAATTTAAAGTTATGCCACCCAACTGGATCAACATTAATTTTGCTTTCTCTTTGTTCTGTAGGCTTATCATCATAGCGTAATTGAATATGCGCTTGAGTTGAACGTTTATAAGAATCCAATTCTCCTAATACCAATTGTTTTTCTCGTTTAAATGGTAAAAGAGAATCCGGTAAATGCTGTGATTGCTCAACCTGAGCAGTTGTCGTATTGGTTCCTTCTTGGTTCCCTTTTTGAGTATTCGATGAACAAGCAGCAAATGTTAAAGCCGTCATCCATAAAAGAAAAAGTTTAAAAAAGCGATTTTTCATATCATTCTCCTTTTATTTCTTCCAACAAATAGGAGTTTGTCCTTGTTGGATTAAGATATCATTTACCTTACTAAATGGTTTACTTCCAAAGAAACCACGATAAGCCGATAATGGACTTGGATGAGGAGCTTTTAGCAGGACATGATTTGGATTTGTAATCAGTTTTTCCTTATCCTGAGCAGGTTTACCCCAAAGGATGAAAATTACTGGATGCTTCAATTCATTTAAAGACTCAATGAGACGATTGGTTAATCTTTCCCAGCCTTTTCCTTTATGACTATTTGCATTTCCTTCTTCTACTGTTAAAAC
>CAUSWE010000056.1:0-5785 GCA_963535215.1 uncultured Granulicatella sp. | reverse complement strand
CCATAGGCTGCCATTAATTGACGACGTTCGATAGACATTGAGTCTGGCATAATCGTAATCACTTTGTAGCCTTTAGCTGCTCCAATTAGGGATAAGCCGACACCAGTATTTCCAGAAGTTGCTTCGATAATGGTATCTCCTGGTTTTAGTTGACCTTCTCTTTCAGCAGTTTCAATAATATTAAGTGCGATACGGTCTTTAACAGAACCACCAGCGTTAAAAGCTTCCACTTTCACGTAAATATCTGCACTATCTGCATCTGTTAAACGATTTAGTTTAACAAGGGGTGTATTACCGATTAATTCAGTAATATGGTTTACTCTTTTTGACATAAGAATACCTCCAAAATATTTAATTGGGCAACTTTGAAGGGCTGCTTAAGGGGTATTTTAGACCTGTATTTTGACAAAAACAAGAGATTTGCTTGAAAAAATTAAAAGAAAGGGGTGTTTTTATGAAAAAATATCCGAAAACAATGGGAAAGATTCGAGAACTTATGAATAATGGTGTTTATCCAGGATTTAGTGTTGCTTTTATTGAAGGAGAAGAAGTGGAAAAGATAGTTGAAGGGACTCTTACAAAGGAGTCGGACAGTAAACTTGTCGAAGATGGATTGTTTTATGACCTTGCATCCGTTACAAAAGCATTTGTAACGAGTACTTTATTAGTGCAAATGGTTGAACAGAAGGAAATGAATTTGGACGAATCGATTGCCAAATGGTTCCCAAATGCTGATGAGAGAGTTACGCTTCGTCATTTAATCACGCATACTTCAGGTCTGTGGGGATATATTGAAAATCGAAATGAACTAGCGCCGAATGCTTTGATTGAAGCTTTAGCCAGTTTACCTGTAACAGAGACATTTCACCATACAGTAAAATATACGGATACAGGGTTTGTTTTAGTAGGAATCATTTTGGAAAAAGAATTTGGCAAACCAATTGCGGATTTATTTGACGAAAGAATTGCTCGTCCATTGAAAGTAACAGCAACTTATGGTCCAGTGCCAAGTGAAGGTTGTGTGCCTACAGCTTTTGAAGAAAGACGAGGTAGATTGCTACAAGGAGAAGTACACGATCCAAAAGCGAGCATTTTACAAAGAAGATGTGGAAGTGCGGGACTTTTTGCAACATTGGATGATTGTATTACGTTAGTACGATTGTATTTACATGATGGAAAGTTGGGAGATTTTGAATATTGTAGTGCAGTGATGATGCAAAGTTTATTGAAGGACTGGACGCCCACAAGACAAGCGGGGCGTTCTCTTGGATGGGATATGGACCAAGTGGGCGAACAAATTTGGTTAAGACATACTGGATTTACGGGGACAACGGTGTTGATGAATCTAAAAACGAAGCAAGGGATGATACTGTTGACGAACCGTATTCATCAGTATGAAGATACGCCGGCTTATAATCGATTACGAGAAGAATTGATTCTGCTTTACGAACAGGAAGCGGTGTACAAATAGACTTCTTGATATGGTAGCGAAGGACGCCAGCAGCGTTGTGAGTCTCGAGCTACCATAAGATGTTTTTTGTGCTTTAATGGAGATTTATGAGAGTACGTTAGTAATATGACATAAGTTTAGAAAGAAGTTACTTTTGTAGTACTTCTTTTTTGTAAATTCATTCACAATATGTGGACTGTGACTTTTATCAGTGATAAACTGACTGTATAAGGATTGTATCAGTTAGGAGTGGGAAAAATGGGTTGGAGAACGATTGTTGTTAAAGCACATGCTAAGTTGTCGTATAAGAATAATTACTTAATTTACAAAGATGCAGAAATAGTAGAACAAATTCATTTATCAGAAATTGATATATTATTATTAGAAAGAACAGATATTGTCATTACGACAATGTTATTAAAACGATTAATGGATGAAAAAATATTAGTCATTATTTGTGATGATAAACGATTACCAATTGCCCAAGTAGTTCCTTATTATGGAAGTCATAATAGCAGCTTACAATTAGCGAAACAACTTCAATGGGATACTGATAGAAAGGTAGAAGTTTGGACTGAAATTATATTGCAAAAAATGATGAACCAAGCAAGTCTTCTATATCAACAAGATTATACAGTAAAATCAGAATCGTTAGGTCGACTGATTCATGAATTACAATTAAATGATCCTACTAATCGTGAAGGTCATGCAGCAAGAATTTACTTTACTACGTTATTTGGAAGTAAGTTTACAAGAGACGATGCGAGTGATATTAATGCTGCATTAGATTATGGGTATACTTTGCTATTAAGTTTATTTGCAAGAGAAATTGTTTCAAATGGTTGTTTAACACAATTAGGATTAAAGCATGCGAATCAATTTAATTCCTTTAATTTAGCAAGTGATTTAATGGAACCATTTCGTCCATTAGTCGATCAAATCGTTTATCAGAATCGTTATAAAGTTTTTGTAGATCTTAAAAGAGATTTATTTCAATTATTTTGTAAAACGTATCATTATGATAAGAAAGAGATGTATTTATCGAATATTGTAAGTGAATATACGAAAAAAGTGATTAAAGTTCTAAATGGGGAGAAGGCGGAAATACCGGTGTTTCGTCTATGAGTGAGAGATATATGCGAATGTTATTAATGTTTGATATGCCTGTAGAAACTGCAGAAGAAAGAAAAGCTTACCGTCAATTTCGAAAATTTTTATTGAGCGAGGGATTTATGAAACATCAATTTTCTGTTTATAGTAAATTATTGTTGAATGGAACTGCAAATCAAAGCATGATTGCACGATTAAAACAACATAATCCTAAAAAAGGGATGATTACGATTTTAACTGTAACAGAGAAACAATTTGCTAGAATGATTTATTTGTCGGGTGAAAGAAATCAGTCCGTTGCTAATACTGAAGCACGATTAGTATTTTTGGGAGATGATGACAATGATTAGAATTGGATTACCTTTAGCGGATGATGAAATACTTGTTGATGGAGTAACATTATTAAGTATTGAATCAAGAGAAGCGCTTGCTAGAACAGTTGAGGAAATTTATCGTTATGATGGTGAGGGGAGTTTGAAATTAGCTGATAAAAAATTCAAACCGATTAAAGAGTCAGAAGTAATGATTGTGACAGATATACTTGGTTATGATGTCAATTCGACGGCTATGTTGAAACTGATATATGGGGATATTGAAAATCAATTAAATGAAAAACCAGAAGTTAAATCAATGATAGAAAAATTAACAGATACAATTACTGAATTAATTAGTTATGAACTAGTTGAAAATGAATTAGATTTAGAATATGACGAAATAACGATTCAAGAATTAATCAAGGCTTTAGGAGTTCAAATTGAAACAAGAAGTGATAGTTTGTTAGATAAAATAATGGAAATTATCCAAGTCTATAAATATTTGAGTAAAAAGAAACTATTAGTTTTTGTGAATGTACTAGTCTATTTTCAAAAAAGAGAAGTGGAAGAGATTCTAGATTATATTCGTTTGAATCACCTAGATATTTGTTTTTTAGAAGGGAAATTAGTAGAGGATTTCTCGATGGTGAACTATACAATCGATGAAGATTTTTGTTTATTTACAAAAAATGTATAAAAAAAGATGTCGAATCGACATCCACGTATGAAACGTTGTTTACGGACAAGCCTTATTTTAACTTGCTGTGTTGTTCTGAATAGTTCCACACTGAAAGTATACAATAAATAGTTTAATATGTAAACGTTTTTTGGTAAAATTAATCTGTGAATAACTTCTTGAAGAGGTGGAAAATATGAGAAAAAATTACTCTATTGGATTAGATATTGGGACAAATAGTGTTGGGTATAGCGTTATTTTTGATGACAATTATAAAGTTCCAGTAAAAAATGCAAAAGTTTTAGGGAATACCGATAAAAAATCCATTCGTAAAAATTTAATGGGTTCAGTACTATTTGATAGTGGTGAAACAGCGATGGCTCGTCGAATGAAGCGTACAAATCGTCGTAGAATTGAACGAAGAAGAAATCGAATCCGTTATTTACAAGAAATTTTTGCGCCATCTATGATGCAAGTGGATGAAAATTTCTTTGCAAGATTACAAGATTCATTTTTATGGGAAGAGGATAAACCACATAGTAAATATCCATTTTTTGGAAATGTAGAACAAGAAGTTGCATTTCATAATAACTATAAAACCATCTATCATTTAAGAAAAGAATTGGCAGATGGAAAAGAAAAAGCTGATTTACGATTAGTATATTTAGCTTTAGCTCATATTGTTAAGTTTAGAGGTCATTTTTTAATTGAAGGAAATGTAGATGTCGAAAATAATGATATTCAACAGTTGTTTGATGAGTTTTTAGCAGTCTATAGTGCCTATTTTGAAGATAGTTCAGTTCTAGAAAAGAAAATGGAAGTTAGAGAAATTTTAACAGAGAAAATTAGTAAATCTGCTAAAAAAGATAAAATTGTTCAAACATATACGATTGATAAAAAGAGTCCCTTAATTGAATTTTTAAAATTAATTGTAGGTAATTCAGGGGAATTTAAAAAGATATTTGAGTTAGATGAAAAATCTTCTCTTCAATTTTCTAAAGAAAGTTATGAAGAGGATCTAACTGCATTGTTGGAACAAGTGGGAGATGAAGTAGCGGATGTATTCCTTGCTGCTAAGAAAGTTTATGATAGTGTTGTTTTGGCGAATATTTTATCCATTAAGGATAAAAATACAAAAGCTCCATTATCTGCTGCTATGATTGAAAGATATCAAAATCATCAAGAAGAGTTAGCCGAATTAAAACAGTTTTTCAAAGCAACTTTGGAGCAAGAAACATATAAAGAATTCTTTAATGATGTTAAAAAAGATGGGTATGCTGGATACATTGATGGTAGTACAACTCAAGAAGCTTTTTATAAGCAATTGAAGAAATTGTTTGAAGCAACAGAAGCTCCAGAATTGTTCAAAGAAAAATTAGAACGAGAAGACTTTTTAAGAAAACAACGTACTTTTGATAATGGATCTATTCCCCATCAAATTCACCAAAAAGAATTCGAAGCCATCATTGAACGACAAGGTGTGTTTTATCCATTTTTATTAGAAAATAAAGATAGATTAGTCAAAATTTTTGAGTTTAGAATTCCATATTATGTTGGACCATTAGCGAAAAATCAACAAAGTCCATTCGCTTGGGCAACTTATCATACAGATGAATCAGTACGTCCATGGAATTTTGAAGAAATTGTTGATACAAAAGTTGCTGCAGAAGAATTCATTCATCGTATGACTAATTATGATATTTATCTGCCAGATCAAAAAGTATTGCCAAAACATAGTTACTTATATGAATTATTTACAGTTTATAATGAATTAACAAAAATTCAATTTGTAGATGATCAAAATCATAAAACTTATTTTAATGCAAAAGCTAAGAAAGATATTATCGATAATGTCTTTAAAAAAGAACGAAAAGTAACGTATGAAAAACTGATGAACTACCTAAAAGTTTCTTATGCTGATTTTAGAATAGAAAAAATTGTTGGTTTAAGTAAGGATACAAACGCATTTAATGCTTCATTAGGAACGTATCATGATTTATTAAAATTAAAAGTGGATAAGGACTTTTTAGATAATGAATCCAATCTTCCAATCATCGAAGATATTATTTTAACATTAACGATATTCGAAGATCGAAAAATGATTCGTGAACGTTTAAGTCAATATGCATCTTATTTTGATGAAAAAGTAATGAAACGTTTGGAAAGACGTCATTATACAGGTTGGGGAAGATTATCTAAAAAATTAATTGATGGAATTAGAGATAATGGGAAAAC
>CAUSWE010000055.1:0-5907 GCA_963535215.1 uncultured Granulicatella sp. | reverse complement strand
TGTTAGCGCTTTTATGTTAAAATAAATTTACAAGGAGGTGGGATAATGACAGAAATAATTAGATTAGATACTGAGAAAAATAATGAACGTACTACTGATATAGATATTTTATCTACAGAGGAGATTCTTCAAAAAATTAATGCGGAAGACCAGAGTGTAGCAAAAGTAGTTGAGAAGTGTATACCTAAAATTTCGATTTTAGTAGATAAAATAGTAGAACGGATTCGAATTGGTGGACGTTTATTTTATATTGGTGCAGGTACTTCTGGACGACTTGGTATTCTAGATGCTGCAGAATGCCCCCCAACATATGGAGTAGATAATAATTTAGTAATTGGCGTTATAGCAGGTGGTAATGATGCAATGTTTGTTGCACAAGAAGGCGCAGAGGATTCAATGGAGTTGCCAGTAGTAGATTTATCGTCGTATCACTTTTGTGAAAAGGATGTATTAATAGGATTAGCAGCAAGTGGTAGGACGCCTTATGTAATTGGAGGCCTAAAATTTGGACAAGAAGTAGGAGCTTTAACTGCAGCTATTTCATGTGTTACAAATGCAGAAATTTCAAAATATGCAGAGTGCTCAATTGAAGCTGTAACAGGAGCTGAAGCTATTATGGGATCTACTAGAATGAAAGCGGGGACTGCTCAAAAATTAATTTTGAATATGATTTCTACTAGTGTAATGATAAAACTTGGGAAAGTATATAAGAATTATATGGTAGATTTAAAACCAACTAATCAAAAGTTGGTGATACGATCAAAAAATATGATTAGAACTCTTACAGGCGTTTCTCAAGAAAAGGCAGATTTACTTTATGAAGAAAGTGGACATAATGTGAAAAAAGCATTAATCATGGAAATTATGAATGTAGATAGAAATTCCGCTGAGGGAGCGTTAGAAAAAGCTAATGGGCATATTAAGAGTGCTATTCAGATTTTAGGAGGTGAAATTTGATGCAGGATATGGAATTGATTGTTTTTGAAATTATTAGTAATGGTGGGAATGCAAAAGCATTAGTCTATGAAGCGATTGAGGCTTCTGAAAATGGAAAGTTTAAGGAAGCGAGAGAGCTTCTTAATGAGGCAGATACTTTTTTAAATAAAGCTCATCAAGTACAAACAGATTTAATTCAAAAAGAAGCAGCCGGAGAAAGAAATGAAGTTACAGTGCTATTTGTTCATGCGCAAGATCATTTAATGACTTCAATAGAAGTTAGAACATTGGCAGAAAATATTATTCGAATGAATGAAAGACTTTGGAAGTTGGAGAATAGAGAGTAGGAATAAGAATGGCTAGATTTAGAAAGTGGACTGTAAAAAATACGGAACAGAATAAAAAATACAAAACCTCTTTAGGGATTACTGATTATGATATTCCTATGTTTGGGTATAAAAGTATTACGTTGATTTTTGTTTCAATTATCCTATCAATGTTCTTGATTCCAGCTTTTTGTAATTTGATTCAAATTGATTTTAAATGGCCATTTATTATTGTAGGTAGTATTATAGCGGGATTTACAGTATCTTTTTCTCAGTTTTTTATAAATTCCAAAATAGGTATCACAAAATCATTTTGGTTAATAGGTATAATTTGGTCTTTTCTTATTGGGATTATCTATTACTTTATTGTTATGACTGGAGTAATTTTATAAAGAAGTGGAGGTGAAATTATGAAAATATTATTAGTTTGTTCAGGTGGTATGTCAAGTGCTATTGTTGCTAAAGCATTACATGACGCTGGTGCAAAAGAAGGTTTGGAATTAGTGGTAGATGAATGTGGAACACAAGCTTTCGCTGAGAAAGTAAAAGAAGACTATAACATTTCACTTGTAGCACCACAAATTAGACATCGTTATGATGTATTGAAAGCTAGCGCAGATGAAGCAGGGGTTCCTTGTTTATTAATAAAACCTCAAGGATACACTCCTCTAGGAGGACCGAAATTGCTTCAACAAATTAAAGAAGAATTAGAAATAAAATAGGAAAGTGGGGATTTTTTATGTTTGATAAAATAACAGAGTTTATGGATACAAAGCTATCGACTCCGATGGCAAAATTAGCCGAGCAGCGCCATTTAAGAGCAGTTCGTGATGGTATTATTGCAACACTACCAATTATTATTGTTGCTTCTATGTTTTTAGTAATCGCATTTTTACCAAATTCTTTACCTAAAGATTGGGGAATTACACAATTTATTCAAGCAAATCAAGCGAAAATTTTACTACCATATCGCGTTTCGATGTATATTATGACATTGTATGCAGTTTTTGGTATAGGTTTTTCTTTATCATCTTCATACGATTTAGATGGTTTATCAGGAGGGATTTTAGCTGAACTTGCTTATTTATTAACAATTGTTCCTAAAGTTGTTCCAGCTGCCTCTGCAGAAATAAAAACTTTAGCAGAAACTAGTGAGCCGTTAAAAAATTATTTATCTTCATTACCTTCAGGTTTTGTTTTACCGATGGCAAATTTAGGTTCAGCAGGTATGTTTATAGGTATTTTATCAGCCTTTTTAGCAGTAGAAATTTATCGTTTTACTCAAAAGAGTGGATTCAAAATTTCAATGCCACCACAAGTGCCAGCTTCAGTTGCTAGATCTTTTGAATCGTTAACGCCTACAGTTATTGTGTTATTATTAGTTTCTACAATTACAATGTTTATTGGTATTGATGTTCATAAAATTGTAGGAGGAATTGTTGCTCCTTTAGTACAAGCAACAGATTCTATTTTTTCAGTAATCATTATTATTTTCTTAACACAATTCTTCTGGTCATTTGGTATTCATGGTTGGTCAATTGTGGGGTCTTTAGCAAGACCGCTATGGTTAGTGTTATTAGATGAAAATACCGCTGCGTTTGCTAGTGGAAGTGCTATTCCGAATATTGCGGCAGAACCATTTTATCAATGGTTTGTAATGATTGGTGGATCCGGTGCTACAATTGGTTTAGCTATTTTATTAGTTTGGCGTTCAAAATCTGCTTATGGTAAATCGCTTGGTAAAACAGCTTTAATTCCAGCAATTTGTAATATTAATGAACCTTTAATCTTTGGAACACCTATTGTGTTAAATCCTCAATTAATTATTCCGTTTATTTTAGCTCCGTTAGTAAATAGTGTAGTTGCTTGGGTTGCAATGTCTACAGGTTTAGTGAGTCGAGTTGTTGCGAGTGCTCCTTGGACACTTCCTGGACCAATTGGTGCCTTTTTAGCAACAGGAAGCGATTGGAGAGCGCTTGTATTAAATGTTGTATTAATTGTATTATCAATTTTAATTTATTATCCATTCTTTGCGATGTATGACAAATCATTATTAGCTCAAGAACAAGAGCAGTAAGAATGTATCTTTTAGCCCTGTTCTTGTAACAGGGCTTTTTACTAATATATTTTAAGGAGTAAGTGAATGAAAAGATTAGGATTGTCGATTTATCCTGAAAAGAGCACCTTGGAAGCAATTAAGAGATATCTTAAAGATGCGAGTGAGTTAGGTTTTTCTAGAGTGTTTTCTTGTTTGTTATCTGTAAACAAACCAGCAGAAGAAATAAAAAAAGAATTTACTGAAATAAATACTTATGCACATGAGTTAAATTACGAAGTTATTGTGGATGTGTCTCCCAGAGTATTCGGGGAATTAAATATATCTTATAAAGATTTATCTTTTTTCAAAGAAATTGGAGCAGATGGAATTCGTTTGGATGCGGGATTTTCTGGATTAGAAGAATCTATCATGACGTATAATCCTGAAGGATTAATTGTTGAAATTAATATGAGTAATAATGTTCATACAATAGACACAATAATGGATTATAGACCGAATAAATATAAGTTGTATGGATGTCATAATTTCTATCCACATCGTTTTTCTGGTTTGAATTTAGATTTTTATAAGGAATGTACTCAGAGGTTTAATAAATATGGTTTAAATACTGCAGCGTTTGTGACTTCGCAAGATAAAAGAGCTTTCGGACCATGGCCAACGACAGAGGGGTTGCCAACATTAGAAATTCATCGCAATCTACCATTAGATGTTCAAGTGAAACATCATATTGCAATGGAATTAGTAGATGATATTTTAATTTCTAATTGTTACCCTACTAAAGATGAATTAGAAAGTCTAAAAGGATTGGATTTGAATCTTGTAACATTTAATGTGGAACTAGTTAAAGATATTCCTGAAATTGAAAAGAAAATTGTTTTAGAAGAGTTTCATTTTAACAGAGGAGATCAAAATGATTATTTCATTCGTTCAACTCAAAGTAGAGTGAAATATAAAGGACATCATTTCCAAGTTTTTAATGCTCCTAGCGTTATTAAGAAAGGTGATATCATTATTGAAAGTAGTGAATATGGACATTATGCAGGTGAATTACAAATTGCTTTGAAAGATATGGAAAATTCTGGAAAATCAAATGTAGTTGGTAAAGTGGTTGATATTGAACATTTTATATTAGATGAACTTAAACCGTGGCAGAAATTTAAATTTAGATTATGATAAGTAGGTTGAAGATGTCGTGAAAATATTATGGGGTGGAGCAACTGCTGCTAGTCAATATGAAGGTGGGTTTGAAGGTAAAAAAGGATTAGATACTCAAGATTGTAGAGCTTATTTGCCGCGTACTTCTAATGCTACAGAGGAAACTAGATTATTGACGAAAGAAAAAATAGCAGAAGCTAAGAGAGAAAAATCTAATCAATATTATCCGTTTAGAAATGGTACAAAAGGATATGAACATTTAGAAGAAGACATTGAATATTTAGAGGAATTAGGACTAGATATTTATAGATTTTCAATAAGTTGGGCTCGATTGTTTCCAAATGGTATAGATGAGTCTCCTTCTCCTGAAGGAGTTGCTTATTATGATAAAGTATTTGAATTATTAGTTAAGAAGAAAATAAAGATTTTTTTAACGTTGAATCATTATGCTTTACCTATAAATTTAGTGGAATGTTACGGTGGTTGGAAAGGGAGAGAATGTATTAAATATTTTCTTCATTTTGTAAAATTTGTTTTCGAAAGATGGGGGGAGTTGGTTGATTATTGGCTACCGTTTAATGAAATAAATGCGGGGTATTTTAGTCCGTTTAATGGGGTAGGTTTGTTAAAAGGAGAAGATGGGTATAATTTATCAGAAGTTTTTCAAGCCTTACATCATCAATTTGTAGCAAGTGCGAAAACGATTCGTTTAGCTAAACAAATGAAGTTGAAAGGGAAATTTGGATCAATGATTGCTTGTTTTTGTTATTATCCTCTAACAAGTAATCCAGAAGATAATCTAAAATTGTTGTTTGAAGAACAAATGAATCAATGGTATTGCATGGATATTTTATCAAAAGGAGAATATCCCTATTATTCATCAAAGTTTTTCGAATCTAAGAATATTACATTAAATATTACGGATGAAGATAGAAAGGTATTAAAAGAAAACACTTGTGATTTTGTTTCTATATCGTTTTATACTTCGTCTGTTATTACTGTTGATGAAGCGGAAAAAACAGCAGGAAATTTAGTGGTATCCACAAAGAATCCATATTTAAAAGCTAGTGAATGGGGCTGGCAAATAGATCCAGTTGGATTAAGAACTTCATTACATCGAGTATATGAAAGATATGGAAAACCTGTTATAGTCTCAGAAAATGGATTAGGTGCAAGAGATGTTTTAACAGAAGATTATCAAGTTCATGATTCTTATAGAATTGATTATATGAAAGCTTATTATGAACAAGCTCAATTAGCTTTTTTAGATGGTGTACCTCTTGAGGCGTTTATTGCTTGGGGAATTATAGATATTGTTTCTGCAGGTAGTTGTGAAATGGATAAACGTTATGGGGTAATCTATGTAGATGCAGATAATTATGGTAACGGTAGTTATAAACGATATAAAAAAGATAGTTTTTATTGGTATAA
>CAUSWE010000054.1:0-6020 GCA_963535215.1 uncultured Granulicatella sp. | reverse complement strand
GTCTGTCTGTCTGTCTGTCTGTCTGTCTGTCTGTCTGTCTGTCTGTCTGTCTGTCAATGATAGCAACATTTCAATCTCCTTGTCAATACTTATTCATTTCATATTTTATATAAATTCTCAATTTCTTTCAAGCGAAAACACAAAATTATTTTTATACCTAATTATAACATTATTTAGAATATTTTCACGTGATTCATTGAGGCTTTTCACTTGGATTTGCAAAATTTGCATTTCATTTTATTTTTGGTATAATGAAGATACAAAAAGAACCGAGCGGTAACTCGACTCTGATGTAGACCGTTGAAAAGACGGTGGCTTGTTTACAGTGTATATAACACCGCTAACTCTGCCAAAGTTAGAGCGGTGTTATTTTTTTGTTTTCATATCTATTAATTTGACAACGAGTGATACTAACGCAACTAGTAAAGTCGCAAAAGAACACACCAATGTCAATGCTTCATAGACTGACAAAATGCAACCTCCCTTCGATAGATTTTATGAAGATGCTCATAAGCATCACCTACCTTATATAGAGATTGCCACCGCTTTAAAACTTTCTACGTCGAGAGTGTACCATAAACGAAATGGAAATAATAGTGAACAGTGTAAAAAAACTATTATAATCTTATTATTCGGGACATTTTTACTTGTGTTTCAGTGAGACATTATCATTTGCGTTCGACACATTCTTATAATCACTTTTTTCTTATTGAGTTACTCTTTTAATTTTTATATACTTGGATTGAGGGAAGTTATCCTTCCCCTCGTTTAGTTGAAAAACGTTATCTCTTGTATTTGCGGTAGTAGGGATTTTGACGTTTTTCTTTTTTATTTCTTACTTTATTCAGACGCAAAAAAGCCAGGGCTTAACACCCTGGCTTATTTGCAGTTTTATAGCTCACCATACTATTAGACTGCTTAATTATTTTTCTAAACCTTCAATAATTTTTGTTAAGTTCCATTTCATCATGCTTAAGTAGCTATCTCCATCTTTACCTTTTTCAGCAACTGAGTCAGTAAAGATTGTTGAGTAAATTGGCTTACCTGATTCTTGTGAAACTGTCTTCATCGGACGGTCATCAACACTTGATTCAACGAATAATGAAGGAACTTTAGATTTTTTAAGAATTTCAACTAAACGAGTTGTTTGTTCAGGAGTACCTTCTTCTTCAGTATTAATTTCCCAGATGTAAGCTGATGGAACTCCATAAGCTTTAGAGAAGTACTTGAAGCATCCTTCACTTGTAACAATTAATTTTTTCTCTTCTGGAATTTTAGCAAGACGTTCTTTTGCGTCTTTATCTAATTTATCTAACTCAGCAACATATTTATCAAGATTCTTTTGGTAAGTATCTTTATGTTCTGGATCTTTTGCAATTAATTGTTTTGCAATATTTTTAGCATAAATCACACCATTTTCGATGTTTAACCATGCGTGAGGGTCTTCTTTACCTTTTTCTTTTGCTCCTTCAAGGTAAATTACATCAACGCCATCACTTACTGCAAAGTAGTCTTTATCTGCTACTTTACCAGCATTTTTAACCATTTTTGTAAACCAAGCATCATCTGCATTTTCTAAGTTAATTCCATTATAGAAAATTACGTCTGCATCATGAATTTTTTGAACATCTTGTGGTAATGGTTCATATTCGTGTGGATCTTGTCCAACTGGAACAATACTGTGAATGTCCGCTAAATCCCCAGCAACATTTTTTGTAATATCATAAATGATAGAGTTTGTTGCTACTACTTGTACTTTTTTAGGTTCATTACTTTTTGCTGTAGTTGTAGATGTAGATGTTGTGTTTGTTGCACATCCTGCAAAACCTACTAATGATAATAAACCGACTGTTAATAATTTCCCGATTTTCATGCTTTTTTCCTACCTTCCCTTTGTTTTGGTGATACAATAAAACTAATCACAAAGAATGCTGCAGCAGTTAATACAATCGTAGAACCTACCGCAATATTAAACGTATAGCCGATTACTAAACCAACAATCGAAGAAAGTGAACCAAACATTGCTGATAAAGCTAACATGGTTTTCAAACTCTTCGAATATAAATAAGCTGTTGCTGCTGGTGTAATCAGTAACGCTACAATCATAACTGTTCCGACACTTTGCATTGCTGTAATCGAAACTAATGCTAAAAGAAACATCAATAAGTAATGATAGAATGATACATTCAATCCCGCCGAACGAGCAAAGACTGGGTCAAAACTCGTTACTTGTAATTCTTTAAAGTAAGAAACAATCGTTACAAAAACGAAAATTCCTACAATTGCTGTAATTACTAAATCAAAATCTTGTACCGCTAAAATATTCCCGAATAAAATATGGAATAAGTCAGTCGAACTTTTTGCTACACCGATTAAAATAATTCCTAAAGCTAAAAACGAACTAAAGGTAATTCCTATCGCTGTATCACTTTTCACGACACTATTTCGATTAATAAACGCAATAATAAACGATGCTAATAATCCAAATGCTAGCGCTCCAAAGAAGAAGTTAATACCGAGAATAAAAGATAATGCTACCCCTGGTAACACCGCATGAGAAATCGCATCTCCCATCAACGACATTCCACGTAAAATGATAAAACATCCAATCATTCCGGCAACGGCTCCAATTAGAACAGAAGAAATTAAAGCATTTTGCACAAAATGATAATTCATTAATCCTTGTAAAAAATTATTCATGAGCTGCTCCTCCTTGTGCAATAAAAACTTCTCCACCGTAAGTTTTTCTGATTTTATCAGGAACAAATGTTTCCTCAGTTTTTCCACTATCTACAATTCCACGATTCACTAAAATGACTTGATCAAAATAATCACGTACTTTAGATAAATCATGATGCACCATTAAAATAGTCTTACCTTCTTCTTTCCATTGACGAATTAAAGTCATAATGACTTTTTCACTCATCATATCAATCCCTACAAATGGTTCATCTAGGAAGATATAATCAGCTTTTTGCACTAAGCAACGTGCTAATAATACCCTTTGGAATTGTCCACCAGATAATGCCCCTATTGGACGATGAGCTAATTCTGTTAACCCAACTTCTTCAATCGCTTCATCTACATCTTTCCAATCTTGAGCGTTTAAACGCTGAAATGGTTTCATCTTAACGCTTTTCCCTAACGCTACACATTCACGAATCGTAATTGGAAATGTAAAATCAAGATTACTTTTTTGTTCTACGTAAGCAATTCTTTCTAATGATTGACTTGCTTCCTTCCCATCAAACGTCACTTTTCCCGTATGTGTAATTAACCCTAACATTGCTTTTAAAAAGGTAGATTTACCTGCACCATTAGGACCAATAATTCCCAAAATCGTTGGGCCGTTCACTTCTACATGACAGTCTTTCAATACATCTGGCTGCATCGCATATGATACACCTAGATTTTCAACTTTAATCATGAATATCTCCTTTCTTTTTCTCATATTTCCTATGCCAATAATTAGGTTACCCTAAATACATTCTCTCGTCAAGAGTTTTTTAGGTGTTCCAAAACATTTTTGAAAAATTCCTGTTTTTATATAAAAAAAGATAAAGAACAAAGCGTTTTCATGTTCTTTACCTTTTATATAACCTATTCTTTTATTTCTTCTTTTGCCCCTAAGGCTGTTAATGTATTCGAAAAAAGATGATGCTTATAATCCTTATCAATCTCTTTATAATAACTATAAAAAATATCTACCATGACTAAAATTGGAAATTGTGGCGAAATTAACCCACCTTGATCTAAAGCATTCTTCATAGCAATTAATACTAATTCATCACAAGCTTTTTCACTTTCCTCACTTCGTTTTGAAGTAATTAAAACCGTTTTAGCTCCTTGCTTTTTCGCTTGGCGAACTGCTTCTACTACACTTGCATTTGCAGAAACTGTAATACCAATGACTAAACACTGCTCGTCAACAAGCACCCGGTTCATTAACATTGTATGTAAATCCGTAATTGCCTCACAAATCATTCCTAATCTCATAAATCGAAATTTCATCTCATGAGCTGCTAATCCCGAACTCCCTTGTCCATAAATATAAACTCGTTTAGCATTATTCAACAGCCCACACACTTTAATCACTTGACTTTCATCAATCAACGAAAAAGACTTGGATAACAGTTCTTCATAGTCCGATAAAACTGTTTTCGTTAAATCATTATGAACTACTTGACCTTCTTTTTTACTTTCCTGGAAATCATAAATAAATTGTCGATAGCCTTTATAGCCACATTTTTGTGCAAAGCGTGTCAATGATGGAATAGATACAAATAACCTCTCCGATACGGCTCTAGCTGACAAAGATTCTTCTGTAGAATTTTGATTTAAAAAATATTGCGCAATTGTTTTTTCATTAGGGGTTAATGTATCATAAATCGATTCAATTAATGGTGTGACTTTTTTCTCAAAAGATATCATTTCTTTACTCCCTTAACCTTTTTATTACTGTTAGTGTATCATATTTTTTCTGTTTCGTGTTTTGAAAATAAAAAAGCTAGGAGAAATTCATCCCCTAGCTATATTAAGTGTTTATAAAAATTAGTCATCTACACCTAAAATTTCGTTAATATTGTTTTTATAAAGAATAGCTTTCGCACCATAAATCGCTTGAACGCCACCTTTAACTTCTAGTACATCTACTGCACCAATTGCTTTTAGCGTTGCTTTATCAACTTTTTCTACAGAACGAACTGCTACACGTAAACGAGTGATACATGCATCTACATCTTCAATATTTTCAGCTCCACCTAAAGCTTCAATAATACGAACGCTATCTTGTTTTAATGTATCTTTTGTTTCTACAACAGGTTTTGCATCATCTACTAAATCTTCATCTAAACGTCCTGGAGTTGCAACATTGAATTGAACGATAAACCATCTGAATACTACATAGTATAGAACACTCCATACTAAACCAAATGGAATTTGTAATAACCAATTTGTTTTATCATTACCTTGTAATACCCCGAATAATGTGAAGTCGATAACCCCACCTGAGAATGTATTACCGATAGAAATGTTTAAGATATCAGCAATAAAGAAGCTTACACCATCTAAGAATGCGTGAACAACATAAAGTACTGGACTTACGAATAAGAACATAAATTCAATTGGTTCTGTAATACCAGTAATGAATGAAGTTAAAGCTACCCCAAAGAATAAACCTGCATATTTTTTACGACGATCTTTTGGAACACAGTGATACATTGCTAAGCAGGCTGCTGGAAGACCAAACATCATAGTAGAGAAACGACCTGCGAAGAAACGAGTTCCTTCAGTAAATAGACCAACATGTGTTGGATCTGCTAATTGAGCAAAGAAGATTTTTTGAGCTCCTGCTACAGTTTGACCTGCAACTACTTCAACACCACCTAATTCTGTATACCAGAACATTGGGTAAATCATATGGTGTAACCCAACTGCACCACATAAACGCATTAAGAATCCATATAAGAATGTTCCCACTGGTCCAGCTTGAGAAATATAACCACCAGTTGATACTAATAATTGTTGGAATGGAGGCCAAATTACAAAGAAAATTCCTCCGACAACAATTGAAGCAAATGAAGTAACGATTGGAACAAAACGGCTACCTCCAAAGAATCCTAAGAATTGAGGTAATTGAATATTGCTATAACGATTATGTAAATAAACCGCTACAGAACCTACTACGATAGCGCCAACTACACCTGTATCAATTGAAGCTCCTTCAGCCATATATAATTTAACAAGTGCTTTGATTGTTGCTGTCATAACAAAGTAACCAGTTACCCCAGCAAGCGCTGCAGTACCTTTGTCACGTTTTGCTAAACCAATACATAAGCCCACACAGAGTAGTAATGCTAAATTCGCAAATACAACTTCCCCTGCTGAACTCATTACTGTGAAAATTGCTTGTAAAAGACTATTATTCAACACTGGATAAGTAGCTACTGTCGTTGGATTTGACAATGCACCACCAATCCCTAATAACAAACCAGCTGCCGGTAAAATAGCAATCGGCAACA
>CAUSWE010000053.1:0-6222 GCA_963535215.1 uncultured Granulicatella sp. | reverse complement strand
GTATCAATAATATATGTGGAAATTTTTTATCACCAAATTCATGAAATATCATATTCCAAAACCTCTACCAACTCAAATTTGTTAGCTAATTAGTTTACTCGCTAACTTATACAATTAATTTATTTTTTTCTAAACACGAGATCACCTAAAAAAGTATAATGAAGTGCTTTATTGCTTTCATTAACTATATATACATAGTCATTGTTTTTTTGTAACCCCTTAACCACCGTCAGTTTAACATATTTTTTCTTTTTTATAAACATGGATTTTTTCGATTTAAGACCTATCAAACGCATCTTGCCTTACTCCCAAGAATACATTTCACGCTTACTTCTGCTAACTTTTTTTGTTTGTCACATCCATTTGAAGAGTGGCTCTCCATAGTTCTAAGATTTCTGGTAAGGTTTCATAAATAGAGAATATTTCAAACTGTTTGAACCACTTTTGATAGAAGTTTTTTCATTTCTTCAGTAACCTTTGTTAGAAATCATTTGAAAATAGTATTTATTTGTTGTACTTCGTCTTATAACTCAGCTAAAAGATGAAAGAAAAATTTTTGTTGCGAAAATAATGGAAGCCACATCTGGCTTCCATTATAGGTAAAGTTCGAGACCCAGGCTCGAACTTTAGCCATGAGACTCGCAAGCGAGGCTGCTGGCGACCTCGCTAACACAAAATTTTTCTTTCATCTTTTAGCATTTACGTTTATTATTAAACGATTATCATAGACTGTACATTCTCATATAACTAAACATAAAAACGCCTGAATCTTTCTTTCGATTCAGACGTTTTCATCAATTTATTATGCTGTAAAATCAGCCATATTCTTTTTCACGACTTCTCCACTTGGTAGACGTAGCTCAATAGTTCCATCCATATTAAAGATAACACTATCTAATCCTAATCCGTAACTAGCAGCAAATTTTGCAATTTTTTCTTGTACTGGATCTACTGCTGGTGCCTCTTCTAACCCAGGTTCTAACATAGAGTCAGCTCCTACGTTTCCAGTAGGATTTAACATTCCATTATCTGTTGAATTTTCAGGTTTCACAGGTTTTTCATTTGGTTTTGGGGCCTCTGGTAAAGAATCTGCTGGTTTATTTTCACCATTTCCTAGAGGTGCTTCTCCAGTAAAATCTGCCATATTCTTTTTAATGACTTCTCCACTTGGTAAACGTAGTTCAATGGTTCCATCCATATTAAAGATAACACTATCTAATCCTAGTCCATAACTAGCAGCAAATTTTGCAATTTTTTCTTGTACCGGATCTACTGCTGGTGCCTCTTCTAACATTGGGTCAGAAATAGGATTCTCATTTGGCTTTTCTGACTCAGGTTTCAATGCTTCATTTTTTTCAGTTGGTTTTGAAGATTCTTCTACTTTTCCAGTTTCTTTTGGTGATTCTTCACCTTTTTCTACAGATTTAGAACTTTCTTCTGATTCATGACCTTTAAATTGCGATAAAACTCCAGGTTTTTCTGTTTGATTATTTTTCTCTAAAATCGGAACTTCCACAATATAAGAAGATTGATTGTCTAAATAAGCATTTGCCATGAAGGTTACTGGAATTTTATTTCCTGCTGTCATCGTAGTTCCTTGATTTAATTTTGGAATTGGAAGTTGAATTTCACCTACTTTGTAGTTATTTTCTAAATACGCATTTCCATGAAATTCATCAAAAACTCTGACTAAAGCATCAGTCCCTTTTGGCACTGCATATTGAGGTTTCACTCTTAAATAAGTATCCCCTGCATGGAATGGATAGAAAATCGTACTGCTTGCCATATTATAAGCTAATGAAGATGGAATCGTAAATGTTCCTTCATAATTTACTTCTGGATAGTCTTTTGAAGTAATGGTGTATTTGAATGTTTCTCCTGGTAAATATGGTTTATCTAATTCAAAATTAGCAATATTTCCTACACCTTCACCAAATACTTTCCCAGATAGTTTCTCAATCACTTTCCCGTCAGGAGTGGTTAATTTCACCATCATATTTGTTCCTAATTTTTTCTCTAATTCTGGTGGGAAACTGAAAGACACACGTTTTTGTCCATTTGCTAAGGTGAAGTTTTGGTTATTAAATGTGCTATTTTTTAATAATTTTACAACACTTGCTAATTCTTCACCTGTATAAACTTTATTTCCTTCTTTTTTGGCAACTCCTTCTTCTGGTTTAAAGAGTTCATAATTACTATGAGAGTGTCCAATTCCAACTGGCTTATGTTCATCAATTGGATCTGCATGGTGGTGATCTCCATGCGGATAAATAATCGCATTTTTTTCTTTATTCACGATAATACTTTCACGTTTTACACCGTATAGTTTCATAATACCAGCAATTTTTTCTTCGATTTTTTTATCTAGCTCACTCATTTCTGCAGGCTTCGTTGCATCATCATGGTGATGTTCCTCTTTAGGAGTCGTTGAAGTCCCATTATAGCGTGCTTTAGCTGCTTCTAAATGTTCTTTTGGAATTAAATATTCCCATTTTGTATGGACTAATTGTTCAAATGGAATAACATGTATATCTTTCATATTTCCATTATGTGCTACTAATAAATTTTCCCCTGATGTACCAATAATATGATTCCCATCAAATAAAAATCCATCGCTTGTTCTATAGTGAATTCCAGAAAATTGTTTTTCTTTTGGCTGTGTAGTCGGAGCTTCAGCGATTGGTTTTGTTTCAGGTTCCGTAAGAGGTGTAGCACTTTCTCCTGTTAAACCATGTAATTCCTTTTCTACCTTCTCAACTTTTTCAATCATTGATGCAACAGTATTATGATGTGTATTTTCATGATTCACTTGATTTTTATAAATAAAGTGGAAATGATCACCGTGGCGTACTACATAACCTTCTGCTGTTTCACTAACAATATCCTTCTTGTCAAATACATAGCCATCATGGTCATGATCATGGTGTTCACCTTCGTGATCGTGTTTGTCGCCGTCATAATCATCGTGTTCATGGTGCTCTGTAGTTACTACTGGATTTCCTTGTTTATCTTTATAAATAAAATGGAAATGGTCTCCATGACGAACGATATATCCAGTTTCTGTTTCACTTACAACATCTTTTTTATCAAATACATAGCCATCTTCTACTTCTTCATGATGTTCATGCACTACTGAATTTGTAGCCATTGTTGTTGCTATTGTTTGTTGGGCATTATTTTTATAAATAAAGTGGAAGTGATCTCCGTGGCGAACAACATATCCCATTTCATTTTCTTCTACAATATCATTTGGATTAAAAACATATCCATCATCTGCAGAACTAATTGTAGTTGCAGAACTCTTTTGTTCATAGATAGCATCTGCTGGTGGAGCTCCATATACAAAATGATAATGATCTCCATGTTTTTTTAAATATCCATTTTCGAATACTTCTCCAACAATTGTTTTTGGTTTGTTTTCTTTTACTTCTTCAGCAATTTTTTCAAATTTGGCTAAACCAGCTTTTGAAATTTCTGTTGTCGTAGTTTCTGATTCTGTTTGCTGACTTGTATTTTGATTATTAAAAAGCGAACAGCCTCCCAACAAAACAAGACTTGCACTCCCAATCAATAATGACTTTTTATGAATTTTCATTTTATCTTCCTTTCCTATAAAACGTAATCTTTACGTTTTACAACTTTACTCCCCTTTCCTTCTTCTGTCAATGTTTTTTGTGGACGTAATAAAAGAAAGAAGAAAAATACTTTTTGTTTGCGAGGTCGCCAGCAGCCCATTCTGGTCTCATGGCTAAAAATCGAGCCTTGGTCTCGATTTTTACCTGCAATAGAAGCCACACTATTGGCTTCCATTGCTTTCGCTACAAAAAGATTTTTCTTCTTTCTTTATATACTATATTTGCATTTTTTACTGACGATTTTTTGTTTCTGCGCCAAGAATCGGGCATTTCAATTGACGTCCTTGAGGGCTGTCTTTGTATTACGAATGGTGTTGGTAACAACTTTCAGTACCTTCTCTGAGCCTGTTGTATCACTACTGATTTCAACAGTGATTCCCATATTTCGACTTACCTCAGTATTCATCCTTTCTAAAAATAGCTATAAAAAAGACACCTACGTGGGTAGATGTCCAAACATTTTTTCCTAAAGCCATGCTTTATTCAATATGAATAACTTATATTTTTCTCATTCCTATTATTTTATTGTAATTACTTCATTAAATTTACTATTCCAATAGTCTAAATTATGATGCAATACCATTATAATGAGATAATCATCCAAACTTAATAAAAAGTCCATCACCAGGTCTGCAGTTGTCTTATCGAGATGCGCTGTTGGTTCATCGAGTAATAATATTTTCTTATCACTAGCTAATGCTCTCAACAATCCTAATAAATTCCTTTCACCACCACTCAATTCAGACATAGGATTCTTAGACTGTAACGCTTTTTGAGTAGATGAGCTTAAACGACTCCATAATTCTTGTGAATGGTGGTTATTGTCTTGATAGAGACCAAATAACGTGATATTATCTTCTAGCTTTGCCTTCATGAAATGCTCATGTTGGGTCAAGTAAAAAATCTGATCAACATCTGCCCGTATTTCGCCAGATTGTAATGGAAGTTGATGCACGATTAACTTCAATAAAGTTGACTTACCTACACCACTTTTTCCTACTATTACATACTTACGAGGGGCAGTAAATTCTATGTTCAGATGTTCTAAGTTCACATTATCTTGATGATAGCTTACATTGGTAATAATAATCTGAGAAGCATTAACATCTCTCGAAACGGCTAACTTCTGATCCTTTTCTCCTAAATTCATGATAATTGACAATGTTTCTTTAGACGCATTAATTAAGTTTAAATCAATTAAGATGTTCTTTATTGGATAAATGAAATTCTCGACATAACTAAAAGTCGCAACCGCTGCTCCGATTGATAGTTCGTTTTTTATCAAAAGATAACCGACTACTATAAATGAGGCAAGCTGTATTATAAACATGACTAGACCATTAGCAATATTGGATAATGTTTTGATTTTTCCGTAACGAAGACGATTTTCCTCCGTTTCATCTAATTGTTGTTGATGTAGTTTTCCAAAAGTTTTTATGGTTTCACTGTTAATACGGGATTTCATCGAAAAAATATCAGATAATCGTTGCGAGTAAACTTCTAATCCTTCTAAAAACCGTCGTTGTTTTATAGTGATGTAAGGTGCCAAATACTTGGACACAAATGGTGAGCACAACGATAATGCAATAATCACAATAGCGACTCTCCAATCCACAAAAACAATCAATGACACCGCATAAATGGCAAGACTCATACACGACTTGATAATATCTAATAACGGATCTAAGTACTCTTCACTTAACACTTCTACATCATTATTGAAGACCGATAAGTATTCTGCGATTGTCTTGGAGTTAAATGTTGTGACGTCAGATGATAAAAGAAAGTCACATAACTTTCCTTTGACAACACGATTAAATTCAACTGAAGTTCGCCATTCATATACTTGTGATATATATTGAAATAACGAGTTACATACAATCGCTAAGAAATAACAAACGATTAGTTTTATGAGTAGTTCATTTCCTTCAATTAATACTCTATCAAACAACACTTTATTTAAATACGGTATAACAACATTTGTTGAAGTATAAAGTACGTGAAAAAGCAGTTGAATTAAAATAACTTTTTTAATTTTCTTTATATAATAAACCATTATTTCCCCTAAAAAAGCCTAATGAAGTGCTTTATTACTTTCATTAACTATATAGTCATTATTTTTTTGAAACCCCTTAACTACCGTCAGTTTAACATATTTTTTTCTTTTTTGTAAACATGGATTTTTTTCGCTTTAAGAGCTATCAAACGCCTCTTGTCCTACAACCCTAGAATAACATCATATCATCATTTCACGGTTACCTCTGCTAAATTTTTTGTTTGTCACATCCGTTTGAAGAGTGGCTTTCCATAGCTCTAAGATTTCTGGTAAGGCTTCAAAAATCGAGAACATTTCAAACTGGTTGAGCCACTCATAGAAAGACACTTTTTTCATTTCTTTTGTAAACTATGTTAGAAATTTGTACAGAGTTTTTTAGTTCCAAGAATTTGTTACACTACGTTTTATAACTCAGCTAAAAGATCAAAGAAAAATTTTTGTTGCGAAAATAATGGAAACCGCATCTGGCTTCCATTATAGGGAAACGCCAAGACGGTTTCACCGTCTTACTCATGACAGAAACAAAATTTG
>CAUSWE010000052.1:0-6245 GCA_963535215.1 uncultured Granulicatella sp. | reverse complement strand
TATCTAGCAGACGGTCAAGCAGGAGCCTTCTTTGAAACTCACCAAAAATATTTGGATATTCATTTAGTTTTGGAAAACGAAGAAGCCATGGCTGTTACGTCGCCAGAAAATGTAAGCGTTACCCAAAAATATGATGATGAGAAAGATATTGAATTATACACAGGGGAAGTGGAACAGTTAGTTCATTTGAGAGCTGGCGAATGCCTCATCACTTTTCCAGAAGATTTACATCAACCCAAGGTTCGTATAAATGATGAACCTGTGAAAAAAGTTGTCTTTAAAGTTGCGATTTCTTAATGTAGAAAGGGAAGAACAATGAAAAAAATGAGAAAGTTTTTATGTCTAGCTGGAGTTGCGCTAGCAGCCGTTGCCTTGGTAGCTTGTTCAGGAAAAAAAGAAGCTACAACTAGTACTGAACCACCGACAGAATTATCTGGTGAGATTACAATGTGGCACTCCTTTACTCAAGGACCGCGTTTAGAAAGTATTCAAAAATCAGCAGATGCATTCATGCAAAAGCATCCAAAAACGAAAATCAAGATTGAAACATTTTCTTGGAATGACTTCTATACTAAATGGACTACAGGTTTAGCAAATGGAAATGTGCCAGATATCAGTACAGCTCTTCCTAACCAAGTAATGGAAATGGTAAACTCAGATGCTTTGGTTCCGCTAAACGATTCTATCAAGCGTATTGGACAGGATAAATTTAACGAAACTGCCTTAAATGAAGCAAAAATCGGAAATGATTACTACTCTGTTCCTCTTTATTCACATGCACAAGTCATGTGGGTTAGAACAGATTTATTAAAAGAACATAATATTGAGGTTCCTAAAACTTGGGATCAACTCTATGAAGCTTCTAAAAAATTGAAAGAAGCTGGAGTTTATGGCTTGTCTGTTCCATTTGGGACAAACGACTTAATGGCAACACGTTTCTTGAACTTCTATGTTCGTAGTGGTGGTGGAAGTCTCTTGACAAAAGATCTTAAAGCAGATTTGACAAGCCAACTTGCTCAAGATGGTATTAAATACTGGGTTAAAATGTATAAAGAAATCTCACCTCAAGATTCTTTGAACTTTAATGTCCTTCAACAAGCTACCTTGTTCTATCAAGGAAAAACAGCATTTGACTTTAACTCTGGCTTCCATATTGGAGGGATTAATGCCAACAGTCCTCAATTGATTGATTCGATTGATGCTTATCCTATTCCAAAAATCAAAGAATCTGATAAGGAACAAGGAATTGAGACCTCAAACATTCCAATGGTTGTTTGGAAAAATTCAAAACATCCAGAAGTTGCTAAAGCATTCTTAGAATCACTTTATAATGAAGAAGACTACGTTAAATTCCTTGATTCAACTCCAGTAGGTATGTTGCCAACTATTAAGGGAATTAGCGATTCTGCAGCCTATAAAGAAAATGAAACTCGTAAGAAATTTAAACATGCTGAAGAAGTAATTACTGAAGCTGTTAAAAAAGGTACTGCTATTGGTTATGAAAATGGACCAAGTGTACAAGCTGGTATGTTGACTAACCAACACATTATTGAACAAATGTTCCAAGATATCATTTCAAATGGAACAGATCCTATGAAAGCAGCAAAAGAAGCAGAAAAACAACTAAACGATTTATTTGAGGCTGCTCAGTAGATGTAAAAGACTAGAAAATAGGTGGGCTAGTGAGCTGAAAAGCCCTAGCCCAATCTTGTAAAAGAAGGGAGTAGGAGAATGGTTAAAGAACGTAATTTAACTCGCTGGATATTTGTTTTGCCAGCTATGATTATCGTAGGATTACTATTTGTTTATCCGTTTTTCTCGAGTATTTTTTATAGCTTTACCAATAAGCATTTGATTATGCCTAATTATAAATTTGTTGGTTTAGCTAACTATAAAGCTGTGCTATCAGATCCCAACTTCTTTAATGCGTTCTTTAATTCAATTAAGTGGACCGTTTTCTCATTAGTTGGTCAAGTTTTAGTAGGGTTTGTATTGGCTTTAGCTCTTCACAGAGTACGCCACTTCAAGAAATTATATAGGACCTTATTGATTGTTCCTTGGGCATTTCCTACAATCGTTATTGCCTTTTCTTGGCAGTGGATTCTAAACGGGGTTTATGGCTACTTACCTAATCTAATCGTAAAATTAGGTTTAATGGAACATACGCCTGCATTTTTGACAGATAGTACATGGGCATTCCTATGTTTGGTGTTTATCAACATTTGGTTTGGAGCGCCGATGATTATGGTTAATGTACTTTCAGCTTTGCAAACAGTACCAGAAGAACAATTTGAGGCTGCTAAGATAGATGGTGCTTCAAGTTGGCAGGTGTTCAAGTTTATCGTCTTTCCACATATTAAAGTGGTTGTAGGACTTCTAGTTGTTTTGAGAACTGTATGGATCTTTAATAACTTTGATATCATCTACCTTATTACTGGTGGTGGACCGGCTAATGCTACAACGACGCTTCCAATTTTTGCTTACAACCTAGGTTGGGGAACTAAATTGTTGGGTCGTGCTTCAGCAGTTACAGTATTGCTCTTTATCTTCTTGATGGCGATTTGCTTTATCTACTTTGCTATCATCAGTAAGTGGGAAAAGGAGGGTAGAAAATAATGAAGAAGAAATCCAGTATTTATTTAGATATTCTCTCACATGTACTCTTGATTGGTGCGACCATTGTTGCAATTTTCCCATTGGTATGGATTATCATATCTTCTGTCAAGGGTAAAGGGGAATTAACTCAGTATCCAACACGATTTTGGCCTGAACAATTTACATTGGATTATTTTACTCATGTTATCAACGATTTGCACTTTATTGATAACATTCGAAACAGTTTAATCATTGCCTTAGCTACAACTGTTATTGCGATTATTATTTCTGCTATGGCAGCCTATGGTATTGTCCGATTCTTCCCTAAATTGGGAGCAATCATGTCAAGATTACTCGTCATTACCTACATTTTCCCACCAATTTTGTTAGCAATTCCCTATTCAATTGCCATTGCTAAAGTTGGATTAACAAATAGTTTATTTGGCTTGATGATGGTTTATCTATCTTTTAGTGTTCCATATGCAGTTTGGCTCTTAGTTGGATTTTTCCAAACAGTTCCAATTGGAATTGAAGAAGCAGCTAGAATTGATGGTGCAAATAAATTTGTTACATTTTATAAAGTTGTGCTACCGATTGTAGCACCAGGTATTGTAGCAACAGCTATTTATACATTTATCAATGCTTGGAATGAATTCTTGTATGCTTTGATTTTGATTAACAATACAGGAAAGATGACAGTAGCAGTAGCTCTTCGATCTCTTAACGGTTCAGAAATCCTAGACTGGGGAGATATGATGGCTGCATCTGTTATTGTGGTTCTTCCATCAATCATTTTCTTCTCTATCATCCAAAATAAAATTGCAAGTGGATTATCAGAAGGATCTGTGAAGTAGACGAAAGAAGGAAAAAATGAATAAGAGAGGTCTTTATTCAAAACTAGGAATTTCTGTTGTAGGCATTAGTCTTTTAATGGGAGTTCCCACTTTGATTCATGCGAATGAATTAAACTATAGTCAACTGTCCATATCTCCTATTTTTCAAGGAAGTTCATATCAACTGAACAATAAGAGTATAGATATCAGTCCTTTGTTATTAGATAAATTGTCTGGAGAGAGTCAGACAGTAGTAATGAAATTTAAAGCGGATAAACCAAACTCGCTTCAAGCTTTGTTTGGCCTATCTAATAGTAAAGCAGGCTTTAAAAATAATTACTTTTCAATTTTCATGAGAGATTCTGGTGAGATAGGTGTAGAAATAAGAGACGCCCAAAAAGGAATAAATTATTTATTTTCTAGACCGGCTTCACTATGGGGAAAGCATAAAGGACAGGCAGTTGAAAATACACTCGTATTTGTATCTGATTCTAAAGATAAGACATACACAATGTATGTTAATGGGATAGAAGTGTTCTCTGAAACAGTTGATACATTTTTGCCAATTTCAAATATAAATGGTATAGATAAGGCAACACTAGGGGCTGTTAATCGTGAAGGCAAGGATCATTACCTCGCAAAAGGAAGTATTGATGAAATCAGTCTATTTAATAAAGCAATTAGTGATCAGGAAGTTTCAACTATTCCCTTGTCAAATCCATTTCAGTTAATTTTCCAATCAGGAGATTCTACTCAAGCTAACTACTTTAGAATACCGACATTGTATACATTAAGTAGTGGAAGAGTTCTATCAAGTATTGATGCGCGTTATGGTGGGACTCATGATTCTAAAAGTAAGATTAATATCGCCACTTCTTATAGTGATGATAATGGGAAAACGTGGAGTGAGCCAACTTTTGCTATGAAGTTTAATGACTATGAGGAGCAGTTAGTTTACTGGCCACGAGATAATAAATTAAAGAATAGCCAAATTAGTGGAAGTGCTTCATTCATAGATTCATCCATTGTTGAAGATAAAAAATCTGGGAAAACGATATTACTAGCTGATGTTATGCCTGCTGGTATTGGAAATAATAATGCAAATAAGGCCGACTCAGGTTTTAAAGAAATAAACGGTCATTATTATTTAAAACTAAAGAAGAATGGAGATAACGATTTCCGTTATACAGTTAGAGAAAATGGTGTCGTTTATGATGAAACAACTAATAAACCTACAAATTATACTGTAAATGATAAGTATGAAGTTTTGGAGGGAGGTAAGTCTTTAACAGTCGAACAATATTCGGTTGATTTTGATAGTGGTTCTTTAAGAGAAACACACAACGGAAAACAGGTTCCTATGAATGTTTTCTACAAAGACTCTTTATTTAAAGTGACTCCTACTAATTATATAGCAATGACAACTAGTCAGAATAGAGGAGAAAGTTGGGAACAATTTAAGTTATTGCCTCCGTTCTTAGGAGAAAAACATAATGGAACTTACTTATGTCCCGGACAAGGTTTAGCATTAAAATCAAGTAATAGATTAATTTTTGCAACATATACTAGTGGCGAACTAACTTATCTCATTTCTGATGATAGTGGTCAAACATGGAAGAAATCCTCAGCTTCAATTCCGTTTAAGAATGCGACAGCAGAAGCGCAAATGGTTGAAATGAGAGATGGTGTGATTAGAACATTCTTTAGAACTACTACAGGTAAGATTGCCTATATGACTAGTAGAGATTCTGGAGAAACATGGTCAGAAGTTTCGTATATCGATGGAATTCAACAAACTTCATATGGTACACAAATATCTGCAATTAAATACTCTCAATTAATTGATGGAAAAGAAGCAGTCATTTTGAGTACACCAAATTCTAAAAATGGCCGTAAGGGAGGTCAATTAGTTGTCGGTTTAGTCAATAAAGAAGATGATAGTATTGATTGGAAGTACCACTATGACATTGATTTGCCTTCGTATGGTTATGCCTATTCTGCGATTACAGAATTGCCAAGTCATCACATAGGTGTATTGTTTGAAAAATATGATTCATGGTCGAGAAGTGAATTGCATTTAAGCAATGTAGTTCAGTATATAGATTTGGAAATTAATGATTTAACAAAATAAAGGAGAAAAAACATGGTTAAATACGGTGTTGTTGGAACAGGATATTTTGGAGCTGAGTTGGCTCGTTATATGCAAAAGAATGATGGAGCAGAGATTACTCTTCTCTATGATCCAGATAATGCAGAGGCTATTGCAGAAGAATTGGGAGCAAAAGTAGCAAGTTCCCTAGATGAGTTGGTTTCTAGCGATGAAGTAGATTGTGTTATCGTCGCAACTCCAAATAATCTTCATAAGGAACCGGTTATTAAGGCTGCACAACATGGTAAAAATGTTTTCTGTGAAAAACCAATTGCGCTTTCTTATCAAGATTGTCGCGAGATGGTAGATGCATGTAAAGAAAATAATGTAACCTTTATGGCAGGACATATTATGAACTTCTTTAATGGTGTCCATCATGCAAAAGAACTCATTAATCAAGGAGTCATCGGAGACGTTCTATATTGTCACACAGCTCGTAATGGTTGGGAAGAACAACAACCGTCAGTATCATGGAAAAAAATTCGTGAAAAATCAGGTGGTCACTTGTATCACCATATTCATGAATTGGATTGCGTGCAATTCCTTATGGGTGGTATGCCAGAAACTGTAACCATGACAGGTGGAAATGTAGCCCATGAAGGTGAAAATTTCGGTGATGAAGATGATATGATTTTTGTCAATATGGAATTTTCTAATAAACGTTTTGC
>CAUSWE010000051.1:0-6272 GCA_963535215.1 uncultured Granulicatella sp. | reverse complement strand
GGTCCAATTGCTGCTGGTGCTTTATCTGTATGAATAATTTTTTTCATTTTTCTCTCCTTAAATAAATACATATTTTTTCATTCTTTCACAAGCTTCTTGAATTCTTGTAAATGGTAATGCTAAATTTAACCGAATATGAGTTGGTCCATTGAAGATTCTACCATCTTGCCAAGCCACTCCCACATCCGTTCCACGTTTTTGTAATTCATCAATCGTAATACCATTTTTTTCTAAATATTCTTTACAATCAATAAAAATAACATAGGTACCTTCTGAATTTGTCACAGATACTCCTTCAAAATGATTACGAATGTAGTCACAAACATAGGTCATATTTTGATACAATACTTGTCTTAATTCTTCTAGCCACTCATAACCTTCTGGTTGATAAGCCCCCATTAATGCATGCATGGATAATACATTCATCACATTATAATGAGACTTACTACCTTTTGCATTCACTCTATCTCTTAATAAATCACTATAAATAATATGATAAGCAGCTACTAAACCAGCTAAGTTAAATGTCTTACTTGGTGCATAAAATGCAATCGTACGATTCTTCGCATCTTCAGACACACTTTGAGTTGGAATATGTTTCACTCCTGGCATGACTAAGTCCGACCAAATCTCATCAGAAATAACCGTAACATCATATTTTTGATAAATGGCCATTACTTTTTCTAATTCTTCACGATTCCAAACACGACCTGTTGGATTATGTGGTGAACAGAAAATAGATACATGAATATGATGTTTGCGAATTTTCGCTTCCATATCTTTATAATCGATACGGTAAACACCATTTTCATCTTTTACTAATGGACTTAATACAATATTAAACCCATTATTTTTTAAAACTTCTGTAAATCCTCCATAAGTTGGACTATGAACTAAAATAGAATCCCCTGGTGAAGCAAAAGAAGTTAATGCTGAAACAACTCCTCCTAACACACTATTGTGATAACCAATATGTTTTGCAGTTAATCCTTCAACTTGATGGTGGAATTGGTGCCAACGTATAATGGCATTATAGTATTCTTTTGGTTGCATAAAATATCCAAAAACCGGATGTTCTAAACGTTCTTTCATAGCTTCAATCACTGTTGGAACTGTCGCAAAATTCATATCTGCAATCCACATAGGAATCACATCGAATCCTTCCTTAGGTGGGTTTGGTGCTTTACCTGGAATCAATCCTAATCCGTCAACAGCCATCGCATCTTTTCCATGACGGTTTATTTCTGTTGTAAAATCATACTTCATCATATTTCTCCTTTACCCCTCTAATATAGTAGTACTAGTATAGCAGAAAAGCTCCCATGAAAAAAGAAAAGCTGTTATTTTCTAGCAAACAAAAAGAACAGTCACTTCATTGCAACTGTCCTTTTTATTTGAACTATCTATTTTTTCATTGATGAAATGATACGATATCCTCGTTGTGCGATAAAGTCTGCTACTTCATCTGGATTTTCAGAATCCACGTGAAGAACAACTTGCACTTTTCCTTCACGGTGATATACAGAAATGGTATCTACATTGACATTATGATCACGTAAAACATTTGAGATATCTTCTAATGGACCAGGTTTATCTTCATTAATTTCGATAAATAAACGAGAACCTGGAGTGTTATAACCGGAAATATCAATGAACGCATCCATAATATCTTTATCTGTAATAATTCCTACTAAATTCCCTCTTGATTCAAGAACTGGTAAAACTCCAATCCCTTGTTGTCTCATAATAGAAGCAGCTTCTTCTAAGACAGCCGTTGGTTTTACAGTAATGACTTGTTTCAACATAATATCTTTAGCAGTTGTTTTATTTAATAAGTAATTTAATTCATGCACACTTAAACTTGTTGCCATTGAAGGTGAGTTTTGAGCGACTAATTCAGCTGTTAATAATCCTACTAATTTGTCTCCTTCAACGACTGGAAGACGATGCACATCATGTGCCTTCATTAAATCTAATGCTTTCATAACCGTTGTATTTGGCTCAACAGTTACTAAGTTGGTTGACATATAATCTTTTACTTCCATGATTATCCCCCTAAATATGCTTTTTGAACATCTTCACTTTCAAGTAATTCCTTACCTGTACCTGATAATACCACAGATCCTGTTTCTAATACATACCCTCTTGAAGCAATTGATAATGCCATTTTCGCATTTTGCTCAATCAGTAAAACAGTAGTTCCTTGTTTTTGAATTTCTTGAATGATATTAAAGATTTCTTTAATGAAAATTGGTGCTAATCCCATTGATGGTTCATCTAATAACAATAGTTTTGGACGAGTCATTAACGCACGTCCCATAGCTAACATTTGTTGTTCCCCACCGGATAATGTGGCAGCATCTTGATTTTTACGTTCTTCTAAAATTGGGAATCTCTCAAAGATTGCTTTCATATCTTTTTGAATTTCCTCTTTATCATTTCTTAAAAATGCTCCTAAATCAAGATTTTCTTTTACTGAAAGTCCTCTAAACACATGACGACCTTCAGGAACTTGTGCCAAACCAAGTGAAACAATTTTTTTCGCAGGTAATTTCGTAATATCTTGCCCTAAATATTCAATCGTTCCAGCACTTGGACGAACTAAACCTGATAAAGTTTTTAAAATTGTTGATTTTCCAGCACCATTAGCACCGATTAGAGAAACAATTTCTCCTTCGTTAACAGTAAAGCTTACATCTTTAACGGCTTGAATCATGCCATAATGTACACTTAAATCTTTTACTTCTAACATGATTACTCTCCTCCTAAGTAAGCACGAATAACATCAGGGTTTTTCTTGATTTCTTCTGGTGTTCCATGTGCTAATAATCTTCCATATTCTAATACATATAAACGTTGGCAAATTTCCATCACTAATGACATATCGTGTTCAATTAATACAACTGTTAATCCAAATTGTTCTTGAATTTGCGCAATCAATCTTGTTAAATTCGCAGTTTCTTGCGGGTTCATCCCTGCAGCAGGTTCATCTAAAAATAAAATTTTTGGTTTTGTTGCTAAGGCACGAACGATTTCTAATTCACGTTGCTGTCCATAAGCTAAGTTTTTCGCTTTATCTTGAGCAAATAATTCTAAGTTGAAGATTTTTAATAATTCTAAGGCTTCTTCTTTCATCATTTTTTCTGTTTCATAATAAGCTTTTGTTCTGAATAAACTTGAGAATAATGAATTCCCTTCATGCGCATGCATCGCTACCATTACATTTTCTAATACCGTTAAATCTTTAAATAAACGAATATTTTGGAAGGTACGTGCTAATCCTAATTCTGTAATTTTATTAGGTGCAATTCCATTTAATAATGTTTTACCATTTTCAGTTTCTAATTCGATAGTTCCTTCTGTTGGAACGTATACCCCTGTTAAAAGGTTGAAGAATGTTGTTTTACCGGCACCATTTGGTCCAATTAATCCAATTAATTCTCCTTTTTCAGCTTTAAGAGAAACATTTGAAACAGCTGATAATCCACCGAAATTTTTTGTTAAACCTTTTACTTCTAATAAACTCATTCTGTTTCTCCTTTCTCTTTTTTCTTCAATTTATTGCTTAAGAATGTACCAAAACGGAATTCCCAAGTTCCTAATAGTCCACCTGGACGGAAAATCATAATTAAGATTAATGCTACTGCATAAATGATCATACGTAATTGTCCAAATGGTTGTAAAAATGTATTAATAATTCCAAGTAAAATCGCTGCAACAAATGAACCAGTAAAACTACCGATTCCTCCAAATACAACAATAATTAATACATCGATTGATTTCATAAATGTAAAGTCGCTTGGTGTTACCGTTCCTAAGTAAGTTGCTGTTAATGTTCCACCAATACTTGCTGTTGCTGCTCCAATAATGAAGGCTAGCATTTTATAACGAGTAACATTAACCCCCATTGACTCTGCTGCAATTTCATCTTGTAATACCGCATAAGTCGCACGACCTGCACTACTATTGGCATAGTTTAATACTAAAATAGTCGTTAAAACTAAAGCGATATAAACAATTGTCCATGTTGTTGTTAATGGAACCCCACTAATCCCTGCAGCACCATTTGTAATTTTCATATTATTTAATGCTACACGAATCATTTCAGCAACCCCTAATGTTGCAATGGCTAAATAGTCCCCTTTTAAACGAAGCGTTGGTAATCCAACTAAATAAGCAATCACGATTGAAATGACTACACCAACTGCCATACCAGCAAACAAACCGGCTAACCCACTAACCGCTTTTCCGATAATGGCAGCACTATACGCACCAATCGCAATAAATCCAGCATGACCTAGTGAGAATTGACCTGCAACTCCCAAGATTAAATTTAACCCAACTGCAAAAATGATATTAATCATAATGCTAATAAAGGTACTTTCATAATAGAAATTAATCACTCCTACTTGAACTAACACTTGAAGTAATAAATACACTACTACTGCAGAAGCTAACCAAATAAGATTTTTCTGATGAAATCGTTGCATGTTTCTCACCTACACTTTCTCTTTAACATTTTTACCAAACAATCCTGCTGGTAATACTAATAAAATAACAAATAATAGGAAGTAAACTACCCCATCTTTATATGGAGAGAATCCCAAATAACTAACGAATGTTTCTAATAAACCAATGACATAGCCACCAATCATAGCACCTGGAATACTACCAATTCCGCCTAATACCGCAGCTACGAATGCTTTCAAGCCCGGTACAATCCCCATTGTAGCAGAGAATGTATTATAGTATAAAGCCACTAATACCCCTGCAATACCTGCAAGACTTGAACCTAATGCAAATGTAAATGAAATCACTTGATCCACATCAATCCCCATTAATTGAGCTGCATCTTCATCTACTGCAACCGCACGCATGGCTTTCCCCATTTTAGTGTAATGAACGATGAATTGTAATAATGCCATTAAAATTACTGTTGTAGCAAAAATTAAGATTTGTTTTCCATTAATCGTAATATTTCCAAATAAAGTATAGTTTGTTGTTCCAAAATCAGATGGGAATGGACGAATTTCTGCACCGAAAAGATAACTCATCAGATTTTCAAGTAAAAATGAAACCCCAATTGCTGTAATTAAAGCAGCAACACGAGTTGAACGTCTTAAAGGTTTGTACGCTACTCTCTCAATAACAACTCCTAAAATAGCACAGCTAACCATTGCTAATAGAAGAGATAAGAAAATATTTAACCCCAACCCATTCATTGCATAAAAACCAACAAATGCACCCATCATATAAACATCTCCATGGGCGAAGTTGATTAATTTAATTGTTCCATAAACCATTGTATAGCCAAGTGCAATCAAGGCATAAATACTACCTAATGCAATCCCATTGACTAATTGTTGTATCAATAGCTCCATTTTAAGCTCCTTTCTCTTTTAAACCGAGTTTTTCTAAAATTATTCTCAAATTTGCCTATCATGTGAAAAAAGAGGCGGGTTTCCCCCAATGCCTCTCTTTCCTCAATATTTTATCTATTATTGTGCTGAATATTCTTTTGCACTTACTTCTTCACCATTTTGGAATTCAATAACAACTGTTGATTTAACAGGAGTATGATCTTTACCCATTGTGAATGTACCAGTAACACCGTCAAAATCTGTAGATTCTGCTAAAGCTTTTTTGATTGCTTGAGCATCAGTTGAACCTGCTTTTTCAATAGCTTTCATTAATAATTGTGCTGCATCATAAGCTAAAGCTGAGAATGAATCTGGTGTTGTATTATATTTTTCTTTATAAGCTTTGATGAATGCTTGAACATCTGCATCTGTACTCTTAGCTGAGAAGTGAGCTGTATAGAATACATTTGTTAAGTTTGCTTTGCTACCAGCTAGTTCTACTAATTTTTCACTTGATAATCCATCTCCACCAACGATTGGTTGAGTGATTCCTAATTCACGAGCTTGTTTAATGATTAAACCAACTTCTTCATAGTATCCTGGGATGTATAATACATCAAATGATTTTGATTTTAGTGAAGTTAATACTGCTTGGAAATCTGTATCTTTTGATTGATAAGTTTCTTTTGCAACAATTTGTCCACCAATTTTAGCATCTGTATAAGTTTTTTCGAATGCTTCTGCTAAACCTTTAGAGTAATCACTTGCAGAGTCTTGTAATACTGCAACTTTAGCATTTGGGAATTTTTGGCTTACAAATCCTGCACCTACAACCCCTTGATAATTATCAGAGAAACATACACGGAAGATGTAGTCATATACTGATTCTGGGTTTTTCGCATCTTTTAATGT
>CAUSWE010000050.1:0-6549 GCA_963535215.1 uncultured Granulicatella sp. | reverse complement strand
AAAAAGTCTCATTACTTGTTACCTCTTCCGGCAATAACTCTAACGCATCCTTATTCGGAGTTGAGTATCCAACATATTCCGCATTTTTAGCAGCCACATCCGGTCTCAATAAAAACGAAATAAAACGATACGCACCATCATAGTTTTTTGCAGTTTTAGGAATGACAATATTATCAAACCATAAGTTCGTTCCCTCTTCCGGTAAAACATACGCTAGATCTTCATTTTTCTCCAACATCTTTGCAGCTTCCCCAGAAAACGATACTCCAATTGAAGCTTCTTCTTGCGCCATATACGTCTTCATCTCATCTGCAATAATCGCTTTAGCATTTGGCATTAATGTTTTCAAGAATTTACCTGCTTCTTTTACCACCTCAGGATCCTTTTCATTCAAAGAATACCCTTGAGTTTGAAGGGCAATTCCCATCATTTCTCTAGCACCATCAATAAATAAAATCGAATCTTTATAGTCCTCTTTCCATAAATCCGACCATTTCGTAATTTCACCTTCAGCAATATTTTTAGTGTTGTAAATAATACCTAAAGTTCCCCAGAAATAAGGAATACTATAACGATTATTTGGATCAAAACTCTTATTCAAGAATTTCTCATCTAAATGCTCCATTCCTTCAATTTTAGAATAATCCAATGGTACTAATAAATCCTCTTTTAACATTTTATGAATCGCATATTCACTTGGAATAGCCACATCATAATTCGTTCCACCTTGTTTAATTTTTGTATACATCGCTTCATTTGAATCAAATGTTTCATAAATAACTTTATAGCCTGTTTCTTCTTCAAACTGAGTAATTAAGCCTGGATCAATATAATCTCCCCAGTTGTATACAATAATGGTGTCAGGATTTCCTGCGATAGCTGTTTCAAAATTTTTTCTAAAGAGTAATAATCCAAGATTTGCGACTAAAATTGCACTAACAAACATCATTAATCGCTTCATCGTAGTACCCCCTTCGCTAAATCATTTTCAACATTTTTCTGATTTAATCGTTTTGCTTGGTATTGTTGAATGAAATAATATCCAATCACTAAAATTAATGAGAATAAGAACATTAACGTACTTAAAGCATTAATTTGTAAACTAATGCCTTGACGAGCTCTTGAATAAATTTCAACTGCAATTGTAGAGAAACCATTTCCTGTTACGAAGAAAGTTACCGCAAAATCATCTAAAGAATACGTAAATGCCATAAAGAATCCACTTAAAATACCAGGTGTAATCGATGGTAAAATAATGCGTGTTAACACTTGCGAACTTGTAGCACCTAAGTCACGTGCAGCAGTAATCATTGAACGATTCATTTCTGTTAATTTTGGTAAAACCATTAATACGACAATCGGAATATTAAACGCAATATGCGATAGTAATACAGACCAAAATCCTAATTTGAATCCAATAAAGGTAAATAAAATTAATAAACTTGCCCCGATAATAACGTCTGGTGAAACTAATAAAATATTATTCATTCCAAGCACAAATTGTTTTCTTCTATTAGAACGAATAAAGTCAATCATAATCGCTCCAAGAGTTCCAATAATCGTTGCACATAGAGCTGATAACAAAGCTAAAATTAAAGTATCAATTACAATTCCAATTAATCTTGTATCTCCAAGAACAGCCCTATAATGTTCTAAAGTAAAGGATTGGAAATCATTCATTCCCCCACCACTATTAAATGAGTAATAAATCAAATAGAAAATAGGAGCATACAATACTGCAAATACAAATACTAAATAGGCATTTGATAACCAATGATTTTTTTCTAATTTCATTATGCTTCTCCTCCTTTTCTACGATCACGTGTTACAAACATTAAGACAATCATCGCCACAATTAAGACAACCCCAATTGTTGAACCCATTCCCCAGTTTTGTGTTACTAAGAAATGTTGCTCAACGGCAGTCCCTAATGTAATCACACGGTTTCCTCCAATTAAACGAGTTAACATGAATAGAGAAAGTGAAGGAATGAATACTGCTTGAACTCCACTTCTTACACCACTCATCGTTAATGGAATGACAACATTTTTTAATGTTTGCCAAGGAGTCGCACCAAGGTCACGGCTTGCTGCAATTAATGAACTTGGTAATTCTTGTACTGCATTGAAAATTGGTAAAATCATAAATGGTAACTCAATATAAGCAGCTACTGTTAAGAAACTAAAATCTGTAAATAGAAATTCTTTTGGTGCAATCCCAAATAATGATAAAAATTGATTTACAGTACCCGTTTGGCTAAAAATACCAATAAATGCATAAGCTTTTAATAATAAATTCACCCACGTTGGCAAAATAATTAATAATAACCATAAATTTTTATGTTTAGTTTTACTTAAAAAGTAAGCTGTTGGATAACTCACGACTAAAGTCACTAATGTTACTAAAAAGGCATACCATACTGAGTTAAAGGTCATTTCTAAATAATTACCAGAAGTAAAATAATTCGTATAGTTTCCAATCGTTAATTGATTATTAATATCGAAAAATGATTTATAAAAAATCATCGCTAAAGGTGCTACTACAAATAATGCCAACCATAAAAGATATGGAATGGAAAAAAAGACACGAGAATTTTTACTCATTGCTGTCATCCTCCAATTCCTCATAGCTTTCTAGACGTGCATCAAATTCCTCTTCACTTTCTCCAAAACGCATTACGTGAATATCTTGTGGCTCGAAGTATAATCCAACTTTTGATCCTACTTCTGCTTTTTTCGTTGAGTGAATCATCCATTCATTTTTATTTTCGTCATAACAAATAATTTCATAGTGAACTCCACGGAATAATTGTGTATCCACTTCAACAGTTAATTTTCCTTTATCCACACTTGTTAAAGATAAATCTTCCGGACGAATCACGATTTCTACTTTTTCATTTGGACGCATACCGGCATCTGCACATTCAAATTCTTTTCCAACAAATTCTACTAAGTAGTCTTCTTTCATGACACCAGCAACAATATTACTTTCCCCAATAAAGTCCGCAACGAAACGGTTAATTGGTTCATCATAAATATCAACAGGAGTCCCAGATTGAATAATTTCTCCACCATTTAATACGAAGATTTCATCACTCATCGCAAGAGCTTCTTCTTGGTCATGCGTTACGAAAATAAATGTAATTCCTAAACGTTGTTGTAATTCACGTAATTCATACTGCATGTCTGTTCTTAATTTTAAGTCTAATGCTGATAATGGTTCATCTAATAATAGAACTTCTGGTTCATTAACTAAAGCACGAGCAATTGCTACACGTTGTTGTTGTCCTCCAGACATTTGAACAATCTCACGTTTTTCATATCCTGATAATTGAACTAATTTTAACGCTTCAGAAACTTTTTGCTTAATCACATCTTCAGGTAATTTTTTCAAACGTAAACCGAAGGCAATATTTTCAAACACATTCATATGTGGGAATAATGCATAGTCTTGGAATACAGTATTTACTTTACGTTTATTCGGTGGTAAATCTGTAACATCTTCTCCATTTAAAGTAACAGTACCTGTTGAGGCATCAGTAAAACCAGCAATAATACGAAGAATAGTAGTTTTACCACATCCTGAAGGACCTAATAATGTATAAAATTTCCCTTTTTCAATTTCAAAGTTAATATTTTTTAAAACTTGAGTATCATCATAAGATTTTGTAACATTTTCAAATGTAATAATTGCATTGTTGGACATGTTTTGTACCAATCCTTCCTTTTTATAAATAAGAATTTGTTGCGACAATTAACACCTTACTTGTTTCATTGCCAGCATTTTTAATTTGGTGTTTAGCAGAAGCTTCAAAATAAAAAGATTCTCCTTTAGAGACAACTTCTATTTGTTTTCCTACTTTTACTTGTACTTTACCTTCTAGAACATATCCAAAAGTTTCGGATAATGATGGTTGGAACACTTTGTATTCCCCTTGAGGTTTAAACTCTAATATTACAGGTTCCATTTCATGTTCATTCGAATCTGGATTTAACCAAGTCACAATTGCTTTATGTTTTGGATCCTCCATAACGGTCATATCTTCAGGCCCATAAACGGTTAAAGCTTCTTCTGGTCCATCTTCAAAGAAATCCTTCGGTGCACATCCTAATACTTCTAAAATATCAAAAAATGTGTCCATCGAAGGTGAACTAAGGTCATTTTCTAATTGGGAAATATATCCTTTAGATAAATCCGTCCTCTCAGCTAATTCTTCTTGGGTAAGTCCTTTTTGAACACGCAGAGCTTTCAATTGACTCCCTATTTCCATCTTATCCCTCCATTCTTTAAACTTAAAGTTTAATCACACTATGACTTATTATACTCTAAGTTTAGTAATAGTCAACAAATAATTCTCAAAAATAAAAAAAAGAACCCTATACAATGTATAGAATTCAGACAAGTAATATAGAACCGAAAGTAGCATTTAGCCATAAAACCGCAGATTTGCAGCCATCCATTGCTACAGTATAAGAAGTCAGGTACTACTAACGTCCCCTTATTATATCCGTACAGAAAAAAACGACTTCTCACAGTAGTATTAGTCCATGAACCCACAGATTCGCTGCCGTTCATTGCTACAGTATAAGAAATCAGTTTTATTAACGCACTCTCATTACTTCCGTTCAAAAAGAAATGACTTTTTCATAGTAGCACTATTAATATAAGCCAAGTATGGCTTATATTAAAGGAAAATTCGAGACCCTAGGCTCGAATTTTAGCCATGAAACCGTAGGGTTGCTGGCGTCCTATGCTACTATTAAAAAGTCAATTTCTTGAAATTTAATTATTTTAAAAGAGCCTTCGCCATTGCTAAGCATCCAATTGTTGCTGCATTATTTCCTAAAGCAGGAGTTTGTAAATATTCATCTACAGAAGGATATCCAACATAACCATTCATCAATTTCTCAAATTCTTGTTTAACTTTTTTCAATAAATGAGTTTGTTGCATAACCCCACCACCTAAAACAATCACTTCAGGTGCTAAAATTAAAGTGGTATTATAAATACATTGTGCAGCATAGTAAGCTTCAATATCCCAAATCGGATCTGTAGGTTCTAATTCAAATGCAGGACGTCCAGCTTTTTCTTGTAATGCTGGACCTGCTGCTAAACCTTCTAAACAGTCAGAGTGGAAAGGACAAACACATTTAGCTTTATCTTCTGGATGACGTTTTACAATCATATGACCCATTTCGGGAAAGTTCATTCCACCAACAAATTCACCACGTTGAATAGCACCGCCACCAACACCGGTTCCAAATGTATAATACACTAAACTTTCTAAATCTTTTCCGTGACCAAAATAATATTCACCATAAGCTGCTGCATTTACATCAGTTGTCCAATTAATTGGTACATTTAAATGACGTTTCAATTCACCAATAAAATCAAAATTTTGCCATGCCAATTTTGGAGTAGAAGTAATGTATCCAAATGTAGCAGATTTTTTATTACTATCAATAGGACCAAATGCACCTACACCAACAGCTTCTAATTCTTGCTCATATTTTTTAAAAAATTCAAAAACTTTGGGTAAAGTTTCTTCTGGAGTTGTGGTTGGAATTGAAATTCTTACTAAAACTTCCATATCATGATTTCCAATCGCACAAACAAACTTTGTACCACCAGCTTCGATACTACCTAATACCATATAAAATTCCTCCATCATATTAATAACTATATTATATACAAAAAAAGACAAGTAAGCTAGCACTTACTTGTCGATGAATCGGGAATACAGGATTCGAACCTACGACCCCTTGGTCCCAAACCAAGTGCTCTACCAAGCTGAGCTAATTCCCGATAATGCACCCAACAGGAGTCGAACCTGTAACCGCTTGATTCGTAGTCAAGTACTCTATCCAATTGAGCTATGGGTGCTAAATATTCATTTATATATAGAAAAAATGCACCCAACAGGAGTCGAACCTGTAACCGCTTGATTCGTAGTCAAGTACTCTATCCAATTGAGCTATGGGTGCTAAATATTCATTTATATATAGAAAAAATGCACCCAACAGGAGTCGAACCTGTAACCGCTTGATTCGTAGTCAAGTACTCTATCCAATTGAGCTATGGGTGCAAATTTTATTCAATTGTATTGAAAATGCCGAGGGCCGGGGTCGAACCGGCACGGTCATCACTGACCGCAGGATTTTAAGTCCTGTGCGTCTGCCAATTCCGCCACCCCGGCATGGGCCATGGTTTTTCATTGGCAAAGCGGAAGACGGGGTTCGAACCCGCGACCCCCACCTTGGCAAGGTGGTGTTCTACCACTGAACTACTTCCGCAAATTTATTCATTTAAATGCCGGCTAAAGGACTTGAACCCTCGACCCTCTGATTACAAATCAGATGCTCTACCAACTGAGCTAAGCCGGCTGAAACTTAATAGTGCGGGTGAAGGGACTCGAACCCCCACGCCTCTCGGCGCTAGATCCTAAATCTAGTGCGTCTGCCAATTCCGCCACACCCGCGATTTCTCGCTTGAGAATGAGTGATACAGGGCTCGAACCTGTGACCCTCTGATTAAAAGTCAGATGCTCTA
>CAUSWE010000049.1:0-6946 GCA_963535215.1 uncultured Granulicatella sp. | reverse complement strand
TTTTTTGATTTTCTTTTAAGAACTCTCCTTTTAACGTTACACTCACCTTTTTATTAGCAACTTGCCATTCAGGAGTTTTCCCTTTTTCCATAATCATCTCAAGAGATTGATTCGTTGTTATTTTATGACCATCAAAATCATGCTCACCAGCTGGTAAAATTGTTTGATATGAAAAATGTTCTAATACATAGTTTAAAATCGCATTTCCAAATGTATGTCGAATAAATTCTCCATCTTGATTCGACCAATCTCCTACACCAAGAACGACTTCTACTAGTTTCATCTTATCTTTTTCATAAGTCGCAACGTAGTTAAAAGCTCCATAGCCACTCGAGCCAGTTTTCAATCCATTGACACCTTCGATTCCATATTTAGCACCTGGAATGGAATAATTATACGTATCGAATTTTTCCTCATAAGGTGTTCCTTCCATTGTTTTCACAACAGGTGAATTAGTGTATTGTAAGACTTGTGGATATCGATTCATTAGATTCATTGCTAAAATCGCTAAATCTCGAGCTGTTGTTTGATTCGGTTTAGTTGCACCATACCCTTCTGGTTGATAATATCCTTGGAACAATTCTGCCACTGCCCCAGAAGCATTATTAAAATGTGTATGATTCATCCCTAGTTCTTTTGCTTTAGCATTCATTTTTTCAATAAATTTTGCAGAATCAGTTGTAATTGCATTAGCTAACATTAGTGTTGCTACATTTGAGGATGGAACAAGTGTCATTTTCAACAACTCTTCAATCGGATACTCGACACCTTCCACAATTTTATTATTACTAATTGCGTAAATATTTGAAATTACTTGGTCTTCTTTTGTAGCTGTAATTTTTTGTTGAATTGATAATTCACCTTTAGCAATAGCTTCCATCACTATATATACCGTCATTACTTTACTAATACTGGCTGGATCACGCACTTCATCAATATGATCTTGCCATAAAATTCTACCGGTGTAGGCATCTACGACAATAGAAGCTTTCGGAATGTCAGCTGGATTAACATCATAACCTGCATTTTTTGTTAATTCAACAACATCTACTGTTTCTGCCCCAATAGCGTTCATGGAAAACCCTAAAAATAGTAACGAAACAGTCACCAAAACTTTTGCTAATTTTTTCAATTCTTCTCCACCTTTGTTCATATAATTTCAAAACAATTATAGCATATCTAGCAAAACAAAAAAACTGCAAGAGAAAAGTCTTCTCTTACAGTTCGCAAATGATTTCTTATACAGATTCAATTTTTGTAATTCTTACTTTCATATCTCCACCAGGAGTTTGGATGACAACTTCGTCATTTAATTTTTTACCAAGAATTCCTTTTGCAATTGGAGAATCATTTGAAATTTTTCCTTCGATAGGATTTGCTTCTGCACTTCCTACGATTGTATAAGATTCTTCTTCACCATTTGGTAATTCAATAAAAGTAATTTTACGTCCTAATGAAACGACATCTTTTTCGACATTATTATCATCAATAATTTCAGCAAAACGAATCATTTTTTCAAGAGTTGTAATTCTTCCTTCAACAAAGGCTTGTTCATCTTTAGCTGATTCGTACTCTGAATTTTCAGATAAGTCACCATAACTACGAGCAATTTTAATACGCTCAACGATTTCTTTACGTTTAACTACTTTTAATTCTTCCAATTCAGCTTCTAATTTAGCTTTACCTTCAAGTGTCATTGGATATAATTTCTCAGTCATTTGGCTTCTCCCTCTTTTCCATTTTACTGCTTTGACAGTGGTAAAAACATACCATTTTATGAAGAAGAATGCAAGCATTATTTATAAATTTCTAAGAATTTTATGTTAAATCACTTAAAATTGAAGCAATTTTTGTTGTCATTAAGTCGATTGCTACAGCATTTGAGCCACCTTCAGGGATAATAATATCCGCAAATTTCTTAGTCGGCTCGATAAACTGATGATACATCGGTTTTACAACTGTAATATATTGATGAATAATCGAATCCAGTGTTCTACCACGTTCAACCATATCTCGTTTTATCCGTCGAATAATACGAATATCATCATCCGTATCAACATACACTTTAATATCCATTAAATTTCGTAAACGTTCATCTTCCAAAATTAAAATTCCTTCAATTAGAATGACATCTTTTGGTTCTTGATGAATGGTACGGTCACTTCTTGTATGATTTTCATAATCATAAACTGGCTCATCAATCGATTCGAAATTAATTAATTTATTCATATGTTCAATTAATAAATCCGTATCGAATGCAAATGGATGGTCATAGTTCGTTTTTAAACGTTCTTCAAACGGCATATCACTTTGGTCTTTATAATAGAAATCTTGGTCAATTTTTACAATACTTAATTCTGGAAAATGATCCAAAATTTTTCTACTAACGGTAGTTTTACCACTACCAGAACCACCTGTCACTCCAATAACAATCGGCTTCTTTTTCATAAATTACTCCTTATCAACATATTTAGCTTTTAATGCTAAGTGTTCTTCATATGTTTTTGCAAAATAAACTTCTTTTGTTTGAATATCTGCTACGAAGTATTCGTAATCTGTTTGAGCTGGATCAATAGCAGCTAAAATTGCTTCTTCACTTGGACTATTAAACGGTCCAGGACCCATTCCTCTATTTCTATATAAATTATATGGAGAATTTACTTCTAAATCTTTTAATGTTACAACTTCTTTATGTTCTCCAAGAGCATAAAGTACTGAAATATCCGTTTGTAACATCATATTCTTTTTAATACGATTATAAAATACACTTGCAATTTTTTGACGGTCTTCTAATTTATATCCTTCTTTTTCTACTAAAGAAGCCATCGTTAAAATTTCATGAACATTATAATCACCTTGAGCAATTTTTGCATAATATTTTGCTAACACACTATCTGTTTTAGCAACCATTTCTTCTATAATCATTTGTAAGGTTTTATTTTCATCTGCATCATAAGTCGCAGGATATAAATATCCTTCTAAGAAATAACGAACATTTTTTGCTTTTTGAGCATCTTTAAATAATCGAGGGAATTTTTGTACCAATTGGTCAATAAACCCTTGCTCTTGGACTTTATTCATAAAGTCTTCTTTAGAATATTTCGTAGATTTTTCTACTTCTTCTGCAATTCCTGTTAATGTTTCACCTTCACGCACGACTACTTTAGCTACGTTAGAAGATTTATCTTTACCACCATCTGCTAATTGTCCTAAAATTTGATCAATATCCATAGATGGAGATAATTGATAAAATCCTGCTTTAAATCCTGCTACATTTTTAAACTTAATATAAAAATTAAAAATTTTTGAATTACGTATAAGCTTATTATCTTCTAATATTTTTGCAATTTGTTTTACAGAAGATCCTGCTGGAATTTCTACTTCTACTGTTTGGGTTTGTTTTACATCTACTGGTTTCAATGATTGAGAAACATAATAATAACCATATACTCCACCGCCAAGGATCACTACTGTAAATATCAACGCAAAAAATCTGACAATATTTCGTGTAATTTTAGATTCTTTCTTTCGGATAGCTCTTAATTCATCATTTTCATAGATGAATTCTGTTCTAAAACGTTCTTTTTTTGACATATTCCGCCTCCTTTTAACTTCGTTGTCATTATACATGAATTCCTATAACATTTGAAGCCTAGGAGTTATACAATTATGTTACAAATTCTAACAATGATATTCATTCAAGCGAAATGGACTGGAAATTTTGAGACCTTAGGCTCAAAATTTAGGCATGAGACCGAAGGGATGCTACCGTCCTCCGCTACATCAAGTCAAGTCCATCATTTAAACGCTCTCTCATATACATACGTCCACAAGAATAGACTTGACGCTGTAGCAGAAGTAAATGTAGCTTAAATAGCTACATTTACAGGAAAAATCGAGACCGAGGCTCGATTTTTAGCCATGAGATTCGCGCAGCGAAGCTGCTGGCGTTCTTGCTACTTAAGTCAAGTCTAATTCTAGCTATAAAAGAGAAGAAGACACCCAATAGCATCTATCAGGTGTCTTCTCATATCATTATTCTTCTTCTTCATCTAAGAAAGTATTTAAAACTTCCTCAATCATATCCCATTCTTCTTCAGTTTCGATAGGAAGTAAGTCGCCTTCAGTACCATCTTCAGCTTCCACATAAGAAAATGCTTGAAGTTCAACTTCTTCACCCTCAGGAATTCCTGCTGGGTATACTAAAACATATGATTTACCAAAATCTTCTGAATCGAAAGTAAATAAAACCTCGTGTAAGACTTCATTTCCCTCTTCATCAATAATTGTAATATGTTCATGTCCATCATGTTCATGTGTATGTTCTGTCATTACGTTTCCTCTTTTCTATTTAATATTTAAATCTAAATAATTTTGTAAAATGATGACGGCTGCTAACTTATCAATGACTTCTTTTCTCTTTTTACGAGAAACATTTGCCTCCTCAACAAGCATTCTTTCTGCTTGCATCGTTGTTAACCGTTCATCGTGAAAAACGATTGGAATTTCTAATCGCTTTTCTAAACTTCTACCATATTTTTGTGAAGCTTCTGCTCTTGGTCCAGCTGTATTGTTCATGTTTTTCGGCATACCGATAACAATCTTCTCAACTTCATATTCTTTAACCAATTCCACCACACGGTTAAAGCCAAATTCACTTGCTGCTTCATTAATCGCAATCGTTTCAACACCCTGAGCAGTCCAACCTAATGGGTCACTAATCGCAACTCCAACCGTTTTACTGCCGACATCTAATCCCATTACTCTCATTAACAATCTCTACCTGTCGAACGAATATAATGGCGGATTAATTCTTCGATAATTTCATCACGCTCGTGACGTCTTACTAGATTTCTAGCATCACGATGTCGAGGAATATAAGCTGGATCGCCAGATAATAAGTACCCAACAATTTGATTCACTGCACTATAACCTTTTTCGTTTAATGCATCATAAACAATTGTTAGTGTCTCTTGTACTGTTTTTTCATCTTTATCATGAAAGTTAAATAGAACTGTTTCATCCATTGAACTCATATTAACACCTCATTTCTTTGTAACTTCATTCTACTAGATTTTTCATAAAACTACAATCATTACGATAGAGATTAAACTTTCCTTAAATATTATGCTTGAGTTAAGAATTCTTCTACCGCTTTTAACGCAGCTGGAATACCTGCTGGATTTTTACCACCCGCTTGAGCCATATCTGGACGGCCACCACCGCCACCTTGGATATGTGAAGCAATCGCTTTGATAATATCACCTGCTTTAATTCCTTTTTCATTCGCATCTTTAGAAACTGCAGCTAATAAATTCGCTTTTTCACCTTCATTTGTAGCAACTACAAATACATCACTTGTTGCTTTTTGTCTCCAAGTATCTGCTAATTGACGTAATTCATTCATATCTTTATTTGGTAAATGAACTGTAATAAATGAATAGTTTCCTGCTGTAGAAACAGATTCGAATAAGTCTGCTACTTCAGATTTCATTAATTTAGCTTTTAATGCAGCAATTTCATGTTGAGCATCTTTTAATTCTTGTTGTAAGTGAGAAACTCGTTCTGGAGTGCTATCTAATTGAACTGCTTTAACATCACTTGCAATTTGTTTTAATAACAATTCATGTTTTGCTAATAACTCAAATGCTTCTTGACTAGTTACAGCTTCAATACGGCGAACTCCTGCGCCAATACCTGATTCAGAAATAATCTTGAATAGACCAATTTCTTGAGTATTTGAAACGTGAACTCCACCACATAATTCAATAGACCAGTTTGCAATATTTACCATACGAACTTTATTACCATATTTTTCACCGAATAAAGCCATTGCGCCTAATTTTTTCGCTTCTTCTAATGTAGTTTCAACAGTCACTACATCTAAAGCTGCCCAAATTTTTTCATTTACAATACGTTCCATTTCAGCTAATTCTTCAGCTGTTACTTGTCCAAAGTGGCTAAAGTCAAAACGTAAGTATCCTGGAGCTACTAATGAACCTGCTTGGTTTGCATGTGTTCCTAATACTTCTTTTAATGCTTGGTGTAATAAGTGAGTCGCAGTGTGGTTTTTAATTAATTTAGCACGTTCTTGTTGATCGACTTCTAATACATAAGTTGAGTTTAATTGCATTGGAGCAACAACATCAATGGTATGTAAAGGTTGACCATTTGGAGCTTTCTTCACTTGAACGACAGTTGCAACTACTTGACCTGATTCATCTTTAATCACACCATGGTCAGATAATTGTCCACCCATTTCTGCATAGAATGGAGTTTGATCGAAGACAACTTGTACTCTTGTATCTTCTGAAGCTGATTCTACTAATTCATCTTCAAATACAATAGCTTTTAATACGCCATTATCTGTTGTACGGTCATATCCCACAAATGTACTTTCTACTGTAATATCACGTAAAACAGCTGATTGAACATTCATAGAAGTTTCTGTATTACGAGCTGCACGAGCACGTTCTTTTTGTGCTTTCATTTCAGCTTGGAATCCTTCTTCATCCACTTCATAACCATTATCACTAGCATATTCTAATGTTAATTCATAAGGGAATCCATAAGTATCATATAGTTTAAAGGCATTTTCACCTGATAAAACTGTTTGATTTTGCTCTTTCATTTCAGCAAATACTGATTCTAAAATTGCAAGACCATCATGAATTGTTTCTTGGAAACGATTTTCTTCATTTGCAATAACTTTTTGAATAAATTCAAGATTTTCAGTAACTTCTGGATAGTAACTATGCATAATACTTGCAACAGTTGGAACTAATTTTGTTAAGAATGAACCTTGAATGCCTAAACGTTGACCATGCATCACTGAACGACGGATTAAACGACGGATAATATATCCACGTCCTTCATTTGAAGGTAAAGCACCATCACCAATTGCAAAGCTTACTGCACGAATATGGTCAGCAATAACTTTAAATGA
>CAUSWE010000048.1:0-7000 GCA_963535215.1 uncultured Granulicatella sp. | reverse complement strand
GTGACGAAAGTCAGTAGGCGAGTGTAGGAATAATTTGTATAATAAGGATACAGTAAAGCGAAGGGAAGAGAGAGTATGATGACCTATCAAAAAGGAAAAGAAAAAATTGTAATCGTAATATTAGGAATACTCTTAGCTTTTGTCGTTTATAAATTTTTCTTACATTAATTAATAGTAACTTTAAAAAGGAGAACAACTATGGCATACGTTGAAATTAAATCTATTACAAAATCATTTGATGAAAAAAAAGTGTTAAATCAAGTATCTTTTGAGATTATGAAAGGGGAATGCTTTGGATTATTAGGACCTAATGGTGCTGGTAAATCAACACTGATTGATATTATTACTGGATTAAAGAAAACAGATCAAGGAGATGTCTTGATTGATGGGCGTTCGATTAAAGAAGATGCATTAACGATTCGACAAAAATTAGGAGTCGTTCCACAAGAATTAGCGATTATTGAAGAATTAAATGCTGTAGATAATTTAACATATTTTGGTGGACTATATGGCTTATATGGGAATACGTTGAAAGAGAGAATTGCAGAAATTCTAGCAGTAACTGGATTAGAAGAAAAGAAAAAAGAAAAGGTAAAAACTTTTTCAGGTGGGATGAAGAGACGATTGAATATTGGGATTGCGCTCTTACATCAACCAGAATTTTTAATTTTAGATGAACCAACGGTTGGTGTTGACCCACAATCGAGACAGCATATTTTTGACTTTTTAGAAACTTTAAATCAACAAGGTACTACTATTTTATATACTTCGCATTATATGGAAGAAGTGGAAGCATTATGTGACCGTGTATTTATTATGGATCTTGGAGAAGAAGTGGCGTATGGAACAAAAGAATATGTGAAGGAATTAGTAGGATTAACGTATTCTATTGAAGTAGTACTGGATCGTATTCCACAAGGATTCGAGCAAGTGGTGCTAGATAGTGAAAACGGTATTCAAGAAGTAACGGTTGAAAATCGTCAAATGAATTTAGTCGTGGATCGTTCGATTTACTCGATGATGAAGTTTATTTCTTTAGTAGAAGAAAATCACTTAGTCATTAAAAAAGTTTCAGTCAATGAAACAACATTAGAGGAAGCCTTCTTGAAATTAACAGGAAAAGCATTACGAGATTAAAGGAGAGTAATATGAAATTTTGGTATTTTTTAAAAGCAAATCTTCAGATGATGTTCAAACAGTTTCATATGCTATTTTTTATGATTGTATTAGCGCCTTTAGTAATAGGACTGTTTATTAATTTTTCAGGGAAAAATATCATTGAACGTAAACCGAATAAAGTAGATACTATATTATATGTAGAAAATCAAGATCAAGAAGTACTAGGAAATATTGTTCAAAAAACACTTGAACAATTGAATGAACGAGAAATTATCGCCCTTACAAATGATAAAGAAAAGGCAGAATTGATTGCTACTATTCCAACAGATTTTTCTAAAACAGTATCGGAAGGTAAGCAAACAAATCCAATTCAAGTACAAAAGAAATCAAAAGTTTCGACGAGTGATCAATTGACGTATGAAATGATTTTGAAAAATATTACTGGTCAATTATTCGAACAAGCAGAATTGAAGGAATTGGTGAAGGATAAAAAACAAGTGGATGATGCAACGGCAGCTGTAGTATCTACGCAAATTCTTCAAAAAACAAATGAGGTTCTTAGTACAGAACTCTATCAACGAAATGATTATCAAACGAGTCGAATGCTGACAGGTGAGCAATATTTTTCTACTGCGCAATTAACGATGATTTTGGCTATCGTTTTTTCAACAGTGGTGGCAAGTGCTGTGAAGCCTGAATTAAGTGGGCTAAATAAACGAGTGAAATTATTACCACTTAGTGTTCGCCAAAGAGAAACATATGGATTGATTTCGAATTTTATTCAATTTTATCTTTTTACTTTATTATATGTAGGAATTTGGAAGCTCATTAATCCATCAACGTTTAATGGCAATTTATTGGGGATTGCAGGAATTTTAGCGATTCAATTATTTGCAATACTATCGATAGCAGGATTCGTAAGTATATTTATTACGGAGAAAACGTTAGGATTAGTTTCTTCTATTATCTCACTTGGATTTGTTCTTTTTTCAGGAGCTCTTCCACTTGATAAAATGAGTCCAATGTTCCATTGGTTTGGAGATAATCCATTTAGAAGAGTATTGATTGAACCAATCATTCGTATGATGCAACAAGAATCGGTAGGAGATTTTATAATCATCTATGTTGTAATCGTCATTGTGGCTTTACTGATTACTGAATTACAAATTCGTTGTTTACAAAGAAGGGAGGAATACTGATGGATTTATTAAGAGGGATAGGCTTTCATATTAAAAGAATCGTAAAGAGTCCAGCATTGATAGGTCAAATGGTGATTCTTCCAACAATAGTGACACTTTTTATGGTATTCGTTCAATTATCGAGTACAAATAAAAACAATTCAACAACTTCATCATCAACTCCTTCACTAGCAATGGTATTAGAAGAAGGAAATGAAGAGTTTCAACAAGAATTAGAAAAGCTATATTCTAAAAATGTTTTTTATACGGATAAAGAAAAAGCCTTAAATGATTTGGAAAAAGGATATATTCGAAGTGTATATGTTGTTCCTAAAAATTTTGTTCAATCTTTAGGAAACGGACAAAATAAACAGATGGAAGTGTATAGTCGTCAAAAACAAAAAGAAGTTTTATTAGAACAAGATATGCAAGGAATTTTACAAAAACAATTAGTTCATACGGCTCTTCAAAAAGAAGGAATATTAGAAAAGGGAGAATTATTCAAGCAAAGTGAAAATCAACTCGTTCATTTTGAAGAAGAAAATGCAACAACTGTAAGCTATGTGTTACTGCTATTGTTAGTGCTGTTTTATATTTTGTTTAATACCGCTTCTGTTTCGTTTGACTTAATTACCTTTAAGAAAAATTTTGTATTGAAACGTTCATTATTAGCGCCACGTTCTAATGCGTGGATTACAAAGAGCTTTTTGGGGGCTTATTTTATAGTAATGTTTGTTGCAAATCTATTTATTATTTTCTTTATGGATAGAGTGATGAATGTAGGTATTCCAAATTGGTTTAATGTTTGTTTATTAGTTGCAAGTGGGATTATTTATTGTTTGAGTCTAGGATTATTTTTATTTAGAATATTTAAAAACCCAGTGATAGCTCAACAAGTAGGAGTTTTCGGAACCCTTTTCCTTGCAGGACTTGGAATGGCACCAAAATTATTTCAGTCTGGAATCATTGATATTGTTGCACATTTTAGTCCAGTTTATTGGTTTGCACAAATCGTTGATCGCCAAGAATTACTTCCAGGCATCCCAATGGTGTTAGTGATGGCACTTGTATTCTTTACGGCAGGGAATTATCGTTTAGAGAACTATGTCGATTAAGAAGTATTGCATCAATTTTTGAATAATGGTAGGATGAATAGAAAAATTATCAAACTAAGGAGATTATATGCCAGTAGGAATTATTATCAATTCATTTGCCATTTTATTAGGAGGAATTGTTGGAGGGTTTGCCGGACATAAAATTCCTTCGGAAATCAAAAGTCAATTAAATTTAATTTTTGGATTATCTGCTATGATGCTAGGAATTACTTCCATAGGATTAGTAAAAAATATTTCAGCAGTCATACTTTCTATGATTATAGGAACGATTGTAGGAATATCCTGTAAAGTAGGTTTAAGAATCAATCAATTGGGACAATTATTGGAACGCCCAGTAGCGAGATTTAGCAGTGGAGGTCATGGAGGAATAAGTCAGGAAGAATTTTTGATGCAATTAGTAACGGTAATCGTATTATTTTGCTTCAGTGGAACAGGAATTTATGGTTCGCTTGATTCTGGAATGACAGGAGATCATAGTATCCTAATTGCGAAATCTATTTTAGATTTTTTCACGGCTGCTATTTTTGCTTGTAATGTTGGATATGTTGTTTCATTAGTAGCAGTACCACAATTTATAACATTCTTTTCGTTATATTTATTTGGCACACAAATTTTACCTTTGACAAATCCAGCAATGTTAGCGGATTTTAGAGCTTGTGGTGGAATGATTATGTTAGCAACGGGGTTTCGAATCATTAAGGTTAAAATGTTTCCAGTAGCCGATATGATTCCCGCAATGCTCATTGTTATGCCGATAAGTTGGGGATGGGTTAATTGGATTCTTCCGTTGATTACGGGTTAAATTAGGTGTATAATCCGGAGTTTGACACTTCACAGAAGCTAAAAGGCTCCTAAACGTTGATTTAACAATGTTTTAGGAGCCTTATTTTTGCTTTAAAAAATGCGTACTTTTTCTATTGTTTCGTAAATTTAAAAATATTTTTCATATTTTTTTCGCTGATAATTTCAAAATCAGTCTCAATTTGAAAAATATCACGAAGTTTATCGCTAATTTCATTTCTAGAATAAGTAGGAACATAGCCTATTCCATAATGATGATTGAAATTAAACTCTCTGAGAGTTTTTAGAATTTGAGGACAAGTAAATTGATGTTCTAGTTTGTGTTCTAATACTCTGTAAAGTGTTAATGCCAAGAAACATGTCATAAAGTGAGCCTCAATGCGATCTTTTCTGCTGAGATAAACTGGTCTAGACTTAAATTCACTTTTCATAATACGAAAACTTTCTTCAATTTCCCATCTTCTTTGACCAACACGAATAATATTTTCGATATCATCGTCTAAGTTAGTAGAAACTGCATAAATACCATCATATAACATTTCCGTAGCAATTTTTTCCTCATCAAGCGAGTGGTGTTTTCTTTCTGCTACTTCACCGTCATCCGTAACATTTTTTTCTTTCACTAATCGCTTAAAATCAGTTGAGCGTTTTTTGTCGAATTCTGAAGGAGATTCTAATTTATGTAACGCTCTTTGGATATGGCGTTCTCGAATTCCTCTTTGATAGTCACGATATTTTAATGAGAAAGTGACAATTAATCGTTGATGTGGAATATCCTTTTCTGGGAATTCGCATACCTTATAAAATGTTTGTTGTTTTAAAGTAGGATCATCAGATTTTTCTATTTCAGAAATAGAATATTGAGTATGATCATTACTACCAACCATAGACCATTGAGAGTCGGATAAAGCCCATTCCTTGTACTCTTTTGATAATTTTTTAATCGATTGAGTCGTTACATATCCCCTTTGAGCAATGGTGTTATATCGTTTATTAGCTTTAGAAGATAAGCCAGCATCTGTACAAACAATGAATTTAGAGTGTTTAAAATCATTCACAATTTTCTTTTCTAAAGGTTTCATCGTTGTTTGTTCATTTGTATTACCAGGATGAATACAAAAGGCAAGAGGAATACCAGAAGCATCCATAAATAATCCCATTTCAACAATCGGATTGGGACGATTTTCTTTTGAACATCCATATTTACGAATCCCATCTACATCTTCCTCTTCGATTTCAAAATAAAAATTTGTGCAGTCATAATACAGAATGCCTTTTTGACGGTCGAGAGCTTTAAGAGAATTTTGGTATAAATTCGATTGGATAAAATCAGATTCTTTGGCAATCAATTCAAGAGAACGATAAAAATGTTGAAGATCAAACTCTTTTTCTTCTAGTAAGTATTTAGAAAATTCAACAGTTGATTTCTTAGGAGAAGGAGAGAGAATACGCCCATAAACTAGACGAGATAAAATATCATTCAAAGGGAAAGTGATTTTATACTTGGATTGAATTTCTTTAGCAATTTTATGAAGACCTAATTCATAATAAAGTTTTTGTAGAAATAAGTATCCACCGAAGAATTCTCTTTGTTGATTCAATTTAAGACGTTTTTTAGGACTAAGAGATAACAAAATATCTTGTTGTTCATTTTTTTCAAGTTCAGTTAGTTCAAGAGCACGTTGTTTAGCCCAAGTCATTGGATCAATCCCAGGATGTTCTTTTAATAATTTTTCATGATTGCCAAGATTTTCAACAATGGTTGTTGAACGTTTTCCTTCGACTAAAATATCCTTGATAATAGCGTAGTTAATAGAGTTTTTAGACACTGATTTTTTTACTCTCATTTTGGTCACCTCAAGAATATTATAACATAGTACGAGAAAGTACGCAATATAAAAGTGGCAAAATTTGACAAAAAAATACGATAATATCAACGATTATCGTAATTTTTTTCTCTTACAAGTGTCAAACTCCCGAGATCATAGTATCCTAATTGCGAAATCTATTTTAGATTTTTTCACGGCTGCTATTTTTGCTTGTAATGTTGGATATGTTGTTTCATTAGTAGCAGTACCACAATTTATAACATTCTTTTCGTTATATTTATTTGGCACACAAATTTTACCTTTGACAAATCCAGCAATGTTAGCGGATTTTAGAGCTTGTGGTGGAATGATTATGTTAGCAACGGGGTTTCGAATCATTAAGGTTAAAATGTTTCCAGTAGCCGATATGATTCCCGCAATGCTCATTGTTATGCCGATAAGTTGGGGATGGGTTAATTGGATTCTTCCGTTGATTACGGGTTAAATTAGGTGTATAATAAACTTGATCAAAAAATCATAAAGGAGTGGTTAGGATGATTATTACAACAACACCAACAATTGAAGGACATAATATTGTTGAATATAAGGGAATTACTTTTGGAGAAGTCATTTCAGGGGTAAACGTGTTAAAAGACCTTGGAGCAAGTTTTCGTGATTTCTTCGGTGGTCGTTCTCAAGGGTATGAAGATGAATTATTAAAAGCTCGTGAAGATGCTCTTCGTGAATTAGAAAAACGTGCAGTTCAAATGGGAGCAAATGCGGTTATCGGAGTAAAAATCGATGCTGAAACAGTGGGAACAGGTGGTATGTTGATGGTAATGGCATCTGGTACTGCGGTTGTGATTGACTAAGATATTTATTGAAAGATAGAAATAGGGTTGATGGATTTTCCATCAACTTTTTTTATGTGACTTTCAGTCCGTCACGCTCCGTAGGTGCGTGACAAATAAACCACCCG
>CAUSWE010000047.1:0-7061 GCA_963535215.1 uncultured Granulicatella sp. | reverse complement strand
TCTGGGCTTATAGCCCCGGTTCAAACCACCCGTTAGACGGGTGGTTATGATTAGTACGTAAGAAAAGAAGTAAAGTTGATATAAAGTAGTATTTAACGATAATGATAAAGAAGAAGTGTATTATATACAGTTATAAAAAATATGGTATCTTTCATCTATTTTTGATGATAAAAAATTTTTTTCCGAAATTAGCGAAGAAGTTAAACTAGATTAGGGGAATAAGAAAACGTTATAATTACAGCGTTTTCATTAACTTTTAAAAAGATTATTGTTAAATTTTAAGCCATTGATTCTATACGAAGCATTTTTTAAAACCACTTAATTGACAGATATCTGTATTAACACAGTTGATTGAAGGTGTTATATTTTTTGAGAAACAATCTATTTTTTTACGAAAAGCTTTAAAAATAGGTTTTTTAATAGCTTTTATTTATAAAATTTGAACAAATCACTTGTATTAAATATCACTTACATAAAAAAATAGTACAGATTTTTGTGATTATTCCATTGCTTATTCTTGAGAAAAGATGTATAATGTGTTTGTTAAAAGAAAAACAAAAATAAAAATAAAAGAAAAGAGGAAAATAAATGGTTAATAAAGCAGTTGTTGAATCCCAAGAGCTTTTTGAAAAAGCTTGGGAAGGCTTCAAAGGTGTAGATTGGAAAGAGAAAGCAAGTGTATCTCGCTTCGTTCAAGCTAACTACACACCTTATGATGGAGATGAAAGCTTCCTTGCTGGACCAACAGAACGTTCACTACACATTAAAAAAGTAGTAGAAGAAACTAAAGCTCACTATGAAGCAACTCGTTTCCCAATGGACACTCGTCCAACTTCTATTGCTGATATTCCTGCTGGATATATCGACAAAGAAAACGAAGTAATCTACGGTATCCAAAATGATGAATTGTTCAAATTGAACTTCATGCCAAAAGGTGGTATCCGTATGGCGGAAACTACTTTGAAAGAAAATGGATATGAACCAGATCCAGCTGTTCACGAAATTTTTACAAAATATGTAACAACAGTTAACGATGGTATCTTCCGTGCTTATACTTCAAACATTCGTCGTGCTCGTCACGCTCACACTGTAACTGGTCTTCCAGATGCATACTCTCGTGGACGTATCATCGGTGTTTATGCACGTCTTGCTTTATACGGTGCAGACTACTTAATGCAAGAAAAATTAAACGACTGGAACTCAATTGAAGAAATCAATGAAGAAACAACTCGTTTACGTGAAGAAATCAGCTTACAATACCAAGCATTACAACAAGTTGTTCGCTTAGGTGACTTATACGGAGTTGATGTTCGTAAACCAGCGATGAACGTTAAAGAAGCTATCCAATGGGTAAACATCGCGTTCATGGCAGTATGTCGTGTTATCAATGGTGCTGCTACATCTCTAGGACGTGTGCCAATCGTTTTAGACGTTTATGCAGAACGTGACTTAGCTCGTGGAACATTTACAGAATCAGAAATCCAAGAATTCATTGATGATTTCGTTATGAAATTACGTACAGTTAAATTCGCTCGTACAAAAGCTTATGACCAATTATATTCTGGTGACCCAACATTCATCACAACTTCTATGGCTGGTATGGGTAACGATGGTCGTCACCGTGTTACTAAGATGGACTACCGTTTCTTGAACACTCTTGACAACATCGGTAACTCTCCAGAACCAAACTTGACAGTTCTTTGGACTGATAAATTGCCATACAACTTCCGTCGCTACTGTATGCACATGAGCCACAAACACTCTTCTATCCAATACGAAGGTGTAACAACAATGGCTAAAGACGGATATGGTGAAATGAGCTGTATCTCATGCTGTGTGTCTCCACTTGACCCAGAAAATGAAGAACAACGCCACAACATCCAGTACTTCGGTGCGCGTGTAAACGTATTGAAAGCCCTTCTTACTGGTTTGAACGGTGGTTACGACGATGTTCACAAAGACTACAAAGTATTTGACATCGAACCAATCCGTGACGAAGTTCTTGAATTTGAATCAGTTAAAGCTAACTTTGAAAAATCTCTTGACTGGTTGACTGACACTTACGTAGATGCTTTGAACATCATCCACTACATGACTGATAAGTACAACTACGAAGCTGTTCAAATGGCCTTCTTGCCAACTAAACAACGTGCTAACATGGGATTCGGTATCTGTGGATTTGCTAACACTGTTGATACATTGTCAGCTATCAAATACGCTACAGTTAAACCAATCCGTGATGAAAATGGCTACATCTACGATTACGAAACAATCGGTGAATACCCACGTTGGGGTGAAGATGATCCTCGTTCAAACGAATTGGCTGAATGGTTGGTTGAAGCTTACACAACTCGTCTACGCAGCCACAAACTTTACAAGAACGCTGAAGCAACAGTATCACTCTTGACAATCACATCTAACGTTGCTTACTCTAAACAAACTGGTAACTCACCAGTCCACAAAGGTGTATACCTCAACGAAGATGGTTCTGTGAACTTGTCTAAACTTGAATTCTTCTCACCAGGTGCTAACCCATCTAACAAAGCTAAAGGTGGTTGGTTAGATAACTTGAAATCATTATCAAGCTTAGACTTCAGTTATGCAGCTGACGGTATCTCATTAACAACTCAAGTTTCACCACGTGCTTTAGGTAAAACTCGTGATGAACAAGTAGATAACTTAGTAACAATCTTAGATGGATACTTCGAAAGCGGCGGTCAACACGTTAACTTAAACGTAATGGACTTAAACGACGTTAAAGATAAAATCTTATCTGGTGAAGACGTAATCGTACGTATCTCTGGATACTGTGTAAACACTAAATACTTAACTCCAGAACAAAAAGCTGAGTTAACTCAACGTGTATTCCACGAAATCTTATCTATGGACGATGCATTAGCATAAAAATAGAACTTAAATGGAGACCACCTAGCCAACGGCTAGGTGGTTTTTTGTGTAATATAGAGGAAAAGTATTGGTTAAAAGAAAGTAGAAGAAAATTGTAATTTTTGAAATTGAACAATAATTTTGATATTGTATAAATGTAAATTAATTGTTAAATACTAGAATAATTTATCTTGAGATTATCTTGAGATTATTATTATTAAACACATTAGAAATGTTGATATAAAAGGATTTTTAATAATAATTTATCTTGAGAATATCTTGAGAATAAGGAGGCTTAGATATGAATATAAATATTCCAGAAGGTGTATCTGTTGAATATAAATCGGCTCAAGAAGGATTACCAAAGTCTTTTTGGGAAACGTATTCAGCATTTGCGAATACAAATGGAGGAGTAATAATACTAGGATTTGATGAACGAAACGATAATAATCCTGTGATAGGAGTTAAGAACCCACAGAAAATGTATAATCAACTTCTAAATGAAGTTAGTAACCCTCAACGAGTTAGTTTTAATCTTTTAACAGATAAAGATGTCTTGATTAACCCTATTAAAGGGAGTGATAACAGTCTAATAATTGTCAATGTTAGAGAAGCACCATATTCTGCTAAGCCAGTATATATTGGACAAGATATTAGAAAGACGTATATAAGATTAGGTGAAGGAGATAAAGTTGCGACACAACAACAATTAAAATATTTATTGGCTAGTTCCCAAGAAGACTTAGATAGCCAAATATTACCTAATTTTAATATAGACGATATTAATTTAGAAACAGTGGAACGTTACCGCCAATTACTTTTAGTACAAGATAAAAAGTATAAAGACCTTTCTGTAGTGGAATTATTAAAATCAGTTGGTGCATTTAAGAAAGATCGTAATGGAGATGGAACATTTAAATTGACAACTGGTGGATTATTATTTTTTGGAAAATATAACTCAATTACTGATAGATTTCCTCAGTTTCAATTAGATTATTTTGAAAAAGATAGTACTTTAAATTCTAGGTGGGTTGATAGAGTTTCAACAGGGGATTTAAGTTATTCAGAACTTAATGTGTTTGATTTTTTATTAATTGTAAGAGATAAAATAGCAGCGACAGTTAAAGATTCTTTTTCTTTAGATGAAAATACTCAAACTAGAATTCCTTTTAAAAAAGATTTAGAGGAATCTTTGCGTGAAGCATTAGTTAATTCTTTAATGCATGCATATTATGATGGTGAAACTTCAGTGAAAATCACAGCATTTCCGGATTACTATGAGTTTAAAAATCCAGGGAATATGAGAGTATCTATTGATGAATTTATAAGAGGAAATAATTCAATTACACGAAATCCAACTATTGCAACATTATTAAGAAAAATTGGTTTTTCTGAGAAAGCTGGGAGTGGCGGACAAAAAATTTTTGATGTTGCTGCAAAGCATAAATTAATGTTACCAGATATATATAATCCTATGGATTCAACCACTATCGTTATTTGGAAGGTAGATTTTAAACATAATATTAATAAACTACCAGAACCAGATAGAAGTATTTTAACTTATATATTTGAAAATGGGTCAATAAAGAGAAAAGAAATTGAAAATGATTTAAACTTAGCAGGGCAAGAGTATTCGTACAGAAAAGCTTTAGAAAGATTAATAGAAGGGAACTATATTAGAAGACAAGGTAATGGTCCAGGAACTAAATATATTCTGAAGAAAAGTTCGCAAGAACATTATTATTTAATGAAACAAATAATGAGAGAAATAGAAGAAAATTTTAAATTATAGAGTAATGTTCTATACAGGATGTATATGTATCCTATTGACAAGATTATACGAATTGTGTAAAATACAGCAAATGTCAAAAGTAGGTGAGAATATGAGAGAATGGTATAGAGAACTACGTGAAGATTATAATGTTAGCCGTTCATACCATGAAGGATTTTGTGAATGGTATATTAAGAGAAAAGCACCGGATAGTGTTAGACAAATCTTAGCTTATTCCATCTTTTTCTTTGGAGTATATTTATGGACTAACATACAATTAAGTATATTATTAATTGAATTAGGTTCAGTAGGATATATTTTAATTGTATTGTATGAGTGGATGCAAAAACTGAGAATGAAAAAATTAGAAAACCAATTAAAAAAGGCTGGAGAATAACTCCAACCTTTTTTGTATGTCTGAACTTATTTTACTTCTACACGATCTAACCATGAAGTAGCTGATGCATCTAAAACAACATTTAAGTCTTCAATATTTTGACGACCAGTTGATGCTAACCATTCACGGCCTTTTTCGTCGCCTTCGTTTGCGTAAACTGCAACTGAATCTTTCCAAGTAGCACGTCCACATAATACTCCATTGAATTTAGAACCTGCTTCTTGAGCGAAACGTAATGTTTCTTGGAATAATGATGCAGATACACCTGCACTTAAGAAGATAAATGGTAAGTGTGTAATTTCTGATTGTTCTTTGAAGTATGCTAAAGCTTCTTGACGAGTATAAACTGGTTCAACACCTTCTGCTGTAAAGCCTTCTACAAAGTTCATATTTACAGGAACTTCAACTTTTAATACATCTACTTGATAACGAGGGTCAGAGAATACTTTCATCGCATCATTTACTTTATGAGGTTTTAAGCTTGCGTAGTGAGCAGATTTTACATCTTCATTACTTGCATCATAAGAAACGATTTCTAAGAAGAAAGGAATATCTTCAGCAGTACATTCACTACCAACACGTTCTACCCATGCATGTTTGATATCGTTAATTGCTGGATCTTCATCAATATCATAGTAAAGTAATACTTTTACAGCATCTGCTCCGATTTCTTTAATACGTTTAGCTGACCAAATTGGTAATAAGTCAGGTAAGCGTCCAACTTCAGTAGCATCATAACCTGTTTTTTCATATGAAATTAATAATCCACAGTCTGCATGTCTTTTTTCTGCAGCAGGTAATCCGTATTCTGGGTCTAATAAGATTGAGCTTGAATATTTTGTTAATTCTTCAGAAATTAATTCTTTAAAATGAATAATCCCTTCATCACCTGTTTGGTCTGGATTTCCAGCAGCAATCATTTTTTTAAGAGAACCACGTTGGTCGATAGCTAATGCACCGATGACATGATTTTCATTTGATAAACGACGTAAATGTTCGTATTTTCCTTTTGTAACTGTTAGTTTTGACATATGTAACACTCCTAATCATTTTATTGCAAGGGTTTCTCACGCCTTCTGTTCTCTGTCTAACCTTTTTTATTTTTCAAAATAAGCTTTACCGTCTAAATAAGTGGCTTGTAATTGTAAGTCATCATCTAATACGATAAAGTCAGCTGCATATCCTGGATTTAGATGTCCACAAACATCGTCAATTCCAACTGATTTTGCAGGGACTAAGCTTGCCATTAATAGAGCTTCATGAGGAGTTGCAATTCCCCATTTTACAACATTTTGAACACCTTGGATTAGTTCTAAGATACTACCAGCTAGGCTGCCATTATGTTTAAGACGAGCTGTTCCATCTTTTACAATAACGTCAAATTCTCCTAATGTAGATTCGCATTCTCCTAATCCACCAGCACGCATACAGTCTGTAATAAGAGCTGTACGATGACGTCCACAACAATTCATCACAATATCCGCAGCAACTGGATGAACATGGTGACCATCACAAATTAATTCATCAAATACATTGTATGCATTTGGAAGTGTTAGAGCTGCACCTACAACACCAGGTTCACGGTGGTGAAGTCCACGCATACCATTATAAGTATGCACGAAAATGTTTGCTCCTGCTTCAACTGCATTTTTACAATCTTCGTATGTTGCATCTGTATGGGCTAAAGCTACGTAAATATCTTCTTTTACAGCATGCTTGATAAAGTCTACTGCACCATCACGTTCAGGAGCAATTGCAATTTTCTTCACCCAGCCGCTTGCTTTTTGTTGCCATTCATCTAAAATTTCTGTTTTTGGATCTCCCATATATTTAGGGTTTTGAGCCCCTTTATGAATTTCACTAAAGAATGGTCCTTCTAAGAAAATCCCTCTAATTTTAGCACCAGGAATAGATGCAGCATTATCCCCGATTGTTTGACAAACATCATTTAGTAACTCTCTAGAAGCTGTTAGAGTAGTTGGTAAGTAGGAAGTAACCCCACAACTA
>CAUSWE010000046.1:0-8716 GCA_963535215.1 uncultured Granulicatella sp. | reverse complement strand
TTTTATTAGAGGAAAATTTGAGACCTTAGGCTCAAATTTTAGCCATGAGATTCGCTTTGCGAAGCTGCTGGCGTCCTTTGCAAGTTACAAAATTTTTTTCTTTAATATTTACTTATGGTTCTTTAAAAATTCTTTGAGGTCGTTTAGGCTGATATCGCTACTGTTTGATAAAGTTTCTTGTAATTGACCGTCTTTAAAGACTAGTAAAGTAGGAATAGAATCAATATGATATTGTTCTGCAAACTTCGCTAATTCATCCGTCTTATTTTCCGTATCAATATAATAAATTGTAGCATTACTACTTCTTGAAGCCTCTTTTAATTTTGGAGCAAATTCCCTACAATAAGGACAAGTTTCTCGTCCAACATAAACAAAATGAATCTGTCTCTTTAGATCTTTCATATTTTCTTGAATTCTTGAATTATCTAGTTCAACAAAATGACGTGTGGCTTGCACATATTCAGTTGTTCGGTAAATCCAAGAGTTATTTTTAAAAATAAATAATGGTGGAGCGATTAAAAGAGTCATTAAGCAAACACCTATTATGTTCTTCGTTAGAGTAGAAAATTTATCACTTAGAGGCGATTTAGATACTAAATAGTAAGCTCCTGTTGCGATGACAAATTCATAGAGAATCCAAAGTAAGGAATGTCCACTAATAAAATAATGAAATAGCAAAAAACAAACAAGAAGGATTGAAAACAATTTGTCATCTTTCGTTAAAGACTTAATCTTACACATTAAAACCAACTCCTTTATTATTTTATACTTACATTATAATATAAAACTCTTTTTTTGAAAACGTTTTTAAAAAGAGGAGTATAAAAATATTAAAGAAAAAAATTTTGTACTGGAAATTATGAAATCATACTTTTGTCCCATTGTCGTAGGACGAGAATATGCTATAATTTTCCTAAGAGAGTTGATAAAGGAGAAGTCTTATGAAGAAACATATTATTCAAGCTATTAAACTATTTTTCTTTGTAGCAGTTAGTTCAAGAGTTTTTGTAAGAATGCATAGTTCTGCAGAAATGTTTCTGTTTATTCTATTATGCTATGGAATATTTTTCTATGTGCTATTCCGTAAAGAAATGAATCCACCAAATTGGAAAACATACTTACATAAGGAAAAAGAATTAGAAGGGCCATCAGAAAAACAACAAGAGATTTATGACAAAGCAGGTTTAACAGAATCTGATGTTGCTTTCTTTAGAGAAAAAATGAATCGAGCAAAAAGTCAAATTCAACAAATTGAAACTTACACAAAACAAAATAATAAAATCGAAGCAATTGCCAATCGTTACCAACTACTAACAATCTTAAAAGATTATTTCAAGGAAATCGTCCAACATCCAGAACGTTTACATGCCGTTGATAAGTTTTTAAATACGTATTTACCAGGTTTAGAAGAAATTATGGGAAAATATATTGAAATTGAACAACATAAATCTAAAACTCAAGAAACGTATCAAGTGCTGGATCAAACAATGGAATTATTAGATGATTGCTGTCTTCAAGTAGAAGCCGATTATCAAAAATTCCAAGCACAAGATTTTAGTGATTTAAATTTAGAAAGAGAACATCTTCAAAAACAATCTCAAAAAGAAGAATTTGAAGACTTTTAGGAGGAAATATACATGACAGAAAAACCATCAACAGTTGAAGATTTAATTCAAAATCCATTTGGGGAACAAGTGAGCGTAACACCATTATCAGAAGTGTCTCACGATTTTCCAGCAACACAAACTGAAGCAAGTCCAAAGAAATTAATTGATACATTGGATGAAAAACATCAAGAGCAAGCTCGTGCATTAGCCAAGCAAATCGATGAAAAAAATTTACAAGCAATTATTAGTTATGGAGCTGCAGCGCAAAAACAATTAGGAGAATTTTCTCACCAAATGCTTTCTCATGTGCAAGCAAAAGATACTGGAGAAATTGGGGATATTTTAAATGACTTAATGGAGCGTTTAAATGAAACAGACCCAAATGATTTAGTAGCTGAAAATCAAGGATTCTTCCAAAAATTCTTTGGAAAAATTAAGAAGAGCATTTATGAAATGCAAGCTAAATATCAAGAAGTTGGTTCCCAAGTCGATAAAATTGCAATTCGTTTAGATCACGAGAAAAATGGTTTATTAAATGATAATTTATCATTGGAACAATTATATCAACGCAATAAAGATTTCTTTGATGCTTTAAATATTTATATTGCAGCTGGAGAATTAAAATTAGTTGAATTACAAGAGACATTAATTCCTGAAGCTTTAGAAAAAGCACGTGTAACAGGTGATCAAATGGATGTACAAGTCGTAAATGACTTAGAACAATTCCTAGACCGCTTAGAAAAAAGAAATCATGACTTGAAATTAACAAGACAAATGACGATTCAACAAGCGCCACAAATTCGTTTAATTCAAAATACAAACCAAGCATTAGCTGAAAAAATTCAATCATCAATTACAACAACCATTCCATTATGGAAAAACCAAATTGCGATTGCGATGACATTATTACGTCAAAAAGATGCTGTAACAGCACAAAGACAAGTGTCAGAAACAACAAATCAATTAATTCAAAAAAATTCAGAAATGTTGAAAATTTCTACCATTGAAACTGCTCGTGAAAATGAACGAGGCATTATTGATTTAGAAACATTACAAAAAACTCAAAAAGATTTAATTGAAACATTAGAAGAAACATTGAAGATTCAACAAGAAGGCAGAGCAAGAAGAAGAAAAGCTGAAGTTGAATTAACGAATATGGAAGAAGATTTAAGACAAAAATTATTAGTGTTAAGTCATAAAGAAAAACAAATTCATCAAGATTAATAGGATAAAACGTGTAGAAATTTTCTTGTTTTCATAGAATTTATGATTCAGTAGTAAAGATGTAATCTGCTTGTAATAAAATAAACTTGCGATTTTTAAGAACATTCTTTACAATGGTAGTAAATATATTTTTAATGAGGTGAGAAAATGCACGTTTGGATCGTAGTAGTAGCATTATTAGCTTTAGCAGTATTTTTCTTATTCATTTCATTGTTCTTAAAAGACAATCAATATGAAGATGAATTAGATGAGTTAAGTGAAGGCTTGTTAGAATTAAATCGAGAAGTGTATTCTTTAAAGAAAAAAATTCAAGAGTTGGAAGGAACACCAATTTATCGTGCTCCTGTTGAACAAGCTCCACAACCTGAACCGGAATTTACTTTTATTCCACAACCAGTTGTTGAGCCAGAGCCAACTTTCACTCCAAGATTTGAAGTAGAAGAAGAAGTGAAACCCGTATTTGAGCCAAAGCCAACTTATACTGAACCTACTATTTCACAACCAGAACAACAAGAAGAAGAGTTACATAGTATTACTCGTAAACACATTTTGACTCTATTTAGTCATGGTGGTTCATATGAAGAAATTGCTGAACAATTAAATGTTCCGGTTTCTACAGTTCAATTAGTGATTGATAGCTATTTTGAATCGGATTCACATTAAGGAGGGGTAATATGAGTAAAACAAAATTTCGCTCTTTAGGTGTTGCGTTTCTTTTATCAGCTATTATTTTAGCTTTAACAACTGTAGCTTGGCCATTTGTTCCAGATTCTTTAAAAAGTCAATTAGATAGTGTTCATTTACCATTAGTAACGGATACTGTTAAAACGACTGAGGAAACGACTGTAGCAACAACAGTGGCTGCTAAAACAACTGAGTCAACAACCAAAGAAACTGCAAAAGTTGCAGATAAGCCTGTTTCGATTACAGTTGAAAGTGGTGAAGTTTCAAGTGATGTTGCTCGTAAATTAAAAGAAGCTGGAGTGATCACTGATTCGAAAGCTTTTGTAGATTATTTATTAGAAAATAATATTGCAGAAAATATTTTAGCAGGAACATTTGAAATTCAACCAAATAGTAGTTTTGAAGAAATTGCTCGTACATTAGGAGCTTTACGCTAATTGATAAAAATAAGAGGTAAACACTTAGAAAATCGTGTTTACCTCTTTTCTTGTTTTAAGACGAAGATTTTTTCATCCATATGAAATAACTAAATAAGACAAAAATTAAAATGGTTAAACTAATAAATGTTTCAATAGAAACGAATACATTTAATAGAGAATGTTGGAGGATTCCTTGAGCCATTTTTAGGGAAGTTGCTGTAACAATGGTTGGGAATGTTAAAGCTGAAAAAGCAGGTTGGAATCCATGTTTCAAAATATAAGGTAATCGACTTAAAACAAATAAGAAAAATACCTGAGATGAGATGATCATAATGATTATTACCCATGTTGGTAATTGTTGTCCCCATACACGGACTAATGATGCCAGTAGTAAAGAAAAAGGAGCACAATAGATTCCTTCTTGCCCTAATAGTGCGGTAGGAAGTGGTTTTTTCTTTAAATCTTGATAAATACGTGGATACAAATAAAACGTTAATAGGAAACCAAAAAGAATTGTCGCATAGGCAATTTCAATGATCCCTACAACAGGATAAGTGAGTGCAGCTACTGCAATCCCAACATATAATACTGTCCAAGTTGGAGTTGCAAAAATTTTTTCTTTTGAAGTTAATACTTTCACTGAAAAATACGTAATTAATCCAACATCTAATAAAAACGAGAACCACCAAAGGAAATGTGCTAAATAGGGGATGCTTGGAAGAAGACGTAGTACATAAGTAGATAAGATCATTCCTGCCATAGGAAAAGTAGCCATTCCGGATAAGACGGGTGGTTTTCTAAATTCTCTTTCTGTTTCTTGCCAATCTATTAAATGAGAGAATAAAAAAATAACCCATAATCCTAGTCCTAATAAACTAAATACATGAGATAATTCAGGTAATGTGTCTAAAATGAGATTTCCTACTCCGGCTAATCCTAGAAGACAACCTGCAAATGCTAAAGGTAATTTTTTCATAATAGCCTCCAATAAAACTTTTTATGAAAAGTATATCACAAAATAGAAAACAGGGATATTTAATTTTTCAAGTTTCGCAAAAAGAGTATGATTAAAAATTCCATTTTATTTCGTTAAATAATTTTAAATTCTGATAGAATTATTACGAAACCCATTCTAAATTATGCTATAATGGAGCAGTGAATATTAAAAGATGGATGTGAATACATGATTAACAAAAGAAAGAATCGTCCTATAAAGAAAAAATCACATATTCCATTTCGATTAAATTTATTATTTTTTATCGTGTTTTTTTCATTTATGGCATTAATCGGACGATTAGCGTATGTTCAATTAGTCAAAGGGGATGATTTCATCGCCTTAGTGAAACGTACAGAAACTTCTACTGCAAAAAAAGCAGTTCCAAGAGGTTCTATTTATGATAGTAAAGGAAAAGTATTAGTAGGAAATAAACCAAAATTAGCAGTGAACTATACACGTTCTTCAGATGCAACAACAAAAAGCATGTTGGAAACTGCTAAAAAATTAACAGAATTTATAACAGTAGATACAAGTAAATTAAGAGACCGAGATTTAAAAGATTATTGGTTTGCGACTCATCCAGATGAAGCGAGTAAGTTATTAACTGCAGAAGAGAAAAAGAAAGCTTCAAAAGAAGGATTATCAAATAGTAAAACATATGAAATGCAATTAGCACATATAACGGATAATCAAATTAATTATTCAGATAGTGAAAAACAAGCGATTGCTATTTTTACGAAGATGAATAGTGCCTATGCCTTATCAACCGTTACGATTAAAAATGATTCTGTAACAGAACAAGAAGTTGCTCGTATTAGTGAACGTCTTGGAGAGTTAAAAGGGATTGACATTGATTCAGATTGGGATCGTGAATACCCAATGGGAGATATGTTGAAGACAATTCTAGGTTCTGTATCTTCTGAAACAACAGGTTTACCTTCTGATAGAGTGCGTTCTTTATTAACTCTAGGGTATTCATTAAATGATCGTGTAGGTACAAGTTATTTAGAAGAACAATATGAATCAGTTTTAAGTGGAACAAAAACAGTGGTTCAAAGCCAAACGAATAATCGTGGAGAAGTGGTTAACCACGAAGAACGTTATGGTGGAAAAGCTGGTTCCAATTTAGTGATGACAATCGATACGGATTTCCAAAAGAAATTGGAAGATATTGTTACTAAAGCTGTAGAGGGATTATCAGATGCCACTGCAGACCGAGTGTATGTTGTTGCAATGAATCCAAAATCCGGAGATGTTTTAGGAATTACTGGTAAAAAGAAAAAATATAATGAAAATTATCAAGTAACTGGAATTGAAGATGATGCCTTAGGAGCTATTAATGGTGCCTTTGGGATGGGGTCAGCTGTAAAAGCGGCAACAGTTATTTCTGGATATATGGATGGAGTTATTACAAGAGAAGATAATACGATTGTCGATGAACCAATTGAGTTTGAAGCTTCTAAACCGAAAAGTTCTGTATTCAACCGTAATGGTAGTATTCCTGTAACAGATTTAGATGCGATTGAGCGTTCTTCTAACGTTTATATGATTAAGTTAGCCATGAGAATGGGTGGACAATATGAGTATAAAAAAGGTGGAAAATTAAATATTAATCTTAACGTATTTGATAAATTACGTGAGTATTATGCCCAATTTGGTTTAGGGGTTCGTACAGGAATTGACTTACCTAATGAAGGAAAAGGATATAATGGTGGTACAGGTGCTGCCTTCTCTGCACTGGACTTTGCGTTCGGTCAGTTTGACTTATATACGCCATTACAATTAGCTCAATATATGGCTACTATTGCCAATGGAGGAACACGTATTGCACCTCGTTTAGTAAAAGAAATTCATTCAACAGGTAAAGATGGAGGAATTGGTGATTTAGAGACAGTTGTTCCAACAAAAATTATGAATTCTCTCCAAGTAGAAGCAGGATTAATTGATCATATTAAAGAGGGATTATATCGTGTAACGCATGGAGCAAACGGAACTTCAGCTTATACATTTAGAAATTATACGCCTTCTGTTTCTGGTAAAACAGGTACAGTAGAAGCGTTCTACGATGGACCATTACCACAATTTAAACAAAAGGAAGTAGAGAACTCTACATTTGCTTCTTATGCTCCTTCTGATAATCCTGAAATTGTTGTATCAGTAGTTGCACCATATTTTTCAAATGGAATTCCTGGAGACTTTGCAGCTGGAATTACAAAACAAGTGTATGATGCATACTTCCACCAAGAAAGTTCAACTTCATCAACAAATTCTACAACTGCTAATGGACAAACAAATACTCAAGCAGGAAATCGTCCAGCACAACAAGCGAATACGCAAGCAGGCAATCGTCCAGTACAACAACCAACACAACAACAAACTACAAACAATCAAGTTCCTGTCGCTCCAGTAAGAAGACAAGGACAATAATTTATGAAAAAGGTCTTTTGAATATTCAAAAGGCTTTTTTTATGGTTTAAAAACTACTATAATCACTCATTCTTTTTTCTTGGATTCTAAAAGAAACGCCTGAAAACAACCAAGAATAAATTGACAATAAAGAAGAAAAAAAGTTAAAATAATCATGATTGAAACAATAAAAGAAGGTGAGTAAATGCCGACTTATCAAGTAGGGTATGATGAAAATACATGGGAATTTAATGATGCCATTGGAGCTGCTAACCCAGGGGATGTATTAGAAATTCAAAAAAATTATTTTTTAAATTTTTCAACAGATACTGCCTATGAAATCAATAAAAATCTTACTTTTTTAGGATTACTAGATGAAGAAGATGGAGAATCTTTCTTTACGAATAAATTCCAAGGAACTATTTCTCTAGATTGCGGTGCTTCTGTAGTTTTTGAAAATATTTGGTTTACCAATCTTAAAGATACAACATTGATGATTATTCATGAAAATTGTTCTGCAACATTTAAAAATTGTGTTTTTGAATGTACAGAAGAAGATAATGAAAGTTATTTAATTTATGCCAAAGAAGGCTCTTTTTTGACTTTTGAGCAATGTAAAACAAGTTTTGTGAGTGATAGTGGTAATCAGAGTATTTACTTACAAAATTCTTCTTTCACTGCAAAGGATTCTTTCTTTCAATTTAGAATTATTACGGAAGGTGCGGAATTAAAACTTTCAAATACCATTTGTGAGAATTACTTTGGAAATGCATTATATTTACAAAAAAATACAGGCTTTGAAGCTGAAAATTGTCAGTTTTACGGAGGTAATTTACTTAAATCATATCCAATGATTTGGGTAGAAGATTCTTACTTTAGATTAGAAACGGGAATCATTGGTAAAATGAAACGAGGACAAGGGTTATACGCTGGTGATAAGAGTGAAGTCTCACTAACAAATGTAACAGCTCATTCCTTAGATGTTCGAAAAAGTATTTGTCTTTTAGAAGATTGTAAAATTATGGATTCAGTTTTCTTAGGACCATTTACTTACTGTTATGCCCAAACGGTTTTATCTTTCCTTTGTGAGAGTGAATCGAGTATACCATTGAGATTATATAATGGCTCAACGATTTTTGCAGATCAAGTGTTATTTGAAAAAGCTCTTGATGTTAATATTGAAGCAACTGCGTCTTCATTAGTTCATGTTTGTGAGTTAATGTATGCTAATGGTAGTTCAAGTGAGTTAACTATTCAAACGGATGAATTTTCAAAAATATCCGCTGATGTTCGTCATACAACAGCTGCTGGAGCAGAGGAAAATGAGAATGCTCCTAAAGAATTAGATAGTTATGAAGAATTACAAAGTTTAGTTGGAT
>CAUSWE010000045.1:0-8800 GCA_963535215.1 uncultured Granulicatella sp. | reverse complement strand
TGAATAGATTCTAATATTTCATTTTTAGTGGCTGAAAAGCAAATCATTTGTCGTTGTGATGGACATTTTTTAATAAAGGAACGAGTTTGTTCTAAATGTTCTTGAGCTAATAAATAATCCGCTTCGTCTAAAACAAGTGTTTGAACTTGATGTAGTTTTAATTTTCTTTGATTTGCTAATTCTGTTAATCGTCCTGGTGTTCCAACGACTAATTCTGGTTTTTTCTTTAAGTTTTCAATTTGGCGCTTTACATTAGCTCCTCCCGCTAAAACTAACATGGTTAGTTCTGGCAATTTCCATTCACGAATGACTTCACCAATTTGTTGTGCTAATTCTTGACTAGGTACTAAAATGACTGCTTGTAGTTCATGACTGATTTCAATTTTTTCTAATAAAGGTAAGAGGTAAGCTAATGTTTTCCCTGTTCCTGTTGGAGAAACTGCTACTACATCTTCCCCTTTTTGAATCAATTCCTTTGTTGCTTCTTGAATCGGGGTTAAGTCTTTAAACCCTTTTTCATTCCATTTGTTTTGAATATATTCTTTCATATTTTCTCCTTAATTAAATAAAATTCCTGCTGAATTTCTTAATTCTTCAATCACTTCTAAAACATTTCGACTTATTTTTTTACTTTGTTCATATTGTTTTAGGGATTCTGGTGTACGTTCTAATAGTTTTGCAAAAGCAATAGCTTCCCATTCTAATGGATTATTACGAAGTTCATATTCCTTTATTTCCTTAACTTCACTTCTATAAAGAGATTTTACTTCTTTAATTTCTTGGCAATCATTGATTTGCACAGTTTCTTTGCCAAAGTAAATTTCTTGAGGTAGACATACGTTTAACACTTTTCCAACAAAAATCGTTACATCAAACGTCGGATACTCCAATGATACAATCCCTTGTCCATCTGCTTGATTGTGTAATTTACGTGCTTGATAGTGTGCTTTCTCCGGCATTCCAAACCAACTAATTGCATTGTAAATAGGATAAACCCCTAAATCCATTAAGGCTCCACCACCAGAAGCTAATGAAAATGAATTCGCAATTTGTCCGTTTAAAAATGCATCATATTTTGAAGAATATTTTGCATACGATAAAACAGCTCCTTTTACTTCATCGATTCTAGGAGCAATTAATTTCCCAATTTCCTGGAAGGCAGGTTCATAATAATGACGAATAGCTTCAATCACTAATAAATTTTTTTCTACAGCTAATTGATGAACTTCATCCCACTCTTCAACAGATAAAAAGGATGGTTTTTCAACAATAATATTTTTCTGATGCTCTAATAATTGTTTTGAGTAATTCCCATGTGTATGGTTTGGTGATCCGATATAAACAACATCCCAATTTTCTTCTAACAAAAATTCACTCCATTGATTTGTCCAAGAAGGAATCTGGTGTTTTTTAGCAAATTCTTCTGCTTTTTCTAGTGTTCTACTGTATACAGATACTACTTCAAAACTCAATGTTTCTTGAACTGCTTCCACAAAAGAAGAAGATATCCACCCTGTGCCTATAATAGCTATTTTTTTCATCATCACTACTCCTTTTCTTCCTGGTTAGTCTATCATATTTTCCTTAAAATCTCTAGCAATCCTCGTTCCATACAAAAAAGAGGCTGGAATTCCAACCTCTTTATTTCTAATATAATGATAATCTTTTTTCTAAAATTTTCTGACCTTGTTCAAACACTAAACAGATACTCCAGTAGATTAATGCTACTAAAATATACATCGTCATATAATCGAATTCTCGACCTCCAACAATTTTAGCATTTTGAAAAATATCAGGTACCGTAATCATTGCTGCCAACGAAGTTCCTTTAATCATATCTAATAACACATTACTTAAAGGTGGTACTGAGATTCTAAATGCTTGAGGAACAATCACTCTTCTTAATGTTTGAAAATAATTCAATCCTAAGGAAGTAGAAGCTTCCCATTGTCCATAGTCCACTGCATCAATAGAAGAACGTAGCACTTCACAAATATAGGCACTACTTGCAATACTAAAACATAAGATTGCACAGACTAGAGCTGGAAGTTGAATTTTCAAATAAGGTAATCCGAAATATAATAAGAATAAAAATACTAATGTAGGAGTTCCTCTCATAAAAGAAACATGGAAATTAGCAATCATTCTTAAAACTCTTATGTTCGATCGTTTCATTAATACAAACATGAAGCCTAAGATTGTTCCAAAAATAAAACTTACTCCAGCAATTCCTAATGTATATTGTAAACCACTTAATACAAAGGAAAGACTATGAATCGCTAACTTAAGATTAAACAATCATCATCGCCTCTTATTCTACATCAGAAAAATCAATTTTTTCTAATTTCAAGTCTTTTGGTTGAGTTACATCTTCACCAGCAAAGAATGTTTTAGAAATTTCTGTTAAAGTTCCATCTTCTTTCATTGATTTTAATGCTTCATTGAATTTTTGTTGGATAACTTCATTTCCTAATTTGATAGAGAAGCTTGCGCTGTATGGGTTTGCGTAAACACCTTCGTTAATTTTAATTGGGAAAGTATCTTTACCAAATGCTACAGCAATTTTTTGTAAGTAGTAGTCATTGATAATGACATCTGTACGACCATTTACTAAGTCAGACATATAAACATCATTTGTAACATTGTCATAGATGACTAATTCAGCACCTAATTTTTTAGCAATTTTCATATAGTTTGTACTTGCAGCACCTGCAGCTTTTTTACCTTTTACATCAGCCCAAGAATAAATTCCTGAATTGTCGCTTTCACGAACTACCATTGATGTAAATGAATATTTATGAGGTTCAGTACGTAAATATTTGTCTACAAATTTTGAACCTTCTTCGATTGAGTAGTTAGCAATATCTACTTGACCGCTATCTAAAGCTGTTAACATACCGTCAACACCCATTTCAGTGAAGTCCACTTCTAAGTTTAAGCGTTTAGCAACTTCTTTAACAATCTCAACGTCATAACCAGTTAAAGAGTTGTCTTTATCAGTATGGAATGATTGTGGATATAAAGTACCCGCTGTTGCAACTTTAATCTTTCCTGATTTTTCAATTGCATCCCAATTTTTTTGTGCTTGTGATACAGTATCTTTGCTTGTAGTAGTACTTGTTGAAGTCGAACAAGCTCCTAAAAATAATGTTGCAGCAACTGCACCTAGTTTAAACCATTTATTCATGATTTTACCTTCCTTTTTTCATATATTTTTGACTAACCTAAAATAACATACCCTGAAAAGGAAATCAATTATTTTTTACTATTTTAGCAAAAAAATATAACAGATTTTAAAACCTGTTACACAAACACTTGAAACATTCTAAAATTTTTATAACAATTAAAGGTACAGAAGTAAACATGAATTAACACTAATCCTCCCAAAACATAGCCTTACACCCCCAAGAGAAATCACACCCATGTACACCAATAGGCAAACAGCGCAAAGCGCGCCTTTGCCACACGCCAGTACATCAATGAGATTCACGTAAAGAACATCCTAAACGTATCATCCATTAATGAATGACACACATGGGATTTATCGCCGGTGTGAAATAAAAGCTTCCTGACATCAGGAAGCTTTTAAGGCAACATTTGAGACCCTAGGCTCAAATGTTAGCCATGAGACTCCGAAGGAGGCTGCTGGCGGCCTCACACCCTAAGGGAAATCCCTATACAAATACCTATACTGAATCTTTGATTCGCTTCGCCACTTTCTCAGAAATTCCTAGTTTTTGAATCTCCTCGACTGTTGCTTCTTGGATTCCCTTCATCGTTTTAAAATGCTGTAATAGTTTCGTCCGAGTCTTCGGTCCAACTCCTTCAATCTCATCAAGAATCGAAGAAAAAGCATTTTTACTTCGTACCTGACGATGAAACGTAATCGCATAGCGATGGACTTCCTCTTGAATTCTTTGTAGTAAATGAAAGGCTTGGCTCGTTGGATCCAATTCAATTTGTTCATAATCTTCTCCATATAATAAATGAGCAGTCTTATGCTTCTCATCCTTAACCATTCCTGCAATTGGAATCGATAAGCCAAGTTCATCTTCTAACACTTCCATGGCAGCTCTCATCTGAACCTTTCCACCATCCATCAAAATTAAATCCGGTAATGGTTTCTGTTCCTTTAATAATCTTGAATATCGTCTTCTAACAACTTCTTGAGTCGTTAAAAATTCATGACTCCCTTGAACTGTTTTAATGTTAAATTTTCGATAACTTTTTTTCTCCGGTTTTCCGTCTCGATAAACGACCATGGCTGATACAGGATTTGTCCCTTGAATATTCGAGTGGTCAAATGACTCAATCACGCTTAAACGGCTTAAATCAAGTGCTTGTCGCAATTGTTCTACCGCCCCTAAAGTTTTTTTCTGACTATTCTCATCAATCTTGAATTTTTCAAGTAAAGCTACTTCACTATTTTGTGTCGCTAAATCAAGCATTCGTTTTTTTGGTCCTCTTTGAGGGGTTAAAACTTTAACTTCTAATACTTCAGCTAATAATTCCTTATCAATTTCAGCTGGAACTAATATTTCTTTTGGCAAAATGTGATTTTGTTCTTGATAAAATTGTACAATAAAAGACGTTAATTCTTCTTCTGCTGCATTATAAATTGGGAATAATGCTGCTTCTCTCTTGATAATTGTGGATTGTCTGAGTAAAAAGACTTGAATAGAAATCCAACCTCTATCCATATAGAATGAGAATACATCCCGATTTGTAAAGTCTTGAGACATAATATGCTGCTTTTCTACTGTTGTTTCGATGTATTGAATTTGATTTCGATAATCAATGGCTCGTTCAAATTCTAATTGTTCTGAAGCTTCATCCATTTTCTTTTGCAAATCTTGCTTAATTTCTTTTACATCACCTTCAAGAAAACGTTGAATTTTTTTCTTTTGTTGTTGGTAAACTTCTGGCGAAACTTCATGATCACAACAACCAATACATTGCCCTAAATGATAATAGAAACAAGCACGTGTTTCATTTTTCCCACATTTTCTTAATGGATAAATTTTTTGAATGAGCTGTTGCGTTTCTGTTGCAGCATAAACATTCGGATAAGGTCCAAAATACATGCCCCCATCTTTTTCAACAGTACTTGTAATTACTAATTGAGGATCTCGTTCATTTGTAATTTTTAAATAAGGATACATTGTTCCTTGTTTTAATTTAATATTGTAATAAGGTTGGTATTTCTTAATTAAATTAATTTCTAATAATAACGATTCTTTATTAGTTTTTGTAACAATAAATTCAAAATGATGAATTTCACTCACTAATTTTTCAGTTTTCGTATTATGCGCTCCACGGAAATAGGAGCGAACTCGATTTTTTAAGTTTTTTGCTTTACCAATATAAATAATTTCATCCTCTTGATTTTTCATCAAGTAACATCCTGGTAAATCAGGCAATTGTTTTAACTTTTCTTCGATTAATTCACTTGCCATCTTTTCGCTCCTTTCCCATTCTATAATGCAGTTTGATAAATGATTCTTGCATCTTCTAATTCTAAATTATGATGCTCTGATAAATGAATTTTCTCGTGACGGCCTAATCCTTCCACTAATGCTTCAATGACTGATTCATCTAATGAAACATCTTTAAATCGAATCGGTGCACCTAGAGATGCAAAGAATTCTTCTGTTTTTTCAATCGCTCCATTTACGATTTCTTCTGGTGTTCCTGATAAATCCCACACTCGTTTTCCATATTGAATAAGTTTATCCCATTTTTGTTCTTTACGAACTTTCATCATAGCTGGTAAAACAATCGATAATGTACGTCCATGGTCGATTCCATGATTTAATGTAATTTCATGCCCTAATGCATGAGTTGCCCAGTCTGTCGGTACTCCTGCAGAAATGGTTCCATTTAATGCATTTGTAGCACACCACATAAAGTTTGCTCTTGCAGCAAAGTCATGATTATCCTCATCAATGACAGTTGGGGCAATTTCAATTAATGTTTGTAATATCCCTTCTGCATAACGATCTTGTAATTTTGCATCTACTGGGTAAGTTAAATAATTTTCCATTGTATGAATAAATGTATCTAATACGCCATTAACTAATTGACGTTTTGGTAATGTATAAGTTAATTCAGGTTCTAATACTGAAAATTGAGGGAATGTAACATCTGGTCTAAAACTTACTTTTGCTTTTAATTCTACAAAGGTAATTACCGCACCACTATTCATTTCTGAAGCAGTTGCAGGTAATGTTAAAATCGTTCCAAATGGAACAGCTTTCGTAACAGGAAGACCTTTTCCAAATCCTCCTCTAAACATATCTAATGGATTGCCATCAAAAACACTTGCTGCAGCTACAAACTTTGTTCCATCGATGACAGAACCACCACCAATTGCTAGTAAATATGTAAAACCTTCTTCTTTTACACGTGCAACAGCTTTAATTAATGTTTCGTATGTTGGATTCGCTTCGATTCCTCCAAACTCATCCCATTCACGATTTCCTAATGCTTGTACAGCACGGTCAAAGGCTCCATTCCGTTTAACAGAACCTCCACCATATAAAATTAATACTTTTGCATCTTTTGGAATTTCTCCATCAATATCCTTAATACGATCTTTTCCAAATAAAATTTTTGTTGGGTTTTTAAATGTAAAATTACGAATTCCTAATTCCATAGTATCTCCTACCTTTCTCTTTGATGATATCAATCTCTAAGTGTTGAGGCAAATTACACGACTTAAGCAGAAAAAACTCCTGAAGGAATTTCCAACAGGAGTTGTTACAGATTATACTTCATCCATTACTTAAATATCTTATTTGAAATAAATTTCTAAATATTTATCCAATCTCTCGGCTGAAATTTCTTTTTCTAATTTTGATATTTCAGTTGGACTTAAACTAATCTCACCATGACATACATCAGCTTCATCATAAGCAACAATTACTTCGCCAATGTCTTCCCGTTGTTCTCTTTGAACTTTCGCAAAGTGCTGTAATAAAGTTTGTTCTACTTCAGTCGCACAATGCTCACGTAATAGGCAAAAATGTTCTGCAATTGCGGTTGGGATATAATAACAATCCACTAATGTCATTGCTTCTTTTGAATCTTTAGATGATTTACCTTTAGGTTTATTTTTTTGACGCTTCATGAATAACCTCTCTTGATTTCTCTGTATCTAGTATACAAAAAAATTACCCATAAGGCAAAAAGTTATCTTTGAATTTTCAAATCTTTTCTTAAGATTATACTAGCTATTTTCCAAATGCTTCATTTCATGGTAGAATAGTAAACGAAATTGTTTCTTAAAGGAGTCAATATGTTAACGATCAATATGCTTACACGAGCAGATAGTGTAAAAGGACAAGGTGTTCTATCTGCTACAGAAGAACAAATTAATCTTGTAACAGAAGGTTTAAAAGACTATCAAGTCGTTGTAAATCAATTAAAAACATACAATATTACTCATATTCATACGATTAATCCAGATTTTTTAATAAAATCTGTTATAACAAGACAAAACCGTCCAATGATTGCTTCTGTTCACTTTTTACCGGAAACTTTAGAAAAAAGTATTTCCCTACCTCGTCCGATTAAAGAATTATTTTATAAATATGTTCTTCAGTTTTATAAACAAGCGGATTATTTAGTAACCGTTAATCCACGTTTTATTGAAGATCTAGAACATTATGGAATTCCAAAAGAAAGAATCACGTACATTCCAAACTTTGTATCACGTGATACTTTTTATAAAATTACTGATCGTTCAAAGGCAACTCTTCGTGAATCTTTTGGATTAGATCCAGATAAATTTACCGTTGTATCTGCTGGACAATTACAAATGAGAAAAGGTGTTTTAGAATTTATTGATTTAGCGAAAAAAATGCCTGACATCCAATTTGTATGGGCTGGTGATTTTGCTTTTAAAGGTATTTCTGAAGGTCGAAAAGAAATTATGGAACATATGGATGAATTACCAAGTAATGTTCACTTCTTAGGTCTTGTAGAACGAAATCGTATGAATGAATTCTTTAATATGGGAGATGTGATGTTGCAACTTTCGTTTGAAGAGTTATTCCCTATGACGATTTTAGAATCGATGAATGCAAATATCCCATTATTATTAAGAGATTTAAGAGAATATCGCCCTATTTTGTTTGATTACTACTTAAAAGGAAATTCTCAAGTACAATTCCAAGAAATTTTACGTCAATTACAACAAGATAAGTCTTTCTATCAAGATGCTTGCGAAAAATCTAAAAAAGGAGAACAATTCTACTCTAAAGAAAATGTACTCCAACAATGGCAAGCCTTTTATGATAAAGTAGCTGTTGAAAACCATTTAAAATAAAGGAGTAACTATGACTGAAACACATATTAAACAAGGTAAGCCTCTGTCTCCCTTCGCACAAAGATTGCTGCATGCTTCTTCTATTGCAGGAGCAATTGCTACGGTTATCTTTTGTATTTGGGCATATCAAAAAGGGCTGTTTACTTCCCAAGAAGCTCTTAGCGAATATATGCAACGTGCGGGCATTTGGGGTCCCCCTGTTTTTATCTTATTACAAATTTTACAAACAGTTATTCCAATTATTCCTGGAGCTTTAACTAGTATTGCTGGTGTATATATTTATGGAATGTTTCTTGGAAATGTCTACAACTATATCGGTATTATTATCGGATCCATTATCGCTTTCCATTTAGCTCGAATTTATGGACAACTATTTGTAAAATCAATGGTCAATGATAGCACTTATCATCGTTATATCGGATGGCTAAATCGTGGAAATAAATTTGATTACTTCTTTACTTTCATGATGGC
>CAUSWE010000044.1:0-8937 GCA_963535215.1 uncultured Granulicatella sp. | reverse complement strand
GCACGTCGTATTTCCGGTTCTTTCACATCTCGCATTTTATCCCTCCTATTTAAAGAATATTACACAACTGACATTTTGTCAATCGCATTTTCTCATTTCTCTTAAATTTTGTCACGATGTACAAGAATAATCTATTTTTAGGAAAAGACTTCCCATAGTAGCTCTAGTAATAAAACCGCAGGTTTGCTGGCGTCCCCAGCTACTATTCCCAGGAAAGTCTATTAAAAACTTCAAAAACGATAATTAATAATACAAAAATATTGTTTCTAACCTTCTCTACAACGAAATATCATGAAACCTCGAATCTCATATGATACAAAACAAAAGACTTCCCATAGTAGCTAAGTAATAAAAGCCACACTGGCTTTTATTACGGGAAAATTCGAGACCTTAGGCTCGAATTTTAGGCATGAGACCGGAAGGGCTGCTGCCGTCCCCAGCTACTATATCCCGGGAAGTCTATTAAAAACTTTCCTATACTAAAAAAACTCTCCAAGTTCCCACTGGAATCTCAAAGAGTTAACAAATCAAAATTTATTAAAAATTATTTTGCAGCTTCATAACGACGAGCTACTTCATTCCAATCAACTACATTCCAAAATGCTGCAATGTAATCAGGACGACGGTTTTGGTAGTTTAAGTAATAAGCATGTTCCCAAACATCTAATCCTAAAATTGGAGTTTTACCATCTGTTAATGGGTTATCTTGGTTTGGCGTAGAAACTACTTCTAATTCACCATTTGAAACAACTAACCAAGCCCAACCTGAACCAAAACGAGTTGCTGCTGCTTGAGCAAATGCTTGTTTGAACGCATCAAATCCACCGAATTTGTTATCGATTGCTGCTGCTAATTCGCCAGTAGGTTGACCCCCACCATTTGGTGAAATCACTGCCCAGAATAAGCTATGGTTTGCATGTCCACCACCATTGTTACGAACAGCTCCACGAATATCTTCTGGTACAGATGCTAAGTCTGCTACTAATTCTTCCACACTTTTTTCAAATAAAGCAGGATGTTTTTCTACAGCTGCATTTAAGTTTGTAACATAAGCGTTGTGGTGCTTATCATGGTGAATTTCCATTGTTAATGCATCTACGTGAGGTTCTAATGCAGAAAACTCATACGCTAATTTTGGTAATTCATAAGTCATAATTAATTCCTCCTAAATAGTACAGTTTTTATCACTGTTTGATATCTAAAGGATAACACTCTTTGATATGTAAACGCAATTTTTTTGCTTACTTTTTTAAAGATTTTTCCTCTAATTATTCGTTCTCTTTTTAAAATCCTTAAAAACTATGGTATAATAACAACGCTTCAAATTAGATTATAGAAAAGAGATGAAAACATGAAATTTACAGATTATCAATTACAACCATTTTTACAACAAGCATTAGAAAAATTATCATTTTCTACTCCAACTAAAATTCAAGAAAAAATTATTCCGCTATTATTAAAAGGCGAATCAGTGATTGGTCAATCCCAAACAGGAAGTGGAAAAAGTCACAGTTTCTTATTACCACTGATTCATAAAATTGATCCTTCAATTCAAGAATTACAATTAGTCATTACTGTACCAAGTCGTGAATTAGCCGAACAATTAGTACGAGTAACTGCTCAATTAATTGAAGATTCTCCTACTCCAATTTTATTAGAAAAATGTGTCGGTGGAACTGACAAACTTCGTCAAGTTCAAAAATTACAACAAACGGCTCCTCATATTGTCATTGGAACACCAGGAAGAATTTTCGATTTAATGCGAGAAAATGCGCTACTTGTTCAAACAACAACGATGATGGTTGTCGACGAAGCTGATATGACGTTTGACTTAGGATTTTTAGAAACAGTCGATGAAATTGCTTCTAGAATGCCGAAAGATTTACAAATGTCCGTATTTTCTGCAACAATTCCAGATAAAATTAAACCATTCCTTAAAAAATATCTTGGAAATCCAAAAATTATTCATGTAGAAAATAAACAATTAGTTTCTCCAACGATTACGAATCAATTATTAGTAACAAAAACTCAAAATCCATTAGAAGTATTATTTGAATTAATTACATTAGGGCATCCATACTTAATGCTAATTTTCGTAAATACAAAACAAAAAGCAGATGAAGTGACAACATTTTTACGTGAGAAAAATTTAAAAGTTGCAACCATTCATGGAGATATTCCTGCTCGTGAGCGTCGTCGTGTGATGAAGCAAATTCAACAAATGGACTATCAATATGTAGTAGCAACAGATTTAGCTGCACGAGGGATTGATATTGAAGGAGTTTCTCATGTCATTAACTTAGAAATTCCAGATGAATTAGAATTTTTCATTCACCGTGTTGGACGTACTGGTCGAAATGGTTTAGCTGGACAAGCCATTACTTTCTACACACCAAACCAAGAACAAGCCATCCAAACGCTTGAAGCAAAAGGAATTTCTTTTGAAACAATGGAATTAAAAAATGGCGAATTAGTGGAAAGTTATGACCGTTCTCGTCGTGAAAAAAGAAAAAATACCCAAAGTTCTGACTTAGATCCTCGCTTAAAAGGAATGATTAAAAAAGCGAAAAAAAATGTCAAACCTGGATACAAGAAAAAACTAACTCATGAAATTAAACAAAAGCAAAGAATTGAACGAAAAAAACAAAATCGTCAATCAGCAAGAAAGAAAAATACTAAATAATGACAAAAAGCTGGAGAACAAAAATTCTCCAGCTTTTTTATAATGGTCGATTATTTTTTAAAAATTCTCGAATACCTAAAGCCCAATTAAAAGAAGTTGCTAAAAAGATGAACTCCCCTGGTCCGATAAAACGAATTCCTAATAAATCAATCATCGTATAAATCAATACAGGTAGAACAGCTGCACCTAGAACGACTTGCCATCCAATCGGTTTAGGGAATCGAATATATACTTTCATAAACAAAACAGCTATCACTTTTACAACAAAAGAAACAATCCATAAAATAATGAATAAATACACCATATTAAAAAGAAAATACATAACAAAAACAATGAGTAAACTTAACCATATTGTTTGTTGGAAAGTAGCAGCAATATCTTTGAAAAATGATTTATTCATATTTTCTAACTGGCTTAACTCAATTTTTTGATGATTGATATTGGTTTCTAAATAAAAACCATCTTTTAATAAGGCAAATACAGGAATGGTAGCTGATGTTTCATTTAACAAATCTTCACTCGTTGTCTTTCCGCTTTCGTCAAAGACAAAGATTACACTATCTGTTTTATACACAAATCCTTTATTTTTTTCTTGAGTGATTAATTGCTGATTTTTCACTTCAAATTCAGGCAATTGATTACTAATTTCTACTAAGTCCTGCCCTAAAGAATGAAATAATGCAGTCATCTGAATCATACCTGGTAACATTAATAATAAGGTTAATAAGAAAAATACACGCTTTGAGGACTTCATTGGTTTTACAATAATTTTCCATAATTGTGTTGGGTTTAAAATTGCTATCCTCAAAAATTCTTTTATGGTCATTTGATACACTCCTACAAATTGAACTATTGTGTTTAATCTAACACATTTTACTTCCCACATGCAAGAAATGCCCATTATTTCAGCACTATATTTCCTGTTCAAAATTTAATTTCATTTTCAGTTTAATTATTAGACTTTTTTTCCTTTATATTTTACACTGGAAAAGAAATATGAACTAGGAGGCATTCATTATGCAAGAACAAAAAGTACTGATTACTTTTTTTGGTGCAACAGGGGATTTAGCAAGTCGTAAATTATACCCCGCACTATTTCGTTTATTTCAAAAAGGATTTATTCGCAATCATTTTGCGGTAATTGGTACAGCTCGACGCGAATGGACTGACGAATATTTTCGCGAAGTTGTTATAAAATCTGTCCAAAGTTTAACAGAAGATGTCACTCAAGCAGAAGAATTCGCTAGACACTTCTACTATCAAGCACATAATGTAACAGATACTCATCATTATGTCGTTTTAAAAGAATTATCTAAACAATTAGACCAACAATATGGTATTGAAGGAAACAGAATTTTCTACTTAGCAATGGCTCCTTCATTTTTTGGAACAATTACTCAACATTTAAAAGACGAAGCTTTATTAACAGAAAACGGCTATAATCGTTTAATTATTGAAAAACCATTCGGGAAAGATTATGAATCAGCTCAAGTTTTAAACGAACAATTACGTCATTCATTCGATGAAAATCAAATTTATCGTATCGATCACTATTTAGGAAAAGAAATGATTCAAAATATTACTGCTGTTCGATTTGCGAACCGTGTATTCGAAACAATGTGGAATCGTAATCATATTGATAATGTTCAAATTACACTTGCTGAACAAGTGGGTGTTGAAGAACGTGGCGGATATTATGAAACAAGTGGTGCTTTACGAGATATGGTTCAAAACCATATTTTACAAATTTTAGCTTTAGTAGCCATGGAGCCACCTCAATCATTTGAAGAAGTTCGTCAAAATAAAATTAATGTATTAGAACAATTACGTCACTATTCTCCTGAAGAAGTTGCTAAAAATTTTGTTCGTGGTCAATATGGGCCTTCTTTAGAAGGTAACTTACCTGGCTACCGTCAAGATCAAAATGTTTCTGATGATTCGAATATGGAAACTTATGTGGCTGGTAAAGTCTTTATCGATAATGAACGTTGGAAGGATGTTCCATTTTATATTCGTACAGGTAAGAGCTTAGATTCTAAAACAACTGTTATTGATGTTGTGTTTAAAGAAGCAGATTCTCCACTATTCGAAAACGAAACAAAAGGAAAATGTCCTTCAAATCGAATTTCTATTCATATTACTCCTAAAGAAGGCTTCTGCTTTGTTATCAATTCAAAAGCTGTAGGAAATTCATACGGACTACAAACTAGTCATTTAGAAAAAATCTTTGATAAGAATTTTGGTTTAAGTAGTCCAGAAGCATATGAGCGTTTAATTTTAGACTGTATGGAAGGCGATATGACGAACTTCACGCATTGGGAAGAAGTTGCTGCATCATGGAAATTTGTGGATCGTATTCGTCAAGCATGGGATAATGAGGCATCTGTACAATTCCCTAATTATCCTGCAGGTTCATCTGGACCACAAGAAAGTTTTGACTTATTAGCTCAAGACGGCCGTTGTTGGGTACAAAAATAGACATAAAAAAAGAGTTAGAGGGTTTCCCCTAACTCTTTTTTAATTGAACGAATGTATACAGTAATATAGTCAAGTCTCATCTTTATCACTCTCACATATAGTCAAGTAAAGAACGAAAGACTTGACGCTGCAGGAAAAGTTGAGACCTTATGCTCAACTTTTAGGCATGAGACCGCAGGGCTGCTGCCGTCCTAGTACTACTTCAGTCAAGTCTATTCGTTAAAAGAATCAATTCTTTTACATATTCCCCAATTGTCTCAATTGTATTTCTCAATGGCTCATCCGTAGAAACATCTACCCCTGCAGCCTTAGCAAGCTCTTCTGCAGTTTTAGAACCTCCCATTTTTAGAACTTCAACCCAATCCGTTGCTTTTTCAGGATTCTCTTGAATCATTTTAGCAACTTGAGTTCCAATTGTTAATCCAGCAGAATAAGTATAAGAATATAATCCCATATAATAATGCGGCTGTCTCATCCAAGTTAATTCTGCTCCCTCTGTTAGCACAACAGAATCTCCCCAGAATTGTTCCAATGTTTGACGATAAATTTGGTTTAATGTTTCTGCATCTAAATTTTTACCTTCATCGACTAATCGATACACTTCTCTTTGATAGTGCGCTTCTAATAAATGTGTGACAAAATTATGGTAGTAAGTTTTACCAATAATTTGCGAAATAATCCAACGTTTCATTCTAGCATCTGTTGCATTTTGTAATAAATAATTTTCCACTAATAACTCATTAGCAGTAGACGGTGCTTCAACAAAATACATTGAAGGTCTAGATAATTGAATATTTTGATGTTGATGTGCTAATTGGAAATGTCCAGCATGACCTAATTCATGTGCTAATGTCATCACATCATTCATACTTTCCGTAAAGAACATTAAAATAAATGAGTTTGCTCCATAAGGAGACGCACAAAATGCTCCTGTACGTTTTCCAATCGTTTCCGCATAATCAATCCATCTCTCGTCAAAAGCTCTCTTCATAATCGATAGATAAGATTCTCCTAATGGTTTTAACCCATCTAAAATATATGCTTTTGCTTCTTCATAGCTTACTTTTGGTGCAAAATGAGGATCTATTTCTAATTTCAAATCTTCATAACGTACTTCATCTAACTGATAAATTTTTCCAATTAACCCAGCATAGCTTCTCATAATAGGCGCTAAATGTTCCATAATTAAATCAATTTGACGATTATATAATTCTCTAGAAACTTTTTGGCGATCTAATAAATAATCAATAACTGAATCAAATCCTCTTAAAGTAGCCATTGTTTTTTCTTTTTGAACTTGAGCATTATAAGCAGAAGCTGTACTATGTTCATATTTACGTAATGTATTTGAAAACACTTCGAAAGCTTTTCTTCTGACACTTGTATCTTCATCTGACTCTAAACGTTTTTCAAAACTATTGTATGTCATTTCAAATTCTTTTCCGTCTACTTCAAAATTAGGGAATTGAATATCTTTAAATTTAATATCATTATAATTTTGATAAGGGAAATCCAATGTGTTTCCTAACGCTGCTAATACAGATTCAACCTCTTTTGATAATAAATGTTGTTTATCTTCTAATAATCTTTCCAGATAAATGTTATTTTCTGGATTTTTTGAAGCTTCTGCTAATAACTCTTCCTCTAATTGGCTTAATTCTGGAGAGAAGAAACTTAATTTTGCATCATATTCTGCTACTACTTTTCTCGTTTGTGCTAAACGATTTTGTGCTTCTCTGTCCTTTGTATTGGCATTAACTGCCAAACTTGCATATTGAACAATTTTGCCACGTAATTCTAAAATTTCACGATAATCTGCTAAACTTTGATGAATCGCTTCTACAGAGCTTAGTTGATTTTCAAATGTTTTACAAAAGTTTTCCACTAATTGCTTATAGAATTCGATAGACTTTTTATAATCCTCTTCTGTTTTAAATAATAATGTTAAATCCCATGTTTGTTCTACTGGAACTTCTGTTCTTTCTTTCATGTTACCACCTCTTTATAGAATAGTCCTATTTTAGACCGAATTAGAAAACCTGTCAAAAAATAATTCCAGTAAATTGCTTATGAAACAAAAAATAGAGGCTAGGAAATTCCTAACCTCTTTCTTAATTGATAAAATTATAATTTTACAACATTAGCTGCTTGAGGACCACGTGCGCCTTCTTCAACTTCGAATTCAACAGCTTGACCTTCGTCTAATGATTTGTATCCTTCTGATTGGATAGCTGAGAAGTGTACGAATACGTCACTTCCGTCTTCGCGTTCAATAAATCCAAAACCTTTTTCCGCGTTAAACCATTTTACTTTACCTTGTTCCATGAACATTTTCCTCCTTGTGCCAAAAGCACGGTTATTCATATTTCTGCTTGTGGTTCAAAAAGGAGTTCTTAAATATCCATTTCTTTCCCTAACAAAAACACTATAGTCAGTATAACACAATTGAAAGCCTTTTACAAGTCAATTTCCGAACAAATTTAGAAAAGCTCTCAAATGATTCCTTAATAAAATAATGAAAAGAGTGAAAAAATACGAAAAATTTTCACTCTTTTCATTTAAAATGTTATGGTTTTTCAGATAATTGTTTAATTTGTTGCTCCAATTGCTCAATTTTCAACTCTTGCTGTTGAATTTGCTCTTTTAATTGAATAAACTCTTCTCGATAAGCCTCAATTGGTGTTTTTGTACGCTTAGACACCGTATTAAATAAATAAACGACACCAAATAATACAATGATGATGAATAATAAATAAAGCCAACTAGTATTTTTACGTGAATATTTTGCAAATGAATCTCCAAATTCTTTCAATTCATCACTTTGTGGACTTAGGTTATGTTCAGCCATTTCCTTCTATCCCCCTTCATTTCCATTTATCATAGGAAGTATACCATAAAGTTTAAGAAAACGGTAATCCCTTGGATAATTGTGTCATTGTTTCAAATCTTTCGCCAACTAAACCTTCATCACAGACGACAATAAGGATATCTCCAGGTCGTATAATTGTATCACCACGAGTAATTTCTTCTTTTGCTCCTCTTCTTACAGTCGCAATAACGATATCTTTTGGCCACGGAATATCTCGAATCATTTTTCCTACTAAAGGACTTTCTACCATTACCGGTACTTCAAATGTTGTTCGTTTCCCTTTTGTTTCATGCGGATGTTCTGAATCTAAACGTTCTGCTAAAATTTCATAAATTGGACCCATCTTCAAATAGTCAGCTACAATATAAGCTGTCAACGTACAAATTCCCAATGGCATTAATTGGTTTAATCCTCCAACCATTTCTGTTACTAATAATAAAGCTGTTAAAGGAGCTTTCCCAATTGCTGAAAAATACCCCGCCATTGCAAAGAAAACAAAACTTACTCGTAAACTAGGATCTACTCCAAAGAATTGAATTAATACTTCTGCATACACTAACCCTAGCAATGCACCGAGAGAAAGAATTGGAAGGAAAATTCCTCCAGGTAATCCTGTCCCATAAGAAAGCATTGAATAAAATAATCGAAGAATAAATAAAAATGCTAAAAATTGAACGGTATGATTTTCTTGAAGCAATTCTAAAATCATTTCGCCACCTCCACCTAATACGTGTGGATTCCATAAACCTAATGGAATAATGGCAATAAAGGCAACCATACAGTAGTAATAATTTGGAATAAACGGAAATAATTTCCCATAAATCACTGGTAATTGCAAGGTATAATGATGATAAACCCATCCAAATAAACCTAAAACAATTCCTAATAAAATAACATAACCATAATG
>CAUSWE010000043.1:0-9097 GCA_963535215.1 uncultured Granulicatella sp. | reverse complement strand
ATTATAGCATAGGTAATATCTTTTTGTCTTTTTTTGGTACTTTGTTTCAAATAAACTTCGAGACCCAGGCTCGAAGTTTAGCAATGAGATTCGCTTTAGCGAAGCTGCTTGCGTCCTTTGCTACTATAACAAGGGAAGTCTATTCTTTTACTTATTTGTCTTCTTCCGTCTTACGTTTTCTGTCACGGTCACGTTTCATTTGGCTTGAACGTAATTGTCCACACGCTGCTTCAATATCATGACCAAATTCTTTACGAACCACACAGTTAATATGATTTTTCTTCAATACATCATAGAAAGCCACTACACGATCCTTACTACTACGTTCATACTGATCATGCTCACGAACTTTATTATACGGAATCAAGTTTACATACGATAAACGTTTCTTATCTGCTAATAAATCCGCTAATTGTTGCGCTTGTTCTACAGAATCATTGACATGATCCAACATAATATATTCAAACGTTACACGACGATTCGTTGTACGAATATATTCATTAATAGCTTCCATAACTACTTCAATAGGGTATTTACGGTTAATACGCATAATTTTAGAGCGAGTATCATTATCTGGAGCATGTAGAGATAACGCTAAGTTAACTTGTAACCCTTCTTTAGCAAAATCTAAAATTTTAGGAGCAAGTCCACTTGTAGATACTGTAATATGACGTGCACCAATCGCTAAACCTGCATCTGAATTGACTACTTTTAAGAACTTAATCACATTATCATAGTTGTCAAATGGTTCCCCAATTCCCATTACTACGATGTGGCTCACACGATCTCCAGGAGCTACTTCATCTAATGTACGCTGAACATGCATGACTTGCGCTACAATTTCTCCAGCGACTAAGTCACGTTGTTTTGCAATAATACCGCTGGCACAGAAAGTACAACCAATATTACAACCTACTTGTGTTGTGACACAAATCGATAAACCATACTCTTGTGGCATTAATACTGTTTCAATTAATAATCCATCTGCTAATTCAAATAAGAACTTACGAGTACCATCTGTTGATTGTTGTTTAATTTTTTCATTTAATACTGGGAATGTAAAAGTTTCATTTAATTTTGCGATTAAATCTTTTGATAAGTTTGTCATTTCTTCAAAACTTGTGACACGTTTACGATATAACCAGTCCCATAATTGTCCTGCTCTGAATTTTTTCTCTCCATTTTCTTCAAACCATGCGACTAAATCTTCATATGGATATCCATAAATAATTGGTTTTCCTTCATATTCACGAACACGTCTTCCGATTTTTGTTACCATTTTTAATCCTTCTTTCTAGCATGCAAATGCTTTTTCAATTTCTTCTAATGATTTTCCTGAACTTAATAAAACACTTAGTTTCAGACGAGCTTTTTGCCCACTCAATCCTGTTGTAAAAATGACACCAGACTGTCTTAATTGTTTTCCTCCACCTAAATAGTCGTAAACATCATATGTAACACCGTTGAATGCTCTAGAAACTAATACTACGGGAATTCCTGCCTCTAAACATCTTTGTAAGGCCGGTAATGTTGCTGGCGGTAAGTTTCCTGCTCCTAGCGCTTCAATAACGACACCTTTTGCATGATGTTCACAAATCGCATCAAGTAGTAGTCCATCCATTCCCGCATACGCTTTTAATAAGTAAACCCCTGTTTGAACTTCTTCAATAGGATAGTATTCTTGTTTTAATAATCGTTGGAAATAAATGACTTCACTTTTAGAAACTAATCCAAGGGGACCAAAAGTTGGCGTTTGGAAAGTAGCGACATTGGTAGTATGAGTTTTTGTCACATAAGTAGCTGTATGAACTTCATCATTCATAACAACTACAACTCCTTTATCCTTCGATTCTGGAGAAGCTGCAACAATTAAGGAACTCCGTAAATTCGCTAGACCGTCAGACCCAATTTCATTACTTGATCTCATTGCTCCAGTCACTACAATTGGAATGGATAAATTAGTAGTTAATTCTAAAAAATACGCTGTTTCTTCCAACGTATCTGTTCCGTGAGTGACAACAACACCAGTATAACCCTCATCTACAGCTTTCAAAATTCTTTGTCTTAATTGCATCATATGAGATTCTTGCATATGAGGAGAAGGTAAATTAAATAAATCTTCTGTATGAATATCTCCGATTAAATGAAATAAATGTGCACTCGATAATAATGGATTTTCTCCATTAGGAGATACTTTCCCAGTAGAATGGTCTTCGCTCATTGCGATAGTTCCACCCGTATTAATGATTAAAATTTTTGCCATACTTCAACCTCCTTATCTTTCATGCAAAACCTCTTATTACATTTTTCATATAATCTTAGTCTACCATAATCTAGACTGTAAAAAAAGAAAAGACTGGATAGAAACCAAGTCTTTTCACGTACAATTTATTGTTTTTGATATTGTCTTTGATGTTGGTGAACTCCTGACAAAATAAATAGACTTTTATCTTCCACTTGGAAAGTTTGTTCGCCACTTTCATCTACCATTTGACTAAATAATGCTTCGTATTCTGCAACAGTTACTTGTTTACGATTCTCTAATAATTGTTGGTGAGCTTCTACTCGCAATTGTTTTTCAAATCCTTCTACTAATTCTCCAACGAAGAATTCTCCAACCGCTCCGGATCCATAACTAAAGAATCCAATACGGTCTCCTGCAACTAATACAGAACTTGTTTCAATTAAAGAAATAAAACTTAAAAATAATGATCCTGTATAAATATTTCCAACATGACGATTATAAGCTGTACTTTCTTGATAACGAGTCGTTAATCGTTCTTGTTCTTCTTCTGGTAATGCTTCTAAAAATAGTTTGAAAGCTTTTAATCCCATTTTCGTATATGGTAAGTGGAAGCAAATTGCTTCTAAATCTGCAAAAGTAGCTCCAGTTTGTGTTGCATAATCCGTCCAAACTTCTGCAAAGAAACGCATGTATTGTTCATTCGAGAATTTTCCATCTACCATTGGATAGGCTTCATAATTTGGACGCCAAAAATCCATTACATCATCTGTAAATAAGCTAGCTTCATCTTCTAAACGAAGTAAACGGGGTTCAGCTGAAACAATCATTGCCACTGCCCCTGCTCCTTGTGTTGGTTCCCCACCACTTTTCAAGCCGTATTTTGCAATATCACTTGCAATAACTAATACTTTTGATTCTGGATTCAAAGCGATATGCCCTTTTGCTAATTGCAATGCTGCCGTTGCTCCATAGCACGCATGTTTTAATTCCACACTACGAACTCGATTCGACAATCCTAATAATTTTTGAATATAGACTGCTGCAGATTTTGATTGATCAATTCCTGTTTCTGTTCCTACAAGAATCATATCAATGGCTTCTTTATCAGCTTCATCTAAAATTCCAATTGCTGCATTTGCGCCCATTGTGACAATATCTTGAGTCACAGGAGCTACTGCCATAGTGCTTTGCCCAATTCCTACTGTATATTTTGCTGGCTCTACTCCACGTTCTACTGCTAAATCCTCCATGGATAAGGCAAATGGTGGTGTATAAAATCCAATTTTATCAATTCCGATATTCATTTCTAACTCCCTTAATGTAATAAGTATCTATCCTAATAGTCTGCACGTACCATAGTAGCAAAAAATGGCGAAAGCTACAACGATTATCCCCGTTAAAAGCGATAATTTTAAAAAAACTTTAACTTTTTTATGTAGTATTTTAATAGGTTTCTGTGCAACTTTCGATTACAATAGTAAAGTAAATGAAATTTTAAGGAGAATGATATGAATTCAAACGATATTGTTATTATTAGCGCTACTAGAACAGCTATTGGAAAATTTGGAGGACAATTCGCTTCTATCAGTGCTGTTGAATTAGGTACAGCAGCTGCAAAATCAGCCATTCAAAAAGGAAATATAGATCCAACTTTAATCGACACAGTCATTTTTGGGCAAGTATTACAAGCAGGACTCGGTCAAAACCCTGCCCGTCAAGTTGCCTTAAACTCAGGATTACCTCACAGTAGTACAGCTTTAACTGTAAACGAAGTTTGTGGTTCTGGATTAAAATCTATTTTATTAGCAGCTCAAGCTATTCGCTTATGCGATGCAAAAATCGTATTAGCTGGTGGAATGGAAAACATGTCTTTAGCACCACATCTACTCCCAAATCGATTTGCTACTAAAAATGGAAATTGCACGATGATTGATGCATTATTCCACGATGGCTTAACAGATGCTTTTTCAAATGAAGCAATGGGTATTACTGCTGAAAATCTAGTTGAAAAATACGGATTTTCTCGTCAACAATTAGATGAATTTGCAGCTCACTCTCAACAAAAAGCGTACCAAGCACAACAAAATGGCGCTTTTGATAAAGAAATTACACCTATTGAAATCACGAACAAAAAAACAAAACAAGTCGTAGCGATTAATAAAGATGAATTTATTCGCCCAGAAACAACTGTCGAATCTCTTGGTTCATTAAGACCTGCCTTTAAAAAAGATGGAACTGTAACAGCCGGAAATTCTTCAGGAATTAACGATGGAGCTGCTGCTTTAATTTTAACAACAAGAGAAGTGGCTAATACGTTAAACTTACCAATCTTAGCTACTTTAACAGGATATGCTGAAGCAGGAGTTGACCCTTCTATTATGGGAATTGGACCAGTTCCTGCCATTGAAAAATTAATTCAAAGAACTCATATCCCATTAGATAAAGTTGATTTATTTGAATTAAACGAAGCCTTTGCTGCTCAAAGTTTAGCAGTCATTAAAGATTTAAACATTAATCCTGAAAAAGTCAATGTTCACGGAGGTGCTATCGCATTAGGGCATCCAATTGGGGCTTCAGGTGCTCGTATTGTGGTGACATTAATAAATGCTTTACAACAACGTCAATTACAAACTGGAATTGTCTCTCTATGTGTTGGTGGAGGAATGGGTGTAGCCTTAAGTTTAAAAGTTGAACAATAACATACAAATAAGCCAAGCATCTACTCGGGATGCTTGGCTCGTTTCATTTCTAATTTCTTTTGTTTTTGTCGTTCTTGATAATAGTGTCGAATTTCTTCGTTTTCTTCTGTAGACTGATAAGCAACAGGGATTCGATGTTCTCCTGTCCAGCTTTCGACTAATTCTTCTACACTCGGTAATGTTAAAGTTGGAAGTTCTACTGAAATGGACAACGTATCTTTCCATATTTCATATCGAATTTGGAATAATAATCGACCAACTCTTAATAAGATTTCTCGTTTTTCAGTATCCATTTGATAGGCTTTTTCGAAAAACTTCTGCATATAAAGTCTAAAATTATAATACACATCATTAACCGTCTCTACGCCCATTTCAAAAAATAATTCAAAAAATGTATCAAAAAAGAGTTTTAAATCTTCATCCGAAACTACTTCTGTCCATTGTTTAAAAGTTTGATCCGTTAACTGGCTATTTTTCGTTAATTCAGTTAGTTCAACAAAATGATCATCTTCAATATTCCACATTAAAGCACTATGCTGAGAAATCCCACTTCCCTGACTTTCAATAATATGATACGGAACTTGTGATTCTAACATTAAACCTACTATCGAATCTTGAGGAATATATCTTTTAGCTTTTGAAACGACTCTTTGATATCCTTCTGTACCTAAAATTGAACGATGAACGCCTGGAGCATCCCAACAATAAATTTGCTTTATTCGATGTTGAATATCTTCTTCTTGCATGGCACTTGCATATAAGGATAGATTTCCTCCTTTAGAATGTCCAGATATATTTAAACTTCCTGCGAATAACTCTGCTTGTTTTCTTAAATACTCTATCGCATCTGTTTGTGCAGGAATCAAGTCAGAATAAGTCATCATAAAGTCTTCTTTCCAACCTGTTAAACTTTCATCCGTCCCTCTAAAAATAATACATCGACTTTCTTCTTCCCATTGATAACAAACCGCAGCAAATTGTTTCGTTAATTCATCATCAATATCATTCATAAAACCGAACACTTTAATATCTTTATAGCGCTGACTTTTAGACACAACATCTAGTAATTGAATTCTTTCTTCCGTAATCATAAAAGGATTATTTTCGTGTTCTTTTTCTTTGATTGTTTCAAATTCTTTTCCTAACTGGTTAAGTGAAATGGCAGCTTTTTCCTCAAAAGATGAAGACACAATTTCATCAAATGGTAAATAGGCGATTTCTGTTAAAACTAAAATATCAATATCCGTTAGTGATTTATCTTGAAATGTTTGAGCTTCGTATTGCTGTACATAAGTAATTAAATTTCCCATAAAAAGCTCCTTTCTGACACTTGTACTCTTTTGAGTAGTGTACCACCTCCTTTGTAGAAATGCAAAATTAGAAAACTAAAAAAGACTTTCCACTGTAGTATGTTCATGATTCTCTCATCCTTACTACCTTAGAAAGTCTATTGTCCATTATTTATCTTGAATCCATTTTCCAGAGGCATCTACACGATAACCATCTGGTGTTGTAGTATTCACTAACATTGCGCCAGATGAACCTAAATAATAATCTCCCACCCAACGGTTTTCTTGCATCACACCATCTGCATTGAAGTAGTACCATGCGTTACTAATTTCTTTCCAATCTGTTTGCATCGCTCCGCTATTATCCATATAGTACCAAGCTCCGCTCACTTTTTGCCAATTAGTAGTCATGACACCATTTCCGTCAAAAAAATACCATGTGCCGTTAATCTTTTTCCAATCAGTGACTGCACTATTATCTTCATAATAAGACCAATTCCCACCATTTTGTTGCCATCCTGATAATGTTGTTTCTTCAGAATCATTTGTATCAGCCTCAGACGAAGAAGCTGCTTGTTGTTTATTTAATGGTGTTCCATCCGCTGTATGAGAACGATATGCACCTTTAGAACGACTAATTTCACATGCTACACCATCATGATCTCTATCTAAATGTTTAGAATATCCTTCTTCACCAACCGCTATATTTCCATATCCAGCAGCCCAAGCTTCCTTACAGTTATGGAAATACACACGAGCTTCTGCTTTTTGTTCTAAACTAAGAGCAAACAATGTTGCAGCGGTACTTAATACCACTAAACCTCTAATTTTTTTCATTTTACATCCTCCTTAATATAACAATTTTAGTATATCACAAAATAAATGATGAACAAGCAAAATTTTTCCTTCCTTTTTTTATAAGAGAGTGCTATACTTTGGACTTGAAAATAGTGAAACGGGGGCGTTAAAAATGCAATTAGGATTTGATAGCGAAAAATACCTGGAAGAACAAAGTCAATATATTTTAGAGCGAGTGAATAGTTATGACAAACTCTATTTAGAATTTGGTGGTAAACTCATTGGGGATTTTCACGCAATGAGAGTATTACCTGGATTTGATCCAGATGGAAAAGTGAAACTACTCTATCGACTAAGAAACCAAGCAGAAATTATTATTTGTGTTTATGCTGGGGATATCGAACAAAATAAAGTGCGTGGAGATTTAGGTATCACTTATGACCGTGATGTCTTAAGAATGATTGATGATTTGCACCACTGGGATTTAAAAATTAATAGCGTACTGATTACAAGATACACTGGTCAACCAGCTGCAACTCAATTCAAAAATATGTTAGAACGTAGAGGAATGACTGTTTATACTCACGGCCACACAGAAGGCTATCCAATGGATGTAGATACAATAGTCAGTGATGCTGGATACGGAGCCAACGCATACATTGAAACTACTCGTCCATTAGTCGTTGTAACTGCACCTGGTGCTAATAGCGGAAAATTAGCAACATGTTTAAGTCAACTATATCATGAAACTCAAAGAGGACGTTCAGCAGGCTATGCAAAATTTGAAACATTCCCTGTATGGAATTTACCATTAAACCATCCTGTTAACATTGCCTATGAAGCTGCAACAGCTGATTTAGAAGATGTCAATATGATTGATCCATATCATTTGGAAAAATACGGTATTACGACTGTTAACTACAATCGTGATATTGAAGCATTCCCTCTATTAAGAAGAATTTTAAGAAAAATTTACAAAGACCAAGAAATTCCTTATTACTCACCAACAGATATGGGAGTAAACCGTGTCGGATTTGCCATTACAGACGATGCAGCCGTACAAGAAGCCTCAAAACAAGAAATTATTCGCAGATACTACCACTTACAATGCGATTACAAACGTGGCATTGGTACTTTAGAAACTGCTCAACGAGGAAAATACATTATGGACGAAATGGGATTAACCCCTCAAGATCGTCCAGTTGTCGAAATAGCTTTGAGTAAATCCAAAGAATCCAATAGCGAAGTCGTAGCCATTGAATTACCAAATGGTAAAATGATTACTGGTAAACAAAGCGAAACGATGACAGCAGGAGCAGCTTGCTTATTAAATGCGATTAAAGAATTAGCAGGTATTCAAAAAGATTTACATCTATTACCTCCTGTTATTCTTGAATCCATTACAAAATTAAGTCACGAGGTCTTTCATCAACAAAGACGCTCCCTCGATAGTAAGGAAGTACTCATTGCTTTAAGTATGTCTGCCGTTACAAATCCAGCTGCAGAAGCCGCAAAAAATCAATTAGTATTTTTAAGAAATTTACAAGCACATAGTACTGTTATTTTACAAAAAGCCGATGAAGAAATTTATCGTGATTTAGGAATTACCATTACTAGTGAACCATCCTTTGCAGGAAATAGTTTTTATTATAGCCATTAGACACAAAACAGGATTGACTGACTCTCCCATCAATCCTGTTTTTTATATTAATGAATTGCTCCTCCAATTGTTTTTAAATCCTCTTTATCTTGATATTCAATAACTGTTTCAACACAAAGTGTTAGAGCATGAACCATTTCTTCCAATTCCATAGAAGGATATTGATTTTTATCTTTGACTTGTTCTGGTAAGAAAGGTACATGAATAAATCCAGCTTTTAACGTAGGATAATTTTTTGAAGCATAATAAAGTACTTGATACATAATATGATTACATACAAATGTTCCAGCAGTATTTGAAACAGAAGCAGAAAAACCTGAGGCAATCATCTTATCTACCATTGCTTTAATTGGTAATGTTGAAAAATACGCACTTTCTCCATCATTTTGAATTGGAAAATCGATTG
>CAUSWE010000042.1:0-10049 GCA_963535215.1 uncultured Granulicatella sp. | reverse complement strand
AAATTATAGATTTAAATGAAGAACAGGTTGAGAATATCGAAACGAGATTGAGTTTATTTGATAGAAACTATATAAGTTATAAAATGAACGGATACATTCGGATCGGTATTGAATCTGATGGCACAATAATTGCTGGATTGGATGCCTGTATTACCGCGTTTAAAATCCTCTATGTATCAACTGTTTTTGTTGATGTAGAATACAGGAGAAAAGGCATAGGTACTAAATTAATCTGTGAGATGGAAAAACGGGCAGCTGCAATGGGAGTTAATATCATCCGTTTAGATACATTTGACTGGCAGGGAAAAGAGTTTTACGAAGCATTGGGATATGAATGTGTTGGTCATTATGAAAATGAAGAAGATAATTATGCTGAATACTTTTTCGTGAAGAGAATTAATTGATAATTCTATATTTTAACTTTGTTTGACTAATCCTATTGGCGAATCAGTTTGAGTATCGAAATTCCTTTAAGGTGCAAATAAAAATTTAAGAAGAAAAAATTTTCTTTGTAGCTAAAGTAAAAAAATCCATCGTTTTTATGATGGATTTTTTTATAGGCAAACTTCGAGACCTAGACTAGAAATTTAGCCATGAGACACCAAAGGTGGCTGCTGGCGGCCTAGCCAACAAAGGGAATTTTTTCTTCTTGAATTTTGTAAGAGATGGATTCAGTTAAGCTTCTAAATTAAAATAGTTAATCAAGTAATGCGCTAATCCATCCTCATTATGTGGAAGTGGAGTAATATCATCAGCGATTGCTTTTAGGCTATCGATGGCATTATTCATCGCAACACCGTGGCCAGCAAATTCAATCATTTCTAAATCATTATCTTCATCACCAAAAGCTAAAACATCTTCTGTTGGAATTCCATAATAACGAGATAAATGTTGGATCCCAGTAGACTTATCAATACCATAAGTTACAATCTCTAGACAAGGCATGTCGCCTCCCCAAGTACGAACATCAATCGTGTGACCATAACGTTGCTTAATTTTTTCTTTAATGAAGGGTTGTTTTTCAATACTAGAAAAAACGGTAATAGCTGTTGGCTTTTCTAGTAATTGAGTATCTTTTTGTAATAAAATAGGTTGTTGATCTTTTGGATAGTAAGGTGAATCGGGAATATTTTCAATGGTTGCATATAAATGATGTTTTCCTTCGACCATGAAATAATCACATTCTAATTCTTTATGAAAATTTAACATGTCAAAAACGATTTCTTCATCTAATGTTACGTGAAATTCTCCTTGCCAGTTTTCGTCATTTGGAATATGACATAGGGCACCATTGAAGTTTACTAGCGGCCCACCTAATCCTAATTCTTCATATAAATGTTTTGAGCTTCGATAAGGACGCCCAGTTACAATGGCGATTTTATGCCCAAGTTCTGTTAAGCGATGTAAGGTTTGAATCGTAATGGGATTAAATTCAGATTGCCCATTCAATGTTGTGCCATCTAAATCTAGTGCAATTAATTTTGGTTTCATTTTTTCCTCCTATAGTCATCTATTTAATTGATTTTAATTGACGGCAACTTGTCAATTTAGTTACAATATCCTTATGAGTGTACCATATTTTTTATAAAATATGAAGAAAGAGGTTAGTTATGATTATTATTCAAGAAAAAATGATTGAAAATATTCCAATTTTAGAAATTGTTCAAGAAGAAAATAAAGATAAAATGATCCCAACAGTTGTTTGTTATCATGGTTGGACTGGAAGTAAGGAAAATTGTATTCACTACGGAGCAATGCTTGCGAAAAATGGTATGCGAGCAATTTTACCCGATCAGCTATATCATGGAGAGCGAAAAACATCTGAATTAAATGGCTTTGAATTATGGGAAATTATTGGGCAAAATGTTAAAGAATTTCCAACATTAGTCGGAGCTTATCAAAAAGAAAATTTAGTCGATAATAAAATTGGAGCAATTGGTTTCAGTATGGGTGGAATGACAACTTACGCATTATTAAAACATTTTCCATTTTTATACGCTGCAGTTAGTTTAATGGGGAATGCAGATCCAGTTGAATTTGCAAAATGGTCGCTTACTTCTACTTGGATGAAAGATAAACCAGCAGTAGAATTAACTCCTGATTTAATGGATAAATATATTCCAATGTTACAAAGTTTATCTTTAGCAGATAATCCTGAAACAATTGCAGGTCGTCCAGTATTAATTTGGCATGGACTAGAAGATAAAAAAGTTCCATATGCATTAAACCGTGCATTTTACGAAAAGATTAAAGATGAACCGTATGCGGGTCGTGTGAAATGGATTGAAACACCAGAAGTGCCACACTTTGTTACGTTTAAAGCCATTGAAGCATCTGTAGAATTTTTAAAAGAATCATTAGTAGAGGAGTAATCGTATGAGTGAAACACCAGAATCAATGAAGGAAAAAATTTTAGAAGCGTTAGAAACAGTGATTGATCCTGAATTAGGAATTGATATTGTTAATTTAGGATTAATTTATGGAGTAGAGCTAAATGAAGAAGGACATTGCCAAGTAAATTTAACACTAACAACAATGGGATGTCCATTGGCTGATATAATTACAGATGAAATTCATCGTGCATTAAAGGAAATTGAAGAAATCAAAACGATTGATGTTAAATTAGTATGGTATCCAGCTTGGTCTCCAGAAAAAATGTCTCGTTATGCGAGAATTGCATTAGGAATTCGATAATGAAATAAAAAGAAGACTTAAAATCATCAGTGGATTTTAAGCCTTTTAGTTTGTCATTTTATTTAATCTTCACCAGGTCGCATTGGTCGTTTATATTTACTTTTCGATTCTTGACGAATGACTGTTTGAGGACTCTTTCTTCCAGAGTTATACGTTTTAAAAATTTCTTGCATTCGTTGGTCATCAAATAATTCAAGATTTTTGTCGACAAAATGCATGGCATCTTGCTGCCAGTCTGAATGATAATAATTAAATAGTTCTGCAACAGCCATTCTTTTGTCTGTAGCACTTCCTTGGAAGTTAGGATCTGTAATTTCTGCTAAATATTGTTGCATTTTTGCAATTTTTTCTTTATCAAATTCAACCATAAATCTTCGCCTCTTTTCGTTTGTATTGTAACATAATTTGTAGGGCTAAAAAAGAGAAATGTTACCGCTATTTTTAGAGAGTTTATAAATTTTTCTGAGGGTATCACTGTTATATTATTGTATATTTTAGTATACTATAAAATTGAGTATGTATATAGAAAAGAGGAGTAAAATGGCGAAGGATATGACATCTGGAAATCCGATGAAATTAATTTCTCGGTTTACCTTACCATTATTAATAGGGAATGTTTTTCAACAATTTTATAATATGGCAGATACTTATTTCGTTGGTAGATACATTGGGGTACAAGCACTTGCAGCTGTTGGTTCAACCGGGAGTATTGTATTTTTTATTATTGGTTTTGCCATTAGTATGACCGCCGGATTAGCAATTCCTCTTGCCCAAAAATTTGGGGCTAAAGATATGCAAGGAGTAAAAAGAAGTTTCTATGTTTCTACTTTAATTTCTATAGGAGCTTCGATTGTGTTGACGACATTCAGTATGCTATTTTGTCGTCAAATATTAGAATTGATGCAAACTCCTCCAGAAATTATTGACTATGCTTATGAATATTTAATGGTCATTTTTGCAGGGATTTTTTCTCAAATTGCTTTTAACTTATTATCAAATATTATTCGAGCAATTGGAGATGCAATTACGCCGCTATATTTTTTAGTTTTATCTTGTATTTTAAATATATTATTAGATTACGTATTTATTGTTCATTTTAATATGGGTGTTGGAGGTTCTGGATTTGCAACTGTAGTCAGTCAATTATTCTCTGCCATTTGCTGTTATATGTATATTAAAAAGAAAATTCCAATTTTACATATTGAAAGAGAGTCATTACAGTTTACAAAAGATTTCTTATGGCATCATATAAATATTTCATTCCCAATGGGATTTCAATCTTCTATTATTGCGATTGGAACCATTACGGTTCAAATTGTATTAAATCGTTTAGGACATGAAGCGGTGGCTGGCTATACAGCTGCACAAAAGATTGACCAATTAGGAATATTACCAATGATGTCATTTGGAATTACAATGGCGACTTATTCAGCTCAAAATTATGGAGCAAAATTATATGATCGCATTTGGAAAGGTGTTAGAGATTGTATTAAACTTTCTCTTACATTTAGTTTTTGCGTAGGATTTATATTAATTCTATTTAGTCCATATTTTATGAGAATGTTTGTAGGTGTGGGACATGAATCGGTAGTGGAATATGGCAGACTGTATATTTTAGCTAATTCTTCTTCCTATGGTATTTTGTCATTATTATTTATTTATCGTTATACATTACAAGGAGTAGGAAAAACTGTGATCCCAACAATTGCAGGAATTATGGAGTTAATGATGCGAGTTTTTGCTGCATTAGTGCTAACAAAAATTTTTGGCTATATTGGATTAACAACTGCTAATCCTTTAGCGTGGTTTGGTTCCTTAGTTCCATTAGCCATTACTTATTATGCATTTAAAAGAAAATATCAACGTTATAGTTAGTTCAAGGAGGGGTATGTATGAAATCAGATATTCAAATTGCTCAAGAAGCTGTTATGAAACCAATTCGTGAAATTGCTTCAAGCATTGGCTTAGATGATGAACAAATCGAGTTTTATGGGAAATATAAAGCAAAAATTGATGTTAATCGAATTTCTAAAGAGAAAAAAGGCAAATTAGTATTAGTGACAGCTATGAGTCCAACTCCTGCTGGAGAAGGAAAATCAACCGTTACGATTGGATTAGCAGATGCTTTAACGAAATTAGGTAAAAAATCCATTATTACGCTTCGTGAACCTTCATTAGGACCTGTAATGGGTATTAAAGGAGGAGCTTGTGGTGGTGGATATGCGCAAGTTGTTCCGATGGAAGAAATTAATTTGCATTTTACTGGAGATATGCATGCATTAACTTGTGCTACAAATGCATTAGCTGCATTTATTGATAATCATATTTATCAAGGAAATGAATTACAAATTGATAGTAGAAGAGTCATCTGGAAAAGAGCGGTTGATTTAAATGACCGAGCTTTACGACAAGTCATTGTAGGATTAGGTGGTCCAATTCAAGGAGTTCCTCGTGAAGATGGATTTGATATTACGGTTGCGAGTGAAATGATGGCGATTTTATGTTTGGCGACAGATTTAAATAACTTAAAACAACGATTAGAAAATATTGTTATTGGGTACACTTTTGAAAAAGTTCCCGTTACGGTGAAAGATTTAAATGTTCAAGGAGCTTTAACATTATTATTAAAAGATGCGTTAAAACCGAATTTAGTTCAAACATTAGAACATACGCCTGCAATTGTTCATGGTGGGCCGTTTGCCAATATTGCACATGGATGTAATAGTGTGATAGCGACCAATGCAGCTCTAGCACTTGGAGAAATTGTTGTAACAGAAGCTGGATTTGGAGCTGATTTAGGAGCTCAGAAATTTTTAGATATTAAAGTTCCTCAATTACAAAAAGCACCTGATGTAGTTGTCATTGTGGCTACGATTCGTTCGCTTAAAATGCATGGAGGAGTTTCCCTTTCTGGATTAACAGAAGGAGAAAATTTAGAAGCTTTAGAAAAAGGCTTTGCTAATTTAGAAAAACATATTGAAAATATGACACAACATTATGGATTACCAGCTGTTGTTGCGTTAAATGAATTTGTAACAGATACCCGACAAGAAAAGGAATTAGTACAAACTCTTTGTCAGAAAAAAGGGATTTCTTGTATCTCTACTTCTGTATGGGAAAATGGTGGAAATGGTGGAGTAGCATTAGCTAAAGAAGTGTTACACTTATTAGAACATTCAACACCTCAATTCCATTCAGTCTGTGAAGAAAATAGTACGATTGAAGAACAACTCGAAGCTATTGCAACTAAAATTTATGGAGCAAGTTCTGTTCAATATACAAAAGAAGCGAAATTACAATTAAAACAGTTAGAAAAAAATGGTTGGAATCATTTGCCAGTTTGTATTGCGAAGACGCAATATTCCTTCTCAGATGATGCGACTTTATTAGGAAGACCAAAGGGATTTGAATTAACGGTTCGTTCTCTCGTTCCTAAATTAGGGGCAGGCTTTGTTGTAGCTTTAACGGGTAATATTTTAACAATGCCAGGACTGCCAAAAAAACCAGCTGCATTAGAGATGGATGTATTAGAAGACGGTAGAGCAATCGGTTTATTTTAATCATAAAAGGAGAATATTATGAAAGATTTTCGTGTTGATCATTTGAAAAAAACATATGGTGCTAAAACATTATTAGCAGATGTTTCGTTCATTATTAATGAAGGAGAACATGTTGGATTAATTGGTCAAAACGGTACAGGAAAAAGCTCACTATTAAATATTTTAGCCGGAATAGATGAAGCAGAAAGTGGTACGATTACTTGTTCAAATGATTTTAGAATTGGGTATCTTTCACAAAATCCTTCTTTAAATCCTGAACATACGGTATTTGAAGCCATTTATGAATCAGACAATCCATTATTGAGATTAGTTCATGATTATGAATGGAGTGTTGAACAGTTACAACAGCATCTTCAAGATGAAAAATATTTAAAACAATTTGAAGCATTGGAACAAAAAATGAATCAAGTGGATGGTTGGCAATATGAAGTGAAAATAAAGTCCATTTTACAGCACGTGGGAATTGAAGATATTCATCAACAAATTTCTACATTATCTGGTGGACAAAAGAAACGAGTAGGTCTTGCCAAAGTGTTAATGGAAGAGCCGGATTTATTATTATTAGATGAGCCGACAAACCATTTAGATATGCAAGCCATTCAATGGTTAGAACAATATTTAGCTTCGTACAAAGGTTCCTTATTATTAGTAACCCATGATCGTTATTTCTTAGAGCGTGTTGTAGACCATATGTTTGAATTAACTCAAGGGAGAATTGAAGCGTATGATGGGAATTATCAATCCTATTTAGAACAAAAATCTCAACGAGAACAAATTGCGCAAAAAATGTCTCATAAACAGCAACGTTTATATCAACAAGAATTACAATGGATGAGACAAGGAGCTAAGGCAAGAACAACTAAACAACAAGCTAGAATTCAACGATTTGAACAATTAGAAAAAGAAGTGAAACAAACAGATTCTAAAGAATCTCTAGCCATTCGTTTTGATCAAACAAGAATTGGAAAACGAGTGTTTCAATTAAAAAATGTCAGCTTACAAATTGGAGATAAGTTAATTGTTCGCTCATTAGAGTGGATTATTCAAAGCCAAGCCAGAATTGGAATTGTTGGAGAAAATGGAGTCGGAAAATCCACATTCCTAAATGCTCTTGCTGGTCTCTATCCATTTAGTGAAGGAGAAATGACTGTTGGGGATACGGTTCGCTTAGCTTACTATAAGCAACAAGATGAAGATATTCCAATGGATAAGCAATTAGTGCAATATTTAAGAGAATATGCCGAAGAAGTAAGACAAAAAAATGGTGAAGTAGCCTCGATTACGGAATTACTAGAAACATTTTTATTTCCTCGCTATATGCATGGAGCATTAATTGGTACGTTATCAGGTGGAGAAAGAAGGAGGTTATATTTATTACGCCTATTAATGACGAAGCCAAATGTCTTATTACTCGATGAACCGACGAATGATTTAGATATTGATACCTTAACCGTTTTAGAAGATTATTTAGAAGAATTTAATGGCGCAGTCATCATAGTTTCTCACGACCGTTATTTCTTAGATAAAACAATGGATCAATTATTTGTCATTAAAGGACAAGGAAATACAGAACTGTATTATGGCGCTATGAGTGATTTTCTAGAAAAACAAGGAGACGTAACAGTAGAAGAGACTAAGATAGTAGAAGTTCCAAAAGTGACAGAAACCTCAAAAACTTCCACACCAGAAAAAGCTAAAAAGATGACATATCATGAGAAAAAAGAATGGGAAGAAATTGAAGGGAAAATCGCTGGATTAGAAGCATCCATTGAAGAAATTCAAGAAGCAATGAATCAACAAGCACAAGACTTTGCTAAATTACAAGAATTACAAACACAATTAGAAACATTAGAACAAGAACTAGCTAATTCCTACGAACGATGGGAATATTTAGCTGAGTTAGTTTAACAGTAGGGAGCTCATCAGATGAAACAGTATTTAGAATTATTAGAAAAAATTAAACAAGAAGGAATCGAAAAATCAGACCGTACAGGTACAGGAACAAAAAGTATTTTTGGTTATCAAATGCGATTTGATTTATCAAAGGGATTTCCAATTTTAACAACAAAAAGAGTTCCATTTGGACTTATTAAAAGTGAGTTATTATGGTTTATTAAAGGTGATACAAATATCCGTTATTTATTACAACATAATAATCATATTTGGGATGAGTGGGCTTTTAAACGTTATGTAGAGTCTCCTGATTATACTGGAGAAGATATGACAGATTTTGGTCGTAGAAGTTTACAAGATCCAGTTTTTAAAGAAGTGTATGAAAAAGAATTAGAAACATTTTGCCAAAGAATTTTAAATGATGATGATTTTGCTGCAACATATGGAGAATTAGGAAATATTTACGGTTCACAATGGAGAAATTGGAAAACGACTCAAGGGGAAACCATTGACCAATTAGCGCAAGTGATTGAAATGTTGAAGACATCTCCTGATTCAAGAAGATTATTAGTATCTGCATGGAATCCAGAAGATGTTCCAAGTATGGCATTACCTCCATGTCACACTATGTTTCAGTTTTATGTTGCAGATGGCAAGTTAAGCTGTCAATTATATCAACGTAGTGCAGATGTCTTTTTAGGAGTTCCATTTAATATTGCGAGTTATGCATTATTAACGCATTTAATTGCAAATGAAGTAGGATTAGAAGTTGGAGAGTTTGTTCATACATTAGGCGATGCGCATTTGTATTTAAATCATTTAGAACAAGTGGATCTTCAATTAAGTCGTGAAACGTATGAGTTACCACAATTAGTGTTAAAACATCCTGAAAAATCATTATATGATTTAGAAGTTGCAGACGTTGTGTTAGAAGGATATGAATGTCATCCAACGATTAAAGCACCAATCGCTGTTTAGTCTAAAGGAGGAATTTGCATGTTAATTTATATTTGGGCACAAGATGAAAATGGTGTAATTGGTAAAGAAGGAGTTTTACCATGGCATTTACCAAATGATTGGAAATTTTTCAAAGAAGTAACTTTGGATCAAACGATTGTAATGGGTCGCAATACATTTGAAGGTATGGGGAAAAGATTATTACCAAGAAGACATAGCATCATTGTATCTTATCAAGCAGAATATGATGCAAATGGAGCAGAAGTTGTTACAGATATTGAAACTTTAGTAGAAGATGCCAAACATGAAGATATTTACATTATTGGTGGAGCAGTTTTATTTGATTCGTTAAAACATGAAGTGAATACACTTTATTGTACAAAAATTCATGCGCAATTTGATGGGGATACGTATTTTCCAAAAGATTTCCCATGGGAAGAATTTGTAAAAGTCAAAAGTATGGATGGAACAGTGGATGAAAAAAATATTTATCCACATACCTTTGAAATTTATCAAAAAATCGAGGATGAAGCATGACGACTTGGAATGAAATTTTAGCAGAAGAAATGCAAAAAGAGTATTATCAACAGTTACAAGATTTTGTCCAAAAAAGAAGACAAGAAGTCAGAGTATTTCCTGAAGAAAAAAATGTTTTTAATGCGTTAGAACTTACGCCATTTGAATCGGTGAAAGTCGTCATTTTAGGGCAAGATCCTTATCATGGATTTGGACAAGCGCATGGATTAAGCTTTTCTGTTCAAAAAGGAACTCCACTTCCACCATCCCTTAAAAATATTTATAAAGAATTACAAGAAGATATTGGGGGAGAACTTCCAACAGAAGGAGATTTATCTCATTGGGCAAAACAAGGAGTATTATTGTTAAATACCGTTTTAACAGTAGAAGAAGGAAATGCAAATAGTCATAAAGGAAAAGGCTGGGAAA
>CAUSWE010000041.1:0-11250 GCA_963535215.1 uncultured Granulicatella sp. | reverse complement strand
TACAGTTATTTAGGCGTATAGGTCGCCTTTAATAACCTAAATACATTATATAAGGGAGGTAAAACCATTACAAAAAATCCAAAATAATTATAAAAAGATTGTGATTTCTTTAGATAAAGTAATTGACGATGAATTTGATGGAATTGAATCTATCGATGTTATTGAATGATTATTAAAATAGTCGGGAAATAAAGGCAAGCATCTACAGTAGTAGGTGCTTTTTTATCGTATAGAAATTTTTTGAAAAAAAAATATTTTTCGCCTTTTTTTCGTATATATAAGTGAAGTGTAATTTCTAGTGAAAAGTCACTGGAAGATGCTTCAAAAAATTACAGAGAGGACGAAATAATATGAAAGAACGAATTGAAGGGGCAAGACCCATGATGGACTTAATGGCAAAGAAGATATTCAGCAATACTTCAGTTACTGCTCAGTTTATACGAGACATATTTGATTTGCCAGTTGAAAGTGTAAGAATATTAGAAAGTACACAAATTCATGAATTTTATTTAGATGAATTTCCTTATTCGACTCATATTGACGTGTTGGCTGAGCTAGATGATCACACACAAATTATTATTGAAATACAAGTAGCGTTACAAATTGACTTTATTAAGCGTTTGTGTTTATATTTATGTGAACAGATTTCTAAAAATATGAATATGCATAAAATGGATGGCACTCAAACCTACCATCTTGCAAAAGAAATGATTCCAGTATATGCCATTGCGATTACACAGGAACGATATTTTGAGGATGAGCGTATGTATCATTCGTTTAGCTTAAGAGATGATGAATTTTACGAAGAATTAAAAGTACATTTTAAAGGAATAAAAGAAAAACGTAACTTAATGCGAATGGCATTTTTAGAATTAGATAAATATAATCCGACTAAAATAAAGCAATATAGAAAAGTTCGATGGATTGAGTTTTTTGGTAACAAACCTTATACACAAAATCCAGAGGCAATATTAGAAACAGCAGATACGATTATGAATCGAATGAACTGGACAAAGGAGGAACAAAAGATGTTTGATGATCGAACAAGGAAACTAGATGGCTACTATGCGCATTTGGAGTATGTAGCAGAAGAAAAACAACTGGCAAGAATGGAAGGGATAGAAGAAGGTGCGATCACAACCATTGTAGGTTTGATAAAAGATGGTATTCTCACAATTGAAACCGGAGCCAAGAGATTAAATATGTCAGAATCAGAATTGACTGCGTACTTATCATAAAATAATCAAAAAGTGAAAATACGTTTAAAAATATAAAATACGAGAAGAAAAATTTTTTGTAGTGAAAGTAAAAAAATCCAGTAAGCTAGATTTTTTTACAGGTAAAATTCGAGACCAAGCTCGAATTTTAGCCATGAGACCTGCAAGGGCTGCTGGCGGTCTCACATACAAAAAAATTTTTCTTCTTGTATTTTATTACGTATTAGTTGCAAGCTTGTAGAAGATTAGGTACACTGTCATTTGTATATGAATGAAAAGGAGTTAAGGAATGAAAGAGTGGAAACAAGCATTTAAATTATCGTTACCAATTTTCTTTGGCTATTTATTTTTAGGAATTGCATTTGCCATTTTAATGGTTCAAGATGGTTACTCAGGTTGGTGGGCAATTTTTTCTAGTATTTTTATGTATGCAGGCTCAATGCAATTTGCCATTGTCAGCTTTATGAATGCCGGTTTAGGACTTGGAATGATTGCTATTATGACTTTACTTATTAATGCTCGTATGATGTTTTATGGTATTAGTTTTATTGAATTATTTAAGCGATTAGGGTGGAAGGCTTTCTATTTAATCTTTGCCTTATCAGATGAAACATTCTCTGTAATGGTTGGTATGAAACAAGAAGAAGAGGGAACTTATTCTGATATTGTTCATGTCTATCTTGCCTTTTTAAATCATGTGTACTGGGTATTCGGAACAATGGTGGGTGTTATAGCTGGAAACTTTATTCCATTTTCTGCAAAAGGAATTGATTTTTCGATGACGGCATTATTCGTGTTAATTGTTGTGAATCAAATCATGCAAAGTGATCGCTATTATCCATTTTTAATCGGTGGAAGTAGTGCTTTATTCTGGTTAATTGCAGTTGGACCAAAATATTTCTTATTACCAAGTTTAGCTTGTACAGTTATTTTATTAATGCTAATTTTTGAAAGAAATATGAAACATCCATTGAAGGAGGAAGTATCAAAATGACACCAATGATGATTTTTTTAAGCATGATGGTTGCAACGATTGTAACATTTGGATTGAGATTATTCCCCTATGTGATGTTCCGTCATCATGATGTATTACCTCCTCGCTTGCAATTTATTGCGCAAGTATTGCCTAAAGCCATTATGACGACATTAGTTATTTACTGTGTCAAAGATGTAGCTTGGACACAAGCGCCATTTGGGGCAGCAGAACTCATTAGTATTGCTTGTGTAGTAGTGTTACATTGGTGGAAACAAAATACTTTATTAAGTATCTTTGTTCCAACCATGATTTATATGATTTTAGTTCAAGTAGTATTTGTATAAATAGTTTGAAAAACTCTTGAGGTCTTCCTAAAGGCTTTAAGAGTTTTTTTGCGCTCTATTCGAATTTCTTTCAGCAAAACACTACCATTTCAAAACATTTGTTGTTACACTAATAGAAGATGAAATAGAAAGAGGAGTCACATGAAGTTATTATTTGTTGGAGACGTTGTTGGTGCTCCAGGTCGTCAAGCAATTGAAGATTATTTACCAAAATTAAAGAAAAAATATAAACCTCAAGTAACAATTGTCAATGGGGAAAATGCTGCGAATGGAAAGGGCATTACGGAGAAAATTTATAAGCAATTATTACAGGCTGGTGCAGATGTTGTGACATTAGGAAATCATGCTTTTGATAATCGGGATATTTTTGAATTTATTGATGATGCAAAGAAGATGGTTCGTCCAGCGAATTATCCAGCAGGAGTTCCAGGGCAAGGAATGGTATTTGTAAAGTGTAATCAAGTGGAAGTCTGTGTGATTAACTTACAAGGTCGTGTCTTTATGAATACATTAGATGATCCATTCCAAGTCATTCAGTCACTCATTGAAACAGCTCGTAAGAGAACGCCGATTATTTTTGTAGATTTCCATGCTGAAGTGACTAGTGAAAAGCAAGCAATGGGTTGGTTTTTAGATGGAAAAGTAACCGCTGTGATTGGAACGCATACGCATGTACAAACGAATGATGCCCGTATTTTACCTCAAGGAACGGCAGTCATGTGTGATGTTGGTATGACAGGTCCGTATAATGGAATTTTAGGAATGGAAAGAGAAGCGATTATTGGTAAATTTTTAAACCAATTACCAACACGATTCGAAGTGTCTGATCCTGATGAGATTCAATTATCCGCTTGTTTTATTGAATGTGATGATGCAACTGGAAAAGTGAAGAAAATTTTACCCATTAAAATTTCACCAGATCAACCATTTATGGAATAATAAAGGAGAAAATTTTACGAATGCCTCAAAAAACGAAGAGAACGCCCATGATGGAACAATATTTTTCGATTAAGGAACAATATCCGGATTGTTTATTGTTTTATCGTTTGGGAGATTTTTATGAATTATTTTATGATGATGCGCTAGAAGCTGCTCGTCTATTAGAAATTACATTAACAAGTCGAAATAAAAATGCAGAAGATCCAATTCCAATGTGTGGAGTTCCTCATCATTCTGCAAAAGAATATATTCGAACATTAATTGAATATGGAAAGAAAGTTGCGATTTGTGAGCAATTAGAAGACCCTAAATTTACTAAAGGAATGGTCAAAAGAGATGTTGTTCAAGTTTTAACGCCTGGGACTTATACGGAATATTCTCAACAACATGCCAATAACTATTTAGTAGCATTAAAACCATTGGCGCAAGATTCTTATGCTTTAGGCTATGTCGATGTTGCGACAGGGGAATTAAAAGGGACTTGTGTCCAATCAATGGAAGAAGTTCGTAGTGAATGTTCAAGTTTAAAAACGAGAGAATTAGTGAAAGTTGGAGATTTTTCTTCGGAAGCATTAGAAGAAATGTGCTTGTATTTTGATATTTTACCATCTACCTTAGCAACTGAAGACATTCAAAAAGGAAGTTTTGATGCGTTACTAGAAGATATTGAACAGGAAGATGTTTATGAAGTGTTGGAAGGTTTATTATCTTATTTAGCGAAAACTCAAAAGAAAAGTTTTACACACCTTCAAAAAGCGAGTTATTACGAACGTGATTTTTACTTATTCATGAACTATGAAGCGAAAAGAAACTTAGAGTTAACGAGTACGATTCGTACACAGCAAAAACAAGGTTCACTTTATTGGTTCCTAGATGAAACTCAAACAGCGATGGGTGCTCGTTTATTAAAACAATGGATTGAAAAACCATTAGTTCTTCAAAGTGATATTGAAGAACGACATGATTTAGTAGAAAGTTTGACGCAACATTATTTTGAACGGATAGATTTTATTGAAGCGTTAAAAGGTGTCTATGATTTAGAGCGAATTGTTGGGAAAGTTTCATTTGGTACTGCTAACGCGAGAGATTTATTACAATTAAAACAAACATTAGCGAAAGTTCCTGTTTTTAGAGCGATTGCAGATAGTTTGAATCATCCAAAATGGCAAAAGTTAAAACAACAATTACATGCCATTCCAGAATTATATGAACGCATTGAAAGAGCCATTGATGAAGATGCTCCAGTATCCTTATCAGATGGGAATATTATTAAAAAAGGCTATCATGAAACATTAGACCTCTACCGTGAAACAATGGCGCATGGGAAAGAATGGATTGCTCAATTACAACAAACGGAGCGCGAAACTACAGGAATTAAATCGTTAAAAATTAGTTATAATAAAGTATTTGGTTATTATATCGAAGTGACAAAAGCGAACCTTTCCCAATTAGATGATAGTCGCTATGAACGAAAACAAACATTGAGTAATGCAGAACGATTTATTACGCCTGAGTTAAAAGAAAAAGAAGAATTGATTTTGGAAGCAGAAGAGAAATCAAGTTTGCTAGAATATGAATTATTTGTGGCTGTTCGTGAAGAAGTGAAAACTTATACGAAGCAATTACAAGAATTAGCAAAAGAAGTTGCAACGATTGATGTATTGCAGTCGTTTAGCACCGTTAGTGAAGCATATCAATTAACAAGACCAACGATTTCATTAATGGATCGTTCGTTAGAAATTATCGATGGTCGTCACCCAGTTGTTGAAAAGGTGATGGGACGTTCTAGCTATGTCCCTAATTCGATTCAAATGTCGCCAGAAGACCATATTTTATTAATTACAGGTCCAAATATGTCTGGGAAATCAACGTATATGAGACAGTTGGCACTCTGTGTGATTCTTTCTCAAATTGGTTGCTTTGTTCCTGCAACAACTGCAAAAATTCCAATTTTTACAAAAATCTTTACACGAATTGGAGCAGCAGATGATTTAATTTCAGGGCAAAGTACCTTCATGGTAGAAATGATGGAAACGAATACTGCATTACGTCAAGCTGATCCAACAAGTTTATTATTATTTGATGAAATCGGAAGAGGAACAGCTACCTATGATGGGATGGCACTTGCTCATGCCATTATTGGATACATTCATGAACATTTAAATGCAAAAGTCCTTTTCTCAACTCATTATCATGAATTAACAGCTTTAAGTGATACGTATAAAGATTTGAAAAATGTCCATGTTGGAGCCATTGAAAAAGATGGCGAAGTGGTCTTCCTTCATAAAATTATGGAAGGACCAGCAGATAAGAGTTACGGAATTCATGTTGCTAAATTAGCTGGATTACCTTCGTCATTATTAACTCATGCGGAAAATATTTTAACGATTTTAGAAAACAATTCGCAAGCGAATCTTCAAGAAGATGCTCCAGTGGAAAAGGCTGAAGTGAAAATTGTAGAAAGTAGTGCTACTGTTGAAGTTTCACGTGTCAAATCAGAACAATTGGATTTATTTACAAGCAATCTCGACCAAGAAGTGTTAGAGGAGATAAAATCTGTTCGAGTGATGAATTTAACGCCACTTCAAGCGTTGCAATTCATCGACCAATGGCAAACAAGACTGAAAGGGTGAGTCTATGGGGAAAATTAAAGAATTAAGTGCTTTATTAACCAATCAGATAGCAGCAGGGGAAGTCATTGAACGACCGTCATCTGTTGTTAAAGAATTATTGGAAAATGCAGTAGATGCTGGCAGTACAAGAATTGTCATTGAAATTGAAGAAGCAGGATTAAAACTCATTCGAATTACGGATAATGGTTCGGGGATGAGTCATGAGGATGCCGTTTTATCTATTCGCCGTCATACGACGAGTAAAATTTATTCGCCTGAACAGTTATTTCGTATTAAAACATTAGGATTCAGAGGAGAAGCTTTAGCGAGTATTACAGCTGTTTCAAAAGTGACTGTAACGACTTCAACTGGAGACGAAGTGGGAACTCAGTTAAAAGTGGAGTCAGGAAATATTGTAGAAAAAACTCAAGTACCTCCGTTAAAAGGGACGACCATTGAAGTTTCAGATTTATTTTATAATACTCCTGCTCGGTTGAAATTTGTTCGCACACTTCAAACAGAAATTGCTCATATTACAGATGTTGTGAGTAAAATCTCTTTGAGTCATCCAGAAATTTCTATTATTTTAAGAAATGAAGGAAATGAATTAATTCGAACAGCAGGTAATGGTGACTTACGTCAAGCAATTGCGGGGAATTTAGGTCCTACTAACGCTCGTAAAATGTTAGCATTTAGTGGGGAAGATGATGATTTTAAAGTCAGTGGTTATACTTCTTTGCCAGAATTAACAAGATCCAATCGAAATTATATTTCGATTTTTATCAATGGGCGTTCCATTCGTAATATTGCGATTTCTAAAGCAATTGTGGCAGGATATGGCTCTACTTTAATGGTGGGACGTTTTCCAATTACAGTAATTGATATTGAAATGGATTTCCAATTAGTCGATGTCAATGTGCATCCAACAAAGCAAGAAGTGCGTATTAGTAAAGAAGTGGAGCTCTTAGCGCTTATTCAAAAAGCGATCCATGAGTCAATCCAAGGGGTACAACGAATTCCTGAATCATTAGAAGATTTACCATTTAAACGTAAAGTAACGGATACATCAACTGCCCGACCGGTAGTGGAACAAGAAACGTTAAATTTTGACTTAAAACCAGTTCAGCCATCCATTCGAGTTGAAACTCCTAGCGAGTGGATACAAGAGGATGAGACTATTTCGTATACGAGTGAAGCTGTAAGTTCAGAAGAGCTACCTTTAGAAACTGAAGTGATTTCATCTGAGGGAGAAACTTCTGAAGAACTAACAGAGGAAATTCCAGTTCAAATAACGGCTCATAACATAGAGGGCTGTGAAGATTGTCGTATAGATTTCCACCAAGAAAAAGCGAATTATTGGAAATTATCTCAAGATTTGGATGAAGAAAATTTTGAAACTGATTTTCCAGAATTACATTATTTTGGACAAATGCATGGGACGTATTTATTTGCGCAAAATGAAAAAGGGTTATACATGATTGATCAACATGCTGCTCAAGAACGGATTAAATATGAAATTTTTAAAGTTTCCATTGGAGAAGTAGCTCCAGTTAGTCAATCATTAATGATTCCGATTGTTATGGAATTTTCTAAAAAAGAAGCGCTCAAATTACAAGAATCCTTAGACATGATTCGTGAATTTGGAATTGAAATCGAACCATTTGGGACTCATACGTTTCAAATTCAATCTCACCCTAGTTGGATTAAACAGGGAGAAGAAAAGGAAATCATTGAGGAAATTATTGATTTAGTTCTCTCAAATCAAAAAGTAACCGTTGCTCAACTGCGTAAGGCAACTGCCATTATGATGAGTTGTAAAGGTTCGATTAAGGCGAATCATCGTTTAACAACGCTTGAAGCGGAACAATTATTAGTGGACTTAGCAAAATGTAAAAATCCGTATAATTGTCCACATGGTAGACCCGTATTAGTACATTTAAGCAATAAAGATTTAGAAAAATTATTTAAACGAATTCAAGATCCACATCAATCAAAGTGGAAGTTTGAAGATTAGGAGGAAGAAAAATGTCTGATTTTTCAAAAAAGGCATTAAAACAACGATTAACAGAAATTCAATATGAAGTGACACAAAATGAAGCAACAGAACGTCCTTTTTCAGGCGAATATGATGAATTTTTTGAAGAAGGTATTTATGTAGATGTAGTGAGTGGTGAGCCATTATTTAGTTCAAAAGATAAATTTGATGCTGGTTGCGGTTGGCCATCATTTTCAAGACCGATTCAAAATACAACATTAACAGAAAAAGAAGACCATAAATTAAATCGTGTTCGTACAGAAGTTCGTAGTCAAAAAGCGGATTCTCATTTAGGGCATGTATTCCCAGATGGTCCTGAAGAATTAGGTGGATTACGTTATTGTATTAATTCTGCCGCATTAAGATTTATTCCAAAAGCAGATTTAGAAAAAGAAGGATATGGAGAATTTCTTCAATATTTTTAAAGAGGGAGACTACGAAAGACTTCCAAATATAGTATCAAAGGACGCAAGCAACCCCTTCGGGTTTCATTGCTAAATTTCGAGCCTTGGTCTCGAAATTTCCTAATAAAATAAACCGATTTTCGGTTTATTTTATCCATGCTACTATGGGAAGTCTTTCTCCGTTTTGCGTATGGAGATGAGAGTACGTTTGAAATGTAGACTTCCAAATATCATGCCTAAATAAAGAGAAAGAGAGTGAGGAAATGAGTCGTACTGTTCATACTGAATTGACAAATATGTGTATGATTTATGATCAAGAGGGTAATGTTTTAGTGCAAGAGAAAAAGTTTAGTGATGCACAAGGATTAATTTTCCCTGGGGGTCATATTGAACCAATGGAATCGATTGTAGATTCGACTATTAGAGAAATTAAAGAAGAAACAGGTCTAATGATTAGTCAGCTAGAGTTTTGTGGAATTAAAGATTGGATTCGACCTGATGGAACACGTTATATTGTCTTTTTATACAAAACGAGTCATTACACTGGCGAACTTCGTTCTTCTTCTGAGGGAGATATGTTTTGGATTTCTTTAGAAGAATTGAAGAAGCGAGAACCATTGTGGCATTTGGATCAAATGTTAGACATCTTTGAACAAAAGGGACCTACTGAATTGTTTTTCAATTATGGGGATGAGGAGTATATTCCGGAATTGAAGTAGGACAGAATTTTTATGGGAAACTACGAAAGACTTCCTTTATAGTAGCAAAGGACGGCAACAGACCTGCGGTCTCATGCCTAAATTTCGAGCCTTGGTCTCGAAATTTCCTAATAATAGTAGCCGAATTTCGGCTACTATTATGCATGCTACTATAGGAAGTCTTTCTCCGTTTTATGTAAAGGGACGAGGGTACGTTTATGAGATATACTCTCGTTATAGAAACGTCATTGTTCTTGATTGATACGTGTAATACGTACTATAATATTTTTAATTGGAGGTATGAAAATGTTAGTGACTTATCCAGCGTTATTTTATTATGATGATTCAGATGATATAAGTGCACCTTACTTTGTACATTTTCCAGATTTTTCAAATATGTCTGGTACTCAAGGAAAAGATATTAGTGATGCATTGGAAATGGCAAGTGAATGGCTAGGCATGAATGCTGCTGATTGTATCGAAAATGATATAGATTTACCTAAACCATCAGATATAAATTCTTTATCTTTAGTGGAACACAATCCTTTTAAGAATGATAAAGATATTGAATTAAAATTTGATTCAAAAAAATCGTTTATTTCTATGGTAGGAGTAAATGTAAATCACTATTTAGGAAATCAAGAACCAGTAAAAAAGACTTTAACGATACCGAGATGGGCTGATAAGTTAGGCAGAGAATTAGGTTTAAATTTTTCTCAAACATTAATAGAAGCAATTGTTGAAAGAAAAATTTGATAGCGCACCAAAAAAAGATTTCTGATGTGTTGCTTCTGTACCGTTAAAATTTTAAAATGACAATACAAAAGCAACTTTTCTTGGTTAGTATAGGAAACAGATATCCTACAGAATAATTTGACAAATGTGAGAGATTTTCTTATACTAAATGAGTATTGCCAGTCAGATAAAAGAATTTTAACAGTAGAGAGGTCTAGCCGGTGAAAATGACCACAAAATTTATGCTCCTGATTGGATTTTTTGTAGAAATACAGACGCTTCCCGCGTTATCGGAATGAATGAGGATGAAATGCTGTTTCATTGTAAGCAAGGTGGTACCGCGTGGTAGACGCCCTTGTAACAATGGGGCAGTTTTTATTTTTTTATAATAAACGAAAAGGATGGTAAAGATGAAAAAATTATCTAGTAGCGAAATTCGTCAAATGTATCTTGATTTCTTCCAAGAGAAAGGACATAAGGTACATCCAAGTGCAAGTTTAATTCCTGTTAATGATCCAACATTATTATGGATTAACTCAGGGGTAGCTACTTTAAAAAAATATTTTGATGGAACAGAAACTCCAGAAGTTCCAAGAATTACAAATGCTCAAAAGAGTATTCGTACAAATGATATTGAAAATGTAGGTCACACTGCAAGACACCATACATTATTTGAAATGATGGGGAACTTCTCTATCGGTGATTACTTCAAAGAGGAAGTGATTCCATGGGCTTGGGAATTTTTAACTAGTGAAAAATGGTTAGCATTAGACCCAAATCGTTTATATGTAACTTATTATCCAAAAGATCCTGAAACTAAACAATTATGGATGGAAAAAGTGGGATTACCAGAAGACCATATTATTCCAGTAGAAGATAACTTCTGGGATATCGGTGCTGGGCCATGTGGACCAGATACTGAGATTTTCTATGATCGTGGTGAAAAATATCAAACATTGGCTGAAGATGATCCTGAAAATTATCCAGGAGGAGAAAACGAACGTTACTTAGAAATTTGGAACTTAGTATTCTCTCAATTTAACCATATGCCAGACGGAACATATCCTCCATTACCTCATAAAAACGTCGATACGGGGATGGGATTAGAGCGTGTAGTTTCTGTAATTCAAGATACTCCAACGAACTTTGAAACAGATTTATTCATGCCAATTATTCAACAATTAGAGCAATTAAGCGCTGGTAAAAAATATAATGCTTCAAAAGAAACAGATGTATCATTTAAAGTTATTGCTGACCATATTCGTGCAGTAAGCTTTGCAATTGGTGATG
>CAUSWE010000040.1:0-11604 GCA_963535215.1 uncultured Granulicatella sp. | reverse complement strand
CAGCGTTTGGAATTAAACCGATAATTACCCCTAATGCAGTTCCTTGTAAGATTTTATTGATAAAGACTTTTGCAGTCATTTTTTCTTGAGTTTCCATATAACCCCTTCTTTCTTTTTGTCTACCCCTTTATAAAAGCTGTTGAAACTTTCCACACTTTCTCTACCTTTTATTAGTGAGCTTTCAAAATTTGCTCTTTACAATGAATTAATGATGTTAAAAAGGCACAATAAGGTGTTGGAACTCCGTATTTCTTACCTTTTCTTACCACTGCTCCATTAATATAATCAATCTCCGTCAAACGATTATTCAAAATTAAATCTTGATGCATCGATGGATGATGAAGACCGATTGTGTCACGATTATAACAATTCATTTCAATGTAATCAACAATTTCTTTCACATTTATTTCAATATTTTCATATTTTGCAACTAATGAAAATTCTGCGACGATAGCTTCGACGATTTCATGAGCAGTCGTTGTTTCCCCGAAATCAGCCATATTTGAATCTAAAATAGTACAAAGACCATTCATTGTGCCATTGACACAAGCTTTTTTATAAATGGCAAATAAAATATTTTCAGAATAAGTTGCATTGAGTCCACCTGAATTTAATACGTCTACTACTTCTTTAGCATCCTCTACTCCCTCCGGTGCTAAATTTTTTAAAGCAACCGTTCCATTACCAAATAAGGTTACTTTTCCAGGTCCATTCATTCCTGCTGTCCACATTGTATTTCCTAATAAAATATGAGTAGGCGCAACATATTTTTCAATAATTTCTTCATGTCCAATTCCATTCAATAAGCATAAGATTTTTGTATCCGAATGAATGAGTGACTGAATATCTTGCAACATTTGATCTAATTGCATTGCTTTTGTAAACAAAATAATTAAATCAGCTTGCGTATCCTCTTTTACTTTTGATTGTAATACTGCGGGAATATGAAATACTTTCTCTTCCCCATTATCATTTACTTGAAGCCCTTGTTCATTGATTGCTTGAACATGACTTTCCCAGCCATCTACAAATAACACCTCGTGTCCAGCTTGATGCAACATCACTCCGAAACGACTTCCCATCGCTCCTGCTCCTGCTATTACAATTTTCATACCAATTCCTCCTATTTTTTACGATTCTCCATTGAAGTTCAGAAAGCCTCTTGTTAAAATGATAACAAAGAACTAGAACGGAGAATGATTATGGACATTAAACAACTCATGTACTTTATTAGCATCGTTGAACATCATAGCTTTTCCGATGCTGCAAAAAGTCTCTTTATTACACAACCTACCCTTTCTCAAACGGTAAAAAAATTAGAACAAGAATTTAATACCCGTTTATTTGTTCATGATTCCACTAAAAAACAACTCACTACTAGCGGACAATTACTGTATAAGGAAGGGAAAATTTTAGTAAAACATTTTGAACAATTAACTCAACAAATGCACCAACTCCAAACGACTTCAAAAAAATCCATTCGAATCGGGCTTCCAACACTATTTGCAATGGAATTTATGCCTCTTTTTTCTAATTATATGTTTTCCCACCCTAGTGTAGAACTGACTATGGTACAAGGTGGCTCTTATGAATTACAACAAAAACTAGCAAAAGGAGAGATTGATTTAGGAATTTTATCATTTCCTAAATATGAAGCTACTATCACATTAGAACCCTTTTCAAATCCAAAACTTGGCTATGATATTAGTGTTGTCGTTTCAAAAAATCATGTTCTAGTCAACCGAAACTCTCTTACATTTGAAGAGTTAGCGACTCAATCCTTTTCTACTTTGCCAAACCAATATATTCTTGGACAATTTTTACATTCTCAAGCAAAGAAATTTAATATTCATCCACATATTTTATATACGGATGATAATTGGGAAGTTGTTTTGTCGAGTGTAAAAACATTGAATACCGTTTGCTTAATGGCAACTCAATACCAACAATATTATACCGATACTGAATTAGTATGGATTCCTTTAAAAGATAAGCATTCTTTCTTTCCTATTGGATTGGCAACTAAGACTACAGCAGAAACTTCTCCACTTGTCGAAGAATTGATTCAATTATTAAAAAAGTATGATTCTACTTCAAATATTAAACCAAATAATTGTTCAAACATTCACTAATTAGATTTTACCCCTCTCTCGGAAAAAATACCAATTAGATTTTTTTATGAAACGATTATTTTTTCTTATAGTAAAACAAGGAGGCGTTCTGAAAAACGTCCTCCTTGTTTTTATTTTTCTTCAAATTCTTGTTTGACTACTTCTAATGCTGCTGCAATTACTTGATGCATATCATAATAGCGATATTGACCTAAACGTCCTCCGAAAATAACTTGTGGAACTTTTTGAGCTAGCTTTTTATATTTAGAATATAAATCATTATTTTGTTGATTATTAACTGGATAATAAGGTTCTTGACCTTTTTCCCAATCGGATGGATATTCTTTTGTAATAACTGTCTTCTCTTGCGTTCCAAACTCAAAATGCTTATGTTCAATAATACGAGTATATGGAGTTTCACGGTCGGTATAATTCACAACTGCATTTCCTTGGAAGTTTTCTGAGTCTAACACTTCTGTTTCAAAGCGTAAACTACGATATTCTAACGTTCCCAGTTCATAATTGAAAAACTCATCAATCATACCTGTAAAAATAATTTTAACGCCACTTTGTAAATACTCTTCTTTTTTCTCAAAGAAATCGACATTTAATTCCACTTCAATATTTTCATGATTGAACATATTTTCAACCATTTGAGTATATCCACCAATTGGAATCCCTTGATACGTATCGTTGAAATAATTATTGTCATACGTATATCGAACAGGTAATCGACGAATAATAAAGGCTGGTAATTCTGTAGCAGAACGTCCCCATTGCTTCTCAGTATATCCTTTAATTAATTTATAATAGACATCTTCCCCTACTAAAGAAATGGCTTGTTCTTCCAAGTTTTCTGGAGTTTTCCCTTTTAAGACAGCTCGTTGTTCTTCAATTTTAGCGGCTGCTTCTTGTGGAGTAACAACTCCCCATAATTTATTAAACGTATTCATGTTAAATGGTAAATTATAAATCTCTCCATTAAAATTCGCAACAGGGGTATTTGTATAACGATTAAATGTAGCAAATTGATGCACATAATCCCAAATTCTTTTATCACTCGTATGGAAAATATGTGCTCCATACTCATGAACTTGAATCCCTTCAACTTCTTTTGTATAAATATTTCCTGCAATATGCGAACGTTTTTCAATTACTTTTACTTTAAATCCTCGATTAGCAGCTTCACGTGCAAAAGTTGCTCCAAACAATCCTGCCCCTACTACTAAATAATCATATGCCATCTTATGTTTCTCCTTTAAAGTTCATTAATCCCATTCTAACATAATTTAATAAAGATAGCATTTTTGAGGTAAAAGCAAAAAGACTTTCCCATTATGTATTCGCTACTTCTGGAAAAGTCAGTTGTCCTATTTTAATTAAATCCAAAGATTTTTTGAGTCACTGTATAAATTAAATTCGACATTTGTCTAGCAGGTTCATTGTCGTTCATCGCAATTTTACTAATGACATTTTTACAAATTTCTTTATAGACAAGAGGATTACTTTCTTTCAATTTTTCTAATAAAACTTTCTTTTTCTCTTGATGCTCTGGTGTACCTGCTTTATTTAATAAGGCACAAGAAATCAATGTTGTAATTTCTAAATGATTTAATAAATAGTCATTTAAAACTTTTGGAAATTCCCAATCACTATGATAAGCTTCCATCAATAATTGATTCACTCTAATTTGTTGATCAATTCTGCGAATCATCACTTGTTCATTAACCGATTGATCTTCTCGCCCGATAAAGTAACGGTAAAAATCAACATTAATATAATACAATTTTTGACAATACTGTAGTGGAATAAACACAAATAAATTATCCACATAAAAAGTATGTTCTGGTAATTGTAATTTTGATTGTTTCAAAATATCTAGTCGATAGATTAAGGAATGCATCATCATATACTTTCCTTTTCGAAGTGGCTTTGCATCATCCCAAGTGAACACTTTATTTTCTGGGAATGAAGATTGATATCTCATAATTTTCTTTCTTCTTACTTGATCATTTTCATACACAAAATTTGTGATGACTACATCCACTTCTTCTTGTGCATCTTCTAATTGTTGCAAGTGTTCTAAAATTTTTAAATAAGCACGGACATCGACCCAATCATCGCTATCCACAACTTTAAAATATTTTCCAGTTGCGTGTTGCATACCAGTGTTTACAGCCCCACCATGACCTTTATTTTCTTGAGAAATCGCACGGACAATGCCAGGATATTGTTGTTCAAATTTTTCTGCGATTGTTTGTGTATTATCACTTGAACCATCATTAATAATTAAGACCTCTACTTGATTTCCACCAGTCACTAATGATTGGATACAGTAATGCATATATTCTTGTGAATGATAACAAGGAACTGCTATTGTTAGTAATTTCATTTCTAAGTCCTTTCAAGGTTCTATTTCTTTTATCTATTCTACCATTTTTTATATTCTTTTTCTATGCAACACTCTTCTTTTTACAAAACAAAAAAACTCCTTCTTTCCTACTTTCATAGAAAAGAAAGAGTCTCATTTTTATAGTAAAGCTTCAACAATTGGAAGATAATCTTTTTCTTCTAACTTTTGAATCATAATAATACCATCTCCTAATGGAATGAGAGTGGATTTCAACGTCTCATCTTTTTGAACAAAGTCTAAAAATAAGTTTAGACGGCGATGAATTTTTCGAACTTTTCGTGGAATTTCACTCTCATCTTGTAAAATTGTTCCCCCTTGGAAAATATCATCAACAACCAATACCCCACCTGTTTTTAATACTCGCATACAATGAGGGAAAAATTCAATATATTTCGCTTTTGCACTATCCATAAAAATAAAGTCATATTGTTGTTCTAATGTTGGTAATACATGTGCTGCATCTCCCTCAATTTGAGTAACAATATCATCAATGCCTAATTTTTTAAAATTCTCTTTTGCTCTTGAATACATTAATTCATATCGATCAATCGTTGTCACAGAACCGCCTTTTGGTACATATTGTGCCATTAAGCTAGCAGAAAAACCAATTGCTGTTCCAATTTCTAAAATGTGAGTTGGACGATATAGTCCTAACAAGAAATCTAAATACACCGCTGTTTCATGAGGAATAATTGGGATTCCTAAATCATTCGCCATTTGCTCTAGCTCTCCTAATTTACCAGGAAAGACACGTTGACTTTTTCTCATATATTCGACCACTTCAGGTTTAACGACTGGTCGAAACATCATTTCATTTAACATACTTGCTCCTTTTATCTATTTATCATGAGGTATTTAGAAACCTCCGCCGCCGGATCCTCCACCAGATCCAAACGAACTTCCGCCACTAAATCCTCCACCAAATCCACCGCTATTCGGTGAATCAGAATTCGAACTAATTTCATCCATTGCTGAATTGTAACTATCAAAGAATGTATCTTGTAAAATATCATGATAGATCGCCATTTGCCAACCATAAGTTGGAGAATAGAATACACTTTCTTGAATCCATTCAGGGAATTTTTCTTCTAATACTTCAATCACTTCTTCAGCCACTCCTAAGGAAATCGCATAAACGAGCAGATGATCCCAAATTTGAATGCTTGGTAAATCAGCTCTATCTAAACTAGAAATATCGACTAACATTTTACGGAACGCTTCCCAACGACGATATTCATATTCACCTTTAATACTTCTCTGTTTAGTTCCGACTAAACTTAAACGCAGAATGATGGTATAGAGAATAACACTAACTACTACAGCTATAATGAGTGATAATAAATCCTTAGTCGCCGCAAATACACTAATAACAATTAAAAAGCTACCTACTAGTCCTAAAATAGGAGCCCCTATTGATTTTGGAATTTTCTCATCTTTTTCTAGACGATAAGCACTATATTCTTCCGCATCCTGCGCTACTTGGTCAAACCAATCTTGCATCATATCTGCATATTTCTGTGGTCGATTTTCTGCATATTCTTGAACATCCGCTAAATCTAATTGATTTCCTTTCGCAATTTTTTCAAACAAAATCTCTAATAATAATTGTTCATGAGGTAATAAATTCTTAGTAGAATCTTTCAACTCTAAAATATATGGCTCATGACTTGTTAATGTTAAGACCTTTTTACGAACTAAATTCATCACAGTTGCACTAAAATCATCCATATCTACACCATTATAAATGGCATCTGACATTACAGCAGGAGACATATCTTGAGGCAATTCAAACAAATGTTCTGGAACAAATGGAACTTTTGCTAAACGTTTTTTATTTGCTAAATATCCTTTCAACCATGCCCATACTACTGAAATCAAACTAATGATTGCTCCAAATCCAACAACCGTCCACTTTGTTTGTTGTTCTTCTACTTGTTTTTGTACAAGACTCTCTTCCGTTTCTATAATTCTTTGGAAGGCATCCGTATTTTCTGTCACAGGATTATCCTTTGTAATTTGCGTTGGAAAAACCATATGTGTTTCTACAAAATTTCCTGGTTGATTTCTCTTTACAGTAAAAGTAGCCCCTTTATAATCCGGGTCAATTTCTACTTTACCTCCACTTCCACCATGTCCCCAAGCTCTTAATGTTTCTTTTGTTGCAGCTTCTGGTAAAGTTACATGAATATGAATATTTTTTTGATTAATTTCCCAGTTTTGTCCAACAACTCTTCGATTTAATTCTGCAGTATCTCGATAATTTTTAATCATATGTGGAATCGTATAATTAAAAACGACTGTTCTAGAATCATTTGCAAAAGGTAAGAAAACTTTAAATTTCAATACCTTTCCACTATTTTCTGAATAATAAGTACTATTATTTCCTGTATCTCTTTTAGCTAATGGAACAACTTCTCCATCACTCGTTTTAAAGGCAACAGATACATCTTTTGGCTCTTCTTCTCCAAAATAATCTAGATTATAAAAAACGCCATTATAGCTTCCATTCGCTTGAAACGTAATTTCTTCTTTAAAACGAACATCACCATTCGCACTTACACTTGCATCAATATGATATTGACTAACGATTAAACTTTTACCTTTAGCTTCAATTTTTGAACTTAAAAAGAATAAAGATACCATCAAAAACATGAACCAACATAAAATTTTCCGTAATGATTTCATCGTATTCCCCCTTATATAGTAAATGTGGGCAAGAAAATTTTCATTTCTACGCCCACAACAATATCTCTTCATCAGTAAACAGATGGCTTATAAAATTCCGCCACGAATATCCAATGTTTTTTTCAAATACCATTTTAAAACAAGGGAACCAGAACCAATAAATAAATACACGATAGCTGGGAAGACATAGTTAATACTTGCTGGAATCAATAATTGTGTTCCCATTACAATGACTAACCATGCTAACATCACTAATGAACTCACTACTAAATAACGAATATAACCACGTTTGCCTTTTGGTTGATTAATATCCGGAGTTACTTTAGATAACGCTAATAACGCTAATCCCCCTGCAATAAAGTTCATTATTAATGAGATAACTCCCATTGCTTCGGATTGTTCTGGATTTAAGAACAATGTAATTCCAGCGATTAAAGCGAAGAATCCACCAACCATTAATCCTCCATCTACTGCAATTTGCCAATCTGGTGATTTCACCGTTGGATCTTTTTTAGGTCCTTCTAATACAGATTGAGTTTGTTGTGTCACTGTACCAAATAATTGACGAGCTGTTAAGCCTTTTTTCTGTTTTTCTACTAAAACGGGAAGCATTTCTTCTAAAGTTGAAGCGATTTTCGATTTAGACACTTGAGCTTCTTTTAATGAACGTTCTAATTGTAAAATATATTGTTCATTTTTTTTCGTTAATTGACTACGTAATGTAGCAACATCTACTTTTTTTACTTCAGTTTGATTTTCTGTCATGATTCAATCCCCCACAAGATATGATGATTACACGTTAAATCTGAAAAGCATAACATCGCCATCTTGTACGACATACTCTTTTCCTTCTTGACGAACTTTTCCATTTTCTTTTGCAGCACCCATACTACCAAATTCTAATAAGTCTGCATAAGCTACTGTTTCAGCTCGAATAAATCCTCTTTCAAAATCAGAGTGAATAATTCCCGCGCATTGTGGAGCTTTCATTCCTCTACGGAAAGTCCAAGCACGAACTTCTTGTTCTCCAGCAGTGAAGTAAGTGGCTAATCCTAATAAATGGTAAGCTTTTTGAATTAAAATATCTAAACCTGAAGTTTCAATTCCCATTTCTTCTAAGAATACTTGTTTTTCTTCTTCTTCTAATTCAGCAACTTCTTCTTCTACACGTGCACAAATAACGACTACTTCTGCATCTTCTTTTGCAGCATATTCTTCAACTAATTGAACATATTGATTATGTCCACCTTCTGCTACATCATCTTCAGAAATATTGGCAATATATAACATAGGTTTTGTTGTTAATAAGAATAAACCTTTCACGATTGGTAATTCTTCATCTGTAAATTCAATCGTACGTGCTAATTGACCATCTTCTAGTACTGGTTTAATTTTTTCTAAAACGGCTAATTCTGCTACTGCATCTTTATCTTTTGTTTTGGCAATTTTAGCAACACGAGCAATTCGTTTATCAACTGATTCTAAGTCTGCTAATACTAATTCTAAATTAATTGTTTCAATATCCGCAATTGGATCTACTTTACCAGCAACGTGTGTAATATTTTCATCTTTAAAACAACGAACAACTTGGCAAATCGCATCTACTTGACGAATGTGGCTTAAAAATTTATTTCCTAAACCTTCCCCACGGCTAGCACCTTTTACAATTCCTGCAATATCAGTAAATTCAAATGTTGTTGGAACTGTCTTTTTCGGTTTTACTAATTCTGTTAATTTTTGAAGTCTTTCATCTGGAACTTCTACTACCCCAACGTTTGGGTCAATCGTCGCAAACGGATAGTTTGCTGCCTCTACTCCTGCTTTTGTAATTGCATTAAATAATGTTGATTTCCCAACGTTTGGTAATCCAACGATTCCTGCTGTTAACGCCATGTATTTTTCACACTCTTTCTATTCATTATTTTCTTTCTTCAAAGTTACTTTTTTCATTTTGCGTTCAAATTCTCGTCTTGGCATTAAGACCATTTGCCCACAATGATTACATTTGATACGAATATCCATTCCCATTCGAATGATCGTCCATGAATTGGTTTGACATGCATGAGGCTTTTTCATTTCAACGCAATCCCCAAGTGCATATTCCATTACAGCCATTCTATTCACTCCTAATCATCTAATTCAATTTCTAATACATCTAAAATACGAGTTAAATCTTTTTGAGAAAGGTATTCAATCTCGATTTTCCCACGTTCTCCTTTCGGAGTGATTTGGACAGATGTTCCAAATTTATCCATTAATCTTTCTTCAGATTCCACAATATAAGCTGGTTTTGGTTGAATTGTTTTATTTTTCTTTACTTTTTCAACCGGCTCATTCATTGATTGAATCAATTCTTCTAAAGCTCGAACCGTCATTCCTTCTTCAATTACTTTTTTAGATAATGGAATTATTTTATCTGCTTGTTTTAATCCTAATAAAGCACGAGCATGACCTACTGATAATTGTCCTTCTTGTAATTGTGTTTGAACTTCCAATGGTAATGATAATAATCGAAGGAAGTTAGCAATATATGGACGACTTTTCCCAATTTTTTTTGCGACTTCTTCTTGATTTAATTTTAACGCATCCATTAATGTTTTATAGGCTAGTGCTTCATCGATTGGTCGTAAATCTTCCCTTTGTAGATTTTCAACAACGGCTACTTGAATCATAATTTCTTCACTATATTCACGAATAATAGCTGGAATAGTTTCTTTTCCAGCAAGTTTAGAAGCTCGTAATCTTCTTTCTCCTGCTACTAATTCATAGCCTTTAATACTTGATTTTCGGACGATAATCGGTTGAAAAACTCCTTGTTCACGAATCGAATCTGCTAATTCTTGTAAAGCTTCTTCATTAAATTCTTTTCGAGGTTGATAAGGATTTGGACGAATTTCACTAATTGATATTTCTTCTATTTTTTCATTCCTTGTATCTACTTTTTCTAAATTTTCGATACTATCAAAATTCCCACCAAAAAGTGCATCAATTCCACGACCTAGGCCTTTTGATTTTTGATTTTTAACCATTTGATAACACTTCCTTTGCTAATTCGAGATAAACCTCTGCTCCTCTTGAACGAGGGTCATAGTCCACAATGGCTTGTCCATAACTTGGTGCTTCTGATAAACGAACATTTCTCGGAATAATAGTACGGTATACTTTTTCTCTGAAGTATTTAATGACATCATCTTTTACTTCATTTCCTAAATTCGTTCTTGCATCAAACATAGTTAGTAAAACACCTTCAATTTTTAATTGAGGATTAAAGTGTTTACGAACCATCGTGATTGTATTCATCAATTGAGATAATCCTTCTAATGCATAATATTCGCATTGCACAGGAATTAAAACTGTATCACTAGCCGTAAATGCATTCATCGTTAAATGCCCTAACGAAGGTGGACAATCAATAAAAATATAATCATATTCATCACGAATCGTTGTTAAAGCTTGTTTCAATCGTTGCTCACGATGTGTTTGATTTGTTAATTCAATTTCAGCTCCTGCCAACTGAATGGTTGAAGGTACAATCATTAAATTTTCTCTAGTAGTTGGTACAATAACTTCATGAACATTCACTTCATTTACAATAACATCATAAACATCATAGGATAACTCTGCTTTTTGCACCCCTAAACCACTTGTTGCATTTCCTTGAGGGTCACTATCAATAATTAAAACTTTTTGATCAAGTTTTGCTAGGGAAGCTGCTAAGCTGACTGTTGTCGTTGTTTTACCAACTCCACCTTTTTGATTCGCAACCGATATGATTCTTCCCATTCTCTTACCTCCAATCTTCATAAAAAAAGGAGAATGCAAGCATTCTCCCTCTCGCATGTCTACAAAATGTTTTCCATTTCTCGCAATTCTTAAAATTTATCCATTCCTATTGTAACAAAAAAACAGGAATATGAGTAGTCTTTTAATTGGAAATCCCTTGAGAGCATGACAAAAATAATATACTGTTTTACAATGGCAATTCTTTTTTATGTTGTTGATTTATTCCATTAAAAATAACTTCATAAGTCTTCTGAATGGTTTCATCTTCTTCATTTAATACTAAAGAAAAGCTTTGAATGACATTTATCTTTCGATCAGCTTTCATTTTAATTATAATTTTAGTATTCTCATGCACCTGAATATTAATCGATGATAATGCTACACGTACTGCAGAATCACTCCCTTGGTAAATAAACGTCCCATCCGTTTGCCATGTAGCATAACTAGAAATATTTTGAGCTAATTGCAATACACTATGGTAAGAAAATCCAATGACATTTTGTAAACTAGATTGTGCGGAAATAGTTGGTTCCCAGCGATCTTGATAATAACGAATCGCTCCTTTACTACCTTCACTAATGACTTCAATTTGATTCGTAGCTTTTCCATCAG
>CAUSWE010000039.1:0-11962 GCA_963535215.1 uncultured Granulicatella sp. | reverse complement strand
TAACAACGACAGTAATTAAAGATGGTAAATGTGGATGTAATGACAAACCAGGCGGTTCAACACCAGGTGAACCAACACGGGAAAATTCAACGACACCAAACCCAGGCGCACCAACGCCAGGAGGTTCAACGACACCAAACCCAGGTGCACCGACCCCAGGAGGTTCAACGACACCAAGCCCAGGCGCACCAACGCCAGGAGGTTCAACGACACCAAATCCAGGCGCACCGACCCCAGGAGGTTCAACAACACCAAACCCAGGCGCACCAACGCCAGGAGGTTCAACGACACCAAACCCAGGTGCACCAACGCCAGGAGGTTCAACGACACCAAATCCAGGCGCATCGATCCCAGGAGGTTCAACGACACCAAACCCAGGTGCACCGACCCCGGGAGGTTCAACGCCAAATCCAAACCAAGGCGCACCAACGCCGGGAGGTTCAACGAGACCAAATCCAAATTCAGACGAAGACCCTGAAATGCCGGAACCACCAGTTCATGAACTACCAGAATATCCTTTAGAAATACCTAATACGCTAGAGAATTCAACGAATCCAAACCCAGGAGGTTCAACGACACCAAATCCAGGAGCACCAACGCCAGGAGGTACACTGGACAGAAACCCAGGAGGCGAACCTGGCACAAACCCAGGCGCACTAACGCCAGGAACAACACCAAATCAACCGGTAAATCCTCCAGAAGTCTCAATTACAGTTAACGAGCATCCTTATGGAGAATTACCTAAAACAGGTACAGCAACAGACCATCTATCAATTCTTTTAGGAAGCGGTATTCTACTAACTCTATATGTTAGCAGAAAAAAAGAAGAACAATCGTAGTTGAAAATTGGATTAAAAAAGTTTTGTTTGAAATATTGGAAAATCTCAAAAGTCGAGATACAAGTGTTTTAATGCTTTAAGATAAGGCGTCTTTAAAAGATAGATTTCCTGCGTAACGAATGTTCTAACAAGAGATGTTATGCAGGAAGTCCATTCTTAGACGACCTATAAGAATGTTTTAATTTATCGATGATAGAAATCAAAGATAGCAAGAGTTAAAAAATGAATGAACAATTTAGTAAATAGATAAAAACTCTTAAAGTGAGGAGCTAAAGAATATGAAACATGTTTTTGGGGACAAACTAAGAAGATTTTCAATAAGAAAATTATAGGGCGGAATAGCATCAGTTGCTATAGGGTTAGTTTTTGTAGATAGTGTGACAGGGATGAATTATGTAGAAGCATTACTGTCTACAGAAGATGTAAATTGGTTGTTCGATAAATCCTGTTGGTGAGAAATCACCGACAGGATTTTTTACATGCAAAAAAGAGAAATCCGAGTTATGATTAAGTCGTCTAAAACCAAAAATCAAAGGAGGATTTCTCTCATGGACTATTGTATACGAAAATTACTAGGATTAACAGAAAAAAATTTTATTACAGATGAAAATTGGTTAGAAACGGTGACAGAAAACCACGAAATTGTTCATAGTGAATTTATGGCGTTATTTAGTGAGAAACTATGAATTGACTATCTCTGAATCAAGTTTTAGAAAATCTATTTCGACTTATTCGGAATTTCAACAATTTTTAATAAATGATAGTCAATTTTGAATTACTCAGGAGGAAACGGAAAATGATAGCAAATGTAAAATTAATTGAAGCAGTACTTCAAAAATATTCAGCATACAAGATAGGAAAAGAAACTGGGATAAGTTACAGTAAATGATTGGAAAAAAGGAATAATAAGCATATACGGTATGAAACTAGAATATGCCATTAAATTAACAGAATACGCAATTCAAGAAAAAATTGAGGTAGATGAAAATTAAATTTGAAATAATTGAAGTGTTAGAAATCGAAGAAATAGAGTTTGCAACTATCTTAATTTTAGAACGATTCTAACGAAAAAAGGTGCTACTCAAAACAGCACCTTTTTTGTTGCACATTTGTTCCGTGAAAGTGGCAATTTGAAGAAGTACTAGGAACACTAAAAACGTTGATTTGACAACATTTCGCTATTTTAGGAAACAGTAAACAACGCCACCTGAGGGAATCGAACCCCCATTATAAGAACCGGAATCTTATGTGATATCCATTACACTAAGATGGCTAACAATGTAAGAATATTTTATCCAAATTCATATGAAAAAACAAGAAGAAACTCTTACAAAAAAAGACTAGAAATGACAAGGAATAGATAGGAAAGAGGATGTTATGAAAAGAAACCAAGATAAAATAAGGGACTTAAATCGTCCCTTTAAATTTCTTTTTTTAAAAATATTAAACACTTTCAAGTTGCATTTTACAAAGATTGTTGGTACAATATTTTTGTAATTAAAAAAGTTTTCTATGTATAGACAGCTAGTTTTTAGGGACGATTTTTAGCCCAGTAATGAAATGAAGGGAATCGGAATTATGGATTGTATGACATTGATGCAACTTCTAGTCCCCGAAAGCAATCAATTGTTAAAAATTCGTTTCCAAATTTTGCGAGCGATACAACGAACACAACCGATTGGTAGAAGAGGGCTTGCGAAGCAATTGGAAATATCAGAACGCATTCTTCGTTCTGAAACAGATATACTAAAAGAACAAGGTTTAATTACATATTCTGCAAAAGGAATGTTAATCACGGATTTAGGAAAAGAAACTTACCTAGGATTAACGACGATTATTCAACAGTGTATTGAGATGACTGCTTTTGAAAAAGAAGTTTCGAAAAAGTTGGGTATCAGATTTTGTAAAGTGGTTGCTGAAAGTGAACTGCATAAAGGAATGCACATTAGTAATCAAGTTCAAGAATTGATGAAATGGATGTTGCCGGTGGATCAATCAATCGTTACAGTGACGGGTGGTAGAACGATGGCAATGGTAGCAGAATATTTTTCAAAAGAGATTTTACAACAAAGAGAGATTTCTTTTGTCCCTGCTAGAGGAGGAGTGGGAGGTTCCACTTTAATCCAAGCAAATAGTGTGAGTGAAAAAATGGCGACCAAAACAGGTGGAGAACATTTTTCATTATATGTTCCAGAACATGTAAGTAAAGAAACGTATTTACCTTTATTACAAGAACCATTAGTTTCGCAAACATTAACAATGATGAAACAAGCGAATTGCTTATTATATAGTGTTGGAAACGCAAGTGTTATGGCTGAAAGAAGAGGGTTGTTGCCTCAAGAAAGTCAATTCATTGCCAATCAACGAGCAGTTGGTGAAGCGTTTGGTTGTTTCTTCGATGCAAAAGGAAAGGTCGTTTTTAAACTTCCGCGAGTAGGTTTGCATCTTAGTGATTTAGAGTTAATTCCACATAGTATTGCGATTGTGGAAGGTGCTCAAAAGGCAGAAGCTTTAATAGCTTATGCAAAATTGGCTCCTATCGATCGAACATGGTTTGTAATTGATGAGAGTTTAGCAAATATGGTTTTGAACGGGGTAACCCGCTAAAAATAAAAAAATATATTCCTAGGAGGAAAAACTATTATGACAGTTAAAGTTGGTATTAACGGTTTCGGACGTATTGGACGTTTAGCATTCCGTCGTATTCAAGAAGTGGAAGGATTAGAAGTTGTAGCAATCAACGACTTAACAGATGCTAAACAATTAGCACACTTATTAAAATACGATTCAACACAAGGACGTTTCAACGGAGAAGTTGAAGTATTAGAAGGCGCATTCCGCGTAAACGGTAAAGAAGTTAAAGTATTAGCTAACCGTAATCCTGAAGAATTACCATGGGGAGAACTAGGCGTTGATATCGTTTTAGAATGTACTGGTTTCTTCACTTCTAAAGCTAAAGCTGAATTACACTTAAAAGGTGGAGCTAAAAAAGTTGTTATCTCTGCTCCTGGTGGTAATGATGTACCAACAGTTGTATACAACGTAAACCATGACATTTTAACAGGTGAAGAAACAGTTATTTCTGGTGCTTCATGTACTACAAACTGTTTAGCACCTATGGCTAAAGCATTAAACGATAACTTCGGAATCGTTGAAGGATTAATGACTACAATTCACGGTTACACTGGTGACCAAAATACATTAGATGCACCCCACGCAAAAGGTGACTTACGTCGTGCTCGTGCTGCAGCAGTAAACATCGTTCCTAACACAACTGGTGCTGCTAAAGCTATCGGTTTAGTAATTCCAGAATTAAACGGTAAATTAGATGGAGCTGCTCAACGTGTTCCTGTACCAACAGGTTCATTAACAGAATTAGTAACAGTATTAGAAAAACCAGTTACAGCTGAAGAAGTTAACGCTGCTATGAAAGCTGCTGCAACTGAATCTTACGGATATACTGAAGAACCATTAGTATCTACTGATATCGTAGGTATTACTTATGGATCATTATTCGATGCTACTCAAACTAAAGTTATGACAGTAGGCGACAAACAATTAGTTAAAACAGTTTCTTGGTATGATAACGAAATGTCATACACTGCTCAATTAATCCGTACTTTACAATACTTTGCAAAATTATAATTTAAAGTTTTGATAGAGCTAATCGTATCGAATTTTTCAGGGCGATGGGAGCATTCGCTTCCTCGCCCTGTTTTCATAATGTGGGTATTACACTCGCTCCAAATATTTAAAACTTAGGAGGCTATTCTATGGCTAAAAAAATTGTAACAGATTTATCTGTTGGAGGAAAAAAAGTATTAGTACGTGTTGACTTCAACGTTCCATTAAAAGATGGAGTTATTACTGATGACAACCGTATTGTACAAGCATTACCAACTATTCAATATTTAATTGATAATCATGCTAAAGTAATTCTTTTCTCTCACTTAGGAAAAGTAAAATCTGAAGAAGATAAAGCTCGTTTAAGCTTACGTCCAGTTGCTGAACGTTTATCAGAATTATTGAAAAAAGACGTAACATTCGTTCCAGAAACTCGTGGAGAAGCATTAGAATCAGCTATCAATGGTTTAGCTGAAGGAGATGTTTTATTATTTGAAAATACTCGTTTCGAAGATTTAGATGGTAAAAAAGAATCTAAAAACGATTCTGAGTTAGGAAAATATTGGGCATCTTTAGGAGAGTTGTTCGTAAATGATGCATTTGGTACAGCTCACCGTGCTCACGCATCTAACGTAGGGATTGCTAGTCAATTAGAATCAGCTGCAGGTTTCTTAATGGAAAAAGAAATTAAATTCATTGGTGGAGCAGTAGATACACCAGAACGTCCATTTGTTGCTATTTTAGGTGGAGCAAAAGTTTCAGATAAAATCGGTGTAATCGAAAGCTTAATTGATAAAGCTGATAAAGTGTTAATCGGTGGAGGAATGGCTTATACATTCTTCAAAGCTATGGGTCGTGAAGTAGGTCTATCATTATTAGAAGTAGATCGTATCGAATTAGCAAAACAAATTATGGAAAAAGCTGGCGACAAATTAGTGTTACCAATCGATAACGTTGTTGCTAAAGAATTTTCAAACGATGCAGTTGCAACAATTGTAGCATCTGATCAAATCCCTGCTGACCAAGAAGGTTTAGACATCGGTCCTAAGACTGTAGAATTATTTGCTAGCTACTTAAAAGATGCAAAAACAGTTGTATGGAATGGACCTATGGGTGTATTCGAATTACCTAACTTTGCTAAAGGAACAATTGGTGTTTGTGAAGCAATCGCGGATTTACAAGGTGCTACAACAATCATCGGTGGAGGAGATTCTGCAGCAGCAGCAATTTCTTTAGGATATGCAGATAAATTTACTCATATCTCAACTGGTGGTGGAGCTTCATTAGAATACTTAGAAGGTAAAGAATTACCTGGTGTAGCTTCAATTAGTGATAAATAATAAAAAATTATTGAAAAAGACTCACTGAAATGAATAATCATTTTTGTGAGTCTGCTTCATAAACAATTTTAGGAGGAAAAATTATGCGTAAACCAATTATTGCAGGAAACTGGAAAATGAATAAAAATCCTAAAGAAACTCAAGCATTTGTTGAGGCTTTAGCAGGAAAATTACCATCATCAGAAGTTGTTGAGTCTGTTGTAGCAGCTCCAGCAGTTGATTTATCTACTTTATTAGCTGCAGCTGAAGGTTCAGAATTAAAAGTAGCTGCTCAAAACTGCTATTTCGAACAAGAAGGTGCTTATACAGGCGAAACTTCTCCAAAAGTATTATCTGAAATGGGCGTTCACTATGTTGTAATTGGACACTCAGAACGTCGTGAATATTTCCACGAAACAGATGCTGACATTAATAAAAAAGCAAAAGCAATTTTCGCAAATGGTATGTTACCAATCATCTGTTGTGGTGAAACATTAGAAACTTATGAAGCTGGTAAAGCAGCTGAGTTTGTAGGAGCACAAGTTTCTGCAGCATTAGAAGGATTATCAAATGAACAAGTTTCATCATTAGTGATTGCATATGAACCAATTTGGGCAATCGGAACTGGTAAATCAGCTTCTCAAGATGATGCTCAAAAAATGTGTAAAGTAGTACGTGACGTTGTAGCAGCAGACTTTGGTCAAGAAGTAGCTGATAAAGTACGTGTACAATACGGTGGTTCTGTTAAACCTGAAAATATTAAAGAATACATGGCTTGTCCAGATGTAGATGGAGCTTTAGTAGGTGGAGCAAGCTTACAACCTGAATCATTCTTAGCTTTATTGGAGGCAGTAAAATAATGTCTAAATCACCAGTGGCGATTATTATCTTAGATGGTTTCGGATGGAGACCAGAAGTAGAAGGTAACGCTGTAGCACAAGCAAAAAAACCAAATTTTGACCGTTACTATAATGAATTTCCTCATACAACATTAAAAGCATCAGGCTTAGATGTAGGTCTTCCAGATGGACAAATGGGGAACTCAGAAGTAGGTCATACAAATATTGGTGCAGGTCGTATCGTATACCAAAGCTTAACTCGTATTGATAAAGCAATTTTAGATGGTGAATTTGATACAAACCCAGCATTAAATGGTGCATTTAATCATGTATTAGAAAATGGTTCTGCACTACACTTATTCGGATTATTATCTGATGGTGGGGTACACAGCCATATCAATCATTTATTAGCATTAATTGAAACAGCTAAAGCAAAAGGGATTTCTAAAGTGTATGTTCATGCATTTATGGATGGACGTGACGTGGATCCAAAAGCTGGTCCATCTTACATTAAGACTTTAGAAGACAAAATTGCAGAAGTTGGAGTAGGTCAAATAGCAACTGTATCAGGTCGTTATTATGCAATGGACCGTGACAAACGTTGGGAACGTGTTCAATTAGCTTATGATGCAATTGCACATGCAAAAGGCCCTCAATTCGAATCAGCTCAAGAGGTCATTGAACATAGCTATGCTGAAAATGTAACAGATGAATTTGTAATTCCATCAGTAATTGTTAAAGACGGACAACCAGTTGCAAAAATTGAAGACAATGATGCAGTTATCTTCTTTAACTTCCGTCCTGACCGTGCGATTCAATTATCAAATGCATTTACAGATAAAGAGTGGACAAACTTTGATCGTGGTGAACATGCTGCAAATGTTAAATTTGTGACAATGACATTATACAATCCAAGTGTGGATGCAGAAGTTGCATTCCCACCAATTCCTATGACAAATGTTTTAGGAGAAGTATTATCTAAAGCAGGATTAGCACAATTACGTATTGCAGAAACTGAAAAATATCCACACGTTACATTCTTTATGAATGGTGGGCGTAATGAAGAATTCCCAGGAGAAAACCGTATTTTAATTCCTTCTCCAAAAGTTGCAACATATGACTTAAAACCTGAAATGAGTTGTTATGAAGTTGGAGATGCATTATATAACTCTATTCAAAATGATGAAAATGATGCAATCATCTTAAACTTCGCAAACCCAGACATGGTTGGGCACTCAGGGATGTTAGAACCAACGATTAAAGCAATCGAAGCAGTGGATGAAAACTTAGGAAAAGTAGTGGATGCTATTTTAGCTAAAGGTGGTACTGCCATTATCTTTGCTGACCACGGTAACTCAGAAACAATGGTTACTCCAGAAGGTACACCACATACTGCACATACAACAGTTCCAGTACCAGTTATTGTAACGAAAAAAGGTGTTACATTACGTGAAGGTGGCCGTTTAGCAGACGTTGCACCTACAATGTTAGACTTATTGAATGTAGCAAAACCTGAAGAAATGACAGGCGAAAGCTTAATTCAAAAATAATCTAAAAAAAAGGCTTTCAATTTAAGGAAAAGATTGCATATAAAGCATTTTTCGACTAAAATAGAAACGTACAAATAAATATAAAGGAGTTAATAAATCATGCCATTTATTACAGATGTATTAGCAAGAGAAGTATTAGATTCACGTGGTAACCCAACTATCGAAGTTGAAGTTTACACAGAAAGCGGAGCGTTCGGACGCGGTATGGTTCCTTCAGGAGCTTCTACTGGTGAATACGAAGCAGTTGAATTACGTGATGGCGACAAATCTCGTTACTTAGGAAAAGGAGTTCAAAAAGCTGTTGATAATGTAAACAACATTATTGCTGAAGCAATCATCGGTTTTGACGTTCGCGAACAAATGGCGATCGACAAATTAATGATCGAATTAGATGGAACTCCAAACAAAGGTAAATTAGGAGCTAACGCAATTTTAGGCGTATCTATCGCTGTTGCTCGTGCTGCTGCTGATTACTTAGATCAACCATTATACCAATACTTAGGTGGATTCAACACTAAAGTATTACCAACACCAATGATGAACATCGTTAACGGTGGATCTCACTCAGATGCTCCAATCGCATTCCAAGAGTTCATGATTTTACCAGTTGGTGCACCAACATTCAAAGAAGCTTTACGTTGGGGTGCTGAAGTATTCCATGCATTAAAATCTATTTTACACGACCGTGGTTTAGTAACTGCTGTAGGTGACGAAGGTGGTTTCGCTCCAACATTTGAAGGTACTGAAGATGCTGTAGAAACAATCTTAGCTGCTATTAAAAAAGTTGGTTTAGAACCAGGTAAAGATGTATTCTTAGGATTTGACTGTGCTTCATCAGAATTCTTCAAAGATGGCGTATATGACTACACAATCTTCGAAGGTGAAAAAGGTGCTAAACGTACTCCTGCTGAACAAGTAGAATACTTAGCTGAATTAGTTGAGAAATACCCAATCATCACAATCGAAGACGGATGTGACGAAAACGACTGGGATGGATGGAAATTATTAACTGAACGCTTAGGCGGTAAAGTTCAATTAGTAGGTGACGATTTATTCGTAACGAACACTGAAATCTTATCTCGTGGTATTGCACAAGGCGTTGCAAACTCAATCTTAATCAAAGTTAACCAAATCGGTACTTTAACTGAAACATTCAACGCAATTGAAATGGCTCAAAAAGCTGGATACACTGCAGTTGTATCACACCGTTCAGGTGAAACTGAAGATTCAACAATTGCTGATATCGCAGTTGCTACAAATGCTGGACAAATCAAAACTGGTTCATTAAGCCGTACAGACCGTATTGCTAAATACAACCAATTATTACGTATTGAAGATCAATTAGGTGACTTAGCTGTTTACCAAGGTCTTTCAGCATTCTACAACTTAAAAAAATAATGACATTTTAGGATGTTTTTAGAGGGCTAGCGTTTCGCTAGCCCTATTTTTTATATTAGAAAGGGGTGCTACCATGATTTATACCATTACGTTTAATCCAGCGGTAGATTTAGTCATTCAAGTTCCAAATTGTCAATTAGGAACGTTAAATCGCTCAATGGGCGAGGAATATGTTGCAGGTGGTAAAGGAATTAATATGTCAGTTGTATTAAAACGATTAGGAGTTGATAATATTGCTACAGGATTCCTTGGAGGTTTTTCAGGGAAATTTATTGAAGAATTTCTCGAAAATGAAGGGATCAATCCTCAGTTTATTTCTGTAGATGGTACGACAAGAATTAATGTGAAAGTTAAAGGAGAAGTAGAGACTGAAATCAATGCAGCTGGTCCTACTGTAGATGCTGAAAAGTTTCAACAATTAATAAATTATTTTGAAGATATTTTAGCAGAAGGAGATATAGTATTTTTAGCAGGAAATGCTGCTCCAGGACTAGATGAGACATCTTATGTTGAAATCGCAAAGTTGTGTCACGAAAGAGGAGTGAAATTAGTACTCGATACAACAAAAGCTTCACTATTAGCTTGTTTACCTTATCGTCCATTTATTATCAAGCCGAATCAGCATGAATTAGAAGAATTGTTTGGAGTGAATATTCAAAGTCAAGAAGAAATGTTAAACTATGCATTTCAATTACAAGAAAAAGGAGCGCGTAATGTTTTAATTTCTTGTGGAAGTGAAGGAGCGTTTCTAGTTAGCGAAACAGGACAAGTATTTACTTCAAATGTACCAAAAGGTATATTGGTCAATTCTGTGGGTGCTGGAGATTCGATGTTAGCTGGGTTTATGGCTAAATTTATTGAGACGAATGATGATAGAAAGAGCCTTAAACAAGGGGCAGCTTCTGGTAGTGCGACAGCTTTTTCAGTAGGAATTGCAACAAGAGAGTTGATAGAAGAATTAATTCCACAAATAGAAATAGCGGAAATCTCGAGAAAATAGACAGTTAATGAAGAAAAATTGTTGAAACTATCTTTATAAGAGCGTATACTAAATTCATATTTTTAAAAAAAGATACAAAGAGGTGCTGTTGGCTGAGATGTATTTACAAACTCTTAGAACCTGTTACGTTAATGCGTGCGTAGGGATTGTATAAATAATTGTCTGCAATTGGGTCTCTTTGTAAAAAAACAAGGAGGCTTTTTTATGTCTGTAAAAAGAATTGCGTGGGTGGAAGGAGCAATTGTAGCAGCTTTAGCGATGGCGTTATCATTCATTCCTCATTTTATGGGATGGTTTTCTCCATCATTTGGTGCAATTGTTTTAGTGGTATTTGCTTTACGTAGAGGATTGTATCCAGCGTTATTTTCAGGTTTAGTGTGGGGAATCTTACATTTTGTACTTGGGAAAGTCGTTTACTTATCATTCTCTCAAGTGCTTTTAGAATATATTGTTGCGTTTGGAGTGATGGGATTTGCAGGATTGCTTCATCATCAATTCCAATCTGCTTTGCGTAATGAAAAACAAGCGTTAGCAATTTTTTATATTCTTATTGCTTCATTTATTGGTGTAGGAATTCGTTATTTCTGGCATTTTGTAGCAGGATTTTTATTCTGGGGAAAATATGCACCAGAAGGAGTATCGCCTTATTGGTATTCATTTACCGTTAATGGAATTGCTGGATTACAAACTTTAATTGTAACAATTGTGGTAGCAATTTTATTATTGAAATATCCAAGAATTTATAAAGAAAGATAAGTTGTATTTCGAGAAACTCTTATAGAATGAATGTTCTATAAGAGTTTTTTAGACTTTTTGTAATAGCTTTAAATTATAGATGACGATAGTAAATTAGTATGTGAAAATAACGGAGTGCTCAGTTACAATGTAATTACGTTAGTTAGAGAAGAGAGGTAATCAATATGACAAAACACGCACCATTTAGATTTGATACAGTAGGAAGTTTCTTAAGACCAGAAAATTTAAAACAAGCTCGAGAAGAGTATGAAAAAGGAAACTTTAGTTACCAAGAGTTAAAAAACTTTGAAGATGCAGCAATTCGTGATTTAGTAAAAAAAGAAATTGAAGCTGGATATAAAGGGATTACTGATGGAGAATTCCGTCGTGCTTATTGGCATTTAGATTTCTTCTGGGGATTAGGAGGAATTAAACGAGTTCAAGCTAAAACAGGCTATCAATTCCATGATGAAGTTACAAAGCCAGATTCAGCAACTGTAGTAGGAACAATTCATGGACGTAATCATCCATTCGTAGCTCACTATACATTTTTAAGAGATTTAGTAGCTGATAATGATGAAGTTGAAGCTCGTATTACAATTCCATCACCATCTCAATTATATTTTGAATTAATTCGTGATGAAGAACATGTGGAACA
>CAUSWE010000038.1:0-12907 GCA_963535215.1 uncultured Granulicatella sp. | reverse complement strand
TTTTTTTGTAGAATAACAAATAGTGAAAATATATTGTGGAAGGGGTAAGCAAGATGGGTAATTTTCATGTGTTAGATCATCCGTTAATCCAACATAAATTAACGATGATTCGACAAAAAGATTGTGGAACAAAAGTCTTTCGTGAGGTTGTAAATGAAATTTCAATGTTGATGGCATATGAAGTTTCAAGAGATTTACCATTAGAGGATGTGGAGATTGAAACACCTTTAGTGAAAACAACACTAAAAACTTTAGCTGGGAAAAAAGTTGCCATTATTCCTATTTTACGTGCTGGTTTAGGAATGGTTGACGGAATTTTAGAATTAATTCCAGCTGCCAAAATTGGACATGTCGGAATGTACCGTGATCATGATACATTACAACCTGTTGAGTATTTCGTTAAATTGCCTTCAGATATTTCTGAAAGACAATTATTTGTAGTTGACCCAATGTTAGCTACAGGGGGATCGGCAGTGGCTGCGATTGATGCGTTATTAAAACGTGGAGCACAACCAAATTCGATTAAGTTTTGTTGTCTTGTAGCAGCGCCAGAAGGAGTAAAAGTTCTTCAAGAGGCGCATCCGGAAATCGATATTTATGCTGCGGCATTAGATGAGCGATTAAACGAAAACGGCTATATCCTTCCGGGATTGGGCGATGCTGGTGATCGCCTATTTGGAACCAAATAAATAAAATCGTAGTCACGCTTATGCGTCTGACTATTGCCATGAAATCTGACAATAATCATCGTTTAAGCTATGAATGCGACAGGTGAAAATTGTCAGTTTTTTATTTGGAATAAGTAAGGGAGTATGAATTATGGAAGCTTTACCAAAAACGATAGAATTTTTTGGTTTGTCTTTTTCAGTTCCAATCTTACTTTCTTGTCTAGTGACAGTATTTGTAGTTACAATTTTTTCAATTGTAGCTGCTAGAAATGTTTCTATGAAACCAGGAAAGATGCAAAATGTTTTTGAATCTCTGATGGATTTTACAAAAGGGATTGTAAACAGTGCAGTAGATGAAGAAACGGGCAAGTCATATTACTTATATGTATTTTCACTCTTCTCATTTATTTTAATCGCCAATATAGTCGGTTTAGTGATTTATTTCCATTATGGAGAACATAGTTACTTTGCTTCTCCTACAGCAAGTCCGGAAGTGTGTTTAGCATTATCATTGATGACAACTTTAATTGCACACTATTCAGGTGTTCAAAAAATGGGATTCAAAGGCTATATTAAAAACTCTTATTTGAGTCCGATGTCCTTAATGTTACCGATTAAATTAATTGAAGAGTTTACAAATACAATTACACTTGCATTCCGTCTTTACGGAAATATTTATGCAGGTGAAGTATTGTTAGGATTAATTGTGATGTTTTCATCCAGTTTTGGAATCTTAACCTATATTTTTGCAATTCCATTAGGAGTTGTTTGGCAAGGATTTTCCGTAGTAATCGGAGCAATTCAAGCCTATGTATTTTGTACATTAACAATGGTGTACATTGCACATAAAGTAGAACATGAATAATTTTTAGAAATGAGGAATTAACTTATGACAGAATTAGCAGCAGCAATCGCAGTAGCAGGGGCAGCTTTAGCAGCCGCTTTTGGTAACCAAGCAGTTATCGTAAAAACAATTGAATCAATGACACGCCAACCAGAAATGAGTAATGAATTACGTTCAACAATGTTCGTTGGGGTAGCCTTAATCGAAGCGATGCCAATTTTTGCGGTATTAATCGCTTTAATCCTAGTTTTCATCAAATAATCAGTTTATTCGATAAATTTGTTGAAAAGGAGGGATGATGGATGTTTCAGTATATGTTAACAGGTAGCCCTGTTCTTGGAAATACACTTATTGTCTTAATTTCAATTATCTTATTACTATTTTTAGTAAAACATTTCGCATGGGATAAAATTGAAGCTACATTAGAGGCTCGTCGTCAAAAAATCAGTAAAGATTTAGATGAGGCAGAAGCAAAACGTAAGGCGGCTGAAGATATTCAAGCAAATGCAAAAGAAATTATTCATAATGCGGAAGCGAAAGGTCAAGAAATTTTAAATACGACTAGAGAAGCAGCTTCAAAAATGCAAGATGAAATGATTAAAGAAGGACGAGATGTCGTATCTAGAATGAAATTAGATGGACAACGTGAAGTAGATTCCATGAAACAACGTGCTTTGGCGCAAATGCAAGATCAAATTGTTGATTTATCTGTTCAACTTGCAAGCCAAATTTTAAATAAAGAATTGACTGAGCAGACACATCAAGATGTGATTGAATCCTTTATTGAAGGGTTGGAAAGCTGATGGTGAAATTTCATAAAGAAGTAGTCAAAGCAGCCAGTCATTTTTATGGTCAAGTCAAGTATGACGGGACTTTAAAAATAGTTACAGAAGAATTACAAGAAGTATTAGACGGAATTCAAAATACTGCACGCTTTCGTCAATTAATGCATTTAGAACAAGTATCCGTTGAAGAAAAAATGTCATTATTACAAGAAGCTGTTTCAAATTTATCAAGGAGTACACAAGATTATTTAAAATCTTATTTACACCCTGATAAATCTGCTTATCTAATTGAAGCAATTGAAGCTTTTCTTGATATTTATTCAGCGAACCGACTTGAAATGATTTCAGCAGTTCCACTAACAGAAGAACAAATCAATCGTATTGCAGAAGCTTTTCAAAAGAAAACGAGAAAAGAGTATGATTCATTCGTCAATACGGTTGATCCAAGCGTAATAGGTGGAGTGAAATTGAAGACAAAAGAATATTTATTAGATGGAACATTATTATATAAACTTGAACAGTTTAAGAAGAAAATTAGTCAAACAGGATTGAAGGGGTGAGACAATGGATACGGAATTCGGTAATATCACAGCAGGAATCCGCAACCAAATTAATTCCTTTGAAGCGGAACAACACATTGAAGAAATTGGTGAAGTTTCATTTATTGGGGACGGAATTGCTCGTGTCATCGGTCTTACCAATGTCATGGCTGGTGAATTAGTAGAATTTGCAAATGGTACTTATGGTATGGCACAAAATCTAGAAAAAAATGATGTCGGTGTTATTATCTTTGGTACATATGAAAATATCCATGAAGGAGAATCAGTGCGTCGTACAGGTCGTATTTTAGACGTTCCTGTAGGGGATGCATTGATTGGTCGTGTTGTGGATGCTTTAGGTCGTCCAATTGATGGCTTAGGGGCTCTTGAAACAACAAAACGTCGTCCAGTAGAAAATGAAGCGCCTGGTGTAATGCAACGTAAAAGTGTTCACCAGTCATTAGCGACTGGATTAAAAGTTATCGATGCATTAGTTCCAATTGGTAAAGGTCAAAGGGAATTAATTATCGGAGACAGAAAAACAGGTAAAACAAGTATTGCAATTGATGCAATTTTGAACCAAAAAGGTAAAGATACTTTATGTATTTATGTCGCAATTGGACAAAAAGAATCTACTGTAAAAGCTTTAGTAGAAACTTTAAAACGTTATGGAGCAATGGATTATACAACAGTTGTATCTGCTAGTGCTTCACAACCAGCTCCAATGCTCTACATTGCTCCTTATGCAGGAACTGCAATGGGAGAAGAATTTATGTATAACGGAAAAGATGTATTAATTGTTTATGATGATTTATCAAAACAAGCAGCTGCTTACCGTGAAATTTCATTATTACTTCGTCGTCCTCCAGGTCGTGAAGCGTATCCAGGGGATGTATTCTATTTACACTCTCGTTTATTAGAACGTTCAGCGAAGTTAAATGATGAATTAGGTGGAGGTTCATTAACAGCCTTACCAATTATTGAAACTCAAGCGGGAGATATTTCTGCTTATATTCCTACTAACGTAATTTCTATTACAGATGGTCAAATCTTCTTAGAAAGTGATTTATTCTATTCAGGTGTTCGTCCAGGTCTATCTGCCGGATTATCTGTATCACGTGTAGGGGGATCTGCGCAAATTAAAGCGATGAAAAAAGTTTCAGGTACATTACGTATCGATTTAGCAAGTTACCGTGAATTAGAAGCCTTCACACAATTTGGTTCTGATTTAGATGCGGCAACTCAACAAAAATTAAATCGTGGTAAGAGAACCGTAGAAGTATTAAAACAAGATGTTCATAGACCATTACCAATTGAACATCAAGTATCGATTTTATTTGCATTAACACATGGAGTCTTAGATTCTATTCCAATTGAAAGATTGAAAGATTTCGAAAAAGCATTGTATCATCATTTAGAACATGAACATGCTGATATTTTAGCAAGTATTCGTGATGAAGAAAAAATTCCAGATGAAGAAGCTTTCTACCAAGTGATTGACAAGTTTAAACAAATTCATCTATACGAACGTTAAAAGTAATGCGAACTAGAAAGAAGAGGTGAATTGTATGGCGTCTTCATTAAACGACTTGAAGAAGCGAATTATTTCAACGAAAAAAACAAGTCAAATTACAAGTGCTATGCAAATGGTTTCTGCTTCAAAACTAGCTAAGTCTGAACAAGCCGTTCGTCGTTATCAGGATTATGCCGAAAAAATTCGTGAAGTTGTAACGCATTTATTATATGCTGAACAAAAAAAAGATATTGAAGAAAATGATGAAGAAGTTGATTCAAATGAAGAAGAATCATTTATTGATTATCATGATTTATTAATCGAAAGACCTGTGAAAAAAACAGGTTATCTAGTCATTTCATCAGACCAGGGTTTAGCCGGAAGTTATAATTCTTCGATTTTCCAAGCGACACGTGAAATGTTACAAACGGATCATGATTCAAAAGATGAGTATGTGATTTTAACGATTGGTGGAGCTGCAAGTCGCTTCTTTAAAAAGATGGGGATTGATGTTCGTTTAGAAATTAATGATGTCAGTGATATTCCATCATTTGAAGAAGTACGTAAAATTGTAAGTAGCGCGGTACAAATGTTTAGACAAGGTGAATTTGATGAATTTTATGTTTGTTATAATCACCATGTGAATGCATTATTATCCAATTATCGTGTTGAAAAAATGTTACCGATTATTGACTTAGATGAAGATGAAGCGAAAGAATATGAATTAGATTATATTTTTGAGCCAAATAAAGAAATTATTATGGAAACATTATTGCCTCAATATGCAGAATCTCTTATTTATGGGGCAATTATTGATGCAAAAGCAGCTGAACATGCTTCGCGTATGACAGCTATGAGAAGTGCAACGGATAATGCAAGAGATTTAATTAGTGATTTGACACAAGATTTAAACCAACGTCGTCAAGCACAAATTACACAAGAAATAACTGAAATCGTTGGCGGAGCAGCAGCTCTAGAAGAACAGTAAGAGTGAAAGGAGGAAATTTTTTGAGAACTGGAGAAATTTTACAAGTTGTTGGACCAGTTGTGGACGTTGTATTTCCTTTAGAAGAAGGCGTGCCTGATATTCACAATGCCCTACATGTTATTAAAGAAGATGGTGAAGGGCATAAAAAAACAATTACGCTTGAAACAGCTGTTGAATTAGGGGATGGTGCTGTACGTACAATTGCCATGGAATCAACTGATGGTCTTCAACGAGGTATGAAAGTTATTGATTTAGGACGTACGATTAGTGTTCCAGTTGGAACAGAAACTTTAGGACGTGTATTTAATGTATTAGGGGATACCATTGATTTAGGGGAGAAATTTCCTGAAGATTTTAGACGTGATGAAATTCATAAACCAGCCCCTAAATTTGAACAATTAAGTAGCCAATACGAAATTCTACAAACAGGTATTAAAGTTATTGACTTATTAGCGCCTTACTTAAAAGGTGGTAAAATTGGATTATTCGGAGGTGCCGGAGTAGGTAAAACGGTATTGATCCAAGAATTAATTCATAATATCGCTGAAGAATTAGGTGGTATTTCTGTATTTACGGGTGTTGGAGAACGTACTCGTGAAGGGAATGACCTTTACCATGAAATGCAGGATTCAGGTGTATCTGCTAAAACTGCTATGGTATTTGGACAAATGAATGAACCGCCAGGAGCTCGTATGCGTGTGGCTTTAACAGGATTAACGATTGCTGAACATTTCCGTGATGAGCAAAAACAAGATGTATTATTATTCATTGATAATATTTACCGTTTTACTCAAGCAGGTTCAGAAGTATCTGCCCTTTTAGGTCGTATGCCTTCAGCTGTAGGGTATCAACCAACCTTAGCAACTGAAATGGGACAACTACAGGAACGTATTAGTTCAACAAAAGATGGATCTATTACATCTATTCAAGCAATCTACGTTCCTGCCGATGACTATACTGACCCAGCGCCAGCTACAACATTTGCCCATTTAGATGCAACAACAAACTTAGAGCGTCGTTTAACAGAACAAGGGATTTACCCAGCGGTGGATCCATTAGCTTCAACTTCTAGTGCTTTAACTCCGGATATTGTAGGAGAAGAACACTATGAAGTAGCCATGAAAGTTCAACAAATGTTACAACGTTATCGTGAATTACAAGATATTATCGCTATTTTAGGGATTGATGAATTATCTGATAGTGAAAAAATTATTGTAAACCGTGCAAGAAGAATTCAATTCTTCTTATCTCAAAACTTCCACGTTGCAGAAGCATTTACAGGTCAACCAGGTTCATATGTTCCAATTAAAGATACAGTACGTGGCTTTAAAGGAATTATTGATGGAGAATATGATGACATTCCTGAAGACTTATTCCGTAATGTTGGACCGATTGAAGATGTTCTTAAAAAAGCACAAGCGGCAGGTTACCGAGGAGGTAATTAATCATGCTTGAAAATCGAGAACTTTTAGTCGTCGTAACGACTCCAGAAGGAAAAGTTTATAATCACCGTTCTTATTCAGTTAGTGCAGAAGCTATTGATGGAGGAATTACGATTCTTCCAAACCATGCGCCAATCATGTTACCGTTAAAAATTGGTGAATTACGAGTAAAACGTTTCTTAGAAGATTCTCCTACTGATTATATTGCGATTGGTGGAGGAATTATGGAAGTGCGTGATAACGTCGTAACGGTTATTGCGAACGTTGCTGAGCGTGCACGTGATATTGACGTGGGTCGTGCGGAACAAGCGCGTGATAAAGCAGAAGCGATTATCCAAGATAAAAATTGTTCTAAGAGTGAAGTAGAACGTGCGAAAATTGCATTGAACAAAGCAATTAACCGTATTGGTGTTTCAAAACATCGTCGATTAAAACAATAATGAAAATGAAAACTGTTGGTACGCCAGCAGTTTTTTTCATTTTCTTTGAAAAAACAGAAAATACCTATTGCAAAACAAAAAAAGAACTGCTATAATCATAAAACGTAAATGTTACGATTTAAGTAAAGTTTAAAATGAAAAGAGGAGAACAAATGGCTAAAAAGTCAAAAATTGCTAAGCATCAAAAACAATTAGCATTAGTAGAAAAATATGCACAACTGAGATATGAATTAAAACAAGCAGGAGATTATGAAGCACTTCGTAAATTACCGATTAATTCAAATCCAAATCGTGTGAAAAATAGAGATATGGTTGATGGTCGACCAAGAGCTTATATGAGAAAATTTGGAATCTCAAGAATTAAATTCCGTGATTTAGCTCATAAAGGCTTAATCCCAGGTGTTGTAAAAGCAAGCTGGTAATTCAAAGTAAGTAATGGAGGGAAAGAAATGAAACAAGATTTAGCAACAGCATATAGACAAATGAAAAGTCCAAATATTAAAACTCGTAAACGTGCGTTAAAATTAATTCATGAAGCGAAACGTGGAAAGAAAAAATAAGAGGAGTACAATGATGAAAGTAAGTAAAAAAATTATAGCAGTGTTAGGAGCAGCATTTTTATTAGGAGCTTGTTCTCAACCAACTACTTCTACAAAACCTCAAAAAGAATCTAAATTAAATATTATGACAACATTTTTCCCAATGTATGACTTTACTAGAAATATCGTTGGAGAAGAAGGGAATGTTACATTATTAATTAGTGCCGGAACTGAACCGCATGAATATGATCCAACTGCAAAAGATATTGCAAAAATCTCACAATCAGATGCTTTAGTTTATGATAACGAGAATATGGAAACTTGGGTTCCAACTGTGATGAAGAGTTTAACAGATTCAAAAGTAAAAGAAATTAAAGCGACAAAAGATATGGAATTATTGCCAATTGAAGATGATGATGAACATGAACATGAAGGAGAAGAACACCATGACGAACATGAACATGAGTTTGATCCCCATGTATGGTTATCTCCTAAAAAAGCAAAATTATTAGTTGAAAAAATTACTGCTCAATTAAGTGAAGCATTTCCTGAAAAAGCATCTGCATTTAAAACTAATGCACAAGCATATTTAGAAAAATTAACAGAATTAGATAATGAATATACAACTGCTTTAAAAGATGCAAAACAAAAGAATTTTGTAACACAACATACAGCGTTTAGATATTTAGCAACAGATTATGGTTTGAATCAAGTGGGAATTGCTGGGATTTCTCCAGAAGCAGAACCTTCTCCAGCGCGTCTAGCTGAATTAACGAAGTATATTAAAGAAAATGAAATTCGTTATATTTATTTTGAAGAAAATGCATCAGAAAAAATTGCGAAGACTCTAGCAACAGAAACGGGAGTTGTGTTAGAGGTGTTAAATCCATTAGAATCTTTAACAAAAGAAGAAATGGATAAGGGTGATGATTATATTTCAGTAATGAAAGAAAATCTTCAGGCTTTATTGAAAACAACGACTGTAGCAGGTAAAGAAATTAAGCCAGAGCATTAAAATATTCTAAGAGATCATGAAGAAATTCATAGGGAGTAGGATAATAGTGAGTTTCTTCATAAGTGTAGAGAGTTTAAGATTAAACTTCTATAGAGACGAGAGTTTCTATAGAAGTTTTTTTGTGGGTTTTTAACTATATATAGTTTTAAAAGTGGTTGAAAAACACAATATGTAGGTGTATGATAGTAAAGGTGATAAAAATGTAAAGGAGGAGTGAGAGTTGAGTGTAGTGCTTGTAAAGAAAAGAGATGAAAGAGTAGAGACGTTTCATCGTCAAAAAATCTTTCATGGAATTGAAAGAGCAGAGAAAAGTTTATACGGTGAACTTTCAAATAATCGTAAAGAAATATTAGATGGAATTACGAAAAAAATTTTATTAGAAATTGACAGTTTAGCAATAGAAAAAATTAAATCAGAAGAAATAGAAGCGATTGTTTTAAACTGTTTGAAACAAGAAGGCGAAACGGTATTAGCAAATCAATTTCTTGCCAGTCGAATTGAATGGGATAAAAAACGGCAAAAAGAAATGGATGTTACTCAAAGATTAACGAAGTTAAGCCAAAGAGATGCGAGTATTATTCATGAAAATGCCAATAAAGATAGTGAAGTCTTTAATACGCAAAGAGATTTGATGGCAGGAACAGTAGGGAAAGCTTTCGGACTAAAAATGCTTCCTCCACATGTTGCAAATGCTCATTTAAAAGGGGATATTCATTATCATGACTTAGACTATCATCCTTATTTACCGATGACGAATTGTAGTTTAATTGATTTTAAGGAAATGTTTGAATATGGATTTAAAATTGGAAATGCGGATGTTGAAAGTCCTAAATCAATCCAAACGGCTACTGCTCAAATGGCGCAAATTATTGCGAATGTGGCTTCAAGTCAATATGGAGGATGTTCTGCGAATCGTATTGATGAAGTATTAGCTCCCTATGCAAAGCTAAATTATGAAAAACATTTAAAAGATGCTAAAAAATGGGTGGATGGAGAACAAAAACAAGAAGCATATGCATTAGAAAAAACGAAAAAGGATATATATGATGCTATGCAATCCTTAGAGTATGAAATTAATACGCTTTATACTTCTCAAGGGCAAACTCCATTTACAACATTAGGATTTGGATTAGGAATGTCATTATTTGAACGAGAAATTCAAAAAGCGATTTTAAAAGTGAGAATTAAGGGGATTGGGAAAGAAGAACGAACGGCTATTTTCCCTAAATTAATTTTCACGTTAAAACGTGGAGTGAATTTAGAACAAACAGATCCGAATTATGATATTAAAACCTTAGCTTTAGAATGTTCGACGAAAAGAATGTATCCAGATATTTTAAATTATGAGCAAATTGTTCGAATTACGGGTAGTTTTAAAGTGCCGATGGGATGTCGTTCATTTTTACAAGGTTGGAAAAATGAAAAAGGCGAAGATGTTTCTGATGGAAGAATGAATTTAGGAGTCGTGACATTAAATATTCCAAGAATTGCGTTAGAATCAGATGGCGACAAAGAGCAATTTTGGAGCATTTTAGAAGAAAAATTGCAAATTTGTAAAGATGCATTAGTGTACCGTGTAGAACGCTGTAAAGAGGCAAAATCAGCGAATGCGCCTATTTTATATCGCTATGGGTCGTTTGGAAAACGATTGATGAATGATGAAGAGGTAGACGAAGTATTTAAACATCGACGTGCAACCGTATCTCTTGGATATATTGGCTTATATGAAACGGCTACGGTCTTTTTTGGGAATTGTTGGGAAATAAATCCAGAAGCAAAAGAATTTACTTTAAATATTTTGAAACGATTGAGTGAAAAAACAAAGGAATGGTCGGATGAATATGACTATCATTTTAGTGTTTATGCAACTCCAAGTGAAAGTTTAACGGATCGTTTTTGTCGATTAGATCAAGAAAAATTTGGAGATGTAGCCGATATTACAAATAAGGAATATTATACGAATAGCTTCCATTACGATGTGAGAAAATCACCAACTCCATTTGAAAAAATTGAGTTTGAAAAAGATTATCCCGTTTATTCTTCAGGAGGATTTATTCATTATTGCGAATATCCAGTTATGAAACAAAATCCAAAAGGACTTGAAGCGGTATGGGATTATGCCTATGAAAGAGTGGGTTATCTTGGAACGAATACACCGATTGATCGTTGCTATGAATGTGGCTATGAAGGGGAATTTGAACCAACTGCCAAAGGGTTTGAATGTCCAGTATGTAAAAATAGAAATCCCAAAACTTGTGATGTCGTAAAACGAACTTGTGGTTACTTAGGAAATCCTCAAGCTCGTCCAATGGTTCACGGAAGACATCAAGAAATTAAATCACGGGTTAAACATCTCTCTAATGAACGAAATCTAAGAAATTAGGAGGATTGGGTATGAAGTTTCCAAAACCGGGGGAATGGACAAGCAAGCAATATTCTAAAGGGAAAATTGCTAGTTATAAGCCTTATAATTTTGTAGATGGAGAAGGCGTGCGTTGTTCCTTATATGTGAGTGGCTGTTTATTTGCTTGCGAAGGTTGCTATAATGTCAAAGCACAAAATTTTAATACGGGAATTCTTTATACAGAAGAATTAGAAGAACAAATTATTCAAGATATTGGAGCTAGTTATTGCCAGGGATTGACGCTATTAGGTGGAGAACCTTTTTTAAATACTCAAGTATGCCTGTCCTTAGTTCATAAATTACGGAGTGTTTATGGACATTCCAAAGATATTTGGTCATGGACAGGCTATACTTGGGAAGAGTTAAAGTTAGAAACACCGGATAAAAAAGAATTGCTACAAGAACTCGATATTTTAGTAGATGGACGATTTGACATAAAAAAAAGAGATTTAACATTGCAATTTAGAGGAAGTTCAAATCAAAGAATTATTGATGTACAAAAGTCTTTACAGGATGGGCAAGTTGTTTTATGGAATGGATTAAGAGATGCATGAAATGTTAGATGAACTTGACGATATTCTTTTATGCTCGTAAAATAGATACTAATGTTTTTTAAGGAGTGTGTGTATGAAGTTATCAACTATTTCAAAATTCTCATTAGTAAGTATTTCTACATTATTAATGTCTCATTTGGCGATTTCACCTGTTTTGCCTAAATTATATGAGTATTATCATGGGATGAATCCAGAGCTAGGATTGGCTTCTGTGGAAAGTTTAGCAACAATTCCAGCGATGATGATTACGATTTTTGTGTTAATCAGTAATCTTGTCATGAATAAAATTGGAAAAAAGAATACGGTATTATTAGGGATTAGTTTGATCATCATTTTTGGAACATTACCAGCATTTTTAACAAATTTTAAATTAGTGATGATGAGTCGAATGTTATTAGGAGCAGGGATTGGATTATTTAATTCTTTATCCATTAGTTTGATGAGTGATTTTTTTGAATCGGATGAAAAAGCTACAATGATTGGAATGAGAACAGCATTCTTAAATATCGGGAAAGCATTGACGACATTTTTATCGGGCTATTTATTACTATTTGGAGAACGGGCAGTATTTTTAACTTATCTAATTGCAATCCCAATTTTCCTATTATTTTATCGATATGTTCCAAACTCTTCAGTTGAAGAAAGGATTTAGAGAAAAGGGAACATTCGTTTAGCAACTGTTGTGTTAACACTGCTTACCTTTTTAGTAGGGGTGAGTTATATGGGATTAACTATAAAGATTCCATCTCTTATTTTAACGCACTATCAATTAGAAGTGGCTTTATCTCGTAATTTATTAACGATTTTACCCTTAAGTGGAACGATTGCTGGTTTTATTTTTGGACTGTTATTGAAGAAAATTGGAGATTTAACATTGCCGATGATGCTACTTAGTATGGCGATGGGTAGTTTATTATTTATTTTCTTTAACAATATCATTTTCTATTATGTTGCGAGTGTTTTAATTGGGGTAAGTTTTGTAGGTACGATGTCTTATATTTTCTATTTTATTTCGAGAATTTTTGAAAAAGAGGAGATTAACTTAACGACGAGTATTGTGCTAGTTGGAGGAAATATTGGGGTGATTTTGACACCTGTTATTATGACAAAATTCCCTGAATGGATGAATTGGAATCCGTTTATTGCGCCATTTTATATGGCAAGTGCCTTTATGGG
>CAUSWE010000037.1:0-14925 GCA_963535215.1 uncultured Granulicatella sp. | reverse complement strand
TTTTTGGTACTTTGTTTCAAATAAAATTTGAGACCAAGGCTCAAATTTTAGCCATAAGACCGCAGGTCTGCTGGCGTCCTCCGCTACTATATCAAAAAGTCATTTCCGCCAACTCTTATACGTACTTTCATCCTTACACGTAAAAAAGGAAAAGGCTTATTATAGTAGCGCAAGCACTAGAATCCACACTGGATTCTAGCGCAGGAAAAATCGAGACCTTAGGCTCGATTTTTAGCCATGAGACCGCAGGTCTGCTGGCGTCCTCCGCAACTATATTAATAAGCCTTTTCCGACCTCTCATTAGGCTAACGAACCCATCGGATCCCATGGTGCTAATACGATTGGTTCAGAATCAAATGCAGCTAACTGCTCAGCTGTTAAGAATTCCTTACGAACTACGATTTGATACGTAAATTCATCCATCCATTCATCTGACATCATCCAGAATCCATTGACTCCAGACTTTTCTCCCCAACTATTTTCTACTTTCCAACGAGTTGGTTTTCCATTTACTAAATCTACCCCAGTTAATACCATGGCATGTGTCATTAAACTTTCTCCATATTCTAAGCGATCCGCTTTAGACAGTTTGAAATCTAACCCCAATAAACCTTTCAAATCATAATGATCCATTGCCATTAATCCAGTATCACGACCTGAGAATTGACCCACATCACAACCAAACCAAATCGATTCTCCTTGTTCTAATTGTTGAATCGCCAGTTTTTTGAAAGTATCCATTTCTACATTTAAGTATTTGACAGGAGTCCCTCCAACAACGTTTCCTAACATTTCAACAGTATAAGAGCGATTATAAGGTTTGTCTGCTGTTGGCGCATTAATAATCGATACATATTGATCTAAATCTAATCCTACAAACTGTTTATAAAATGTTTGTGGTGTTAAATTTTCATAGTGATGATATTCTTTATCTTTATCACGATAAGAAAAATCAAACACTTCTGGTGGAGTTCCTAAACTGATAGCTAGTAAATCATAGACTTCCTTCATCAATTGTTTACGAACTTCCAAGATTTTTTCTTCAGTAGCTCCCCCTGCTACTAAATCTCTTAAAATCTTCGCATCTTCACGAAGTTTTTTGTTCAAGTATTTATTCAACTCTCCTGAAGCTGAACTACTAAAACTTTCTGGCATTACTGCCTTAGGTACAACACCATACTTATTAAAGATGGAAACAATCATATCCCATTGTCCACCATCTTGTTGTGGTGTTTGAAGTAAGAAGGCAACATTACGACTTGTAATAGGTTCATGAGCCGTTTTTAAAATATTCTCATGGAAGAAATTCGCCTTCTCATATTTATCCCAGAAAAAAGTATAGCTTTGAGAAAGTTCAAATTCCTCTAGCTTAAACTCATTAAAGATTTTATGACGGAACGTGTTTAGTGCAGCAAACATCCAACATCTCCCAGATTGTTTTTGGTTTGCCACCTTCCCATGTTCCAAATCAATGGAATAAACGGGCGGGTTTTTCACGATTGCTTCTACATTTTGGCTAGAAGCGTGAATCCCATTTTTTACAGTTGCATGTTGTGCAACTTTCTTTTGTCCGTCAGATTGAAATTTTTGACGGAACTCATCAGTCATGTCTTTTGTTAAAAACATATACTCATCTCCTTTTCCTTTTGTATTCTACATCATACTCCTCTTATGCTATTCTTTTCAAGCGAAAAGGGATTTTTTATAAAATAAAAAACACTGTAGAAATATCTACAGTGCCTTCATTCTTAAAAATTCACTAATCTTTGTGCTTGTTCTAACTCAAAAGCTCTTACTGCACGAGGCAAGAAACGGCGAATTTCATCTTCGTTATACCCTACTTGGAATCTCTTTTCATCCAACATAATTGGACGGCGTAATAAGCCTGGGTTTTCTTGAATTAAAACAAATAATTGATTCAAAGGAACTTCATCTAAATTTAAATTTAATTCTTGGAATGCCTTTGAACGTGTTGAAATAATCTCTTCTGTACCATCTTCCGTCATACGTAAAATGTTTTTAATTTCGTCAATTGTTAATGGTTCAGAGAAAATATTTCTTTCAGTATATGCGATAGTGTGTTCTTCTAACCATGCACGTGCTTTACGGCATGAAGTACAACTTGGTGATGTGTATAATGTAACCATAAATCGCTCCTTCTCGATGAGCTAGTTTAGATGGGCTCATCACGCTTTATATTATATATTATTTTTAGAATAAAATCTATACAATTTTCGTAAAAATTTAATTTTTTCACAAATTATTTTTTTAAGTTTCTCTACAGAGATTTCATTAAAATTCGATTATTTCAAGCTTTAATCTTTTCTTAACATTTGTCAAGCAATATCCTTTTTCACATTTCAGGGATATTCCGATAATCTTCTACTATTACAGCTTCATACTATTCCTTTTATCTGGAAATTTTTTGTGTAAATTTTCCAAAAATACGGTATAATAAGACTAATTCATTGAATTTTAAAGGAGAATACAAATGACTAAAAAGAAAATTTTCTCTGGAGTACAACCTTCAGCCATTCCAACCATTGGAAACTACATTGGTGCGATGAAAAACTTCGTTGCCTTACAAGACGAATATGACTGCACATACTGTATCGTAAACCAACACGCAATTACGGTTCCACAAGACCCTAAAAAATTAAAAGAACAAACTCGTTCACTTGCTGCGTTATACTTAGCCATTGGACTAGATCCTGAAAAATCTACGATTTTCGTTCAATCTGAAGTTCCAGCACATGCTCAAGCGGCATGGATTGTACAATGTAATGTAGGTGTCGGCGAATTAGAACGTATGACACAATACAAAGATAAATCTCAAAAACAACAATCTGTATCAGCAGGTTTATTAACTTATCCACCTCTTATGGTAGCAGACATTGTTTTATACAATGCTGAAGTTGTTCCTGTTGGGGAAGACCAAAAACAACATATGGAATTAACACGTGACTTCGTCACTCGTTTTAACAGCCGCTATGGAAATGGTAACGAATTATTAAAAATGCCTGAACCATTTATTCCAAAAGCTGGCGCACGTGTCATGAGCTTACAAACTCCTACGAAAAAAATGAGTAAATCAGATGCTAATGTGAAAGAATACATCAGCATGTTAGATGACCCATCAACGATTCGTAAAAAAATCAAGAGTGCTGTAACGGATTCAAGTGGTATCATTGAATACAACCCAACTGAAAAACCAGGAATTTCTAACCTATTAACAATCTTTAGCGCATTTTCAAATCGTAGCATTGAAGATTTAGTTGAAACATATAAAGATTCAGGATATGGAGTATTCAAAACTGATTTAGCAGAAGCGATTGTAGCAGTGATGGAACCAATCCAAGAACGTTATTATGAACTATTAAACTCTAAACAATTAGATGAAATTTTAGATGAAGGAGCTAAAAAAGCAAACGCTGTTGCTTCTAAAACTCTTCGTAAAATGGAAAAAGCTGTCGGCTTTGCAAGATAATCATTCCAAACCAAAAATCCTGTCGGTAACATTACTGACAGGATTTTTATTTCGTTACATTTTATTATACTTTTTGAATCCAACCTTCTGGAGCTTCTACGTCTCCATATTGAATGCCTACTAATTCGTCATATAAACGACGAGTTACTGGCCCTACTTCTGTTTCTGAATAGAATACATGGAAGTCATCTCCATTTTGGATTCCAGCAATTGGTGAAATAACCGCTGCTGTACCACAAGCTCCAGCTTCTGTAAATTCATCTAAACGATCTACATATACATCTGCTTCTTTTACAACCATACCTAAACGGTGTTCAGCTAACCATAATAATGAGTATTTTGTAATACTTGGTAAAATAGATGGAGAGTATGGAGTGATAAATTGATTGTCTTTTGTAATTCCAAAGAAATTTGCAGCTCCAACTTCTTCAATCTTAGTATGTGTCAATGGATCTAAATAAATACAGTCACTAAATTGACGTTTTTTAGCTTCTTTACCAGGTAATAAGCTAGCAGCATAGTTTCCTCCAACTTTTGCAGCACCCGTTCCTACAGGAGCAGCACGGTCATATTCACTTACAACGAAGCTAGTTGGTGTTAAGCCACCTTTGAAATAAGCTCCTACAGGCATTACAAAAATTGTGAAAATATATTCTGGTGCTGGGGTAACTCCAATTGTATCGCCTACCCCAATCATTAATGGACGAATGTATAAACTTCCGCCTGTTCCATATGGTGGAGTCCAATGTTCATTTGCACGAACGACTTCCTTAATCGCTTCAACAAAACGTTCTTGGGGAAATTCTGGCATTAATAAACGAGTACAAGAACGTGCAAAACGTGCCGCATTTTGGTCTGGACGGAATAAATTAATGCTACCATCTTTACAACGATAAGCTTTTAATCCTTCAAAAGCTTGTTGTCCATAATGAAGTGCTGTTGATGCTTCACTAATATGAAGTACATTATCTTCTACTAAAGCTCCATTATCCCACTCACCATCTTTATAATAGCTAATATAACGACAGTCTGTTTTAATATAGCTAAATCCTAAATTTTTCCAATCTAAATCTACTTTTTTTGTCATAACAACACTTCCTCAAAAATTATTTTACTGGTTTATAATCTCCCGTTACTGGGTCCATCTCTTCTAAAACTTTCGTTGATTGTGTATATCGGAAATATCCAAAACTACTTGATCCACTTTGTTCTTGATGACGAATATGGATATCAATCGAATCTTTTGTCTGAGCTTGAACTAGTATTGTATAGTGATTATCCAATAAGACTTGTTTCTTCGTTTCAATCTCTTTAATCGCTTCTTTTGCTAATGCATTGAGTTCGGTAGTAGTCGTTCCTTCCTTTGTAGCTGAAGCAGTTGTCGTTGTTTCTTCAACTTTTGATGTCACAGCTGATTCACCATTTTTAGAAACATTGACCATATCCGCTTGATTAAATGTTTCTGTACGATTTGCACAGCCCATAAAGCCAATTGCCAATAGACTAACTACTAATTTCCATGAATGCCTCATGGTATCCTTCCTTTCCACTTGCTTAGTTTCATAACTTTTCAAAAAAATGATAACGTGAAAACAATTATTAAATTATTTTCAATTTTACAATTTTTCTGCGTATTGTCAAGATGAATTGTATAAAAAAGAGTAGGAAAAATCAAATACTTCATTTTGATTTTTAGCCTACTCCTATTTGAATGTCTAGTTTCCTGTTGTTTGAGATTGTTCTGTTACATTTGGTGTATTATCAGAAAAATCTTTTAACGCATTTTTCAATGTATCATCTGTAATTTTCACATCTGCATCTTTCACTAATGAAGAAACTACTGAATGAATAGTAGCTGTATCTTTTAATTTCTCAGCTAATAATTCATCTTCTAATGTAGAACGTACATCATTTAATGAACCTTTTTCAGGTTTGTCGACTAATTTAATCACATGGTACCCGTATTGAGTTAATACTGGTTCTTCTGTAATTTCCCCTACTTTTAAACCATATGCAGCATCAGCAAATTCTTTTACCATGTCAGAACGTTTAAATGGTCCAATTTTTCCACCATTTTCAGCAGAACTTTTATCTGTTGAATTTTCTTTTGCTAATGTATCAAAATCAGCACCGTCTTTTAATTGTTTAATGATATCTTCAGCTTTTTTCTTTGCTTCTGCTTTTTCGTCATCAGAAGCATTTTGAGCGACACCAATTAAAATATGTTGCGCTGTTGCTTTTGGTTCCCATGAATCATAGTATTTTTGAACTTCTTCATCACTAAATTTATTAGCTTTCTTAACAGCTGCTGTAATTAATTTGTTTAAGTAAACTGTATCACGGTAAGCATCTACTGAAGTAAATCCACTACGAGCTAATACTGCTTTTAAAGCATCTTCTCCGCCATATTGTTTCACTTGATTTGCAACTTCTGTTTTTGCTTCTTCTTCTAAAGCTTTTTTATCTTTTGCATCATTTTCTAAAACTTTTTGTAACACTAATCGTTGTAATGTTTGTTCTCCTGCCGTTGCTTTTAATGCTTTATACAACTCTTCTTGGGTAACATTACCTGCTTTTGAAGTCGCTACAGCTGATTGATTATTTGAACACGCTGCTAACGCTAAAGTTGATGCTACAGCTAACATCCCCATCATAGTTTTTTTCATTCTTTCCACTCCTGTCATACTACTAAATATTGCATTTCCAACAATATACCATATTTTCAACTTATTTCCTAGCTTTTGAAAAAAAGACAATAGTTTTTTCTAATTTTTTTCATAATTTCCTATTCTTACTATTTTTTCCATAAACGAAAAAAGACTGGATTTTCATCCAATCTTCTTTATGAATTCTTATTTTAAAATACGAATCGTAATTGTACGACGACCAAAATTATAAGTTTGCGCTACTGTTGGGAAGTGAACATCAATTTTATTTCCAACAATTGCTCCACCTGTATCGGCTGCACGGAATACTCCGTATCCTGGAATTTCAACCATAGTTCCTAAAGGAATTACTCGAGGATCTACTGCAATTACCATTGGGTCATTCACTAAGTTTGTCCCATCTGCTGTGTAATTTGATAATCCTGGCTCTGCGTATGAATACGCTGTTGCTTCAACCGTTAATGTGTAACCTTCTGTTGATGAAGCTGTAGTAGTTTCTTCTTGTGAAGTGACTGTTTGCGGAGTTGGCTCTACTGCTTTCACTTCTACAACTTCTGTATTATCTTCTACTTTGTAAGTATGCTCTTCTTCTTCCGTTTTCACGACTACTTCTTGTTTATCTGCAGAAAACTTAATCATTGTTCCTGCATAAATTAAGTTAGCATTTTGAACGTCATTTACACGAATTAAAGCATCTAATGATACATCCATCGCTTCAGCAATAACAGATAATGTATCACCATATTTTACTGTGTACTCTTGTACTCCTTCATCATTATGAATAATTTCATCTTTTACTTCGTCTGTAGTACGTGCTACCCATTCATCAGCCTTAGCTGTTGAAGTTGTCATTCCTGAAATTCCTAGAAAAGCTACTGCGATTGTTGCCAACACCGTCTTCTTTAATGTAAATTTCATAAATATCCTTTCCGACTCTCTACTAAAACATTGCGTTTCGAGAATCTACCGCTAAAAATTTCCAGATGCGGTTTTCTTTGATGTAACTACTGTAACATGAAAAAATAGCAAAATGTTGATTTCACGCGATTTGTTAAGGCTCTTTAAATAAATTGACTTTTTATGATAGTTAGATTACAGAAAACCGATACGAACATATGTTTTTTGTTACATTTGTCATCTTTCTGTAACATTCACTTAAATTTCTCTTTAACTTTTGTTCGAGTAAAATTGAAATGTTACAACTTTGAAAACGGTTTACCGTCTGTGAAGTTTAATTTCTTCATAGAAAATAACAAAAAATCACCCTCATCTCTACTTAAAAGATGAGGGTGAATGACTATTTATAAGAATCATACATTTTTTTTATTCTATTAAATGCTTCTTTGAGTTTATATCTTTGCATCCCTATATTTAATCGTACAAATCCTTCAGCATTAGATACAAAATAACTACCTAATACTACTGTCAAATTTGCATGTTGAAAAAAGTTGCTAATTTCTTCTTCTGTCTTCAAAAAATCTCCTACATATATCCACACCAAAAAGGAAGATTCTGCCTTCATCAATTTAAATTTTGGCAAATTATTTTGGACAAAATCTTCAACATAACTATGATTTCCTTCAATATATGTTACCATTTCTTCTAGCCATTTATGCTCATATCTATATGCGGCTTCTATAGCTGGAACCGCAAAAACATGTGGAGAGGTAACATAATTTGCAGATAACCTAGCATAAATCTTCTCTCGCAAACTTTCATTTGGAACTACTATATAAGATGTTTTCAATCCTCCTAAATTAAACCCTTTATTTGGAGATACACATAACACACTTGAATCCATCACATTATCATTCGCATTCCATAGACTAGTAAATTTGCTGTTTGGAAATACAATATCTCGATGAATCTCATCAGAAATCAAATATACTTGATTTCTTTTACATATGTTTCCCAATTGATTCAACTCTTGAGCTGTCCAGACTCTCCCTGAGGGATTTTGTGGATTACAAAGTATAAACAACTTTACATTATACTTTATTATGTCTGATTCCATTTTATCAAAATCTATATAATAACGATTTTCTGTCAAAATCAAATCGTTACAGATCAATTTTCTTCCATTATGAATTACAGATTCAGCAAAGGGAGCATAAGCAGGTGTATGAATCATTACATAATCACCTACATCAGTTAATGCTTGGACAATATTATGCAACGCTGATATCGTCCCGAAAGTTAGACGTACCCATTCTTTCTTTATATCTAAGTTAAAATATTTTTTATTCCAATTTATAACGGCATCATAGAAACTATCTGGGACAAAAGTATAGCTATAATCTGGCATTAAGGCTCTGTTTACTAACGCCTCCCTAATAGAAGGAGCACATTCAAAATCAATATCAGCTAAATCCATAGCAATAATATTATTACCTATTGGATTTTTTTCTTTAAGTAAATCTGGATTCCATTTTCTAGTACCTGTGATACTCCTATCAAACTTCTTATCAAATTGACTCATTTTCTATCCCACCAATATTAATGATTTATCACTTTTTGTTAAAGCTTCTCCTCTGTCCGACAGTACACAAACAACATCTTCAATTCTTACTCCACCTAAATTTGGAATATAAATTCCTGGTTCACAAGTTAAAACCATATTTTCTCGTAAAACAGTGTTACTAGTGGAATTCATCATCGGATAATCTCCACCAATTCCTATTCCATGACCTAATCCATGTGTAAAAAACTCTCCATATCCAGCTTGAGTTATAATATTTCTAGCTATTTCATCTACTTTGTTTGCGACTACTCCAGGTTTAACAGAATCAACAGCAGCTTGTTGAGCTTTTTTTACAACATTATAGATTTTTTCTAATTCTTGCTCTACAGATTCTATTCCTATGGTTCTAGTCATATCAGATTGATAATGATCTAAAACTATTCCAAAATCAATCGTAACAAGCTCCCCTTTTTGAATAACTTTATCTGTAGGTCTTCCGTGTGGCAGCGATCCTCTCCAACCACTCGCTACAATAGGTTCAAATGACAATCTATCAGCACCCATTTTAAAACATTCATTGTATATAATCCCTACTAATTCTTTTTCTGTCATACCGACTCTAATCTGAGGTAAAACACGCAATAAAATTTGATCTGTTAATTCACAAGAAATTCGAATTTTACGAATTTCCTCTTCATCTTTAATCATTCTGATTTTTACAATTTCTTCTCCTATTTGGTGAATTTCAAACTTCTCAGAAAGTAATAAATATTTTTGAATAGATATTCCTTCATTTTCAACACCAATTTTTATGAAATTATTCTTTTTAAAAAAATCCATAATAGGAGTAAAATAATCTCGATTAGATAACACCTTATTAACAACATTCTCAATCATACATGTTTCATTCTGATATCGTCCGTCCATAAATTGAATACATTCATCTAATGTAATAACTAAAATAGATCCACTTCCTGTTACAGCTCCCAAATATTGTTTAGTAGTTTTATTCGTAATTACTATTGCATCTAACTCTTTATATTTTATTAACTTTCTAATATTGTCAATTTTATTCATATTACTCACCTAAAAATCTAAATCTAAATCATCTAAAAGATTTTCTTCATCTTTTGTAAATATTTCTTTACTATTGTGTTTTAACGCTTCAACTTCATCTTGTCTTTCCATAATTTTAAAGAATGGCCAATAAATAGCAACTGATGCTACTAATTGAATTGCACATACAATAATCGTACGCCAATCTCCATTTGTTAAAAATCCTTCTAAGAAAATACCTACGTACGGTGGGTCAAAAATTGGTTTATTTAAAAGTCCCCAGTGCATCAAAAACATTGGAAATGTACCAATAATAGCTCCACCAAAAACATGAGGAATAAACATAATTGGATTCAAAATAATAGGCGCACCAAATAAAATAGGTTCATTAATACCAAACAATGAAGGGAAAAGAGAAACCCTTCCGATTTGTTGATATCTCTTATTTTTCGATAGCATACAAGCAACAATACATCCAATACTAATTCCACATCCTGTAAATCCAAAGAATGCACTTGAAGTTCCTGCAGTAAAAAAGTGAGGAAGTGGTTCACCCGCTTGCATAGCTGCTATATTTTCAGCAATAAAAGCTACCATTATCGGACGAGTAATTGGGCTGAATACTGATGAATGAATACCAAAGAAGAAAATTGTACAAATCGCAAAATTTAACAATAAAACTGCCCAAGGATTATCCATACTACCTACTAACGGAGTTAAAAATCGTGTTAAAATTGTTGGAGGTAATTCTCCAATAATATTTAAAAATACAAAACGTAAAGCAATGAATGTGCCACCTACAATTAAAGTTACTGGAATCAGTTCAAAAGATTGAGAAACAAAATCAGGAACACCTTCAGGCATTCGAATCGTTAAATTACGTTTTTTACAGAAATTATATAACTCCACTGTAGCTAAGGCTACTAACATAGCTGTAAATAAACCTCTAGCTCCCAAATTTTTCAACATCAAATGGCCTTGTTCGTTAAACGTTGCAACCATGAATAAAAATGCAAACGTAGCTAAAGTCATACATCCTGGAATATATAATTTATAGTATTTACCTAAATTATAAGAAATAGCTAAACACGCATACAATCCAATCAATCCTATTGAAAGAGTTACTGGCAAATCAAATAATTCTGCATTACTAATAATAAATTGACTAATTGCATTTTCTTCTCCTAACATATTAGGCAATGCAGGTAAAATTGCAAAAAAACTACCTAAAATCGTAAACGGCGTCATTGCAACCATCCCTGCCTTGATAGCACTAAGATGTGGTTGATTATCCACTTTTCGTGCAAGCGGTAAGAAGAAACGGTTCATAAATTCTGAAAACTTCTCAAACATCACAGTCACTCCCTTTTATTTTTGTTTTGATAATTGATGTTTTTTATACGTTACTAAAGCTAATTTCATTACTGTCGCTCCATCCATTTGACCATATACATCCTTATCAATTACTGCACATGGAATATCTAATGGATCAATAACTGAATGAATAAAATCTATTTTATGTGCAATTTGTGGTCCTATCAAAACAATATCCCAATTTTCCACAATTCCTTCTAATGAATCTGCTGGTATTGCCGTGAAATCAAAATCAGATTCATTTAATTTTTCACTTTGCTTAACCACTTTTTTCATATTTTGCATCAACATGTTTGTTGAAAATCCTCCCGCACAACATAACAATATTTTCATAATAATCAAATCCTCCTATTTCTCGTTATCTTCAAAAACATCTATTAAAGCTTCAATTAAATCTCTCGCGAGTTGGCTAGTCATATAATGATCTTGAGCATGAACCATTAATAATGTAACTGCATCTTTAGCATCTGGGTCTAATGCCTGAGCAATAATTTTAGTTTGTGCATTATGAGCCTCTAAATCAATAAATCTAGATTCTTTAAGAAGCTCCCTTGCTTTTTTAAAATCTTTATTTTTCAAACATTTTAACGCTTCAAAAGATTTCATTTTACTTTCCCCAGAGTTTGCTATAATTTGAATTATTTCTTGTTCATTCATGTATTTCACATCCTTCCTTAAAAGTTTTCAAATTCATAAATATTTTTTTCCGTTAAGTCTTTTAACAATCTATAATATAACTCTTCCATTAAATCTACATCACTTGAACTAACCAAAGATGTTGTAGAATGTCCATATCTCACTGGAACAATAGTAACCAATGTTGGTTTACCTTGATTTACTTTATGGGCCTCACCTCCATCAGTTCCTCCCATATTGAACATGTCTTCTTGAAGAGGTATCTGATTTTTTAATGCAAAATCTCTAAAATGATTTGCCATTTTTCTATTCGGTGAAAGAGTTCTGTCAAACAAGGTAATCATAGGTCCCTTTCCAACTTGTCGTTTATTAGAATGATCTCGTTTTAATTGATTTGAAGCGGTAGCAACATCAATTACATAAACAATATCTGGATTTATCAATTGAGTAGCTGTCTTGGCTCCTCTTATCCCCACTTCTTCACTACTTGTAAATGCAAAATATAAATTATATGGCAAATCTACATTTTCTAACCTTTCGGCTAAACAACATAGGAGATAGCAAGCTAATCGATTATCCATTGCTTTTCCAGAATATATATTTTCCGCCGAATATTTTTGGAAGTTCGTTGAAAATGTAACCATATCTCCTATATTAATTCCCATTTTTTCAACTTCTTCTTGACTATTAGCACCTACATCTGCAAACACATAATCAACAATATTATCCTTATATGCCGCAAATGTAATACCTGGTATTTTTTCCCTATCTCTTGTTGTAACTCTAATATGTTGATAAGATTGACCATAATTTTGTACTCCACCTACCTTCATTAGATGAAGTAAACCAAAAGAATCTACACTTCTCACCAAAAATCCAACCTCATCCATGTGAGCACACAGCATAACACTTTTAGTATTCTTTTCTTCAACTTTCCCAAAAATAATGCTTCCTAAACCATCTACTTGCTCTCTTAATTCTAAATGATTAAGTCTTTTCCTAATAAGCTCTCTAACTTCCTCTTCATCACCAGCCAAGGCATCCGCATTGGAAAGCTTACCCAAAAATTGTTCATCCATTAAATTCACTCCTTTAAAGATATATCTTTATTAATTTTATAAACTCTTGAAAATTTTGACATTTTGACAACTCACTCACCAACGATCTATGTTGCATTAGTCCATACAATTTTTTCGATAAATATTGATGTAACTCTACTTGCCCTGATTTTAAAGCTAACATGAACACTACTTTAATTTTCTTTTGCTTATAAAATATTGGTTTTGGCAATAATGTTACACTGATAATATTTTCTGAACTATTCATATTCATTGGGTGAGGGATAGCAATTCCATTTTCGTAAACTGTGGATACATAATTTTCCCTTTCTAAAATAGAATTCTCATATCCTCGAATATTCATACTAGTTTCTATTTTTCTAGCTACAAGATGCAATAATTGTTCATAATCTTCAAACTCATTAATTGAAAAATACTCTGAGGATATCATATCTATAAACTTTTCGTTACTATCCACTAATGTCCCTAGTTCAGTTAATAAGTCAAGATTATTTTGAATGCTAAAATAATCTAATTCTCCTAATATTTCTCCGATTTGAATTACTGGACAATTAATATTTAAATCTAATGGTGTAATAGAAAATAATAATGTTGGATTAAACTCTATGATTTCATCTTTTTGGTAAATTGTGAAACTTTGTATTTCAGAATTTGGAAAAATTCTAGTGAATTTTAAGGACATTAATTGTGCAATCCCTCCCCCTGAACTACAAATCAATCCAATTCTGTAATACTTTCTATTTCTACTTTCGTTTTGTTTTTCATAAGAAACTGCCATATGAGAAGTTAAATATCCTATTTCTTCCTGATTAATAACAACCTGATACTTACTTTCAATTCTTTTAACAACAAGAATCGCAGCATTCATTATTGCCGGAAATTCTCTTTCCATAGTTTTGATAATAAAATTATCCTGAAAATCATTCACTTGTTTTCTCTCTAACATAAAAGCTATATGTAACTGAATCATTCGCATAAAATCAATATCATTCACAAAATTTGTATTAAACTTATCATCCACTTCTTTATACAATATATATAAAAACGTTTTCAATTCTGTTTGTTGAAATAATCTATTAGATTGATAGTCTAACAACAATTGATACAAAAGATAAGAATATGAATCACAGTGTTTAATCAATTCAAATTTATTTAAAATATTCCTTATAACAATAATTTCTTCTATATCCAACTTTTCTAAAGATAAACTATTTTCTTGATAATAGATTAAAATTATCTCTAACCATCTTTGAATTAACTTGGCTATTTCTCCATCTATTTTCAATTGATACGCTTGACAAATCAGCACTGTACACTGTGTTATTTCTGATTCAATTTTAGGAGTAATTATTTTCTCTAGTTTTTCAACAATATACGATTGTAAATCTTTAGAATATTTTTCCAAAAGCTTGAATTTGTCATATAAATTCCCAGTAATTTTTACCCCATAATGTGATTTTCTTTCTAAGAATAATCCTTCGCATTCTAATTGCTCTGCAATTTTTATAGAATCTTTTTTCACCTGTCCAATACTAATCGAGAAAATCTCTGCTAATTGTTTATTAGTAACAAAGTTATTATTCAATAATAAAAATACAATAATCGAATGTATTCTATTATTTTTACCTTCAAAACGTTCCTTTGACCATTCCTCTAATGTCATTCTATACTGATCCATATCTTCAATTACTAAGTAATAACCTCTAGTTTTTAAACGATTAATATTAAAAGATGAAGATTCTTGATTGATAGATTTGATATCTTCTCGAATTGTTCTAGTAGAAACTGTTAATTTTCTAGCTAATTGTTCTAATGAAACAAAATTTTCTTTTTCTAAAATTTTTACTAATTCTCTTTTCCTCATCGTTCCCTCCTAACTCCAGTTATTCTCATCAGATGGTATCTTTATTATACGACAGCGTTTTCTAATAAAACAGTTAATTTTTTTCTATATAATATGGAAAAAAGTAGACGAATATATAAAAAATCACCCCCATCTCTACTTGAAAGATGAGGGTGAATGAATTTATTTTAGTGATTTATTCGTAAAAATATAAACGAAAGACTTCCCATAGTAGCATTAGTAATATCAGCCATGCTTGGCTGATATTACAGGAAAACTCCAAGACGGTTTCACCGTCTTACTCATGACAGAAACAAAAGTTG
>CAUSWE010000036.1:0-17551 GCA_963535215.1 uncultured Granulicatella sp. | reverse complement strand
TCTACACCAGTTCAAACAGAAGAATTCGTTGAAGCTACTGAAGAGTTAGCGGAAGGAATTGTAACTGACGGAACAGTGGAAGCAACAACAGAAGCTTAATAATATAGAATTAGACTTCCTTGATATAGTAGTATAGGACGCAAGCAGACCTTCGGTCTCATGTGCATACTACTATAGGAAGTCTTTTCTTTTTAGCGAACGTTTTCAAAAAATATAAAATTATGGTATAATTTTACAGTTAAGGTATTCAAATGATACCTATAAGGAGGAAGAGAGATGCAAAATTATTCAGAAGAAGGATTACAATATCATTTAAACATTCGTAAAGGAGATGTAGGTAAATACGTTATTTTACCAGGAGATCCGAAACGTTGTGCGAAAATTGCTGAACATTTTGAAGATGCAAAATTAGTAGCAGATAACCGTGAATATGTAACATATACAGGATACTTAGATGGAGAAAAAGTTAGTGTAACTTCAACAGGAATTGGTGGTCCATCCGCTTCAATCGCCTTAGAAGAATTAGTGAGAAGTGGTGCAGATACATTCGTTCGTGTAGGAACTTGTGGAGGAATTGATATCGATGTAAAAGGTGGCGATATTGTGATTGCTACAGGTGCAATTCGTACGGAAGGAACAACTCGTGAATATGCGCCAATCGAATTCCCAGCAGTTGCTAACTATGATGTCGTAACAGCTTTATTACAAGCAGGGAAAACATTAGGCTATACAACTCACGCTGGTATTGTACAATGTAAAGATTCATTTTATGGACAACATGAACCTGAAGTAATGCCAGTTAGCTATGAATTACAACAAAAATGGGAAGCTTGGAAACGTCTTGGAGTAAAAGCTTCAGAAATGGAATCAGCAGCTTTATTTGTAGTTGCAAGCCATTTAGGAGTAAGAGTTGGTTCAACATTCTTAGTAGTAGGAAACCAAGAAAGAAATGCTGCAGGATTAGAAAATCCAATTGTTCATGATACAGAAGCAGCGATTACAGTTGCCGTACAAGCATTACGTAACTTAATTGCACAAGACCGTCAAAACGCTTAAGGAAAGGTGAATCAAATGGAATTAAAAGAAATTTTAGCAACCGTCGATCATACTTTGTTAACACAAAATGCTACATGGGAAGAAATTCAACAAATTTTAGATGATGCCATTTATTATGGAACAGCTTCAGCTTGTATTCCTACAAGCTATGTAAAACAAGCAACAGCGTATGTAGAAGGTAAGTTACCGATTTGTACGGTTATTGGATTCCCTAATGGATATTCAACAACAAGTGTAAAAGTTTTTGAAACAAAAGATGCCATTGCTAATGGAGCAAGTGAAATTGATATGGTCATCAATATTACAGATGTAAAAAATAAACGCTTCGACTTAGTAGAAGAAGAAATTCGTCAAATTCATGAAGCTTGTCAAGGAAGAATCCTGAAAGTAATCGTAGAGATTTGTTTATTAACAACAGAAGAATTGATTGAATTATGTAAAGTAGTGACTCGTGCAGGAGCAGAGTATATTAAAACATCAACTGGATTTTCAACAGGTGGAGCTACATTTGAAGCTGTAGCATTAATGAAAGAACATGTAGGGCCTTCAGTGAAAATTAAAGCTGCAGGTGGAATTTCTAGCTTAGAAGATGCAGAAAAATTCATCTCATTAGGCGCTAGTCGTTTAGGTACAAGTCGTATTATAAAAATTATTAAAAATCAAACTGTTGAAGAGAATAGTTACTAGTGGAATCTAGGATAAGAGGCTGGGCATAAAATCTCAAAAATAGAAGAAAGCACTATAAAATTCTGAAACGTGAATTGTCAAGTCAAATGCAACAAACGCTAACTTATCCAATATACTTAAATTAACTTTATACTTACAATGTATTTTGATTCAAAATAAACAAATATATTAATACCCCCTAGGGGGATCGCGCCAAATTTTTGGCGCGTTTTTTCTTTCAAATTCTGATCGATGTAAATCGATTCGTTTAATCTTTAGTAATCTATGATTGATGTAGTTATAAAGAGGGAATATGAAGCCAAGTGACAAAGTAATTGTGTTATCAGCGTTTCCTCAATTCGCTTTAGATTTGTTTGGTATCGCTAGAATAGGTGAAGTTGCAGGGGAATTGTTTGCTCATCTCTCTGAATATGATTTGTATAAATTTAAAATGAAAGATTTGTCAATGTATTAAAATGAGGCTTGACTTCACGTTGCAACTAATTACGTAAAGTCGTAATTAGTTGAGTTTTTTATTCGATAATGATATACTCTAATAAAAATAATAATTTAGGAGTGAATCATATGAAATTGCTTAGAGTAATGGCTAAAGGATTACCTTTATTTCAACAAAATTTAGAAATAGATTTTTTTGCTGATGGAAGAGTTTATCAAGAAGAAAAACATGAGTTAAATCATTTATTTGGAAATCTATATCTAAATAAAACGTTAAGTTTTACAGGGATCAATGCTTCTGGAAAAACACAAATCTTAAATATATTATCTTTAGTGATGTATTTAATACAAGCCAAATCTATTAATTCGGTTTATACAGGACTTTTATTAAGACACAATTCAAATATTTTAAATTTGGAACTAGGAGAAGCTGTAACATTTACAATTTTCTTTTATTCTGATTTAGGAAAGAAACAAATTCATAAATTAGAAACTGAAATAAAGATGGATATTGATCAATATAATCAAGAAAAAAAATATTTTATTACAAATGAAAGATTCTACTCAAAAGATGTGACAGGTATCAGAAGTAAAAAACAAATTTTTGATTTTGAAGGTTGTACTTATGAAGACAGAAACAAAGATAATAAATTTATCAGTCTAAGTAAAGATGTGAGTATGTTAAATGCCTACTTAAATGCTAATCTTCTTCAACCGGTTTATTATCGTGACCAGTTAAGCTATACAAATATTAATGTCATGAGCAACTTAACAGAAGATATTCCAAAACAATTTTTGGAATTCTTAGATCCTTCTATTGATTTCTTAAAATTTGAAAGAGTGCAACAGAATGATTCCATAAAAATTTTGTTGAAATTTAAAAAAAGTAAAAAAGTATTAGAAATGGACTCACCTATTGATTTACATAAAATATTATCTTCGGGAACAATCAAGGGATGTGGAATCCTATTAAATGCATACCGTACGATACAAATGGGCGGATATCTGATTATAGATGAATTAGAAAATCACTTTAATCGTGAAATTATTTCAACATTGATTTCTTTATTCTTAGATAAAGACATTAATAAAAATGGTGGTACATTAATTTATTCAACTCATTATGTAGAATTATTAGATTATATTGATCGAAATGATAGTATTTATATTGTTAGAAAAGAAAATGGAATTTCAATAGAAAAATTATCAAATACGATCAAAAGAAGGGATAATAATAAAAGTTATTTATTTACAAATGCGTTACTAAAAAAGACTGCTCCAAGTTATTCAGCTACTAATGAGTTGAAAAAAGTTTTTAAGGCTCAATGGTAATTTAGAGGTGAAATAGATATGACATTAAATGCTATTTTATGTGAAGGTGCTGCTGAACAAGCGATCTTGGAGATTCTTTTAGAAAACGATGTTTTAACAATCAAAAAAGAAACTTTATTTGAAGAAAAAGTTTTTCGAGAACGAAGTGCTGAAAGTTTCTTTAAAAAATATATGAGAGTCGACTTAGATGAAAAAGTAACGATTTACAGAATTTTAGATTCAAAAAATGAAAACTTTAAAATAAAAAATAAAATAAAAAAAGATTTTCAAGGAAAATATGAAGTGGTTGATATTGTAACTTCTCCTGAGATAGAAATGCTAGTAATAATTTCTGAAGGGAGATTTACCGATTATTCAAAAGTAAAATCAAAGGTTAAACCGAGTGAATATTGTAAACAAAGCTTAAATTTAAGAAAAGTAAAAGAGTATAATTTTATTAGAGACTATTTTTCGGATGTAAATCATTTAATAAGTGTTATAAAACAATATCATTCTTTAATGAAAGTAAATAAAGATAACTTTTCTCTGACATTATATGATTTGTTGGAATCTGAATATAAATAATGGCTTGTGACATTTAAAGGATATTAAACATTCTGTGGATTCCATCGATAGTTTGACACTTTATAGAAAATAAAAGGCTCCTAAACGTTGTTGTGACAATGTTTTAGGAGTCTTGTTTTCATTTCGAAAAATGCGTACTTTTTACTGCTAGGTAAATTTTAAAAATAATCGATTGAAAAAATAAGTTCGGTAAAAATTATTTATACAATCCACATTGTTCAAGTAATAGAATAAAATCAATGCAGCGTTGTTTTATTTGAAGTTGATGTCTGGATAGAGTAGTATCATCAGATTCCACTAATTGATATAATTTTTCAGCTTTGTTTTGGAGATGATAAAGGTGCAAAAAAGTTATTTTCATCTATAGTAAAGATAACTCCAACAAATGGACGTTTCGAATCTTTATTTTCAGGAACTTTTTCATTGAAATTTTTTAAATAGTCTACATACTTATTTGCAACATTATATAATTTCATACAACCTCAATTTAAAAAGAAAGGGAGATTTCTCCCCCTTTTGCTTTTTATCACTCACTTAATGGTGGAGTATCACCGCTTATCTAATGTAATTCTATTAAAATGATAGACGTATGTCAACTGATTTAATTAAGGGATAATCCCTTTTGTACGACAAATTCTCTTTGACACTTCACGTAACTAAAAAGGCTCCTAAACGTTGTTGTGATAATGTTTTAGGAGCTTTGTTTTCGTGTTAAATAATGCGTACTTTTTACTGCTAGGTAAATTGATAAAATAATTGATTTAACTATCAAGAAAATTTTGGAAATAAAGAAATGAACTATTTTCAAATCTTTCAGATGTTGGAAAAACGTTACTACTTTAAAAGAGTAGTTATCCCTTTTTTATAAATAAAGAAAAATGGTGACAAACGTCTATTATTCAATGGAAATAAAAAGAATTATTCTTTCGGTGTATAACGATTGTGAAAAATATATTACAAAATAGTGAATAATTCCGTATAAAAATTCACAAGAAACTAGCTTAATGAAAATGCGATGATGCTCATTCTAACCACTAAAGGGAACGACGTGTTAGGTCTCTAGCTAGAAAAATAGAAAAATTTACTAAAAAATGCATAAATTGAAACAAAATATTTTGTCAAGGCTATTTTTTTTTTTTTTTGAAAACGCATACATTGCTGTGGTTTCAACGGAAAATCGTTGCGTCTCAAACATATGTGTTATACAATAATAGAGGTATACTATATTCAGGAAAGTATATTTAAAAGTTCAGAAACATTCTTCTTTTAGGAAGTAAAAAATTTTATATGGAATAAATTATTTAAGGAGGAAAATTATGAGATTTAGATTCAATAAAAATAAATCACAACCAGAAAAAATTACGAAGTATTCGATTCGTAAGTTTCACTTTGGTGCAGCCAGTGTTGCGATAGCATCGTTATTGTTCTTTGGGAACGGTAGCGTGCAAGCGGCAGATAATGTGGTATCATCAGCGACTGGTAATCCGAATACACACCAATCTGAACATACGACAAGTAGTGGAGGAAAGGCATCAGGAGATAGTGGGAGCGCTGGTACCTCTGATGCACCAGCATCGCAACCAACAGCACCAGTAACACCAAATTCAGCTACAACTGTTGAAACAAAACCAGAAGCTCCTAAGGCAGATGCGCCATCTACACCAACGCCGGCAGCGGAGGAAGTTCCATCTACACCAGCACCGGCAGCAGGAGAAGGCTCATCTGCAACAAGCACCGCAGAAGGTAAAGCGGTTTCGGCAGATAATCAATCTGATTCTGCAGCAGCAAACGAAGCGGATAACGCAGATGAAAAAGATGCTGAACAAAAAGTTGCTGTAAAAGATTTACAAACAGCATTAACAGATCTTGAAGATAAACTTTCAAACCTAGAAGAAAGCAAAAAAGAGAGCTACAAAACATTAGTAACCGAAACTGATGAAATGGTAAAAGACCATAAAGTTACAAAAGACAAAGCTGTCAAACAATTAGAACGTGTTAACGCAGCAATCAGCGAAATAGAAAAAGCAATCAAAGAAGTAGAAGACGCTAAAAAAGCTGCAGAACAAAAGAAAGCAGAAGAAGCTAAAAAAGCACAAGAAGCGAACCAAACAGGAACAGATCGCAGTGTAACGGCAGAATCATCGAATAGAGGAAAACCAACACTTGCTAAAAGGGCTCTTGGAAGAAGAGGAAGACCTAAACTAGCAGAAAGCGAAAACACAACTTCAAACGAAGAAGCAGGGACTTTAAATAAAGAAACTGCACCAAAGCAATTACCAACATATAAAAACGGTGCTGATAACTATAAATTAGCAGAAGAAATGCGTGAAATTGTTAAGTTCTTAAAAGACAATGGAGCAGACGCTGCTAAAGTAGCTGCCATCAAAGCTAACTACGATAACTTAAACGAAAAATTAGGACTTACTGACGAAAATGCTGTTCTATCTGATGCAGACTTTGCGACAGCTTTATCAAATCTAACGGAAGCTCGTAATTTTAAGGAAGGATTTTTGCGTAAAAACGAAAAGAATGAGCAACCTAACGTTCTGGGAACTGAACGTTCAGTAGGAGATGAGTCTAGTCGTACAGAACGTGCAGCTGGGCAACCTCGTTATATCAAAAGAGATTCCTCAAGAGATAGTAAAGACCACTATAACGTTGCTAAAGAGTACTACTATGAAGATGGTACAAAAGGATCATCTCCATACGATAAATACACATATTTATTCCACACATTTACAGAGAGTTTAGTAGCCAATAATGCAAACCACTCTCCTGTAAGAGATATTAAACGTTTAGTATATGCTGAGGTAAACGAAATTGAGGGTGGATATTCATGGAATATTACTTTCAATGCTGCCCATGAGGATCAACAAGATGGTATGCCTTCTTCTCTATTCCAAAAGGACAAAGAGTAGAAAATAGTAGCATTAATATTGTTAAAACAGCTCAAAATGGTAACGAAGCAGAAGTAGCTGGGTCTGGAGATTTGCTGAATAGACTTAAGGGTATTCATCCGAATTCTACCCTTACAGGGAAAGAAATTGGAATTAGAAGAAACGGTGGACGTGAGGAAGAAAGCTTAGAAGGACTAGCTAGAAGTTCTGCTTATGCAGGGTATTATACTCGTCGTTTAGAAGGTGCTCATGGTGAAAACGAGAAATCAGACAATATGTTTAATAAGATTGCTGATAATACACAATCTGTTTATCGTTTCCAATTACACGGGCGTGATACGTATACTATTTCGTTTAAAACGATTAATACGAACAATACGAAAATGGATAAATTGTACTATACAGCCGGTTATCGTGTTCAACAATGGGGTCGCCGTATCTTAGCACAACAATGGCATGGTCGTCATGATTATGATCAAGATGATACAGACAGATTCCCGCTACACGTAGTAGGAAATGGTACGTTCCTGATTAAACAAGGAAAACACTATAATACAGCATATCCGCAAGGAGCATATGGATTTGGTGGACTTAATTACGACTATAAACCATTTGCCGCTGATGGTATCTTAGGTTATGATGCTTCGGGTGCTTATAACAGTAACTTTGACATGCACCAATATACTGCTCCAGTAGGAAGTAATACGCCTTCATCAAATACTAAGGCGACAACTGCCGGGCAAAAATTCGAATTTTACGATAAAGAAGGGAATAAATTATCTGCTTCTCAAATCGGGATGCACGGTGCTGATAAGCCAGGTTTAGTAGAATATAAAGTAAAACGTACATTTACCGATAAGTCTGCAGACTTCTTGAATATTAAGTTTGCGATTCAGCCGAAAACCCCTACATTCACAGAAAATATAGCAAACTCTCGTGGTCAAACGAAAAACCTAACGGTATCAAACGGTACGAACGGTTATCCAATTACATTATTCCGTGAATATGTAGAAAATGGAGTTACAAAAACAGAAAAAATTGCTACTGTAAATGCAAATAGCGGTGGAAATGCAGTCTTTAATAATGTGTTAATTAAGGATGGTAAATACTACGCTCAATCTATTATTCCAACTTCTGCTTATTACGATTACAGTAACCAAAAACATACAGATGTAAGGTCTGAAAAATCAACTTTACAAGAAGTTCGAGCTGACGGTATGGCTCCTACAATCCAAGTAGGTGAAAATGGAAAAGCCTTGGCGACAACTCCAGAGAATAACCAAGTAACATTATTCGTAACACCAAGTGCAGATGGTAAAGTATCATTAAATGTCCAAGTCCAAGACGATGCATTAGGAGATGGAATGAATGAACTTTCTGCTGCTAATAATGGAAATGTAAGATACAAAATTACCGGTGCTTATAATAATGGAGCTACAACATTTACAAAAAATGGTGGAGTAACAGGTACTAACGGTAAAAAAGACACTATTAAAGGTGACTTGAAAATCCAATTAAACCAGGATGGTGGAAAATATAAAATCCCTAACGGTGGATTAACAGTTACATTAAATGCAACCGATAAAGTAGGAAACAAAACTGAATCAGCAACTCCAGCTAAGACGCTAACCGTTAAAGTATTATCAGCAGTTCCAAATGAACCACCTGTTCGTATGCTTACAGGAAATGATGTCCAAGACGGTGCAATAAAAACTGATGTAAAAAATCAAGTTTTAGAAAGTGTTAAAAATGCTAACCCAGACTTAGTAAGAGCTGGAGTTAAGTTTGAGTATGACACAACAGCAGGAAATACGGATAAAATCAAAGTAACTTATCCAGATGGACAAACTCGATTATTAACACCTACAAAAGGGACAAAACCTACAAAACCTTTAGTAGTTGGTCCTCAAGATGGTACAGTTAGCATTACTCCACAAGGAGATACAGATAAAGTAACATTCTCATATGTTCCAACAGGACAAACAGGTTCGCAACAGGTTATCGCTAAAAAAGATGGGAACTCATGGGCAATTCAAGGAATACGTCCAAATGGAATTACAGTAGATAGTAGTACTGGTAAGATTACAATTACAGAACCAACTGTAAAAGACCAATCTACAGTAACTGCAACAGCTACATTCTTAAACAGTGACACAAGTGATACTGCTCAAGATACAGCGAAAAACCCTGATAGACAAGCGCCTGAGGTTTGGATGAATGGGAAAAAATTAACTGAAACAGCAACTGATAATAAATTCTTGGTTTATCGTGGTGCTACATTCAATCCAACTTTCCGAGTTGAGGATAATTCAGGAATTATCGCAAATCTTTCTGTTAAAAATATTCCAAATGGTGTTTGGTTTAACAAAGTGAATAATAAAGATCTTCCACGTACATTAATTACTAATGGAAATTACACATTTAGTGATACAGTAGTGGATCAAACTACACCTTTTGGTACACGTGAAGCGATAGTATCTGTTCGAGATGCAAATGGAAATGCAAAAGATTATAAATTCCAATACATTATTGCTGATGTATTATTGAAAAATTCTCCAGAATCTAACACTGGCGGAGCTAAATTAGGTGACCCACATAGATTCATAGCGACTACCCTAAATGGAAGTACATCAAGTGATGATAGATATTTCCCAACTGGGATGACATTCTCGTGGGGGAATAATGAAAATAGCGAAACAAAATTACCAGTAACATCTCAAACTCTTTCGAAAGAAGTTATAGCAACATTCCCAGCAAATTCTAGAAATGGTAGTACAACTGCTGATGGAATTACAGTTTATGCACCAGAGAGTATTAGGAAAAATGCAACAATTAACGTAGTGGATAACTCTAAACCTCAAGCAACCTTAAATGGTCAGTCTCTAGGGGAAACTGCTACGACACCAATCTTTACAGTGTTTAGAGGGGCTAACTTCAACCCAACGATTAAAGCGTGGGATAATTCAGGTATTATTCAAAACATCAGTGTTCAAAGTGGACTTCCGACAGGAGTAACAGCTACACCATATAGTGGAGGTAGACAAACTGGGAAAAACGGAGCTACAGAAGCGGCTAAGTACTCACAAACTTTATTTAGTGGAACAGTTGCGAATACGGAAACTCTAGGAGACCATGAAATTGCGCTTTCTGTAAAAGGTAGTGATAACAATGACGTAAGTACATTCCGATTCAAATATCGTGTTGTTGATATGGAGTTGAAAAATACTTATACAGCAGAAGGTTCAACGTTTATTGGACTTAGCAATAATCAATCAATAAATGTTGCAGGAAGTACTACAAATATTGCTGCAGAAGATTATTTGAAAGTTGTAGACACTGAGAATAAAGAAGATAGAGGAAAAGGTAACTTGCCTTCAGGTGTGACTTATAGGTTCCAAAGTCCTAAAGATACTAACGGGATTTCTTCTAACCAAGCGGATGAATCTAAATCTGGTGTTAAAGTGCGTATGGGGCACTATACTGGTGGAATTCAAGTAGACTTTAGAAATGCTGAAAACGAAATCGCAAATAATAATAGTACATCAAGAACAATATTTACACCTGAAACGATTACTAAGAATGTACTTTACTCAATTAACCCATCGACTCCTACATTGAAAAAAGCAGTAGAAGGTACAGCAGAAAGAACAACTGAGGGAGAACTTCTATATGGTCAAGAAGGAAATAGACCTAGAATTGAAGTTTCTAATGTTGTTCCTAAAGGAGACGGCTTTGGTTTTGTTAACAGAGAGTCAAATCGATATGTAAGATTGTATAGTAGTAAAGACCCTAATACAGTTTTAGCAGAAAAAGCAGTTGGTTCTAATAGTACGAGCGTGATCTTTGAACCTAGTGATTATGCAGCTGCGCGTCCAAATGGGTTAGAAGCGGGTGAAGAACTTTATGCAGTTACGAGAGTAGAACATAGGCAGATATCAACGCTTTCAGATGCAAGTGCTTCAGAACTTGTTACAGGAAGATTAACTATCAATGAAAACTCAACAAACCGTATTATTCAAGCTAATGATCAAACGTTAAACGATGCAGAAAAAACTGGTATTCGTATTGCATTACGAAAGGCTAATCCTGGATTAAATCTAAGTGATGATGATATTAAAATCTCTGATACTGGGGAAATCGTAATTACCAAAGATAAGAGACGTGGTTGGCTTCAAACAGCACCGAATAAGGATAACGGTGCAGGATTTGTTACTCGTTTTGCGGATATTCGAAAAGACTATAAATTCGAAAATATCGAAGGGCTAAAAGTTCCGGGTCGTGATACAGATAAAGGATTCGCATGGTCAAATACTACGTCAGATAACCGTGTAAATGGAAACCGTAGTTTAATTTATTACTATGATGCAACGAAAGGTCAGTCGTTTAACTTTAATGATGCGTTGAATATTTTAAATTTACGTGAAGGATGGACTGTAAACCATACAGAAAACCCATCATTTGTTGCAACTCAAGGTGTCAATAAATTAAAAGGTGAAAGAGGTCAAGACGGCTTCAGCATGGGACCTGGTAATACCTTCCTTAAAGATGGAAACTACATTAATGTTATGGATGTAGTGGAATCTAGTGAAGGTGGAGGTAGTACTGTTAAGAAATCTGGCACAAAACAAGTTGAGGAAGGTAAAGCTGGCGGAACAGGTACAACTCTTCAAAATGTAACAATTGAAGCAGCAAATGGTTTGCCAGGATTTACATTGAACAATGTAGTAGGTGGAAGAGATTCGATTCATAAAGCGCAAGTTTACTTACGTCCAAAATGGGTTAATCCAGGCTCTTTAAGAGAACGTAATAATGAAACAAAAGATACAACTACAAACGTTGTAAACTTATACTTTGTACCGATTGATCCAGTAAAACCAGTAGTAGAACGCTCAGATTCGAATGAATTAGGAACTTCAGCAGACGATGCTCCAAGATTAACAGATACTTCTATCACAGCATCTTCACTTGTAAAAGTAACAGATAACTATGACCGTGATGATTTAGGAACAGGAGCAACAACTACTTCATCAACAGGAACAACTGGAAACACAGCTACTCCAGCAACAGGATCAGCAGACCCAACAACTGGAACAACTCTAGAAAACGAAGTTCGTAAACGTCTAAATGTTTGGGTGAAAAAAGATGGTGTTGAAACTCAAGTCGTTAGAAACGGTGAAGAGCTAACTAAGCCTAATGGTGAAACAGTATTAGGTAGTCTAATTAAGACTGTTGATCCAGCAACTTATGAATTAATCGCTAAAACAGCAGATACTTCAGGAAATGAAACTGAAAAACAAAGTCTAGGATTCTTCAAAGTTGGGTATGACTTAAATGTACGTCCAGTAATTAACTTTATCCAATATGAAAAATTAACGGATGATGATAAGAGAACATTAGTACGAGTAAATGAAGGCGGACAATTAGAAGAGTTACCTCACGGTGCTACGGTTGATGTTACATTCGAAACGGAAAATGTAAATAGTGATTACCAAGATAAACGTGCTACAGCGACTATTACATTTGCAAATGGTGCTACAACGACTAAAGTAATACCGTATAAAGTGTATAAATCATTCCCAATTGCTAATAAGGTGTATGATTTTGTAGGAGCTGATAAGCCTAAAGCGGGATGGTTCCGTGACGATGATTATTATATAAATAATGGATTAGCAGGTGGTTTGACTTGGTTTATAAAAAGAGAAGTAGAAGAGAATGGGCGACAAGTATTCAAAGATCCACTGCCGAAAACTAATGATGAAAAAGATACGTATGTTATACCTAGAGAACTTACTAGAGACATCGCAAAAGGAGTTGGTGAGTATAAATATAGTTTTGGAGCAACTTATCCAACAGGTAGATACGCTGCAACGACTACAGATGAATTGTTAAAATTAAGACGTGAAGGTGAAATTGTTCATACGGTGTTTGATGTCGGTGCTAATGAGACTAATAAACTTACAGTAAATAGTGGGGACTTATTAACAAGCGACCAAGCAAAAGCGGCAGTAATGCCAATTAATGGATCGAAAGAATTACCAGAAGGAACGACTTATGAATGGGTGGACAATACTGTAACAGGACGTGGTGGAACCGAAGTAGAACGTCAGGTAAGAGTGACATTAGTTGCTGATCCACATGGACCTTATGCTTCAAACTATCCAAGGGTTAAAACTGTAAAAGTTAAAGTGAAAATTGAAGATGTTAAACCGACAGTGAAAATTAAATTCGGAAACAACGATTCAGTAGCTTTAACAACAAATGCTGAAGATAACCGCTTTGTTATCTTTAAAGGTGCAACGTTCAATCCAACATTCATAGTGGATGATAATTCTGGAAAAACAGCTTCTATTAATATCACTGGTCTTCCAAATGATCGAAGTGTCAAGAAAACAGAAACAATGACTAATGGGACGAATGTTAGCCTAGTAGGTGATGATGCAGCTACAAGTGCTGCTACTACGGGAACACGTGAAGCAAGTGTAACTGTAGCTGATGCTGCAGGAAATACAGAAACTTACAAATTTAAGTACACTGTTGAAGACGCTATTCCAAAAGAAGAAACAAAAACAGTTCCTTTAGGTACTAAACTAGGTACAGATTCACATGATTATGTAAAATTAGCAGTGTCAACAGCGAACGACTCTACAGTTTATCCAAGTGGAATGACATTCAAATGGAAGAAAGACAATGTGGAAGTAACTAGAGAAACAGCGCTTAGTGAACCAGGTAGAGTGACGGGTTATAAAGCAGTTGTTAAATTCCCGTCTGCAGGTCTCTATACAATCAATGGTGTGAAAACTTTTGTTCCAGAGTCAATCGAAAAAGACGTAACATTCCTTGTTAAACCAACAAAACCAACAGTAACTCCAGATAATAAGGGTAATGTAACAGTAACTCCAGCGAATGAAAGAAATGTCAATAAAGTCGAAGTGACATATACTCCAACGGATAATAATCGATTAGAAGATAATGGGGATGTGACGAAAACTCCTCAAGATAGAACAACGGTTATCGCTACTAAGGGAACTGATAATCAATGGCGTATCACAAGTGGAGCGAAAGAAGGAATTCGTGTTAATACAACTACTGGTGAAATTACCTTGGAAGATCAAGTCGTTAAAGATCAAACAAAAATTCAAGCAAAAGTAGTTGCCCAAGAAGTTTCAAGTGATGAAAATGATACTAATGATTCTAAAAATGGTGAGAGCACAAACCCAACAATTGGGTTGAACAATACGCTTGTAGAAGTTGGAAAAGAGTTCAGTCTTCCTCTTGGTTTATCAGATGCAGGAGTAGGTGTAGACGATACAAATATTAAAGTTTCATTACCAAATGGGGAAACAGGTCTAACTTACGATTCAACAAATAAATTAATCAGAGGAACAATAAGCGCAGCTACTAAAAAAGAAATTACAGTAAGAGTCCTAGATAAAAATGGGAATAAGGGTGAGAAAACAATCACTATAGCTGCTGTGAAAGCTAAGTCGATTTATGCGATTAAAGATAGTACTATTCCAAATGTAGCTACTGCAAGCAATTTTGTAGAAATGCCTGCTGGTTTAACTGCCTCTTGGAAAGACAATTCTAGACCTACAACATCGGCAGTGGGGGATACGACTAAAACTGTAACGGTTAGTGCAGAAGGTTATAACGCGATAAATGTAGATGTTCCAGTCACGGTGTATCCGAAAGTAACACTTCGTAAGGTAGGCGGCAAAGAAGTGAAAGAATACAACGAAATCGTTGGGCAACCATTGACGTCAAGTGTATGGGGAACAGGTGGACATGAGAAACTTGCTGAAGCTGATTTCTATGTAGAATTTGAAGGTGGAACCAAACCAGATGGTACAACTATTAAATTTAAAGATGGAAATAAAGATGGAAATCCAGCTAGTCCAAGTACAACAGCAGGTATAACGACTAAAACGATCGTTGTAACTTATCCGAATGGAGCAGGAACCGTTGAAAAATCAGTAACGTTCAATACTTATGGAAATGAAGCGAAGTATGAGGATGGAAAAGATTCTGTAGAAACAATAGTTGGTAGTGCATTTGCGAAAACAAGTGCTAGTGATTATGTAAAACCAAGTAGTACATTAGCTAACCCAAGTGGTACTATTATTGGATGGGGAAATGGGTATAATTCTCCTAACCCAGTAAACAAATCACAGGATAAAATTGGAAGACGTGAAGAAAATGTCAATGTTTGGTATGGGTATGGTGTATTGGACACTCGTGAAGAAAGATACGTGAATCGTCACAGTGATCAAAACATTAAAGTAACGTTAGATGTTAAACCACAAGCACCAAGACTAACTGCAAATCAATTCCAAGGTAAGGCAGGCACTAAACCTGTGATTACTGTAAACAATTTACCAACAGCTGCACAGTTGACGGCAGGATCAACTGTAACAGTACAATTAAAAGATGCTGCTGGCACTGTAGTTGCAGAAAAAACTGTAGCAGCAGGAACAGAAAGTACAACTTTCACTGAAGCTGACTATAGAAATCCAGTTACTTTAGGTCAACAATTGACAGCTAATGTGGTTGTTTCAGGAAATTATCAAAAAACAGTGAAAACTGATACTGGAACAAGACAAGATTCAACTACTTATTCTTTAGTTTCTGATAACAGCAACAGTGAACAAGTTACTCCTCAAAAACCAACCTTTGATACAGCAACAGTGACTTCAACTAGCCGTACATTGAGTGGTACTTTAGGCGGATTTGATGCAACTAATAGAGTGGTCAAAGTTCATTTGAACGATGAGAATAATACCGTTCTTTCTAGTGAAAATAATGGCGGAGTAACCATCAATGGTAATACATGGACAGCTACGCTTCCTGCTACTGTAAAACTTCGTCAATCAGTCGCTAAAAACGGCGAAACTACAACACCACCAGCGATTACAGTAGAGAATACAGTCGCAGGGGGAACAGTTTCAACTAGAAGTGACAATAAAGCAGTTGAAATGGGAGATTACTCAGTAGCGTCAACAGTTGCAGGTAGTAAGCATATTGATATTACAGTGCCACATGATGCTAAACGAGTTGAATTGCGATTCCATAATAATCAAGAAACAGGGGATAAAGTAAACAGTATTGTACTTGTTCGTGGAACAGATGGATGGCATACAGAAGCAACAAGAACTGATACAGCAACAGTGACGAATGCAAATGGATATGTCGGAACAATTACTTCTACTCCAAGCACAACTAATCCTTCAGAGAATAATATTCGTATCGCTCTAAATGAACAAAGTGGAACGGCAAAACTTCATATTAAAGAAGAAAATGCAAACGGAGATAATACTGAATCATATGGTAGTGGATTAGGACTTCGTGTATATAACCAACCAGAAGCAGGTCAAGAACCAAGTGAGACAGGTAAGTGGAAAGTAGTTGGTGTGACGAATACGGCACCTACTATTAATGTAAAAGGTGATACAGGAAAAGATGCAACTCATAGAAAAGTTTATGATTCTGGAATAACGTTGACAGCCGACTTGTTAAAAGATTTAGTGACAGTAACAGATGCAGAAGATAGTGTGACACCAGATGAAAATAAACCATTTGGAACAGGAAATGTAAAAGTTGTATCTGGCTTGCCTGCGACTACAGGAAAAACTCCAGCAGGGGTATACGAAGTTACTTTAGCGGCAGTAGATAGTCAAGGTAAAGAAGGAAGTCAAGTTAAAGTATATGTAGCTGTGAAAGAAGCAATGCCAGCAGCACCAACTATTTCACAATGGCAAAATGGAAATGTAAAAGTAACACCAGATTCTACAAATTCAGGGGATAAAATTACAATTCCTCTAAAATCAGGAAGTGTTGTAGTAACAAAAGATGCTCAAAATGGATGGCAAGTAACAGGACAACCTAATGGAGTAAGCATTCATAACGGAAGTATCGAAATTCCACGTAACTTGGTAAATACTACAGTAACAGCAACTGCAAGCAAAGGCGAAGGTGATGTTGAAGCAGTATCTGATGCAGGAACACATACTTTAACAACACATGAAGTTACAAAAGTAGACATCATTAAGAAACCAACAGATACAATCGCAGAAACTGATTTATCAAGAACAACAGGTATTACAGGTGTTACAGATAATAATGTTCATAAAGCTTATGCAAACGCTGGAATTAATTCGGTAGGATTTACGAATGGAAAACCAACTTTAACACCAGACAGCGAACAAAATGTACCAGTAACAATTACTTACAATGATGGTTCTAAAGAAATTACGTCTGTAACATTAAAAGTCGCACCAGCAGCTCCTAATGTTACGGTTAACGCACAAGACAAAACAACGGGAGACGTAACGTTAAAAATTAAACGTCATGATAATTCTAATTATCCAAACGATTCAGTAGTTACCGTACATGGAATTGACGGAACGTTTAATGTTAAAGACGGTACAATCACAATTAAGAATAATCAACTGAAAGATACAGTACAAACAGGAAAAGTTACAGTAACAGAAAAAGGAAAACTTCCAGCGGAAACTGACGAGAATAAAGTGATTCCAGCGAAGTTGAAAGAAGCGCAAGCACCAACAGTAACAATCACTCAAGAT
>CAUSWE010000035.1:0-17574 GCA_963535215.1 uncultured Granulicatella sp. | reverse complement strand
AAAAATGTCTAGATTCAATTGAATCTCTCCTAACGATAACTATTTATTATCGCTAGTATAACACAATTTTAAGAAGTAACAAAAAGAAACGTTAGGATGTGTTACCTTTTAATAAGCACATCCTAACGACCTTAAAAACGAGTACTACTCTATCATATTTTAGACTTTTTTAGAAAATAACGTGACTCACTTAATGTTACAATTTAAGCAATTCTAAACAACTATTATTTTAAATTTCAACTAGTCCATTATCTAACTCTTCTATTTAGTTGTACAATTTGAATAATTACTAGAGTTAAATCTATCAAGAACCCTAAAACTTTCATTGATAATAGTACTTTTTATACCAAGATATAAACGTTTATCACCAATAATATAAAATTCTTCTTTTGCTCTAGTAGCTGCTACGTTCAGAATATTGGGGTTCGCTGAACCCACAGCCCAATTAGCAGCTCCTATACTTCTTTCATCACATCCTAAAACAAAAAATACAATCGGAGCTTCTCTTCCTTGGAAAGTATGGACAGTACCAATATTCGTAACTTTCCCTTTTTCATCATATCGTGTAAATCCGATTTTCTTAAGTTCTTGTGATAAGCAATATGCAACATTTTTAAATGGAGTAATGACATATATAGTATCTTTTTTTGTTTTATCATTTATATCTGGATTCTGCTCCATTAATTCTGAAATTTTATTTTTTAAAAATTCTCCTTGTTCTTTAACATATTTATCTATCGCATTTCCAGATATATCAAACCAAAATGCTTTACCTGGAGTATCTGTACTTTGTACCATATTTCCACCATATGATATAGCATTTGAAATATTAAACATTGGATTTCTACATCTTCTATGTACCCAAAGTGGAATCCCAATCCATTTATCATCATTATAAAAACCATATCTACTAATATCATCCACTAAAGTTTGAGTAGAAGCTTCATCAGATAGATATTCCTTAGAAACACCATAATGTTCACCTAACATACGAAGAATTGCAGAATCTAATGTAAGCACAGGTTTTATTTGAGCTGGATCACCTACAACCATAACTTGTTTACTTCGAAATATTGCACCCACACTCGATTGTGGTAATGCTTGACCAGCCTCATCAACAAATAAATATCCTATTGTTTTTTCACCTAAATTTTTACACATTGTATGAACACTTGCAAACGTAGTACTAATAACCGGTATTACCATATTCATCCAATTCCATGCTTCTTCTATCATTTTCTTATTATCAAGATATTCTTTTTGTTTATTCCATATGATTTGTGCTGCTTGTATACTTTTAATATTTTCATATAAAAACTGCTTTCTAAGTTTTAATGCAGCAATAAACAATCTTGATTGAAGGCACCTATATTCTTTCTCAAACCACGGATTATCCATTTGAAGTGTATTATAATCTGCATTCATGTCCAAAACTTTTACTGTTGCAGCATTTATCTCTTTAGATAACAATTGAATACTTTCATCTATTTCTTTAATTTTGTCTAACTCTTTTCCAACTATTTGTTGATTATCTTTCCTCTTTTGATAAATTTTATTTTCATATTCTTTCTCTTTTTTTAGAATAGTGTTTATTTCATCTTCAAGACTATGTTTATACTTATTTAATTCTCTATTTTCATCAATAATTTGAATAAGTGCTTCTGAGAAACTTCTCATTCTCTCCTTATAGTCTTGTTTTATTTTTTTAGCAGAAAAGAACCACGGTTTTTGTAGTTTTAACGCATCAATAGATAAATTTATTTGATTCTGTTCCGTTAAATTATGAATTATTTTTTCATCAGTATTCCTAACTTCTTCTTCAATCTGAATTTTTCTGATATTTGATTGTTTTTGAAGCTCTATATATTCTCCTTCAATAATTCTTAACTCGTTTTCAAATTCTTCTTTCAGCTGGTGACAATGATAAACAGAGTAATCATAATCCACTTTCAACTTTTCTAATAGTGGATATTTTTCGCAAAAAATTTGTTTTTCTTGTTTAAATTTAAGAAGATATTCATACTGTTTTTTGAAGTCATTATAGACATTCTTATTAGATACATAATTATTTTTTAAATCATTGATAACCTCTTCTAACGAAGTAAGGATATTATTCATATTATCCTTTTTGCCACCTTCCAAAGAAAACAATCCCCAGAACTTTTCTTCTTTTTCACACTGATTCTTATCCACTGAAATATTAGAATTTGAAATATTCCAAAAATAATCTGCATTTCTCAATTCTTCAATAAACATTTCATCAATTCCACTTATTAATGGTAATTCATTAACAATATTCTGAACTGCTCCATTATTTGAACTCGCAACAAGAATTCCTTTATCAGCTATTGATTTTGGTATTTTACCAATTACTATATTTTCAAAATTGAAAACTTTATCTTTAATTTCTTTTGACTTCAATTCTACAATTTCACTTGCTTGTTCTACAACCAATTCAGCGAATATATCTTTTAGCAAAGTCGTTTTTCCTGTACCAGGTGGACCATTTACGCTACGGATTTTTTCATCATCATATCCAATCGCTAAATTTACAGCAACTTGTTGCATAAAAGAAAGAGCATAGTTAGGATTACTTGGGAATCTAGCTATTGGATAATTTTTAGGTTGTAAAATATTCCAAAATATATTTGGATTAAAAGAATCCCTATCTTTTCTGCTATCAAGATTAATTCTATCTTTTTTTATCCCTAATAAATATTGATCAAGATTTTCAGTTGTTATACTTTTCGCCTTTTCTAAATCATTCATAAAAAAAGAATGTAAATTTATTGCATCTGCCTCTAAATTAGTCAATACTTTCATTCTACAATTTCTAAGATTAAGTGAATATTTATTCATTAACTTTCTAAAGGCATCATTAAAAAAATCAACATAATTTTTATGGTCGGAGTAATTAAACAAGTCTTTAATATAATTTTTATTTTCTTCTTCATATTCCAAAAAATCTTTTTCTTTTGGAACACATTTATTTTTCAAAATATAGTTACTAGCTGTAAAAAAAGTCATGCTATCAACTAATTGGAGATTTTTATCAAAATAAAGAGCAAATGAGAATTTATCTCCAACATTTACCTCTTCTTCCAACTTTTTAAGATTAAATTTTTCTCTCAGTAACGAAACAATCACTTCAAATTTAAAAATATCAAGGTATAATACTATCCCACCTTTTTGAAAATCCTTCAGCCTCTTCTTTGATATTGCCTCAGAAAACAGAGAATAAAAATTATTATCTTTTGGGAACTCAATCAGCTGTATATTATTATCTTTTAACCTAATATCACCTTCTGACAAATGTTCGACCATTATCCATACTTCTAAGATATTTTCTTTCGTATTCATTTCTTTCTCCCTTTCTTTTGATTCCAATTCAACTTTCTTGGATATCTTCAATCTTTTCTCTTTCTACAACTAAATGAGTAGGCTATAAATTAATCTTAAAGTAACTATTTTTTATGTTTAATTCTACAGTTAATCATCAGTTAATAAACTGCCGCTTTTAGACTCATTCTTTTAAAAAGAAAAATATCAATGCAACAATAATTGCAAATCCGATTGTTTCGTTTGAAATATTTACGTTCCATTTGCACCACTCACTGAGAAATCGTACAGTAAGTATAATAAATAATAATATAAATGAACTAACCCTAACAAATTGAATTATTGCTCGACTTTTATTTTTTCCCATTTCCTTTCCCTCCTTATCTTCCCCTTGATTTTCTGTATATTTTTTAAAATCAAATGTTCCATTTTTCATTGTTTTATATTCTTCACAAGCTTTTTCATAAGATTCTTTCATATATTTTGTTTCATCAATTTTTCTTCTCAAAAGTTTCGCTTTCAAGTTTTCATTAACTTCCCAATTATGTTTTAATAAACATCTAATAAAAATACGAATGACTTCTTGCTCCTCATCATTTAATAAATATCTATTTTTAAAGAAAGATTTTTTCTTTTTTCTCAAATGATCACAAAAATCTATTACAAGATTCGTAAACCAAAAAAATGAATAGATTTTAACTTTCGAACCATCTACTTTTCCATACCTTAGCGCTGTTCTTAGCAACTGAACTTCTTCCATTGTTATTTCTTCTGAACCAGCTGCTTTAAACAATGTTTTTCTCCACTCTGACTCTAAATCTAACGAACGTCTATACGCTGTTGATAAAGCAATAAATGCTACAATTCCAGAAATAATTGCCGCAGGAAATGCTCCATTTAAAAATTCAATTATCTTCAATTTAATTCACCTCTTTTATTAATATTTTATTTAAGTATAATGCAATACTAATAATATGTAAAAAAATGAGCATTCTGTAAATATAAATTTGAATTGGTATGTATCTCATAATCTTCTTATAAAATATAATTAAAAGAAATTAAACTGTAAATTTAAGAATGAACCTCTAATTAAACCTCTAAACACACAAAAAGGACAGACGTAATACAACGACTATCCTTTTTGTTAGTACTATTCAATTTTATCTTAACTCTACGATTTTTCCATAAAGTCAATTTCTACTTCTGTATAATCCTACACTTATTGTAGTTCTGTATTTAAATCTTCAGCATTTTAGTATCAAGATAGTTCTGATTAATACTTCTATTCTCCAGCACCCATATACTCATCTAATTCAATTAGAGATATACTTAATCGTTTTGCACCTTCTTCTTTAGAGAGAAGTCCATCTTTGATCAAACTGATAATCATCATTTTTTTCCATATTCGATACCGTGTGCTTTTCCTTCTGCTTTCCCTTCTGTCATAGCCTGATTTATGGCATCTTTCTTTTCCTTTTCTATAGTTGCTAAAAAACTTGAATAGGCTTGGAGATAGCGTGTTCTTTCATCGTACATTTTTCTTTCCTCCCTGGTCCAGTCTATTCGACTCACAATTCGATCCGCTTGCTCTAATATTTTTTCAGGGCTTTGAGTATAAGGTTGATTTCCAAAAAACTCAATCCATCTAACATTGTTGTATTCTTGTATCTTATCTTTATTATACTTCTCTAATTCTAAAAATCCCATTAATGTTAAGTCTTGTTCTTCTTCAAATCCATTAAAATGAACTTTTAATTCATCGTTTCTTTGAATTAGTCGACAATCAAAGGCTTAATGTAGTAATCAAATTGATTCACCAACAGGATTTGTCAAACAACAAAAAAGAACAGCCTATCTATGATGACTGTCCTTCCTGTTACTACTATTCCATTTCTTTCCTAAACGCTTCAATTTCTTCCACTGACAATCCTGTATGCTTTTGAATTTCTTCCATTGGTAAATTCATTTTGAAGCAGATCATGACTTGCCCTTTTCGTTCTCCGAGAGCTACACCTTTTTCCATTCCTCGTTTTTCTCCGATTTCAATTCCTTGTTCAATTCCTTCTTCAAGTTGGTGTTTCATGACTTGATAGTATACGTCTTCATATTTTTCCATTAATTCTGCAAGCCTCCGTTCTTCACCTGATAGATTTGAGAAGTTCACTATTTTTTGTGCTTCTTTTAATCCTCTACTTGATTCTGGTTTAATTATACCATTTTTTAGAAAGTCTCGCCACTCTGATAAATCTGTATTTTCTCCTTCAAGAATGGCTTTATCTGTTAAGTTTACTAAATAGATTCGCCAATAAGGTTGGTGTTTTTTATTTTTAATTTCTCGATGACAAGCCAAGTTGGTTAATCCAATCTCGACTCTTCCTTCTTGAAATTCTGGGAATACTGTAAAATTGGTAACAACAATAGAAATAATCGATTTTGCGCTTTCTACTTTGTAGTTTTGAGTATATGTTGTTGCCATGTAGTTAAAGATACGTTCAAAAAAATCTTTATGCTGATAGAGTTGCATTTCTATTATAATTTCCATGCCATCTTCTGTAGTAGCTGCTACATCAACAATCGTACTATACATAACAGGGTTCAGATTTTCGATTTCTTTTTGATAAGATTCTATCTGATACGGATTTGTCGGTCTAACATTTTTTAACTTCATTCCTGTAACTGCCTCGATGAAGTCTTCCAGAATATATTCCTTTCCTGTTGTTGTCATCATTTTTTTGAAGAGCAGGTCGTTTGTTGGTTTGATTTTCATATTGATTCCTCCTTTATTTGTCTCTTCACCTATATATACGTAAAAAATGGCGAAAAATATTTTTCTATACTGACTTTTTTTATTTTTTGAGAAAAGATATCTATTGTATTTATTGCATCAAAAAAGACGACCGAAGTCGTCTTGAAATATCCTTATTTTCTTCCCCTACTCGATACCGTGTACATTCCCCAGTGCCAATCCTACTGAACAATTTCAACACGAATCATAGTCCTATTTATACGAAATATCCCTAGAAGTTGACAATTCTGGTTTATAGCTAACCATTGCTATGAATCCTAGTTCTTTTTTATTTTTTTCAAACATTCGATACATTGTTAAGAATTGTTTTCGATTTTCCTTTTTACACGCATTTAGACAAATCTTAATAGTGCCTATCCATCCTTCATCATAGATCATTCCTGACACTTTCATGAGCGTCATTTCTCCAGTTAATATCTTTACCCGTTCATACCCTGATTCACTCATAACACTCTTCCAGCCACTTTCAGTTAAAGGGCCCACATTTACATTAATTGCATGAGATAACTCTTGTCTTACAGATTCCTTAAATTCCTTGAGCAGAACATCATGAGTGAGTAATACTCCATTTGGTTTTAATACTCGCAAGTATTCCGTTACACATTTACGCTTAGCTTGATCCGATTGCATTGTCAACATTGCTTCATTAATCACTACATCAAACGTTTCAGAATTATACGGTAACTTCATCGCATTTGCTCGTTCAAAATGAATAAGATGCCCAACATTAGCTTTAATCGCTGATTGTTTCGCAATCTCTAATGCTTGCTGATCCATATCAACCGCAGTAATTTGACAACCAAACTTCTTAGCTAATTCAATTGCTGTAGTCCCTCTATTACACGCAACCTCTAACACTTTCGTTTCTGGCGTAAATGCACCATTTTCGATTAACCAATCTGTTGCACGTTTCCCTCCTGGACGTAATCTTTTTTTCCCTAATTTTGCTAAAAACTTATGACCTGCCTCTGACATCAAACCCCTCCTTATTACCATCATATTAGCGGAATTGAAATATGAATGCAATACGATAACAAAAAAATCTCCTAGCATTTAATTTCTAGGAGATTTTTATTCTCTATCTTTATAATAGAAATCTGTTTCAATTTGTAATCGTATCTATAAACCAATATTTCTGGTCAGTATCAAGAATTTTGTGTAAACTCCACTAGTTGTCATTAGAAGAATTAATGTGGTAATCCACTTGATTCACAAACAGGATTTGTCGAACAACCACATTTGCACGGGGGTGAAATACTTTTGAAAGAATTTATTCAATTATTGATTCTTGATTATTCTTCTTCCTCTTCTTTTTTCTTACCTGGAACGATTAATCCTAATCCTGCAAGAATTGCACTCGCTGCTGCTCCAAAGATTGATAACTCTTGATCTGTACCTGTATTTGGTAATTCACGTAATTGTGTTTGGTCTCCGTTATTTGTTGGAGTTCCGTTGTTATCTCCATTTTCTCCTGGTGTTGCAGGTTTTGGAGTTTCTGGTTGTGGCTCTGGTTTTGGCTCTGGCTGAGGAGCTGGAGCTGGTTGTGGAGCCGGAGTTGGATTTGGACCTAGGTAAGGTCTTGGATTCGGTTGAGGTTGAGGAGGTTTTGGTTTAAACTCATCATCCTTCGGATTATTCGGTACATACTCAATTGGAGTATCCTTCGTTGGATCGTTTGGTACTGGTGGTACTTCATATCCTTTAGATGGATCTTTTGGATCAATCGGTTTCAACGGTACAAGTGGGTTGTTTGGTCCTACTGGTTCAGTTGGATCTTTCGGCACATGTGGTGTTGTTCCTGGGATGTAAGGAATCACTGGTACTTTCGGACTATTTGGATTTTGTGGATCTTGTGGCTTAGTTGGACTTGGTGGTACAACTTTACCTGGTTCACCTGGTACGTTTTCGTATGGTGTTGGTGTTACCGGAGTTGGTGGTGTTATACCTTCTGGTACTTTCGGTACAAGTTTTCCTACTGGAACGTAAATTACTTTGATAGTTTCATCTTTAGAGTTTTCAGTTAATCCTGTAGTTGCATTGACTTGAGAACCGTTAGATTCTACTAATCCACCTTGTGTATCTTGGTTAGCTTTCAGAACATATCCTGGAGCTACTGGTGATTTCACAGCTTCAAATGTAGTGTATTTAGATATCCAAGCTACATTAGGATCAACAATCTTACCAGTTACGACATTAACTTTCAAGCCACGAGTAAATGTCACTTTGTCAGTTACATCAGCTGTAGATTTGTTTCCATCTTTGTCTAAGTACTCAACTTTGCTTCCGTCTTCTTTCACGTAAGAAATTGTACGGTTAACATGTTTAGTTGTGTCTAATGACTTGATTAGCTCTTCACTCCATTTTGGTCCAGTTGGATTTTCTGGATCAATTGGGTGTCCTGGTTTTGGTGTATTTGGATCGTTTGGGTTAGTTGGATCAAACGGTGAAATGTCTACAACTTTTGGTTTCACTGTTACAACGAAGTTTTGATCAACTTTTGTATCTTTATCGAAGTTCTTATCTGTCGCTGTTGTAAATCCATCAGTTACTAATTCATATCCAAGTACTTTCAAGTCAGCAAGTTTTGTAGCTGTTGAGTAGTTAATTGCTTCTCCAGATTTACCTTCTAATTTGTCTGTATGAAGAACTGTAGTTGTTCCTTCAACAACATACGTTACTGTTACTTTTTGATTTACTTTCACTAATACGATTCTTGTGTCTTCTCCTGGTTTTGGTGGAGTGACTACTTTCCCTTCTGGGTTGAATCCTGGTACGTCTTGTTTTGGTTTGATTTCATATCCTTCTGGTATTTCTGGAATTGGTGTTTCTCCTCCAACTGTTGGATCTTTTGGATTGTTTTTATAAGTAGGTTTTGGTGTGTTTGGTATTTCATTTCCATCTTCGTCCACTAAGATTACTTTTCCTAATGGTTTATATACTACTTTATCACTTGCTTCTGGGTTTGTTGGGGTTACCTCTTTTCCTCCTGCTTGTGCTCTATCCGCATAGTATCCTTCTACTTTTGGTGTTGTTACGACTCCATAAGTATGTGTCTCTTCATTCCATGTTGTTACGTTTGTAACTTTGTTTGTTTTTCCAGTGAATGTGTAATCTGTTTGTTCGTTAGGCGCTGGTGTGCTTTTTCCTGCTCCTTCGTACGTTACCGTTTGTTTTGTTGCTACTGTTTTTGTATCTACACCTTGTGTATACTCAATTATTTCTGTGACATCTTTTGTTGTTGATGTTATTGGAACTATCCCTACTTTTTCTCGATTTGGTGCATTGTAATTTTCTACACTCGGTGATGTTTTTTCATCCCAATTTGCAGTACTCCATGTACCTTCTATTTTTTCCCCAGTTTTTCGATTCACTTTATTTACTCGTTTGATTGTTGCTGTTTGAGTAACTGGATCAGCAACTTGTTTTGTTTTTTCTGCTGCATCTATATACTTAATTGTACGTGTAACAGTATGACTCTCTTCAGTTTCATCATATAGTAAATCATACACATAAGTTACAGTAACTTCAGGGCTATCAATTGTACCTGTTGGACTTGGTGAGGAGTCCTTTACTTTTACAAAGTAATACTCTTTTCCATCTTTTCCAATTAGAGTATCAGGTTTATATTCTTGAGTATCCACATCATACCCTTTTTTATAGGCACGACTTTCGATAGCAGTCACAGTATCTTTAATAGAAACATTATCTTTATTTTCATACGCTACCTTAACGGCACCTTTTTTAACATCTTCAATTTTAATTGAAATTCGAACCGGATTTGTTTCATTAAATGTATCTTGTCCATCTGTACGTGCTGCTGAAGTAAGAACGGCAACTTGATTATTCGTAGCAGTACTACTTACTTTGGCTGGAAGATAAAATGCTGCAGTTGACCCCACTTTTAAAGAAGCATCTTGATTAGAAACAAATTTTACTGCTGTTACGGTTGACCAATCTGTAATTTGATCTGCCGTTAGTGTAATAGTCTTTTCTAACTCAACCGCTGTTCCAGATACTGATGTAGTTGAATAATACGCAGTCCAACCTTCTGGTACTGTCGCTGCTGCAGTCATATGAACATCAAATTGTGACCCACGATTTTTAGAGTTTAATACAATATTTTTATCAGATACACGTGGTAATGTTGAAATGACTACATTGTTTCCAGTAGCAACATTTGAATTATTTGTTAATGATAAACGATACTTCACTTCATCATTTGGAGCTAAGTTATAGGCTCCTGTTGAATAAGTACTTGAATCTGTCGGTTGATCCGTCACTTGTGTAATTAATCGAGTTGCCGAGTTATTAATTACTGGTAATTCATATGTAAAGGAACTCGTATTTGTGATATTTGCATTTGTGCCATCATAATCATTATTTGGATTAATCCCAACTACTCTTTCATCTTCATCCCAAACTAACGTATATTTAATAGGATATTTTCCTGCTGGCACCCAATTATCTACCTTAAATTGTAAATCTGGAGATAATGTATACCCTGAATGCTGCCTCCATGGTGTTACTTCTAAAACTGTTTTTCCTGAATTATTATAATTTTCTACAGTTTTTACAGAATTATCATTTCCAGCGTAACTAAATCCATCTGGTAATTCTACAAGTAATTTCGCATTTTTAGCAGCAATTTCTTGTAAATAAACATACGTTTTACGATTCCAGATTTGTTTATAATAGATACGATTTCCTAATCCATTAGGTGAATACTCATAGACTTCATATTTACTACTAAGTTCTTGAGTTAAGTTACCCGCTAAAGTAGTAGTAATAGGGTTTGTTGTAGGGACTAGCTTAATCGCATCTCGTGAATATGCAAAGGTTGTTTTTGATACAGCAACTTTTGGTTCTTCATATCCATGTGTATACACAGATGCTGTAACGATACTTTCAACTTTATTTCCTTCCTTAGCTAATTTTTTTGCTGCTTCTAATCCTTTTAAATCTTGACTTAAGAATAAACCAACACCTTGTAGTCCAGCAGTTTCTAATGGCATATTTCCTTTTGGTTTTAACTTCACGGTTGTAGTACCATCAGGCAAGGCTACTTTGTCTGCAACATCTCCTTTACGAAGTGATACCTCTCCAATTTTTGATTCTGTTCCATTCGTTACAGAGTATACTTCAAAAGTCAATGTAGAATTTAATCCTAAACTTTCTGGATTATCTTGATAACTAACAAAGGTAGATTTCCCTTTATCTGTCGGAGTCCAAATCGCATAAAATTCAATCGCTCGATTTTGATCAATATTACTATCAATCGAAATTTCAACTTCTTTTACACTTGCAGGACCGTGTGAATCACCATAATCTCCTGATAATTGAATAATTCGGGTATCTTCTGTTTTTGTATTAATATAAGGCATTGCAATATTAACGACACGAGATTTATTATCCTCCATTGTAGTATTAAAAATTCCTACTGGAACATCACTCTTAGTAGGTACTGTGCTACCACCAGTTCCACTGTTATTTCCATTTGGATTAGTCTGATTATTATTGGTATTATTTGGATCATTATTTGGATTTGAACCACTTCCAGAGTTAGAACCACCAATAGATTTTTTAGGATTTACAGCACGAACTGTTACTGTTACATTATCAGAAGTAGTATTTTTAAATTCTGATTTGTCCGTATAGGTTACATTATCTTTAAACGTTAATTTTTTACCCGTTAAAAATTCTGCTGGTGTTCCACCATTACTTACATTTAAATACAACAGTTCATTTTGTGTATTATCACCACTAGCAAACATCGTTGTAGAAGAAGGGACTAATCTTGTATATTTTGCAATACCATTTTCTAATTTCCATCCCGCATCTAGGGAAGTTTTCGCAATAGTAACACCTGCCGGTAATTCAACAGCATGATCAATTTTTGTAATTGCAGCTGCCTCTTTATTGGTAGATTTTAAACTTAATTGTAAATCTTTACTCTTAGAAATATCAATTTCTGTTTCTGATTGATTTGTTTCTAATAATGTTTGTCTACGAATACCATTTCTAGTATCAACTGAAACATATGGCGTACCAGTTGTATTCGTGTTAGAAAAGTCTGTAGATTTAATTAAAGTATTATTTTTATCAAACAATTCAGCCTTTATAGTTGTCTTTGAATCTTTACCTGTTTCAAATTTTTTCAATTTATAACTAACGTTAATATTAGCGTATGCTCCACCTGATAATTCACTCGTGTATAGTTTATATTGATTATTGTTTACTTTTTCAACTTTTAAGCTTGAACCGATTTCAAAAGACTCAATTGGTTCGTTATCGGAAGCCGTAATTAAAATGTATCCCCCATCTTCAATTTTAGATGGTGCAGACACATCCAAATTATAAGTCCCTAGAATTTGTGCCCCAACAGCATAATCTGTTTTAGAATCTGTTAATTTACCTGAAATTTTAACGCCACTATAATCTGTAGTTTCCTCGTCAGGTAATGCACGTCTACTACGTTTACTACGTTTAGGATCTACTTCCTCTTTCTTTTTATTTGGTTCAGTAGCTGTACTTTCTTCAGAAGATACGTTTTCAGTTTCTTCTTTCTTTTCAAGTTTATTTTCTTTGTTCTCTATTTCACTTGAAAGTGTAGAAGCTTCCTTATTGGTTGATAACCTGTTTTCTGAAGCATGGACAGTTGCTGCACTATGCCCCCCTGCAATTACCCAGCCGGTTCCAATAAGAACAGAGGCTACTCCAATTTTCAACTTTTTAATCGAAAATATTTGTTTTCTTTCCATCTATTAATCATCTCCTTTTTTATATAAATCATGTAGTAATTATATTATGTTCCTCGAAATTAGCAGTGTCAAGAATATTGTGTAAACTCCACTAGTTGTTAATCAACCTGTCAATCCAAATCCTCTATGAATTCTTTCTTTAGATAATTCATTTTGTTCAATACAACATACTCCTAGATAACGATCTAAACTATCCTCTGCTAGAAACTGTTCCTTTGCTTTCAATCGTTTTTTTAGTTGCTTATTGAAACTTTCAATTAAATTAGTCGTATAAATACTTTGACGAATTTCTCTAGGAAAATCAAAAAAGACTAATAAATCCTCATGAACTGAGTCAATACTTGAACATACTTTAGGATAACGCTCATGTATATTTTCTAGAAATTCGTTTAATTTTTTCTTTGCATCTTCCTTACTTTCTGCTTGATAAACTTTCTTAAGTGAATTTACTAATTCTCTTTTATCTTCAACTCTTACCTTCTTTTGTAGTTGTCGGATTAAATGAACCCAACAAGTTTGATATTTTGCGTTAGGAAAAACACTTAAAAGTGAATTCTTAATCCCACTAAGTCCATCTGTAATAAATAGTAAAACTTCTTGTAATCCTCTTTGTTTCAATGCTTCCAACATTTCTTTATAGTGCTCAGAAGCCTCTGTAGGATAGATAGCATAATCTAGAATTTCTTTATTCCCTTCTGGAGTAATTCCTACTAAAAAGTGCACAGCTTCCTTTTGAACTGTATCTCTTCTTAAATTAACATACGTTGCATCCGCATAAATCACTGCATAACGAGATTGAACGTTTCTTTGATGAAATTCTTTAACAGAGTTTTCAACTTGTTTTGTGATATTTGTTACTGTAGTAGGACTGTAATGATGACCATAAATATCTTCGATACACTCTGCAATTTCACGGTTAGTAAAGTCTTTAGAATAAAGTTTAATGATAACATCTTCTAATTTTTCTGAATTTCTTTTATAAGCTTGAATGATTTTTTGTTCGAATTCACCGTTACGATCTCGTGGAATATGAATATTTAAAACACCATACTCTGAATAAATTTTACGATTGTATCCACCATTTCTTGAATTTCCAGTGTTATATCCCTCTACAGAATGTTTAGGGTAGTTTAAATATTCTGTTAATTCAGCTTGAAGTAATTGATTGATACCATTTTCAATAGCACCTTTTAATAAGTGGTTAATATTGTCACCTTGTAATAGTCTTTTTGTTAATTCTGTGTTAAAATCCATTTAGAAGTCACTCCTTTGTTAATTTGTTGTGGTAGATTAATTATACAACTAGTGGCTTCTTTTTTTATACTCTTTTTTAAGTTTACACAAAATATTGTACACTCTCTTTTTTTACATTCAGATTATTCATTAATATTATAATTAACTTTAAGTTCAAACTATTTTTAGCTATATTTAATCCCTTCTCTTTAGAGTTATATTGATTAGATTCTGTTATTTACCGAGAATTTCTTTGCTATTTCTTATATCTTTCCAACTGAATTCGTTACAGCACAAAAAGCCGAAGAGTTTCCCCTTCGACTTCTTGCTTTCGTTCGTTCAAAACTATTCTTCTGTTTTGAATACTTTTGTTACGGTACGATCGACATAGGCTGCAGATACGACACCTTCGTATTCTTTCTTGCCTGCTTTTTCAAAAGCATGTGTATTCACGATTTTTTGCATTGCCGCTTTAATGGTTGCTTCATCCAAGTTTTCTTGTGGTTTTGCAATGACCAAATTTTTATGTTTTCCATCTGCGTTTTTGAAGACTAATGTTAATTCTTTTGTTGTTGTCATAGTTTTTCACTCCTTTTCTTATTATGCAATTGTGTGACGGTAATGTGTAACAACCGTTACATAGCTCACTGGATCTTTCATCAATGTTTTCAACGCTTCTCCAATTTCTTTTACTGCTTGTTCGTCTGCTGTTTCGACAAGGTTTGGTAAGCTTTTAATACGTTTTGCCTTTCCTTTATCCTCATCCATATGAAACACTTCTAATGTTGCGTTTTGAAATACTTTTGCCATTTTCTTTTTCCTCCTGTTTGTTTTGTTCTTTTGTAGTGTCATGACTTCCTACACTATATAAAGAAATTTTTCGATATTTTTTACCCCCTATTCGTTTAATATTTTATTGACGATTTCTTGAATGGCATCATAGTCATATCCTGCTTCTTCTAGACGGCATTTTCGTTCTGCTCCATTTTCCCACAATCCTAGAACGACTTCCTTTGCTAGTGCTTCATTTGTGGTAACGGTATTGTTATCAGAAAGTTCTACAGTTTCTCCCTCTACAGGTGGGGACGTTTCTTCAACGTTCTCACCCTCTGCTTCAGTAACTACTTTAGGGGCGCTGATTGCTTCAAGCATTTCCTCTACTGTACTACCTACTTGTGCAAACTCAGTCATTCTGATGACGAAATATTCTTTCACACTTTCAGTTGTTCCTCCGTGTAATGCTAAACTTCTATGTGGACATGAAGTCGGAATAAATTCATGATGCAGTCTTACCGTATCTGTTGTTATAGGCAATCCATAATAGAGTAAATCTTCCGTTGCTTGCATGAGAGTGATGTCTTCATTTTCTAAAAACTCCTCATCGGACACTTTCATACTTTCACAAACTTCATACCCAATCGAACGGATATTACTCCACCAATCCCCAGTATGATAGGCAATATTATACGTATCTACTACTCTGACAATCGTATTGCGATTACAATAATAATGCGCAATTCCTAATGATTTTTCACGATATCTTAACCATTCGATATACTGAATTGGCGTCATCGATCCTGCATCATTATGAATCACAACAAATTCTACACCTACTAATTGTCCACTATTTTCCATTAATGTTTCATTGATTTTTTCTACCATTTGACTCTCCTCCTTGAATATATTGTTGATATTTCTTTTGAATGGCTTGTCGGTCTCGGTAATATTTACTCTTGCAACGTCCTTCGATCTTTGCTAATTCCTTAATGGAATCGGATTGTTCTAAAAACAGCTCCAATGTTTTCTTCTGTCTTGGGGTTAGTAGCGTGTACAATTTTTTCAAATCTTCATTTGTCTCTAGTTGAGTTTGAACATCGCTATCACTTCCTAGCATAAATTCCAAGCTTTCATCACTACACTCTCGCACCTTTTGCTGATTTTCTTTTGAAAATTCTCGTAAACAAATCCAAGTAAATCCTCGTTTAATATACGCAGCATAAATATACCGTTGTTCTTCTATAGGATTTCCTCCTAATTTTTGAAAAGTTTCTAACATTAGTATTCTTCCTAGTTGAAGCAAGTCTTGATACTGCGAATTTGTATTGGCTACATGATATCCTCGTAATACAGAGTGTAATACTGGTTCGAATGTTTCAAGATATTCTTCACTCCATTCCGGTGGCATATCCCAATATTCCATACTCCTCTCTCCTTTGTCATTTTCTACAAGATCTTGTTGCTTAAACTGTATAATAAATAGTATAGAAAGACAAAATCCGTCTTTGTAGGTTTCGAGGTTAAAATGTTATTTCTCAACTTAATTCCTTATTATTTTTATATTTTTCTTATTTTTTGTGACTTTTTTCACTTTTTACTTGTTTTTTTATCAAGGTAGGAATATAATATAGATATAAATAAACCGCTTACAGGAGGAGTTCTTATGACAAAAATAGTAATAGATTTCAATCGTAGTTTAGATCCTAAGTTGTTCGAGCGCTGTATTAAGAATGATTTACCGAAAATAACCACTGATATTGTTTTTATGTTAAGTCTCAGCGATAATCCTCAAACAGAATATAATAGCTTAATCATTACTAAGTCTGATGAATGGTATCTTACTCACCAAACGACTTCTCAGCTGTTCAAATCACTAGAAATTAATTTACCTATTTCCTATATTCTAAACAAAGAAATTATCAAACATTTCTCTGGTATTCATAAAAAAATTCCTTATTGCTTTGGAGATTTCTTATACTTTCCAATTTATAATGCTACTCCCCACCATCACTGGTGTGGTTATCATCATTGCATTGACTATAAAAAAGTAGGAAATACTCTTCATCTTTATTTTGAACAATCGCTAGAAATTATTTTCCCCTATCAATACCCAACTGCAATTTCAACTATAAATGCTTATGACTCTCTCTTAAAAATCACCCGAGAAATCAAACAAGATCTAGCGATTTCCCCTTCTAATCCAACAGAACCATCACTCACAAAATTTAATCAATTACTTCTACCTATTTATCTAGAAGTGATAAATCGCCTCTCTCCATATCCTTTGGATAAACAAACTCAAAAGGAAGTCTTAAAATATTTCGAGGAATAAAAATGAACGAATGTAGGAAATAGTGAATTACAAAAAAAGATGCCTAACACATAATAGTGTTAAGCATCTTTTTGCTTTTTTCGCATCTTATTGAAATCGAGTTCGAAAAAGCTGAATCGGCATGAATTTTAGTCCAATTCAAAGTATTTTTCCCTCTTATTTCTTGCGTAAGCGTTCGATATCTCTTGCAATTTCTACTTCTTCATTAGTTGGAATGTTTAATACTGTTACTTTCGCATTATCTGATGAAATGATTGCTTCTGAACGAGTGTTATTACGTTCTTTGTCAATGTCACATCCGAACCATGTAATTCCGCTAATAATTAAGT
>CAUSWE010000034.1:0-18250 GCA_963535215.1 uncultured Granulicatella sp. | reverse complement strand
AATTTTATTCCTACTTGCAATTTATAAACATGAAAGTAAGAGTACAGTCTCAGATATTTAACGATAAAACATGTTAGTAGTATTTGCTAACATGTTTTATTTATTATGAAGAAATTAAGAAAAATAGGGTTTTCCTAGAAAATTGCATAATCCATGGTATAATAAATCAAGAGAAAAGAAGAAAGAGTGAACAGCATGTCGAAAGCAATAGGATTCATTGATTCGGGTGTAGGAGGATTGACTGTTTTAAAAGAAGCTTTAAAGCAATTGCCTCATGAGTCAATGATTTTTTTAGGAGATTCTGCAAGATGCCCGTATGGAAATCGAACAGTTGAAGAAATCAGAAAATTTACCAAGGAAATGGTTCAATTTCTCCTTAAAAAAGACGCAAAGATGATTGTGATTGCCTGTAATACAGCAACAGCAGTAGTCTTAGAAGAATTACAAGAAATATTAGACATTCCAGTAGTAGGCGTAATTCAGCCAGGAAGTTTAGCAGCGATTAAACAAACAAAAACAGAGAAAATTGCAGTATTAGGGACTCATGCAACGATTCAAAGTGATGTTTATCGTAAAACATTACAAAAGAAAAACCATCAATTAATGGTCACAAGCCTTGAATGTCCAAAATTTGTTCCTTTAGTGGAAAGTAATCAGACGGATTCACCGATTGCAAAAAAAGTTGTCGCACAAACATTACAACCTTTAATGGGAAAAGAATTTGACACTTTAATATTAGGGTGTACTCATTATCCTTTGTTAAAACAAAGAATCCAAGCAGTTGTTGGCCCTCAAGTGACATTAATTGATTCAGGTGCAGAAACTGTATCAACGGTTAGTGCGTTATTAGATTTTAATCATTTAGCAGAAAGTTATGAAACGAATCCTTCTCCAACATTAGAAATCTATACGACTGGTTCGCCCATTTTATTTAAAGAAATTGCAGAAAATTGGTTAAATAGAAGTCCATTGACCGTTGAGAAAGTTCGTTTAGAACCTTATATGGAGGAAAATATGTCTCAAAAAGAATTAGTCATTGCTACAAAAAATGCTGGTAAAGCAAAGGAGTTTGCAAGTATTTTTGAACCAAAAGGATATAGTGTCAAAACATTATTAGATTTTCCAGAATTAGAAGATATTGCAGAAACAGGTCATACTTTTGAAGAAAATGCCCGTTTAAAAGCAGAAACAATTGCAGAAAGACTTCAAAAAATTGTATTAGCAGATGATTCAGGATTATGTGTGGATGCATTAGAGGGACAACCTGGAGTTTATTCTGCACGATTTGCAGGGAATCAAAAAGGTGATGCTGCCAATAATGCAAAATTATTAGCCGAATTAGGGGAATTACCTTCTGATAAAAGAAGTGCACATTTCCATTGTTGTTTAGTAATGGCTGCTCCAAATCATGATTCATTAGTTGTTGAAGGCATTTGTGATGGAGAAATTGCAAAATTCCCTTCAGGAGACGGTGGATTTGGATATGATCCATTATTTTTCGTCCCAGAAATTCAAAAAACATTTGGGCAATTATCTCGCGAAGAAAAAAATAAAATTAGTCACCGTGCAAAAGCTGTGAACTTATTAATGGAACAATGGGAAGAATGGCTAGAATCGGTGAATCAATAGTCAGAGGTGAACGTATGAAAATTATTATTATGAGCGATAATCACGGACAAAAAATGGCACTACAAAAAGTATTTGAACATTATCAATCAGAGCCTGAAGTCCAATTTATTCATTGTGGAGATTCAGAGTTTTCGTATGAAGATGAAGTTTTTCAGGAATGTCTTCGAGTAACGGGAAATTGTGATTACGATACAAATTATCCGGAAGTAGCCGTATTAGAAGCAAAAGGAATTCGATTTTTAGTAACGCATGGTCATATGCAAGCAGTGAATAGTGGAGTGTATCGATTAGCCAAATATGCTAAAGAACAAGGATCTCAAGTAGCTTTTTACGGTCATACGCATAAACTGTATGAGGAAACTTATGAAGGAGTATTATGTATTAATTCAGGAAGTGTTTCTTATCCAAGAGGACATTTTGCAATGACTCCTACCTATGCTGTATTGACGATACATTCAAAATCAGAAATTGAATTACAATATTTTGATATGAAACATCACCCATTAGAGGGTCTTCATTATAAGTATCATTTAGATGCAGAAAGAGGATTTATTCATGATTAATCGAGTAGTACAAGACTTATTACTAGAAGAAAAGGATAAATTATTTATTGCAGCAGAAAAAGTAGCGATTTTGGAAGAAGAGCATACATTAGATCATGCCATGTTAGTCTTAACTCATGTACGTTATTCACTGATTCCGGTGGTTAATCGTCAAAATAAATTAACAGGATTAATTTCATTAGCGATGATTTTAAATCAAGTGGCAACATTAGAAGAGATTGATTTAAGTCAATTACATGATTTTCAAGTGAAAGAAGCGATGGAAATAAACTTTCCAACGATTACATTTGATACAGATATTGAAGATGTATTGAATGAATTAGTGGATCATAATTTCTTATGTATCACGAATGATGAAAAAGAATTTGTAGGAATTGTGACTAGAAAAGAAGTATTAAAACGAGTGAATTATATGGTTCATGAATTGAATAAAAAATATGAATTAGTCGAAAAATAAAAAAATGTTACTCCTTTTTGCGGGAGTAACATTTTTATTTACTAGTAATATTTAGTGCAGTATTACTTGTTGGCAGAGAAATACCGGCTTCAATTAAAGCTTCTTGATACAATTTTAAGAATTGATTATAAATCATATGTTGTTTTCCATTTTTCGTAAAAATACTAATTTTGAAAACAAATTGCCCATTTGGAAGTGTTTGTGGACCGATAATAGTGGGACCTTTTACAATTTCTGGGTATTGTCCAGCATTTTTAGTGTTGACTTGATCGACTGTATCATAAACAATGGTTAAATCTACATCATTATACAGAGGGATTTCAATTAAAGCTCTCATATCTCCTCTAGATTGATTACTAACAACAGAAATACTACGGTTTGGAATGAAATGAAGAGTGCCATCAAATCCACGTACTTGAGTGGTTCTTACTCCAACACTTGCGACTGTTCCTGTCACTGCTCCAATAATAACTGTATCTCCAACATCATATTGGCGTTCTAGTAAAATAAAGAATCCATTTACGACATCACTTAAAAATCCTTGTGCCCCTAAACCAATAGCAACACCAGCAATCCCAGCTCCTGCTAATAGACTTGTAATTGGAATTCCTAAAATAACTAAAATCCAATAAATTAATACGAAGTATAGTAAATAATCTAAACAGTTTTCCAATAATCTCATTAAAGTTTGCTTTCTAGCAATACTTTGTGAGGATAATTTAATAGATGAAAGTACTGTTTTTTGAAAAATTTTATGTAAAACTTTTTTTCCAACGATAAATAAAATACTTAGAATCGCTAACGAAATTAATTTTGATAAAATACCGGATAAAATCATTTCCCACGGAATGGAAAGCCAATATCGTTCAAAAAAGCTATGAATTGTTGAACTAATATTCATGATGCAACCTCCTTTTATACTACTTGATATAGTTTATCATAATTAAAATAATTTAGTAAATATTATATCACTTTTAGTAGCGTTTTATGTATGATAATGGTATTATGATTAATATATCGGAAATTGAGGAGGGATGTTCAAAATGTCTGGAATAGAAGTTGCAGCTTTAATTGCAGCATGTTCATTATTAGGGTTAGTTGTATTTCTAGTCTTAAAGCTCAATCCAGTTTTAAATAAATTAGATAAAACATTGAACCATGTGAACAACTCTATCGAAATTATTACAAGGGATGTCGATAATTTATCTATTGAAGTAGAGGGATTATTGAATAAAACAAATGCTTTAGTAGATGATATTAATGGAAAAGTAAAAAGAACGGATCCATTATTTACAGCTATTGGAGATTTAGGATTAACAGTTTCTGATGTAAATCATTCAACTCGTTCCCTTGCGACTAGAGTATCAAGCATTAAACCAGCTCGTACTTTAGGGGTTTTATCTGTTGGAAAAGCGATTTTATCAAGAAAGAAAAAATAATGAACGGAGTGAAGAAAAATGGGTAAAAAAACAGGCGGATTTATTTTAGGAGCATTTATTGGTAGTGTGGCAGCAGCTGCAACAGCATTATTATTTGCACCAAAATCAGGTAAGGAATTACGTGAAGATTTAGCAGTAAAAGCAGATGAATTGAAGGATCAATTATCTGATTATGTAGATATTTCAATTGAAAAAGGAGTTGAATTATCAGAAGTGGCTTTAAATGCTACAGAAGATATTCGTGTGAATTTAAAAGATTCAGCTTCTCAATTAAAAGATACTGTTACAAAATCTGCAATTAATTTGAAAGAAGAAGTTTCTCAAACTGTAAGTAAAGTTCAAGATACTTTTGCGACTAAGAAAGAAAAAGCAGAAGAAGTTGTTGCAGAGCTAAAAGAAGAGGTAAAATAGTTAATTAGACTTACCTGAAGTAGCTAAAGGACGCAAGCAGCCTCGCTGTTGCGAGTCTCATTGCTAAACTTTGAGCCTAGGTCTCAAAGTTTCCTGTACTAGAAGCTAAGTAGCTTCTAGTACTAAAGCTACAGCGGCAAGTCTTTTTACTTTGAAGGGACATAATGAGAGTCCGAAAAAATAGACTTCCCTGAAGTAGCTAAGGATGAAAGCAGGTTCGCAAAAGCGAGTTTCATTCTTCAAGCTACGTCTCTCTATTTAAATGAAATAATAAACCGAGGAAATTTGGTTTCCTCGGTTTTTCTTATTTTCTAATTTTTGGTAACTTCTTGTGGGAAGTGGGTAAATAATTCACAACCATCTTTTGTGACCACTAAACAGTCTTCTACACGTACCCCATAGTCTTTTGCAATATATACACCTGGTTCGACTGAGAAGCACATGCCTTCTTCTAGAATCATATCATTGCCTTCCATAATGGATGGGAACTCATGACAGCTTTGTCCAATACCATGTCCTAAGCGGTGGATGAAGTATTCGCCATAACCTTTTTCGGTAATATAATTTCTGGCAATTTCATCAATTTCACTGGCTTTCATTCCTGGTTTGACAGCCTGAATCGCTAAATCATGAGCTGTTTTTACGATAGTAAAGATTTCTTGATGACGAACCTCTTTAGCAGATTCTTCTCCAAAGAAAATAGTACGAGTCATATCACTGGCATATCCATTGTGCATGGTTCCTAAGTCAAAGAGTACCCATTCGTTTTTTCTTAATTTTCTATCTCCTGGAACTCCGTGAGGGTCAGCAGCGTGGTTTCCAAATAATACCATTGTATCAAAACTCATTGAAGTGATGCCCAATTTTTTCATTTCATATTCGATTTTAGCGACAACTTCTAATTCTGTAATGCCTTCTGTTAAGCTTTGAATACCGATTTCTACTGCTTTATCAGCATATGTACCGGAATCTTTTAATTTTTGGATCGCATCAGTATCTTTTCTTAATCGTAAATCATTGATAACTGGTGTTAAGTCATCTGTCCATTGAATTGCAGAGACTTCTTTTTTCAAATTCTCAACTGTATGTAAAGTTATAAAGTTCTTCTCCACAGCCCATTTAGTAGGATATTCAAAATGTTCTTGAATGGTAGACGTTAAAATGGTCCAAGGATTTTCATGGTCTTGATAACTGATAACCGTATAGCTTGGTTCAGCAGTTTGAGCCATATTTTTTTCGAGAGCTGGCACGAAGAGAAGCGGTGTATGTTTGGAAGATACAACCATCGCTAAAACACGTTCATGTGGATCTGTTGTATAGTGAGTTAATAAGCTAATCGTTGTAGGATCTTGAATGAATGCAATATCGCAATTGAGTTGTTGTAAAACGTCAGTAAAATTTTTATAAGTTTGTTTGTTACTCATAATGAGTCCTCCCTATTTTTCAATTTGTAAGCATATTTTAGCACAAATAACTCTAAAAATGTAAAGAGTTTCAAAAAATATGAAAATAGTTATATGAAACGCTTGCAAAACTTCGTTAAAAATGATAACCTTTACTTAGATTAATGTGCAAATAAATAGTTTTTTTAATAATTAGAGGAGAATTTATATGGAAAAACAAACAATTACAATATATGATGTTGCCCGTGAAGCAAATGTTTCAATGGCAACTGTTTCCAGAGTAGTAAATGGAAACCCAAATGTTAAACCAGCAACAAGAAAAAAAGTTTTGGATGTCATCGATGAATTAGATTATCGTCCAAATGCAGTAGCCAGAGGACTTGCAAGTAAAAAAACAACAACAGTCGGAGTGATTATCCCTGATGTAACGAATTTGTATTTTGCAAGTTTAGCAAGAGGGATTGATGATATTGCTACAATGTACAAATATAATATTATTTTAGCAAATTCAGATCAAAACAATCATAAAGAAATCCAAGTATTAAATACCTTATTATCTAAACAAGTAGATGGTATTTTATACATGGGAAATAATTTAACTCCAGAGTTACGTGCAGAAATTGTACGTTCTAAAACTCCAATTGTTTTAGCTGGAACGATTGATTCTGATCATGTAGTGGCTTCCGTTAATATTGATTATAAAGTAGCAACTCAAGAAGCTGTACAAACATTAATTGAAAATGGACATAAAAAAATTGCATTTGTAACAGCTTCGCTAAAAAATACTTTTGCATCTGATTTACGTTTAGATGGATATAAAGAAGCTTTATCTGTAGCTAAAATTGACTACAATGAAAAATTTATCTTTGAAATTCCATTGACTTATCAATCAGGAGAAGCTTTATCAGAAAAATTATTGAATGCAGGAATTACAGCTGCAATTGTAACGGATGACGAAGCAGCAGTAGGTTTATTAAATGGTTTGTATGATCATGGCGTAAATGTACCGAAAGATTTTGAAGTGATTTCAAGTAATAACTCAAAATTAACAAAAATGACTCGTCCAACATTAACAACAATTGCACCTCCTTTATATGATATTGGTGCTGTTGCAATGAGACTTTTAACAAAAATTATGAATAAGGAAGAAGTAGTTGATACTGAAATTACTTTGCCTTATAAAATTGAATACCGTCAAACAACTAAATAATTAGTAAAAAAGACTTCGAGGTTAATCTCGAAGTCTTTCTTTTAATTTCTGGATTTTGTTGTCGGTGTTGAAGAAGAAGGTTTTGTTTTTTCAGATGAAGTTTTTTTCTTATCTTTATCTTCACTAGATTCTTTTTCCTTTTCCTCTTTTTTCTTTTCTTCTTTTTCTTTATCGCTTTGTCCATTCCAGTATTTTTCAAGTTCAGCATTTGTAGCCCCTACAGCAAAGTGGTAAGTTGCTGATATTGGACCGAAGTCTTTCTTAAATAAATCAGAAGTGGTGCTACCTTCAATAGAATAAGTTTGTCCGTTATAAGAAGCTGACCCAGATTTAGTTCCAGTTGCAGAAACAACAGAGTCTTGATACACGGTTGAAGGCTGAACAAATTTTGCACTTTGATTAAATAAGCTTGGTTTTGCACTGTAAACGGCATTCATTAAACTAGTCCAGTTTCTTAAACTTCTCATAGTTGGATGTCCATAACCATCTGCTTCAGTGATCGAGTAACGAGCACTATAGAAGTTATCGTACCCAATCCATGAACCAAGTGTTACTTCTGGAGTATAGCCAACGAACCAGTTATCAATTTCAAATTCAGATGTACCTGTTTTTCCAGCAATATCTGAAGTGAATTTCAAGTTTCCTTTAATATTATAAAAGTCAGTTGTTGCAGCAACTTGACGTAAAATATCGGTTGTTAGATAAGCCGTTGCAGGAGAGAAGACTTCAGTAGAGACATCTTCATGTTGATAAACGACTTTTCCACGAATATCTTCAATTTTTTCAATTAAATAAGCTTCGTGATGTACACCGCCATTTGCTAACGTAGAGAATGCACTAGTTTGTTCCATTACGGTCGGACCTGTTTTAGTACCTCCGATAGATAATGCGATATTTTGATATTCTTCTTCACCAATTCCTTGAATGCCCATTTTCTTCAAATATCCACCAGCATTAATACCTTTAGAAAGCATTGTTTGGAAAATTTTAATCGTTGGATTATTTAATGAGTTTTTCAATGAATGACGAGCGGTTAAGAAATTATTGGAAATTCGGTTCCCGTAGTTTGTAGGTTCCCAATAAGTTCCATTTTGTTGTAAAATACTAATTTTTGTATCCGGAATAATACTTGCTGGATAAATAATATTATTTTCCATTGCAGGTGCATAAACAAGAATCGGTTTAATTGTAGAACCAGGTGAACGATGCGTTGTAAAAGCGTGATCTACTTGATTTACTTGGAAATCTCTTCCAGCAACAAATCCTAAAATACGTCCTGTATTATTTTCGATTAACACTGCACCATTTTGTGCCATATCCGTTTGTTTTTTTGATTCACCAGTATTTTGATCAATATAAGGTGTTTGGTAAGTCGGACCAATTTTACTTCCGTTAATAGCTGTGGATTCTTGCATCGCTTCATAGATGCCTTGATCAACAGTAGAAGTGATTTTGTACCCACCTGTTGCTAATTCTGCATTCGCACGGTCATAATAGCGATTGAATAATTCTGTATCTTTCTTTAATTGTTCATACGTTAATCGATCTTTTTCAGCCATTTTTTTCATCAAAATCTTCGTAGCTTCACGATTAACTGCTTGATATAAATACGATTGACGTTGAGTTGAAATTTCTTCTGGTTCTAAAAAGTCTTGAGTAATATCATAAGCTAATGCTTCTTCATATTGTTGCTTTGTAATTTTCTTTTCACGATACATACTAAACAACACAGTTTTCATACGAGAAATACCTGCAGAAACATCTTCTTTTAGAGTAGCGTAGTTCGTATAAGGAGTATACGTAATTGGATTTTGTGGCATTCCGACTAAATAAACCGCCTGAGGTAAAGTTAAATCTTTTGCTGATACTCCAAAGACACCTTGTGCAGCTTCTTCAATCCCTGAAATATTTAATCCATTATGATTTCGTCCAAATGGAGAAACATTTAAGTAAGCTTCTAAAATTTGATCTTTTGAAAAATGTTTTTCTAAACGAAGCGCATATAAAATTTCATTTGCTTTCCGCTTAAACGTAACTTCGCTTGTCAAAATTTGTTGTTTAATTAATTGTTGCGTTAAAGTTGAACCACCAGAGACTCCGGAACTAGAAGAGACAGCTTCTTGAAGAAGTGCACGAACTAGAGCTTTTGGAACAATTCCATTATGTTGATAGAAATAACTATCTTCTGTCGCAACGATTCCATCTTTTACATATGGAGAAATTTTATCTAATGTAGTCACTAATCGAACTTCATCGCTTGTTACATCAGAAATTTTTTTACCATCTTGATAATAGAAGCTTGAAACTAAATTAAGATTCGTAATCGCATCAGCCATTTCTTCTTGTGTTAAAGGTTTTTCATTGGCAGTTAAACTTGCAAAATATCCTAAACCAATCCCCGTACCAAAAATTCCTAATAAAATACATCCGCATAAAAGAATAAATAATAGATTTTTGATAACGGAGAAACTTACATTAAAAATAAAACGTAAATGTTTTTGCAAGGGTTGATTCCAAAAATTCAAGAATTCTTTTGAAAACTCTCGAAAGTTATTTGAATTTGGCATACTTTCAACTCTTTTCTTTTTAAGTATAATATCAGCCATATTATACCAAATAATTCAAGAAAACGCTAATTTCTTTATAAAATAAGGGTTTTGAGAGGGAAAAGTGGAAATTTGAATAAAAAAATAGGGGTGTAAAGAAAAAATACTTTACAACTGATTTCTTTTCTGATAATATTACTAACTGTGAGATGAAAACATGGAGGTGTAAAAAAATGGCAGTTAAAATTCGTTTAAAACGTATGGGATCTAAGAAAAATCCTTTCTACCGTGTAGTAGTTGCAGATTCACGTTCTCCACGTGATGGACGTTTCATTGAAACAGTTGGTACTTACAATCCAGTTGTAAACCCAGCACAAGTTTCAATCAACGAAGAATTAGCATTAAAATGGTTAGCTAACGGAGCTCAACCTTCAGATACTGTTCGTAACTTATTATCACAACAAGGTATCATGAAGAAATTCCACGAATCAAAGTTTTCTAAGTAATTATTCTCATCGAGATAATTCGGTAAAGAGGTGAAAAGAATGCCTGATATTCGTGAATTAATTTTAGCAATCGTTCAACCATTGGTTGATTTTCCAGATGATGTAACAATTGAAGTTGCAGAATCAGATGAATTTTTAGAATACACATTACGTGTGAATTCTGAAGATATTGGACGTGTGATTGGGAAACAAGGACGTGTTGCTCGTGCAATTCGTACAATTGTTTATAGTGTTCGCACTAGAAACCAAAAACGTGTTCGTTTAAGCATTGAAAACAATGACTAGAAAAAAGTTCAACAATTTCAAATAGAAGTTGTTGAACTTTTTTGTTTAGTATTTTAATAAAAATGGATTTTGTTTGCAATTTTGTTCGATTCTCACGTATGATAACAGTAATGAATTGTGAGGAGGAAAGTAGAAAAAATGTCACAATATTTTAAAGTAGGAAAAATTGTAAATACACAAGGATTAAAAGGGGAAGTTCGTGTAATTTCTACAACGGACTTTGCAGAAGATCGCTATCAAAAAGGAGTAGAATTAGCTTTATTTAGAGATGGGGAGTTCGAAAAATTACTTACGATTAAAAGTCACCGACGCCATAAAAATTTTGATTTATTAACATTTGAAGATCATCCTCGAATTGAAGATGTGGAAGGCTATAGAGATTGTTTGTTAAAAGTGTCAATCGATGCTTTAGAAGAATTGGAAGATGATGAATTATATTATCATGAAGTAGTTGGATTAGAAATCATTACTGATGAAGGAGAGTGTTTAGGGAAAGTATCTGAAATTTTATCTCCAGGTTCCAATGATGTATGGGTCGTAAAACAAAAAGGGAAAAAAGATTTATTAATTCCATTTATCGAACCAGTTGTTTATAAAATCGATAAAGAAAATAAACAAGCGTTTATCCATGTTTTAGAAGGGTTGTTTGACTAAAATGAGAATTGATGTTTTAACATTATTCCCTGAAATGTTTGCACCGATGGAACAATCGATGATGAAAAGAGCCATTGAGAAAGAAAAGATTTCATTTCATACAATTGATTTTAGAGATTTTGCCTTTCATAAGCATAATCGAGTAGATGATTATGTCTTTGGTGGAGGAGCCGGTTTATTATTAAAAGTAGAACCGATTGACCGTGCATTAAAAGATTTAGAACAAAGAACTCCGGAAACTAAAAAGAGAATGATTTTACTAGATCCAGCAGGAAAGAAATTTAGTCAATCCGATGCAGAAGAATTAGCTAAGGAAGAACATCTTGTTTTCATTTGTGGTCATTATGAAGGATATGACGAACGTATTCGAACGCTAGTAACCGATGAATATTCCATTGGAGACTTTGTTTTAACAGGTGGAGAATTGGGAGCTATGGTGATGATTGATGCGACGGTTCGTTTAATTCCAGATGTACTTGGCAATTACGAATCAGCTATTGGGGATTCTCATTCGATGGGATTATTAGAGCATCCTCAATATACACGTCCAAGAGAATATGAAGGAATGGAAGTTCCAGAAGTATTATTTAGTGGAAATCATGCAAAAATTGCTACATGGCAGAAAAAAGAATCTTTAAGAAGAACCTATCAAAGAAGACCTGATTTATTAGAGAATTATTCATTAGATAAAGAAGAAGAAAAATTATTACAAGAAATTATTCAAGAAGAGAGCATAAATCATGAATCAGAAACAACCTCAGAATGATCTAATGCGAAATGAAGCAATCTTTGAAGAATCAGAACTATGGCTACAAATGAGTCAATTATTTAAAGTTTTTGGAGATGTCACTCGTTTAAAGATTATTGCTTTATTATATGAAAAACAGGAAATGACAGTAGAAGAAATCGTCACTGTTATGGAAATGGAACAATCGGCAATTTCCCATCAACTCCGAAAATTAAAATCCAATCATATTGTCAAATCTAAAAAAGTTGGGAAATATGTGTGGTATTCCTTAGATGATTCCCATGTATTATCCTTATATTGTATGGCTTTAGAACACTCGAAAGAAAATTTTAAAAAGTAAAGTGAAAATACTTTACAACTAATCTTATCTATGATAAACTCACAAAAGTGGATAGGAGACTGTCCATATAAAACGATATTCCGCTGGTTGGACATTCGGCCAAATCATGAATGTTTGTTGGAAGGAGAAAAAAACATGAGCAAATTAATCGATAGCTTAACACAAGAACAATTACGTTCTGATATTCCTGCATTCCGTCCTGGGGACACTGTACGTGTTCACGCTAAGGTAGTTGAAGGAACTCGTGAGCGTATCCAAATCTTCGAAGGTGTTGTTATTAAACGTCGTGGTGCTGGTATCAGCGAAACTTATACAGTACGTAAAGTTTCTAACGGTGTTGGTGTGGAACGTACATTCCCATTACACACTCCACGTGTAGCACAAATCGAAGTAGTTCGTTACGGTAAAGTTCGTCGTGCTAAATTATATTACTTACGTAACTTACGTGGTAAAGCAGCACGTATCCAAGAACGTCGTCGTTAATAGAAAGATTAACCTTCTTGAGAAATCAAGAAGGTTTTTTTATACTAAAAATCCCTTCATCTTTTAAGACGAAGGGATTCTTCTATAATTGATAAAAAATTCCAATTAAAATCGTTAATAATGTAGCGTACCAATAGAAATATGTACCGATGCGACTCGGTTTAGCCGATTTCTTTAAAAGAAGATGATACAAAATCGGAACAATTCCACTAATTCCAATTAGAACTAAAGCAAATAATGAAAAGTGATCACCTAATATATAAAAACTAATTGGATAAGCAATAAGCCAACACAAGTTTAATGCAAATGATAAGAATAGACTCCAAACAGGAAATTCTAATTTTTCAGAATGATGACGTTCAATTGCCTTTTGTTTAAATTGAATGATACTAATTCCAAAAATTGCATAGCAGAGAAATACTTGGAAAATGCTGTTTGGAATTTGATGTGTAATCATATAGTACATTAAAAAATTTCCAACAGTAAATTTGGCTAAACTATTTAAAACTACATGATACGCATAGGCTGGATGATTCGATTGTAAATGGAAAATCCAACTATGATTGACACCAACGAGTAGTGCTGCAATTATTCCAATTCTGATTCCAAAAGTTTGTACAAAATAAACAATTGGGAGAAGTAATAAGAAGTTCGTAAAGAGTAGTACAACGGATTGTCCACGCTTTGGAACCTTATAAAACTTGGAATACATCATTTCTTGTAAATAAATCATAAACAAGAAAAAATATAATACGAGTACATCAGAAATTGGAATAGCATTTGTTTTAATGGCTAGAAAAAATCCTAAAAATGAAAAACTGATAGGAGCTAAAAAGAAACTCCATAATGGATTTGTCAATTGCTTCATATAAGGTATTTCTGGATGTACCATAGAATTTGCGGACATATAAATTACCTCGATAATACTTTTTTATTTTCATCATAGGTAAATTAATCTAGCTTGTCAAGCAATATTTAAACGGTTTCATAACATTTTCACAAAATAAATGTATAAAAAAGAGAAATAATGCTAGGAATTTTTAAAAATAATGCTATAATAGTTGAGTCTTAAAAAATATGATATTCCCGAGAGGATGCACAATGTGTAGATGCCTTGTAACCGGAATTGAATGGGGGAAAAACAATGGAAAAAATTTTATTTACATCGGAGTCAGTTACAGAAGGACATCCCGATAAAATCGCAGACCAAATTAGTGATGGAGTATTAGATGCTATTTTAGCACAAGATCCAACGGCTCGTGTTGCCTGCGAAACAGTTGTTAATACAGGTTTAGTCGTATTAGTTGGAGAAATTACAACAACAGCTACAGTCGATTATCAACAAATTGCAAGAGATACAATCCGAAAAATCGGTTATGCTGATCGTAAGTATGGCTATGATGCGGATAGTGTTGCTGTAATGGTTTCTTTAGATAAGCAATCACCAGATATCGCAATGGGGGTTAATGATGCTTTAGAAACTCGTGGGCAACAAGAAGAGTTTGGTGCAGGAGACCAAGGGTTAATGTTTGGTTTTGCAACAAATGAAACAGATACTTACTTACCAATGCCAATTTACTTAAGTCATCAATTAGCTTATCAATTAGCAAAAGTTCGTAAAGAAAAACAATTAGATTACTTAGGACCAGATGGTAAAGTTCAAGTAACTGTTGAATATACAGCAGACCATAAAGTAAAACGTATTGATACGATTGTTGTTAGTACACAACATGATGAAGAAATTTCTCAAGAACAAATTCATCGTGATGTTTTAGAATATGTTGTCAAACCAGTTGTACCAAGTGAATTATTAGATGATGAGACACGTTACTTCATTAATCCAACAGGAAAATTTGTAATCGGTGGACCAGTTGGAGATTCTGGATTAACAGGACGTAAAATTATCGTAGATACTTACGGTGGATATGCTCGTCATGGTGGAGGAGCATTCTCAGGAAAAGATGCAACAAAAGTTGACCGTTCTGCAAGTTATGCTGCACGTTATATTGCTAAAAATGTAGTAGCTGCAGGTTTAGCAGATAAATGTGAAATCCAATTAGCTTATGCAATTGGGGTAGCTCAACCAGTATCGATTTCTGTGGATACTTTTGGAACAAATCATGTTTCAGAAGAAAACTTAATTGCTGCGATTCGTAAAGTATTCAAGTTAACTCCAAAAGGAATTATTGAAACATTACAATTACGTAGACCAATTTACCAACAAACTGCTGCTTACGGACATTTTGGACGTAAAGATGTAGATTTACCATGGGAACAATTAGATAAAGTAGAAGCTTTAAAAGCGGAATTTTAACAAAATGTCTGAAAGGCTTAAAATGATGTTTCAAAGACATGATTTTTAAGCCTTTTTTATTTTGAAAGGAAAGTAAAAGATGAAACAGAAAGAAAAACTATTTTCAGTAATTTTTGCTATTATAGCAGCAGTCTTTTATGCGATAAATACGCCATTTTCAAAAATTTTACTAGAAAAAGTATCTCCAACATTTATGGCAGCATTTTTATATTTAGGTGCTGGGTTAGGAGTAGCAGTAATGTATTTATTTCAATATAAGAATGAAGAGTCAGCGGAAAGAATAGGACGTGAAGATTGGATTTATGTTCTAGGAATGATTTTATTAGATATAGCTGCTCCTATTTTTTTAATGATAGGAATTAGTATTGGAACAGCTTCAAATGCATCATTGTTAGGTAATTTCGAAATTGTAATGACAACATTAATTGCACTATTAATGTTTAAAGAAACTGTTACTAAAAGGCTATGGATTGCAATTGGATTTATTACTTTTTCTAGTATTTTGCTTTCCTTTGAAGGGGAGGGTAGTTTCCACTTTTCACTGGGGTCTTTCTTTATCATTTTAGCCACTAGTTGTTGGGGACTAGAAAATAATTGCACAAGAAATATTTCGGATAAAAGTACGTATCAAATCGTATGTCTTAAAGGAATTTTTTCAGGTGGAGGCTCATTTTTAATTGCTTTATTTCTAAATGAGACTATTCCAGATATTAAAGATATTGTGTTAGTGATGTTGCTAGGATTTATTTCTTATGGATTAAGTATCTTCTTTTATATAAGAGCACAAAGAGGATTAGGAGCTGCAAAAACAAGTGCTTATTATGCGATAGCACCATTTGTAGGGGCAATATTATCATTTATTTTTAATGGTGAAATTTTGACACCGATGTATTTTGTAAGTTTAATTTTTATGATTATTGGAACAGTGTATATTGTGAGGGATACGATTATAAAAACTCATTCTCATATTCATACTCATGTGATTACTCATACTCATGACGGGAGTACTCATACACATATGATTACGCATGAGCATTTGCACGATCATTTTGGTGATGAAGAAAATCATTCTCATAAGCACACTAGAGATATTCATAAATTGGAACATGAAAAAAACTCGAATGACTTTTAATCCAAAGTCATTCGAGTTTTTATTGTTGAAACTATTTATAATTCATAACAGTCATTGCAAATTGGAATACAATTACGCCTAATGTTGCTAATAACATAAACCATACAACAACACGAGTAATTTTTTCCATTGTTGAAAGATTACGTTTTTGTTTTTTACTTGGTTTTCTTGACACTAATATCTCTCCTTTAATTTGAATCATAGTTAGTTTACATGAATTAGAACAAATACTCAAGTAGTATTGTCAATGAAAACTTGCTTTTTATGCAAATAGCTTTCCTAATATTGTAAATTTTGGTATGATATGTAAGTAAATTAAATTAATTATTGGAGGAATTTTAAATGTCAAAACAACAAATTGGTGTCGTTGGTATGGCAGTAATGGGTCGTAATTTAGCTTTAAATATTGAGAGTCGTGGATATTCGGTTTCAATTTTTAACCGTTCATCTTCAAAAACAGATGAAGTTATTGCATTACATCCAGACAAAAAATTAGTTCCAACTTATACAGTGGAAGAATTTGTAGCCTCATTAGAAAAACCAAGAAGAATTTTATTAATGGTTAAAGCTGGAGAAGCAACAGATAAAACTATTCAAAGTTTATTACCACATTTAGATAAAGGTGATATTTTAATTGATGGGGGAAATACATTCTTCAAAGATACAATGCGTCGTAATGAAATGTTAGCTAACTCAGGTATTAATTTTATCGGTACAGGAGTTTCTGGTGGTGAAGAAGGAGCCTTAAAAGGTCCTGCTATTATGCCTGGTGGACAAAAAGATGCGTATGATTTAGTAGCACCAATCTTAGAAGAAATTGCTGCTAAAGCTGATGATGGTGCACCATGTGTGACTTATGTTGGTCCAAATGGAGCAGGTCATTATGTAAAAATGGTTCATAATGGTATTGAATATGGTGATATGCAATTAATTGCTGAAAGTTATGATATTTTACGTCGTGTAGGTGGATTATCAGTTGAGGAAACTGCAGAAGTATTCAAATCTTGGAATACTGGTGAATTAGATAGTTACTTAATTGAAATTACTGCTGATATTTTAACGAAAAAAGATCCAGAAACAGGTAAACCAATGGTTGAAGTGATTATGGATACTGCTGGAAATAAAGGAACTGGTAAATGGACTTCTCAAAGTGCATTAGATTTAGGTGTACCACTTCCATTAATTACAGAATCAGTATTTGCACGTTATATTTCTACATTAAAAGAAGAACGTGAAATTGCTAGTAAAGAATTATCTCCAATTAAAGTTCCTGAATTGTCAAATACAGAAAAACAAGCGTTAATTGAATCAGTTCGTAAAGGTTTGTATTTCTCTAAAATTATGAGTTATGCGCAAGGATTCGCTCAAATGCGTGTTGCTAGTGAAGAATTTGATTGGAACTTAAATTATGGGGAAATTGCGAAAATTTTCCGTGCTGGATGTATTATTCGTGCTCAATTCTTACAAAAAATCACAGATGCATTTGAACGTGATCCAGAATTGAAAAACTTATTATTAGATAAATACTTCTTATATGTAACAGAATCTTATCAAGAAGCAGTTCGTGAAGTTGTTGTGACAGCTGTTCAAGCAGGAATTCCTGTTCCAACATTCTCAAGTGCATTAGCTTACTATGATTCTTATCGTTCAGAAGTGTTGCCAGCTAACTTAATTCAAGCGCAACGTGACTACTTTGGTGCTCACACTTATAATCGTGTGGATAAACCAGGAGTATTCCACTTCGAATGGGCGCAAGAACGTGAGATCGAACAATAAAAACAATGGTTTTAATAAGACTAATCTATAGTAGCTAGGGCGGCAGCAGCCTCGCAAAAGCGAGTCTCATGCCTAAATTTCGAGCCTCGGTCTCGAAATTTCCTGTACAAGAAGCCACTGGCTTCTTGTACTTGAGCTACTACAGTTAGTCTTTTCTATTTGGTCATTCATTAATGAAGGGACGTTAAAAATTATATTTTTTTGTTTACTCATTCATTTATAAGGGACGTTTTGTTGTAGCTAAGGACGCAAGCAGCCTCGCTGTACCGACCCCAAAAAGTTAGACCAAAAATCTAACATTTGGAGGTCGGTATTTTTATGGCTAAATATGACTTTGAATTTAAGAAGAAAGTT
>CAUSWE010000033.1:0-19021 GCA_963535215.1 uncultured Granulicatella sp. | reverse complement strand
AGACGACTTAAGTCGTCTCAAAAAAGTCTAACTTTTTGGGGTCACTACACGCAAAGCGAGTCTCATTGCTAAATTTCGAGCCTAGGGTCTCGAAATTTCCTGTACTAGAAGCCACTTGGCTTCTAGTACTTCAGCTACTATGGGTAGTCTTTTTGGTTTGGCCATTCATTAATGAAGGGGCGTTTAGGATAGGCCTAATCCTTTGGGTCTCATGACATTGAGCTACTATGCGCAGTTTTGTGTAAATTCTTTAAATAAAAAAAGCATCTCTTGTGAGATGCTTTTTTTATTGATGTGATTGTGGTGCAGTTTTGGTTGGTTTCATGAAGACATGTTGGATTAAAACAATTCCGCATGAAATTAATACTCCAACGATTACTGCATTTGTAAAGTTATATGGAGATTGTGCTAATGCAGAACCTAAATAATAGGTTACTTGACTTAAAATAAATCCCCAAACAAAAGTTACGAGGTATTTCATTTCGACACCTTCTTTCAATTTCATTATAGTCAATCAACCTAATTCATACAAGTAAAATTTCTTAAAGATTATTGAATCAAAATGTTTAAAAAATAACACCACAATATTTGTACAAAATTCTATTCAACCGTTATAATAAATGAGAAGAAATGATAGAGAGGAATCATTATGACATTTACGATTTTACAAGTTACTAGTGGATATAGCTTACTGAGAAGTACCATTGATTTATATAAATATGTAATGACTGCTAAAACATTAGGCTATCATAAATTAGCCTTAACAGATGAAGGTGTCTTGCATGGCGCAATTGAATTTTATAATTTATGTCGTAAACAGCAGATCGAACCGATTATTGGTTGTATATTCCAATATAAGCAATGGAGAAATGCAGAAGTTTTATCTCCAATGGTTGTTTACGCAAAAGATGAATTCGGTTATCAAACATTAATCGAATTATCAACTCAATATCAAAAATCAAAAGTTGTTTCAAAAGATATGGAAAAAATCATAAAAGAAGCTTCCAAACATTTACAAATAGTATTCCCACAAGAAAATAGTGAATGGGCATTGGAATGTTCGAATGGAGAAGTAGCTTTTCAACGATGGTTGTTCGAAGCAGAAGAGCGTTATTTTCCAAATATTCATCTAGGAATTGAATCTAACAAAGTTTTACCAGTTTCTCTAGAAGAATTAGAAGCATGGGGAGAAGATTTTTCGATGAAACTTCTTCCTTTTGTTAAAACTTTCTATTTAAAAGCTGAAGATGATTTTAGTTATCGAGTATTAAAAGCTATTGGAGATGGTGAAACGCTCAGTACGAGTCAAGCAGAAGTGAGTGGACAATACTATTTACAAGATGAGAAGACATTAATGCAGCAATGGGCAACTGTATTAGACGGTAAATTAGTTCGTCAATTACAAGCGTTTGTTGATTCCATCAAATGGGAAATTCCAAAGAATAAATTATTGCTTCCAAAATTTCAAACACCAGAAGGGAAAACGAGTCAGGAATATTTACAAGAAATTTGTCATCAATCTTTAAAAGATAAAGAATTAGTAAAAGAGGAGTATCAATCTCGCCTAAATTACGAATTATCTATTATTCATCAAATGAGATTTGACGATTATTTTCTAATTGTATGGGATATTATGAAATATGCTCATGAAGCAGGCATTCAAACAGGTCCTGGACGTGGTTCAGCAGCTGGTTCATTGGTATCTTATTTATTGAATATTACTAAAGTTGATCCAATTGAGTATCAATTATTATTTGAACGTTTCTTGAATCCAGAACGATATACAATGCCGGATATCGATTTAGATTTTCCGGATAATCGAAGAGAAGCTATATTAGAATATGTTCGAAGAAAATATGGGGAAAATCATGTTGCTCAAATTGCGACTTTTGGAACTTTTGGAAGTAAACAAGCATTGAGAGATGTATGCCGTGTGTTAGGGCTCACAACAGTTCAAGCGGGAGAATGGTCTAAAGCTATTCCAAATCAATTAGGGATTAATTTGAAAAGTGCATATGAACAGTCCAAAAGTTTACAAGCATTAGTTTCGAGAAGTCTAAAAAATCAATTGATATTTGAAACAGCTTGTCGAATTGAAGGATTGCCTCGTCATCTATCTACCCATGCTGCTGGTGTAGTGCTGTATGATAAGCCTTTAACGGATGTCATTCCTCTAATCTATAAAGACCAACAAATACCAATAACGCAATATACGATGAAATATGTGGAACAAATTGGATTATTAAAAATGGACTTTTTAGGTTTAACAAATTTATCGATATTACATGATTGTATTGAATTAACAAAATCAATTTATCAACATGAAATTATCTTAAATGAGATTCCGTTAGATGATGAGAAGACTCTTGAATTATTCCAAAATGCTGATACAAATGGAATATTCCAATTTGAGTCGGATGGCATTCGTAGAGTATTAAAAAAATTACGACCAACGAATCTTGAAGATATTGCAGCAGTAAATGCACTATATCGACCAGGTCCAATGGAGCAAATTGATACTTTTATTAAACGCAAGCATGGACAAGAAATTGTGAAATATCCTCATCCAATTTTAGAATCGATTCTGCAATCGACATATGGAGTCATGGTTTATCAAGAACAAGTTATGCAAGTAACGTCTCAAATGGCTGGATTCTCATTGGGACAAGCAGATATTTTACGACGTGCGATTGGTAAGAAAGACGGTAAAGTCATTGAAACTGAAAAAGCTCATTTTATTGAAGGAGCGATTGAAAAAGGGATTGATGTAGAATGTGCAACAGAAGTGTACCAATATATCGAGAGATTTGCTAATTATGGCTTTAACCGATCGCATGCATTTGCGTATTCATTATTAGCGTATCAATTAGCCTATTTTAAAACTCATTATCCTCGTGCTTTTTATACTGCTATTTTAAGATTTGTCGGAGATCGTTCTCCAAAATTACAAACTTATTTTATAGAAGCGAAACAACGAGGCATTTCAATAAAAAATCCTTCGATTAATACTAGTGTCGACGATTATACTGCAACAATAGATGGAATATTTATTGGATTAAATGCCATTAAAGGATTAAGAAGAGATTTTATTCAAGAAATCCTTACTCAACGTAAACAAAATGGCCCCTATATCGACTTTATGGATTTTGCATTTAGAATTGGTAAAAGATTTTGTAAAAAAGAAGTCTTAGAAGCTTTAATTGATGCAGGTGCTTTCGATGAACTAGGAAAAAATAGACCAACATTAAGAGCTACGATTGATGCTGTGATTGAAAGTGTGAAATTCCATGGAAGTAATTTACCATTAGCATTAAATGAAGAAATGTATCCAAAATATTTTGAAGAAGAAGACAGTAATATTATTGAGCGAATTGAACGTGAAATTGCTGTTTTAGGTTTTCCAGTTTCAGCATTTCCAACAGAACCATATGAAATTTTGTATAAAGAGCAGAAAGTTGAAAGAATTTCTAATATTTATGAGTCAAAACAAGTTTCTGTATTAGGTTTACTCAAAAATATTCGTAAGACTCGCACAAAAAAAGGCGAACCAATGGCATTTGGGACGATTCAGGATGAAACGGGAGAAATGGAATTTGTTGTCTTTTCAGAAGTATATCCTATTGTATTTTCAATGTTAGAAGAAAATCAATTAGTTTTACTAAAAGGAAAAACAAGAAAAAATCTGCAATCTAAATGGCAAGTACAAGTTCAACAAGTATTAAGTTTATTTGAAGTAGAAGGATTAGCACAAGCAGCTTCAATCAAATGTTATATCAAAATTACTGAAAAATTACAAAATAAAGAAGTATTTGATCAAATTAGAAATGTCATCATTAATAATCCAGGGGATACAACAGTTCTTTTATATATCGAGAGTAAAGATCAGGTTCTAAAAATGAATTTTAACTCTGGTTTAGACGTGAATGCAGAGACTTTGAGAACCCTTTCTTCTATAGTTGGTGAGGAAAATGTAAAAATTATAAAATAAAACCCTTTTCATTAATGAAAACAAAAGACATTTTCGAAGAAAAGTGTTAAAATGGGAAAAGAATTGGATGAGTTCCAAAAAAAAATTAAGAGGTGAATAGCTTGAAACGTATTGCTGTTTTAACAAGTGGTGGAGATGCACCAGGTATGAATGCTGCAGTTCGTGCCATCGTTCGTAAAGGTATTTATGAAGGATTTGAAGTCTATGGAATTAACTATGGATTTGCAGGATTAGTTGCAGGAGACATCCGTAAAATGGAAGCTTCTGATGTAGGAGATATGATTGGCCGTGGAGGTACTTTCTTATATTCTGCTCGTTATCCTGAATTTGCACACCGTGAAGGTCAAGAAAAAGGAATCGAACAATTGAAAAAATTCGGCATCGAAGGTTTAGTTGTTATCGGTGGTGACGGAAGTTACCAAGGTGCTGTAGCTTTAACAAAATTAGGTTTCCCAACAATTGGAGTTCCAGGAACAATCGATAATGATATTCCAGGTACAGATTATACAATTGGTTTTGATACAGCGATTAATACTGTATTAGAAGCAGTTGACCGCTTAAGAGATACTGCGACAAGTCACGTTCGTACATTTATTGTTGAAGTAATGGGACGTAATGCAGGAGATATTGCTTTATGGACTGGTATCGGTAGTGGAGCAGAACAAATTTTAATTCCTGAGCAAGAATTTGACATTGCTGAAGTTGCAAAAGAATTAAAACGTGGTCGTTTAAATGGTAAAAAACACACAATTATTCTTTTAGCTGAAGGAGTAATGAGTGGTGAAGAATTTGCTAAGAAATTATGGGAATACGATGATGATTTCCATACTCGTGTAACAGTATTAGGACATGTTCAACGTGGTGGTTCACCAACTGCTCGTGACCGTGTATTAGCTAGTCGTTTAGGTGCAAAAGCTATCGACCTATTAAAAGAAGGTGTTGGTGGAGTTTGCGTTGGTGTTCGTGGCGAAGAAGTTGTTTACAATGACATCGTAGAAACATTAGCAAATGGTAAACATGTACCAAACTTAGAATTATATCAATTAAATAAAGAAATTTCATTTTAATGAAGGAGTAATTTTTTATGAAAAAAACTAAAATTGTATGTACAATTGGACCAGCAAGTGAATCAATTGAAAAATTAACAGCATTAGCAGAAGCAGGAATGAACGTATCACGTTTAAACTTTTCTCATGGTGATCATGAAGAACATTTAGCACGTATTAACAATATCAAAAAAGTACGTCAAGAAACAGGTAAAATGATTGCTATCTTATTAGATACAAAAGGACCAGAAATTCGTACACATGATATGGAAGGTGGAGCTTTAGAATTCTTCACTGGTGATGTATTACGTATTTCAATGACACAAGTTTTAGGAACTAAAGAAAAAATTTCTATTACTTATCCAGAATTAATTGATGATGTTCAAGTAGGATCTACTATCTTAATCGATGATGGTTTAGTAGGATTAACAGTTACTGAAATCGACCATGCTAATGGAGAAATCGTAACAGTAGTAAATAATAGCGGTGTTGTTAAAAACAAAAAAGGTGTTAACGTTCCAGGCGTAAGCACTAAATTACCAGGAATCACTGAAAAAGATAGAGCAGATATTATCTTCGGTATTGAAAATGATATTGACTATATCGCAGCAAGTTTCGTTCGTCGTGCATCTGACGTTCAAGAAATCAGAGATTTATTAGAAGAATACAATGCAACTCATATTCAAATTATTCCAAAAATTGAAAACCAAGAAGGTATTGATAACATTGATGAAATCTTAGCTTTATCTGATGGTTTAATGGTTGCTCGTGGAGACATGGGTGTTGAAATTCCTGCAGAGGAAGTTCCAATCGTTCAAAAAGCTTTAATTAAGAAATGTAATGCTTGTGGTAAACCAGTAATCACAGCTACACAAATGTTAGATTCAATGCAACGTAACCCACGTCCAACTCGTGCGGAAGCAGGGGACGTAGCGAACGCTATCTTCGATGGTACAGATGCTGTAATGTTATCTGGTGAATCAGCAGCAGGGGATTACCCAGTAGAAGCTGTTAAAACAATGGCAAGTATTTGTGTACGTACTGAACGTGAGTTACGTGGACAAGATAAATTTAAATTAAAAACTTATGATGCATCTGACGTAGCTGAAGCAATTGCTCGTTCAGTAGCTCATACAGCTAAAAACTTAGATATTAAAACAATTGTAGCTGCAACTCAATCTGGTCATACTCCGAAAATGATTTCTAAGTATCGCCCAAGTGCAAATATTATGGCTGTGACATACACTGAACGTCAACAACGTGCGTTAGCGTTGGTATGGGGTGTTCAACCTTATGTGATTGATAAAGCAGCTTCAACTGATGAAATGTTTAAGCTTGCAAATGATATCGTATTAGAAAAAGGATTTGCTGAAAAAGGAGAATTATTAATTCTTACTGCAGGTCTTAAAGTTGGAGAAACAGGTTCAACAAATATGTTGAAAGTCCAAAAAACATTTTAATATTTGAAATAGACCTTTCTATATAGTAGTAAAGGACGCCAGTAGCCACCTAAAGGTGTCTCTTGGCTAAAAATCAAGCCTCGGTCTTGATTTTTCCTAACAAAAGTTGCCAAACTGGCAACTTTTGTGCTTACTACTATGAAAGGTCTTTTCTGTTTGAATGGATAAATAAGGGAGCTCGTTTGGGAACTGACGTTTTTATATAATATTAAAGGACGACAGCAGACCTACGGTCTCATGGCTAAAATTTGAGCCTAAGGTCTCAAATTTTCCTGTACTAGAAGCTAAGAGCTTCTAGTACTTGTGCTATTATGAAAAGTCTTTTCTATTTGGACGGATGGTTACGGGAGAACGTTTTGGAACTAGACCTTTCTATATAGTAGTAAAGGACGCCAGTAGCCACCTAAAGGTGTCTCTTGGCTTACTACTATGAAAGGTCTTTTCTGTTTTAACGGACTTTTATGAGAAATAATATTTTTTCGTAAAATAAAAAACTCTTCGTTTTAAAAACAAAGAGTTTAACATTGATAAATCATTAAAAAATTCGATTACGATAGAGGCTGACTACTTTTCCTAAGATGGTTACATTCGGTAAGATAATTGGGTCTAATTGATCATTTTCGGGTTCTAAGCGAATATTGTCAGATTCTTTATAAAATCTTTTACATGTAGCTGTATCTTCTTCCGTCATCGCAATGACAATTTCACCATTAGAAGCAGTGGATTGCTTTCTTACGATAACAGAATCACCATCGAAGATTCCTGCATTAATCATACTGTCACCTTTAATCGTTAACATGAATAAATCTTCTGCATCTTGTTGTAAGTCTGGTGGAATGGGAAAGAATCCATTCGCTTCTTCGATAGCTAATATAGGTGCACCAGCTGTCACAGTTCCTAACATTGGAATAGCTGTAGCCGTAGCGCCGATTGCTTTTAGACCAATTTGTGTTAATTCAATCGCTCTAGGTTTACTAGGGTCTCGTTGAATATATCCATTTTTTTCTAAACGAGAAAGGTGTCCATGTACAGTCGATGTTGAAGAAAGTCCAACAGCATTACAAATTTCTCGAACAGTTGGTGGATAACCATGTTCTTTAACTTCTTCATAAATAAAACGTAAAACATCGATTTGTTTTGAATCTTTTCCATTTAACATTGTATCACCTTCTCTATTTCTTTTATGTAATCATAGCACAAATTGATTACTAAATCAAACAAATGTTCGTATGATAGAATGTTTTCTTTTTGTACAAATAATGGTATGATAAAAAAGTAGAAATAGAAAGGAAGAAAGGAAGTCTGATATGCTAAATCCTAAGAAAATTGAAAGAATTAATGAATTAGCTCGTAAGAAAAAAACAGTTGGATTAACACCTGTAGAGCAAGAAGAACAATTGTTATTACGTCAAGAATATTTAGAAGCGTTCCGTGGAGGAATGAGAAATCATATTGAAGGGTTAAAAGTTGTTGATGAAGATGGTAACGATGTAACTCCTGAAAAATTGAAACAAATTCAAAGAGAAAAAGGATTACATAATCGTAACGAAGAATAGTTTATTCATCAAAATAGGAAATAAATAAAATCATCATTTGAATAGGAGTGTTAATATGTTTGATAAAGTAGATCAATTAGCAGTAGATACGATTCGTACAATGAGTGTGGATGCCATTCAAGCCGCAAATTCTGGACACCCAGGTTTGCCAATTGGTGCTGCTCCAATGGCTTATGTATTGTGGTCAAAATATTTAAAAGTAAATCCAAAACAATCTAAATGGGTCGATCGTGATCGCTTTGTTTTATCAGGTGGACATGGTTCAGCACTTTTATATTCTTTATTACATTTATCAGGCTATCAAGTTTCAATTGAAGATGTAAAAAAATTCCGTCAATTTAATAGTAAAACTCCAGGGCATCCTGAAGTCGGTCACACAGATGGAGTGGAGGCAACAACAGGGCCTCTAGGACAAGGATTTGCTAATGGTGTAGGAATGGCAATGGCTGAAGCACATCTTGCTGCAACTTATAATCGTCCAGGATTTCCTATTGTAGATCACCATACTTATGTGATGTGCGGGGATGGCGATTTAATGGAAGGTATTTCTTATGAGGCGACTTCTCTAGCAGGTACTTTAAAATTAAATAAATTAATTGTATTATACGATTCAAATGATATTACATTGGATGGAGAATTATCAAAATCATTTAATGAAAGTGTAAAAGATCGATTTATTGCCCAAGGTTGGAATTATATTCGTGTTGAAGATGGAAATGATTTAGATGAAATTGCAGAAGCGATTGAAGAAGCGCAAGGTGAAACTGAAAAACCAACATTAATTGAAGTGAAAACGATTATTGGATACGGTGCTCCAAATCAAGGAACAAATAAAATTCATGGTACTCCTTTAGGTGAAGAAGGCATTAAAATCATGAAGCAAAATTATGGCTGGGAGTACGCTCCATTTGAAGTTCCAGAAGAAGTAACTCATCGTTTTGAAAAATTATTAATTCAAACAGGAGAAAATGATTACCAAGAATGGCAAGAATTATTCGAAGCCTATCGTAAAGAATATCCAGAATTAGCTAAACAATTCGAAGAAGCTTTTTCTGGGAAACTTGAAGTAGATTGGAAAGAAATCTTACCAAAATATGAATTTGGTAGCCCAGCAAAAGCTTCACGTGTAACAAGTCAAGAAGTGATTCAAGAATTAGGAAAACATATTCCATCATTCTGGGGTGGTTCTGCTGATTTATCTTCTTCAAATAATACAATGAATAAAGTAGATACAGATTTTGAAGCTAGTAATTATGCTGGGCGTAATATTTGGTTTGGAGTACGTGAATTTTCAATGGGTGCTGCTTTAAATGGTATTTTATTACATGGTGGTACAAGAGGATATATTGGTACATTCTTTGTATTTGCAGATTATGTTAAACCAGCAATGAGGGTAGCTGCATTATCTAAATTACCAACTATTTATGTTTACACGCATGATTCTATTGCTGTTGGGGAAGATGGTCCAACTCATGAACCGATTGAGCAATTAGCAGGATTCCGTGCAACTCCAAATACAAATGTCTTTAGACCAGCAGATGGAAATGAAGTAGCTGCAGTATGGAAAACTGCTTTAGAAGATACTACTAGACCATCTTTATTAGTCTTATCAAGACAAAATCTTCCAGTATTAGAACATTCATTGGAATTAGCTTTTGATGGAGTTGATAAAGGTGCATATGTTGTGAGTCCGCAAGAAGGGGAAGTTCCAGAAGGAATTCTTATCGCAACTGGTTCTGAAGTGAATTTAGCAGTAGAAGCTCAAAAAGTTTTACGAGAAACAGGACATGATGTTTCAGTTGTGTCAATGCCAGCGATGAATCGTTTTGAAGAACAATCAAAAGAATATCAAGAAGCAGTATTGCCAAGTTCAGTTCGCAAACGTGTTGCCATTGAAATGGGTGCAAGCTTAGGATGGCATCGTTATGTAGGATTCGATGGTGAATTAGTAACGATTGATAAATTCGGGGCATCTGGTAACGGAAATACTGTTATGAAAGAATATGGATTTACTGTAGAAAATGTAGTGGCAACTTACTTATCCTTAATTTAAATAAAAAATAATAGATATCGACTTAATGAACGAGAGATAGTCTCAGTTGATTAAGTCGTTTTTTTGTATTAAAAAATATCTATATTATTTGGTTGTTCGACAAATTCTGTTGGTGAATCAAATTTAACACCAAATTAAGTCTTTAATTTTTAATAAATAAGGTGGGAGAAACTGAAATATTTAGTCTATTGATGAATCAACCACAAACATAACTATGAACGAAATTTAGTTTTAACTTTATAATGGCTGAATAAATAATAATGTTAAACAAAAACTTAAGGAATTGATTCCTAAAAGTTTATAAACACAAAAGTTTAGGGAATTCATTCCCTAAACTTGAATGGGATAATGCTTAAGTGTATAATGTATTTAAAAAGGAGAGATAGTATGTTGCGTATTGAACGAAAGTTAAAAACTAGGAATATATACTTAAATAAATTAATCGCATTTCTAGATAAAGAGCCTGTAAAAGTTATAACTGGAATTAGAAGATGTGGAAAATCAAGTTTATTAAAATTAATGCAAGAATATCTTTTAGACTCAGGAATTGAACAAAATCAGATTATAGCGATAAATTTTGAATCTCTAAAATTTCAAGAGATGAATTATAAAGAACTATATGAATATGTACAGAAAAAAATCCCAAATACTAAAAGAGCATATCTATTTTTTGATGAACTCCAAAGAATAGATAGATGGGAGGTTGCTATCAATTCATTCCGTGTTGATTTTGATTGTGACATATATATCACCGGATCTAATTCATATCTATTGTCATCGGAATACTCTACATATTTATCAGGAAGATACGTAGAAATAAAAATGTATCCTTTGTCATTTAGAGAGTTTGTAGATTTTCATGGATATCAGTTAAAGGAATATAAAACACCAATTGGAGAAAAGAAAAAAAGGGCTGTTAATGAGAGTAATGAAATTGTTGAAATTCGAGATTTATTTGATGCGTATATGAGATATGGTGGAATGCCTGGTATAGCTGATGTTGGGCTTGAACAAGACAGAGTAATGACTTTGCTCGATGGAGTATATTCAACGGTAGTTGTTAGAGATATCCTTGAACGTGAAAAAAGAAGAGGATTACGGCAAATTACTGATGCAGAATTACTTAGAAAAATCATATTATTTTTAGCGGATAATATTGGAAATAATACGTCTCTTAATTCAGTAAGTAATACACTTGTTTCTGAAAATATGATTCATAATCGTGAAAAACAAGGTAAACCAGCAACAAAAACTATCGCATCATATGTAGGAGCATTAAAAGAATCCTATATGTTTTATGATGTTAAACGATTTGATATAAAGGGGAAAGAATACCTAAAAACACTTGGTAAGTATTATATTGTGGATATTGGTTTAAGAAATTATTTACTTGGATTTAGAGATAGAGACAGAGGACATGCGTTGGAAAATATAGTTTACTTTGAATTGTTAAGACGAGGGTTTGATGTATCAATTGGGAAAATTGATCATTTAGAAGTCGATTTTATTGGTACAAAAGCAAATGAAAAATTGTATATTCAAGTCACAGAAACTATGAAAAATGAATCTGTAAGAGAAAGGGAATTAAAACCACTACAAAAAATCCAAAATAATCATAAAAAAATAGTGATTACTTTAGATAAAGCAATTGACGATGAATATGATGGAATTGAATCTATCGATGTGATTGAATGGTTATTAAAATAATATTTTATCTTATAGAAATTCTTGAAATATGAATAAAAAGGGAGTGTCTTTATTTCGAAAAAAGTTGATTTACTGAAACAAGCACTGTATGATGATCGAACAAGGAAGCTAGATGGCTACTATGCGCATTTAGAGTATGTGGCAGAAGAAAAACAATTAGCAAAGATGGAAGGAATCGAAGAAGGAATAGAAAAAGGTAGAGCAGAAGGTGCTATCACAACCATTGTTGGATTAATTAAAAATGGAATTCTTACAATCGAAAATGGAGCTAAGAGATTAAATATATCAGAATCAGAATTGACTTCGTACTTATAATTGAAATAAAAAGTTGTTATATCCTCATCAATTGATCTGGAGTAACAACTTTTTTTGACCCTTATAAGAAGATTAACAAAAGTCAAAACATGAGACCAGAATGGGCTACTTGCATACTCAGAACAAAAAGGAAATTTACCTCTTATATTTTATTATACAAATCTTTATTTTTTCTTCAAGAAAGGGAAAAAGTCCGACAATTTTGGGCGTTTTTTTTTTTTTTTCTGAAAGCGTTCAAACTGTTTGATTCTATACAATTTGAAGGTTTATAATGAAGATTAATAATGATGGGGGTGTAGAGTGGGACAGTATAAAAAGAAATATATTAGTAAAGCAAAAATAAGATTCCAATGGGGATTAATTATCAGCTACATTTTATTATCCATTATTTTGCTGGTATTTATGTTTAGTTATAAAATTTTAGCCTTTCGATATTTAAATGTCGTAGTGGCATTAGTTATTATAAGTATTTCCATTTATAGTATTAAAAAATTATTTTTTTCAAAAAGTTCAAAAAAAAATACACGCATATTACTGATAATAGGTAATGTATTAAATATTATTGCAATTTTTTCAATTTATCAATTTGTGGAATTTGCAAACCAGATGAATGAATCTGCAACGACTTCAAATTACTCTATGAGTGTTGCTGTATTAGCAGATAGTTCTATTAGTGAAATTAATCAATTGAAGAAGGTCACTGCTCCAATTGATATGGATGAAGAGAATATTTTAAAATTTGTAGATGAAATTAAGATAAAGCAAAATAAAATAATAGAACTTGAAAAAACAAGCTCCTATTTAGATGCATATAATAGTTTAATTGGTGGGGAAACAGAAGCCATTGTACTGAATGAAGCCTTTGAAAAAATTATTGAAACAGAGCACCCGGATTACTTATCAAAAATCAAAAAATTATACGTAAAAAAATTAACCAAAAAAGTTAAAGGACCTAAAATTAATAAAGGAGATAGTTTTAATATTTATGTTAGTGGGATTGATACTTATGGTCCAATTAATGAAGTTTCCCGATCAGATGTCAATATCATTTTAACGGTTAATACTAAAACGAAAAAAGTATTAATTACAACCACTCCAAGGGATTCTTATGTTCCAATAGCGATGGGAGGAAATGATCAAAAGGATAAATTGACTCACGCTGGAATTTATGGGGTAGATGCGTCTATTAAAACATTAGAAAACCTTTATAATATTGATCTTAATTATTATGTTCGACTTAATTTCACTTCTTTTTTAAAATTAATTGATTATTTAGGTGGAATTGATGTCGATAATGATAAAGCTTTTACAGCTGAACATAATGGTAAATATTATGCTGCTGGAAGAATTCATTTAAATGCTGACCAAGCATTAGGGTTTGTTCGGGAACGTTATGCACTAAGTGATGGAGACCGTGATAGAGGTCGAAATCAGCAAAAAGTAATTACTGCCATTATACGTAAATTAACGTCTACTGAAGCGCTATCGAATTTTAGTGAGATTATGCAAGGAATACAAGATTCTATTCAAACAAATATGCCTTTTGTAACGATGATGGATCTAGTGAATAGTCAATTAGAAACAGGTGGCTTATATAGTGTGGAATCTATGGACTTAACGGGAGTCGGTCGCACTGGATTACCATCATATGCAATGCCAAATAGCAATCTTTATATGATGGAAATTGATGAAAATAGGTTACAAACGATAAAAGATGCTATGAAGACCATTATGGAGGGGAGATAATATGATTGATTTGCATTCACATATTATTTTTGGTGTAGACGACGGTCCTAAGACAATAGAAGAAAGTAAACAGCTTCTAATAGAGGCATTCAATCAAGGGGTACGGACTATTGTTGCTACATCGCATCGTAGAATAGGCATGTTTGAAACTCCTGAAGAAAAGATTCAATTGAACTTTAAGCAAGTACAAGAACTTGCAAAAGAAATTTCACCAGACTTAACAATTCTATATGGATCAGAAGTCTATTATTCAAACGAAATGATTGAAAAATTAAAAAATGGAGAAGTTCCATGTATCAATGAAACATCTTATGTACTAATTGAGTTTAGTAGGAATACATCCTTTTGGGAGATTAAAAATGCTTTAAAAAATCTATTAATGTTAGAATTAATACCAATTGTTGCGCATATAGAACGTTATCAAGCGTTTGAAAATAATGGAAAATATTTGAAAGAGATCATTGCTATGGGGTGTTATACCCAAATCAATAGTTCAAATATATTAAAACCAAAATTTTTTAATGATAAGAATAGAGCTTTAAAAAAACGAGCAAAGTATTTCTTGGAGAGGGATTTGGTACATTTTATAGCAAGTGATATGCATAATCTCTTAAAGAGACCTCCGTATATGAAAGAAGCATATGAGATTATCTCAAAAAAATATGGAGAAAAAAAAGCAATAGAATTATTCGTGGACAATCCGTCTAGAATTATTCAGAATCAGATGATTTAGTGTTAAAACAGTTGTGTTAATTAATTTAGAAGAGGATAGTATGAATAGTTATAGAATAATCAAAAGATTAATCGATTTCTTTTTGAGTATAGTTTTATTAATACCTGCTATACCGATTTGTTTAATCGGTGCAATATTAATTATTTTAGAGACAAAGGGAAATCCATTATATACACAAGAAAGAGTTGGACTAAATGGAGAAAAATTTACCATTTACAAATTAAGATCCATGTATTCTGATGCAGAAAAAGACGGGCATAAGTGGGCTGAAAAAGAAGATTCTCGAATTACGAAGGTAGGTTCTATTATTCGTAAAACAAGGATCGATGAATTACCTCAATTAATCAATATTATTAGAGGAGAAATGGCTATTATTGGTCCTCGTCCAGAAAGACCTGAATTTATTGAGGAATTTTTAAAAGAAATTCCAGACTTTAATGATCGATTAGCTGTTAAACCAGGAATTACTGGATGGGCACAAGTGAATGGAGGATATGAATTATCTCCAAAAGAAAAATTACAATATGATCAATATTATATTGCACGTGAAGGTTTAAAATTAGATACACTAATTTTATTTAAAACAATAAAGGTTGTGTTTACTGGAGAAGGTTCTAGATAATAGAACGAAATGAAAGGAAGAGGAGAATACGAAATGAATTTTTCTAATAATATGACTAAAATCTATAATATTATTAAGTCAAAATTATTATTTTTATCAATATTTATTTTATTGGGAGTAGGAGGAGTAACATTGTATACAATGTTTGTAGTCACACCTATTTATAGCGTGTCTTCCACTCTTATTTTGAAAATTATGAATAGTGAGAAAAATGATTCTCAGGTGATGGAAGCAATAAATTTATTTCAAAGACAAGCTAAGACATACTTAGAAATTGCAGCACTATCTCCTGTGAAAGAAGCTACAGATAAAGCTTTAGAATTATCTTCTGAAGAGGCTTCTAAAATTAAAAGTATTAAATTAACAAATGATTCAGGGTCACAATTAATGACATTAATGATTAAGTCTAGTGATAGAGAATTAGCAAATCAATATATTAAAGAATATGTAAAGCAATACAAGCAGTTTACGACAGAGAAATTTGGACGCGATGATTTGTCAATTGTTACAGAAGCACAAGGGAGTTCGAAACCGGTTTATCCAATTTTATGGAAAAATATGCTGATTTCATTGATTGCATTTTCATTTATTGCTTTTAATATTATTTTCATTCGCTATGTGTTGAGTGATTCGATTGATTCTTCAGATGAGTTAGAAGAATTAACGGGAGTGCCGACACTTGGAATGATTCCAGTAATAGAGAAAAAAGGGAGAAGGTAAGAAATATGTATATTGAAGTTATTCATAATAATAAATCAATAGCATCAGAATCTTTTAAAACATTACGAAGTAATATTCAATTTTCCAATTATGGACAAAGTATTAAAACGATTGTTGTGACAAGTTCTAATCCAAATGAAGGAAAAAGTGAAGTAAGTATTAATCTTGCAGCTTCATTAGCTCAACAAAAGAAAAAAGTTTTGATTATTGATGCAGATATGAGAAAACCTACTCAACATAAAATTATTGGAACAAAAAATACTGTTGGATTGAGTAAATTCTTATTGAGAGAAGTTGGTGCTGAAGCGATTCAACGTTTAAATATTTTAGATGTAAATTTAGATGTTCTAACATCAGGTCCAATTCCACCTAATCCATCGGAAATGTTGGCAAGTACCACTATGGAACAATGTCTTAAAGCATTTGTGGATTATTATGATTATGTGATTATTGATACTCCACCTCTACTTGCAGCTACTGATGCTCAAATATTAGCTAGAATTGCAGATGCTACAATTTTAGTGGTAGATAATAAAAGAACTAAACGAAGACAAATTATTGAAGCAAGAAAACGATTAGATAATGTTGGAGCAAGATTCTTAGGTACAGTAATGAATAAATTAAAATTGACCGATGGAGATAATTATTATTACTATTACGAATATTAATTTATAATAAAAAATAAAGAAAGGAAACCATATGTTAGTTTATATTTTTATGTTTATTTATCTGACTTTTTTGGCGTTCCTCTCTTTGTATTTTGAGGACAAAAAATCAGAACTCAATTTTTTTATATTTCCAACTTTTATTTTGTTTTTAGTAATTGATGGATTTAGAAAATCTAGTGTAGGTAGTGATTTGCATGTCTATGTGTCGCTATTTGAACAAAACGCTTTAAAACTTCCAGAATTTTCTAGAATATTTAAGAGTCGCTTTGAAAGTGGATTTATTTTAAGCAATCAAATGATTCGTAGTATTACAAATCAATATACTGTTTTATTATTGATTTATGCCAGTATTACTTTATTAATCTGGTTTTATGTTTTGTCGAAATACTCTAAAAATGTATATATTAGTTTAATTATTTACTTTTGTTCGTTAGGGATGTTTCTCTATTCCTTCTCAAATATTCGTCAAGGTTTAGCTGTTGCTATTGGTTTCTTAGGATTTTACTTTTTATTTGAAAAGAAAAATATTAGAGGAATTATTTGTATTTTATTAGCTCCATTGTTTCATAGTTCTGGAGTGATTTGTATTTTATTTTTACTTTTTAAAAATGTAAAACTGAATTATAAACACTACAGTGTTCTGCTTTTAATCACTTTAGCATTATTACCATTTACTAAAATACTTTTTGCAACTATTACTAGTGTTTTTCCTCAATATATCCCATATTTAGAATCCTCTTGGTTTATAGAAAGTAATAAATGGGCTCCAGTGTTATTAACTATTCTGTATGGGTTGATATTTGTGTTTGGTGAGTTAGTTATGAAAAACCAACTTTTAACGAAACGAGAAGAAGCAATTAAAGCCTTATTTTTTATAAATTTAATACTGACAATGACGACATTACAAACAGCATTATTAGAAAGATTTGTTTTTTATATTTCTCCAATCGTAACATTATATATTCCAATGGTTTTGTATAAGATTACGGAGAAAAAGCTAAGATGGATATTGTTCTATGTTACTGTTATTATTTATTTCGTAATTTTATTAGTATTTATTTATTTTAAACCGGAATGGTATCAAATTGTTCCGTATCGTTCGGTTATAACCGATTGGTTGATTGGAAATTAAGAAGAGGTGTATAAATGGAATTTTCAGTTTTAATAACCGTTTATAAAAAAGAAATTCCGGAAAATCTGAGAAAAAGTATCCTGAGTTGTTATCAACAAACTATAAAACCTAAGGAAATTATTTTAATTTGTGATGGAGAATTGACAGCAGCTTTAAATGAAGAAATTAATCTACTAAAAAAAGAAATTCCTGTTTTACTAGTTTATCAATTGCCTGAAAATTTAGGGTCAGGACCAACGTCACGCTTTGGAGTAAAAAAATGTCAAACAGAATTAATTGCTAGAATGGATAGCGATGATTACTGTATAGCTACAAGATTTGAAAAACAAATAAAAGTATTCGAAGAAAATCCAAATCTTATTATGGTTGGTTCTAATATTTTAGAGAAGAATACAGAGTTTACTGCATTAAAGAAAGTACCTGAAACTACGGAGGAAATTCGTCGGTATTCGAAAATGAGAAATCCCTTTAATAATCCTTCTAGTATGATGAAAAAAGAGTATATTTTAAAATCGGGTAATTATCGTGAATTTCGATATTTGGAAGACTATGATTTAACGATGAGATTATTACATGATAATCCGACTAAAGATTTTTATAATATTCAAGAACCCTTAGTCGTGATGCAAACTAATGATTCTAGTTATTTGCGAAGAGGCGGATTATTGTATGTAAAGACAGATTTTATTCTTCAATTAGATTTTTATCGTAGAGGAGATATTCATTTGCTTGAATTTGTTAGAAATGTTTTTCTTAGAAATGTAATTAGAATCTTACCAAATCAGTTTAGAAAATGGATTTATAAAAGAAGATTACGAGAAGAAGTATAGAGGTGAGTAGATGAAATATCGTGTTATGCATGTTTTAGGTGCAGTTGATGGAAGTGCAACTGGAGTTCAAAGTTTTATCAAAAATCATATTCAAGTAGATGATGAAGAATTCGAATACATGGTTGCTGAATCTAATGGAGATGCTCATTTTCCATTCAATCAATATTTAGATAAAATTGGGATTGAGAGAATCGTATTTCCTGAATTAAAGATATCTAAAGTTTTAGAATATTTTAGAGAATGTCGAGAGTTTTATAAAACAAACACTATTGATATTTTACATGTGGATAATCCAATTACGGCTTTTATCCATAATTACTATGCTAAAAAAAATGGCGTTCCGGTTCGAATTTATCATAATCATAATAGTCAGTTTTCAGATACTTGGGTAAAAAGTATTCGAAATCGATTATTAGTTTTTTTAGCATTAAGAAATGCAACGCAT
>CAUSWE010000032.1:0-19210 GCA_963535215.1 uncultured Granulicatella sp. | reverse complement strand
GTGGAAAAAACTAAAACAAAAATTCTCCAGACTGCTTTCTCCGATATTATAATTTTTATATAAGACTTTATTACTAAGAAAAAAGACTTCTCATTGTAGTGCAGGAAAATTTGAGACCCAGGCTCAAATTTTAGCCAAGAGACACCATTGGTGGCTACTGGCGTCCTAATACTACAATATTAGAAGTCTTTTTTCTATGCTTGAATCGCTGATACGACTTGTTCTAAGTTTAGAATCATGGTTAAATCTTCGCTTAGAAAAACAAAATGATTGTTTGGTTGAATACAGCTTTTAATAATGCCTTTTTTAGTAAATTGTTGTAATTCCCCTTTATTGTTGTATTGTTCAAATAAAAGAGTAATTTCTTTTTTAAAATAATAACTATTATGAATCGTCTCCACAACATCAATTAATGGCATAACAGGTGTAAATGAAGTTGATTCTGTTGGAAATTGTAAACTATTTAATAATGGTTGTATAAATGAATGAAATGGTTTTTTATATTGTTCCATAATTGAACCTCCCGAACAAATGTTTGTATTTGTATTATACGAACATTTGTTCTGAAATGCAAACATTATTTAAAAAAATAAAAAATTTTTTCAAAAAAAGTAGTGTTTCTTCCTATTTAACTATATTAATCATAGAGGAAGCGGGAGTAGAATTAACGTTTGATACATTTTATAAAGAAGGGTATAATAACAAAAGTAGGAATTTATTATCGAATCCAGACCTATGAGATGGGAGGTGTACTATGAGCCAAAAAATTGTAGAATCTGTTCAAGCTATTGAAAATCAAGCTCAACAATTAAAAGAAGATTTTCAAAAGAAAATTGATGAAGCAAAAATTCAAGCGAATCAAAAGATTTCTGAATCTAAAAAGAATGTAGAGATCGCTTTGTCGAATTATGAAAAAGAATTAGAGGATAAATATTCTCAAAAGAAATTGGATTTCCAAGAAGAATTAGCATCTCTTCAAAAAGAAGAAATTCAACAAATACAACAGGTATTTGAAGCCAATCGACAAGAATTGGTTCAGGAAACAATTAAGGAGGTGTTAAAACGATATGGCAATTGCTAAAATGAAAAAATTGATGTTTATTGCACCAAATCGTATTCAAAGCCAATTGATGGACGCGGTTCAAGAATTACAATCATTAGAATTCATTTCCTTAAGTCAAGGGCAATCCATGTTAGAAGAATCAAAACCTTCGAATCAAAAAAATCTTCAAGAGTTAGAAAGTAAAGTAGAACGATTACAAGAAGATATTCGCTTTTTAGAAAAATATCTAAAACAACCTTCACTCATGAAAAAATTGAAAACTAAAAAAGAAACATTTACGATTGAAGAACTTCAACAAACCGTTTCTAATTGGGATTATCAAGAATTAATGGAGAGTGTTGAAAACTATCGAGTACAATTACAAAAATTTGAAGAGAAAAACGCAGAGCTCATTGAAACTGAAACTCTACTTAGAAAATGGGGAAATTTAGACTTCCATCCAAAGGAAATCTTTAAACAACCATTTACGAAGACGAAAATGGGGACGATTCCTCAAACAACGGATAATCGTTATTTAGAAAGTCTAAAAGAGAGTCAGTGGATTGTCGTTCAGGAAGTGTATCATACAAGAGAAGAAGTTGGAGTATTTGCAACTTATTCAAGGAAACATCAACATGAAGCTAAAGAAGAATTAGCGAAAGTGAATTTTAGTGTGACATGGTACCCATTTGACCATAGCCCTAAAGAAGAATTGCAATTGAATTTAGAACGTCAAAAAAAATTAAAAGAAGCTAAAAATTCATTAGTACAAGAGATGCAACAACAAGAGGATCTTGTTAGAAAATTAAAATTGTATTGTGAATATGCATTTAATGAATGGCAAAAAGAAATTGCAAAAGAGCAATTGTATTCAGGAGAGCATTTGTTCTGCTTACATGGTTATTTATGTGATGATGTTGTGGAACAAGCAAAACAACAAATCGAAGATTATGGAATTGCTTCTCAAGTGACCGTAGTAGAATTGGAAATTGATCCAGAAGAATATGAAGAAACTCCAACTGTTTTGAAAAATCATTCGCTCATTAAACCATTTGAAATGATGATTGAGATGTATGGTTTACCAAAATATGGAGAGGTGGATCCAACACCATTTACAGCGCCGTTTTATCTTGTATTCTTTGGAATGATGTCTGCGGATATCGGATATGGACTTGTATTATGGTTAGCAACGTTCCTTGGGTTAAAACTCTTTGTATTAGATAAAGGAATGAAACGTAATTTAATGTTCTTCCATTTATTAAGTTATCCAACAGTGATTTGGGGAATTATCTTTGGTTCATTCTTTGGAGTGGATATGCCATTTCAACCATTATCGCTTTCAAAAGATTTAACGACGATTATGATTTTATCAATCATTTTTGGGGTTATTCAAATTGTTGTAGGTCTATTTATTGGAGCTTATAGTAATTGGAAGAAAAAAGATTATGCCAATGCGTATACCACTCATATTGGATGGTTAGCGATTATTTTCGGCTTAATTTTATATTTAGTAGGTTCGATGATTTTAAATATACCAGTTCTAGCAACAGTTGGATCGTATGTAGCGATTATTGCAGCGGTATTGATTGTTATCGTATCTATGTTGACAAGTTCGAATAAATTTGCGGGCTTGGCAAGTGGTTTATATAACTTATATGGGATTAGCGGTTATGTGGGAGATGTTGTCAGCTATACTCGTTTGATGGCTTTAGCAGTATCAGGCGGTAGTATTGCAGCAGCGTTTAACATGTTAGTGACTTTCTTACCACCAGTAGCAAGAGTTACAGTAGGAATTCTTCTGTTAATTGCACTTCATGGGTTAAATATTTTCTTAACATTTTTAGGAGCTTATGTTCATGGATTAAGATTACAGTTTGTAGAATTCTTTGGTAAATTCTATGAAGGTGGCGGAAGAGCATTAAAACCATTTAAAACATACGAAAAATATATTGAAACAAAACAAAAATCAAATCAATAAGATGGAGGAAGATTTATTATGACAAACTGGTTAACATTTTTTACTGAAAATTCTGGAGGTTTTATTTTCGCAGCATTAGGAATGGCTGTAGCAAGTATTTTTTCAGGAATTGGTTCTTCAAAAGGTGTAGGGATTGCAGGGGAAGCTGCAGCAGCATTAATTAAAGAACAACCTGAAAAATTCGTTCAAGCGTTAATTTTACAATTATTACCTGGTACTCAAGGGATTTACGGATTCATCATTGCGTTCTTCATTATGCAAAAAATGAGTGCAACAATGCCTTTAAGCTCTGGTTTATACTTATTAATGGCAGCTTTACCAATTGCATTCACTGGTTTATTATCTGGTATTGCTCAAGGGAAAGTAGCAGCTGCTGGGGTTCAAATTTTAGCGAAAAAACCAGAAGAATCTACTAAAGGGATTATCTTTGCAGCCATGGTTGAAACTTATGCAATCTTAGGATTATTGGCTTCATTCTTAATTATCAATCAATTAGGTTAGGAGTTGGAACGTTTGAAAGATTTAGAGCAACTAAAACAACAAGTATTAAAAGAAGTCGAAGAAGATTTCTCACATCAATTGGCTGTTGCTACTAAAGAAGAAGAAGAACGTACAAATGTCATGAATGCAACTTTAGCAGAACAAGAAGTGGCAAAGAAAACTCAATTAAAACAACGTGCAAAACAACTTTGGGATAAAGAGAAACAATCTTTAGTCAATGCGAGTAAAAAAGAAATTTTACAAGAAAAAAGAAGATTACTCGATAGCGTGTTTGATGAAGTTTACTCCTTAATGTCTGGATGGAGTGGTGTAACATTAGTACAGTTTATTCAATCGGCAGTAGCTCAATTACCTAAACAAGAAAAAATCACATTAGTGTTAGGAGAAGCAACAGCAAGTCAATTATCACAAGAAGATATTCACCAATTAACGAATGCTTCTGAATTAGAAGTGTCACAAACGACTTTAAAACAAAAAGTTGGATTTGTTTTACAACAATCAGGAATTGAATACAACTATTTATTCGATGCACTATTAAAGGATTTAAAACAAGAATACTCACCAGAGTTAGCTAAAAAAGCTTTTGAAAGATAGGAGGGATTTCAATGAATGATTTAGCTTATTCAGGAATCAATACTACTGTTCGTATTTTAGAACAACAATTACTTTCAAAAGATATCATGAATAGTTTATTAGCTTCAAAAGAGTTACAACAAGCTTTAGAAGTGTTACAAAAAACGGCTTATGGTTTTCAAGTAGATGAATTATTGCAAACGAAACAATTTGATGCAGTATTAATGAAGCATTTGAAAAATCAGTATGAGGAATTATATGAATTAATACCTACACCTGAATTATTAGATATTTTTTCAATTCGTTATACGTATCATAATTTAAAAGTGTTATTAAAAGAAAAATTTGCTAAAAAAGATTTTTCTCATTTATTAATACCTATCGGTCGTTATTCATTAGCAACCTTAAAACAATTAGTAGAAACAAGAGATTCTCAAGATGTTCCTAATGTAATGGTGACAGCTGTTCGAGAAGCTTATGAAGATTTTGAAAATTTTGAGCGATTAGAAACTGCTGACGTTTTTATGGATACGTATTATTTTAAACATTTAAGAATGTTAGAACGTCAATTGCAAGATGAGAAAGTGACAGAATTTGTCAATTTAATGATTGATTTAGAAAATATTGCTACTTTAATTCGAGCAAGTGCCCAAAAACAATCAAGAAGCTTTTTACAAACGGTATTATCGAACGAAGGAACAGTATCGAAAACGCAATTAATTGATACATTCCAAGAATTAGGTTGGGCATCATTATTACAATTATTTGATGGTGTTTCTTATAAAGAAGAGTTGGAAAGTATTTTATCGCAAGAAAATATTTCTGTATTGAAATTAGAATTGTTGAAAGATGAATGTATTTATCGTTATTTAAAAGATGCGACATTCAATGCTTTTGGACCTTATCCATCCCTTGCCTATATTCATGCCAGTGAAATGGAAGTGAAAAATATTCGATTGATTTTAGTAGGAATCGATAATGGGTTCAGTGAAGAACAATTAAGAGAAAGGATGCGACCAGTTTATGGCTCATAAAATTGCAGTTGTTGGAGATAAAGACTCAGTCCTTCCTTTCAAAATTCTTGGTTTTGATGTGTTTCCTGCTCATGAAAGTTTAGAAGCAAGAGAAACCATTGATCGATTAGCAAGTGAAGAGTATGGAATTATTTATGTCACAGAAGCGATTGCCTCTGAAATTGCTGAAACGATTCGTCGTTATGATGCGGTTGTTTCACCAGCAATTATTTTAATTCCAAATCATAAAGGTTCATTATCCATTGGAAAATCAAGAATTCAAGAAAATGTGGAAAAGGCTGTAGGTCAAAACATTTTATAATTCGTAAAATTTAGTTAAGAGGAGGTACTTCGGTGAAGAGCGGAAGAATCGTAAAAGTATCAGGACCATTAGTGACCGCTGAAGGTATGGAAGATGCAAATATTCAAGATATTTGTCATGTAGGTCACCTTGGACTGATTGGTGAAATTATTGAGATGCGTAAAGGCGTTGCCTCTATTCAAGTTTATGAAGAAACGTCTGGAATAGGACCAGGAGAACCAGTAACAACGACAGGAGAAGCACTTTCTGTTGAATTAGCTCCCGGAATCATCTCTCAAATGTTTGATGGAATTCAACGTCCATTGAATACATTTAAAGAAGTATCTAACAGTGACTTTTTAGTTCGTGGAACAGTAGTAGTCCCATTAGATCGTCAAAAAGAATGGGAGTTTCATGCAACAGTAGCAGTTGGACAAACTGTTGAAGCTGGAGATATTGTAGGTTATGTGCAAGAAACAAAAGTTGTTCAACATAAAATTATGGTTCCTTATGGAGTAAAAGGAACAGTAACAAGTATTTCAAGTGGAACTTATCGTATTGAAGACACGGTTTATACGATTGAAACAGAAGAAGGAGAAAAATCTTTCAATCTAATTCAACGTTGGCCTGTTCGTCAAGGACGTCCATTTAAAGTGAAGAAAAATACGGAAGTCCCAATGTTAACAGGACAACGTGTTATCGACACTTTCTTCCCTGTAACAAAAGGGGGAGCTGCAGCGGTACCTGGGCCATTCGGAGCTGGTAAAACAGTTGTTCAGCACCAAATTGCAAAATGGTCTGACGTAGATATCGTAGTTTACGTAGGTTGCGGTGAACGTGGAAATGAGATGACAGACGTATTAAATGAGTTCCCAGAATTAATTGACCCAACAACGGGTGAATCTATTATGGAAAGAACAATTTTAATTGCGAACACATCGAACATGCCTGTAGCAGCTCGTGAAGCTTCGATTTATACAGGAATTACAATTGCTGAGTACTTCCGTGATATGGGATACAGTGTAGCCATTATGGCGGATTCAACTTCACGTTGGGCAGAAGCATTACGTGAAATGTCAGGACGTTTAGAAGAGATGCCTGGGGATGAAGGATATCCTGCTTACTTAGGTAGTCGTATTGCTGAATATTATGAACGTGCAGGACGTGTCGTTACTCTAGGTAGCGAAGGCCGTGAAGGTACGATTACTGCCATTGGTGCGGTATCACCTCCAGGGGGAGATACTTCAGAACCTGTTACACAAAACACATTACGTGTTGCGAAAGTATTCTGGGGATTAGATGCAACATTGGCGCAAAAACGTCACTTCCCATCTATGAACTGGTTGACTTCTTATTCTCTATACAATCAAGAAGTTGGAAAATATATGGATGAACATATTCATGAAAATTGGTCATCTATGGTTCAACATGCGATGCAAACATTGCAAGAAGAAGCAAGCTTAGAAGAAATTGTACGTTTAGTTGGTTTAGAGTCATTATCTGAAAAAGACCGCTTAACAATGACGATTGCTAAATCCATTCGTGAAGATTACTTACAACAAAATGCGTTTGACGATGTGGATACATTCACTTCTCGTGAAAAACAATATCGTATGTTAGATTTAATTTTAACATTTGAAGAACAAGCAAGACATGCGATGAACGTTGGTGCTTATTATGCAGAAATTATGGATGGTACAGAAGAAATTCGTGACCGTATTGCTCGTTCAAAATATATTCCAGAAAGTCAAATGGAACAATTTACAGCAATTAAAGAACAAATTCAAGAAGATGTTAAAGCAACTATTCAAAAAGGAGGAATGACAAATGCTTAAAGAATATCGTACGATTAGTGAAGTTGTCGGCCCTCTAATGATGGTTGAACAAGTAGAAGGCGTTAAATTTGATGAGTTAGTAGAAATCCAATTACAAAATGGAGAAACTCGTCATGGTCAAGTACTAGAAGTACACGAAGATAAAGCGATGGTACAAATTTTTGAAGGACCTAGCGGTATTAATATTCGTGATTCAAAAGTACGTTTCAAAGGGAAACCTTTATCTTTAAATGTATCAGAAGATATGGTTGGTCGTATTTTTGATGGAATGGGAAATGTGATTGATGGTGGCCCTGAATTATTACCAGAAGCATCTTTAGATGTGAATGGACAAGCGATTAACCCAGTTTCTCGTGACTATCCGGATGAATTTATTCAAACAGGAATTTCAGCGATTGACCATTTAAATACATTAGTTCGTGGACAAAAATTACCAGTATTCTCTGGTTCAGGTTTACCTCATAAAGAATTAGCGGCTCAAATTGCTCGTCAAGCTACTGTATTAAATAGTGACGAAAAATTTGCGGTAGTATTTGCTGCGATGGGGATTACTTTTGACGAAGCAGAATACTTTATGGAAGACTTCCGTAAAACAGGAGCGATTGATCGTTCAGTAATGTTTATTAACTTAGCAAATGACCCAGCGATTGAAAGAATTGCGACTCCTAAAATCGCCTTAACAACAGCTGAATATTTAGCATATGAAAAAGACATGCACGTGTTAGTTATCATGACAGATATGACAAACTACTGTGAAGCATTGCGTGAAATTTCTGCAGCTCGTCGTGAGGTTCCAGGTCGTCGTGGATATCCAGGTTACTTATATACAAACTTATCAACATTATATGAACGTGCTGGACGTCTAGTAGGACGTAAAGGGTCTGTAACTCAAATTCCAATTTTATCAATGCCTGAAGATGATATTACACACCCAATTCCAGATTTAACGGGTTATATTACCGAAGGTCAAATTATTTTGGATCGTGCATTAGATAAACAAGGGATTCAACCTCCAATCAATGTATTGCCATCTCTTTCTCGTTTGAAAGACAAAGGTTCAGGTGAAGGAAAAACTCGTAAAGACCATGCTTCAACGATGAACCAATTATTTGCTGCCTATGCAACAGGAAAACAAGCAAAAGAATTAGCAGTCGTATTAGGGGAATCTGCTTTATCAAAAACAGATAAATTATATGTTGAATTTACAGATCGATTCGAAAAAGAATACATCAGCCAAGGATTCCAAACGAATCGTACCATTCAAGAAACATTAGATTTAGGTTGGGAATTACTATCAATTTTACCTCGTACGGAATTAAAACGTATCAAGGATGAAATGCTTGATGAATTTTTACCTAAAGGGGAGTGATTCCTAAATGGTGAGATTAAATGTAAAACCAACAAGAATGGAATTGTCTAAGTTAAAACAGCGATTAACCGTTTCTGTTCGTGGTCATAAATTATTAAAAGATAAGCAAGATGAATTAATGAGACAATTCATTGAGTTAATTCGTAAAAATAATGAATTACGTGATCAAGTTGAAAAACGTTTAACAGCAGGAATGAAAAGTTTTGTGTTAGCAAAAGCAACGTTAGAAGAAGCTTTTATTGAAGAACTAGTAGCAATTCCGCCACAAAGTGTCACATTGAATTTACAAGAAAAAAATATTATGAGTGTTTCTGTTCCAGAAATGAATTTTACGGTAGTAGAACAAAATCAAGAGAGTGATTTTAAATATGGTTATTTAAACTCCAACAGTGAGATTGATCATTCAATTGAAGAAATTTCTGCAGTGTTACCCGATTTATTATCATTAACAGAAATTGAAAAAACTTGTCAGTTATTAGCTGATGAGATTGAAAAGACACGTCGAAGAGTAAATGCTTTAGAATATCGTATGATTCCTCAATTAGAAGAGACGATTTACTACATTGAAATGAAGTTAGAAGAACAAGAACGTGCAAGTATTACTCGTATTATGAAAGTAAAAGACATGGGTCAAAAATCATAATAAAGAAATATCAAAACGAGCATCTTGAAATGAAGATGCTCGTTTTTTGTTGTCGTTATTTTACCCAAATATGAAATGAATGAGGTTCAACTTCTTTTTCGGATAGGATGGTACTTTCACTAATCTGATAACGTAATAGTTTATTGCTTACTAAAATTAATAAAGTGTCGTCATCTATCTGTTTCACATCTTTTAAAGAATCCTTATTAACATCAAAATCCAATTCAGATAAATCGATGAATTGTGAGGTCTGATTTGTTAAATGAAATAGGCTGAACCCAATTTTTTTAGAATATACTTTCGAATGTTCAATAGCTACTAAATCATCTTTTAATTCAAACAGATTGATAGGAGCAATTTCAGGTAAATCAATGAACTCTTTTGTTCCTGAATTTATATCATAGTGGAACATTTGTCCTAGAACTATTTTTTCTTTCGTAGAGTCTTTATGATAACCACTTGAAGTTGCGTATAAGTGATTTCCTCTTACCAAGCTATCGTTAAAGTAATAAGTGACTTCTGGTTGCTCGTATAACGGTTCTTTATAATTCAACTGTAATTTGCTGTCATGAAGTGAAAAATGATATAAATTATTTAGGGACTGATGATTTGAATCACCTTTGACATCTGTTCCTAAAAAATAAAGATGATTCCCTTCGTTTGAAAAATCTGAAAGAATGACCGGTTCTTCAAAAATATATTTATCTACTTTTTTTAATGTTGAATCAAAAGTTGCTAAATAATTTGAGGCGGAAGTGAAATAGTAATCATAATTTGAGCCAGAAGATGTATAAGCATAGTCATCTGTTTTATGATATTTGATTTCCCCGGCTTTAAAGTCGATAGATGTCACTCTTCCAATGACACCGTGTGGTTTTCCTTCCTCAGAAAACACTAAATAACGATTGGATAGTTCTGCACGTTTAACGGTAGGATTAATTTGTCCTTTAACAATTTCTATTTTTTCATCAGAAACTTTTTTGAATTCAGAATCGTCCAGTTTATATCCTTCAATGTTGTGGTATCCCACTATATAAAAATCAGCGTCTGATGAGATGGAAAAATGCTTAGGGAGTGAGTCAAGTAATTTTGGTGTTAAGAAGAATGCTAATAGTATCAGTCCCACAATGAAAAATAAATATCGTTTTGTCGATTTCTTATTCATAAATACGTTCTCCCTTCAAATTAAAATGTAAACCCTTTCGTATCTATCTTTATTATATTTCGTTTTTTTAAAAGGTCAATATTTTTGTTCGTCGCATCACAATATTTTTCCGATTTATTTAAGAATATATACAGTTAAAGATGAGAAGAAGATTATATTTTATTGAGGAAGGAATATTTTTTCTGCTTTGGCTTGTTGTTCGGCTAAAGTTTATGATAAGATAGTAAAAAGCTGTAAAAAGAATGGAGTTTTGAGACGATTATGACAAAAAGAGGATTGTTAATCGTTTTATCTGGACCATCAGGCGTAGGAAAAGGAACAGTTAGAGCTGCAATTTTTTCAAAAGGGGAACAAAAATTTGTTTACTCAATTTCAGCAACAACTCGCTTACCACGTACAGGTGAAACAGATGGAATCGATTATTTCTTCAAGACAAGAGAAGAATTTGAACAAATGATTCAAAATAAACAATTATTGGAATATGCTGAATACGTAGGAAATTATTATGGCACTCCATTAGAATATGTAGAAAATACATTAGCACAAGGAAAAGATGTATTTTTAGAAATTGATGTACAAGGTGCCATTCAAGTTCGTGAATTAATGCCAGATGGAGTATTTATTTTCTTAACGCCACCTGATTTAAATGAATTAGAAAGCCGTATTGTTAATCGAGGAACAGATTCCGATGAAGTAATTGCGAAGCGTATGAAAACAGCTCGTGAAGAATTAGAGTTGATGAAGTATTATGATTACTCTGTTGTAAATGATACTGTAGATAATGCAGTTCAAAAAATCGAAGCAATTATTCAAACGGAGCACTTGCGAATTATTAGAAATTTAGATACTATAGAAGAGCTAGAAGAAATACTGGAAGAAAAATAGAAAGAGGTAATCTATTATGATGTTATATCCTTCAATTGATAAATTATTAAACAAAATTGATTCAAAATATTCTTTAGTAATTTTATCAAGTAAAAGAGCTCATGAATTACACCATCATGAACCGCAAAAATTAGAAGACTATCAATCAGATAAAAATGTTGGCCGTGCGTTAGAGGAAGTTATCGCTGGTGAATTAGGAATTCGTGAAGATAGTATTCCTGAAGAAGTTTAATAATGAAGAAGCCTTGAAGTGGAGAAATCCCTTCAAGGTTTTTATTTTTATAAATAAAATTTAAGACTGAATAAATGGTTTTCTATTTTTTGAAAAAGATGATACACTATTCTTATGATGTAAATTGGGGTAAGTATACCTCTAAAGCGAGGTGAAATCATGTTTGCACAAGTAATTGTAGATGTACCAGTAAAACAAGTGAATCGACCATTTGAATATAGAATTCCTACAATCTTCGAAGGAGAAATCGAAGTGGGAATGAGAGTAGTTGTTCCATTTGCTGGAAGAAGTGTGCAAGGCTTTGTTGTTTCAATTCGTCCAACATCTGATTTTGATGGGGAATTAAAAGAAATTGAACGATTGATGGATCTTGAACCTGTTCTCTCAAAAGAAATGATTGAATTAGGAGAATATATGTCCAATCATTTATTTGCCTTTTTAATTCACTGTTATCAAACAATGTTGCCAGCGATGTTAAAAACAACAACGAGAAAAATTTTTATATTAGAAAATCCCCAAGAACATGAAGAAATTTTTCAAAGAATTTTTAATGGGCAATTAGAAATAGAAGTAACGGATGAAATGCCAAAGGAAATTTTGGCAGAGTTACTACGTTTAAAACAAAAAGGAATTGTTCAAACAAAAACTTTAGTAGAAGACCGCAAACAAATAAAAACAGAAGATTGGATTGTATTATTGTATTTACCTGAAGAATATTTGGAAATGATGAAGCAAGTTCCAAAAAATGCGGCAAAACAATTAAGATTTCTAGAAGGCTTATCTAGTTTAGAGAATACAGAAATTGCGAAAGCTGAATTTATGACTCGCTTTAATGTTGTGCAAGCAGATGTGAAAAAAGCTGTTGAAAAAGGTTGGATTTTTTTAGAAAAAAGAGCAGTAGATAGAGATCCTTATGCGGGAAGAATAATTGTCCACTCTAAACCATTTGAACTAAATGAAGAGCAAAAACAAGTCTTTCAACAAGTGTTAGAAGAAGAGACTGATGAAACCTCTCATGTTTATTTATTGCAAGGCGTGACAGGCTCAGGAAAGACAGAAGTATATCTTCAATGGATTGGAGAAGCCATTCAAAAAGGGAAAAGCGCTATGATGCTTGTTCCAGAAATTTCATTAACTCCTCAAATGGTTCAGCGTTTTAAAGAACGATTTGGCAATAGAGTAGCTGTTTTACATAGTGGGTTGAATCCTGGGGAAAAACATGATGAATGGCAAAAAATAAAAGAAGGTCGAGCAGACATTGTTGTTGGAGCAAGATCTTCAGTATTTGCTCCTTTAGAAAATATTGGCATTATTATTTTAGATGAAGAACATGAGAGCACTTATAAGCAGGATGATACTCCACGCTATCATGCGAGAGATATTGCGATTTGGAGAGGAAAGTATCATCATTGTCCTGTCGTTCTAGGTAGTGCAACTCCAAGTTTAGAATCTCGAGCAAGAGCGGAAAAGGGAGTTTATCGTTTATTGAGGTTAACAAAGCGTGCTAAACATCAACCATTGCCTCAAGTTCATGTGCTTGATATGAAACAAGAATTTCTAGCACAAAAAGGAAGTTTCTCTAAACGTTTATTACAAGCGTTAGAAGACCGATTAGAAAAAGGAGAGCAAAGTGTGTTGCTCTTAAATCGAAGAGGATATTCGTCCTTTATTATGTGTCGAGATTGTGGTTATGTATTGGAATGTCCAAATTGTGATATTTCTTTGACGCTTCATATGGATACAAAAGTGATGAAATGCCATTACTGTGGGCATGAAGAAGGTATTCCAAATCACTGTCCGAAATGTCATAGCCGACAAATTCGTTATTTCGGAACGGGAACTCAAAAGCTTCAAGAAGAATTAGAGCAATTATTGCCAACTGCAAGAGTTATTCGAATGGATGTCGATACAACTCGTAAAAAGGGACAACATGAAGCATTGTTAAAACAATTTGAAGAACAAAAAGCGGATATTTTAATTGGAACACAAATGATTGCTAAAGGGTTAGATTTTCCAAATGTCACTTTAGTAGGAGTCGTCAATGCAGATACAGCTTTAAATATTCCGGATTTTAGGGCTGCAGAAAAAACTTTCCAATTATTAACGCAAGTAGCAGGAAGAGCTGGTCGAGGAGATAAGGCTGGAGAAGTATTTATTCAAACGTATAATCCAGATCATTATGCGATTCAATTAGCCCAACATCATTATTACGAGGCTTTCTTTGCTCAAGAAATGAAAATGAGACATCTCGCTCATTATCCGCCATATTATTTTACAGTGATGATTACAGTTTCTAGTGAACAAGAATACGCTGCACAAAAACAGGCTTATGAAATTAAAAAGGTATTGGAAGGTAAACTATCTTCTCAATCCGTTTTATTAGGACCAAGTGCAAAATCAATTGCTAGAATGAATAATCGTTATTATTATCAATTAATTATTAAATATAAAAAAGATCCAGTATTAGATATTTTATTACATGAGGTCTTAGTCAATACTCAATCGACACCGCAATCAAAAGTAGCGGTATCCATCGATGTAGAACCTCAATATTTTTTATAAAGATAGGAAGTGGAATTTTGAAAAAAATTATTTTTATGGGGACACCCGAATTTTCAACAAAAGTATTAGATGCTTTAGTTCGTTCAGAAGAATATGAAGTGATTGCGGTTGTGACTCAACCAGATAGACCAGTTGGACGTAAAAAAGTGATTACTCCATCACCTGTTAAAAAATATGCATTAGAGCAAAATATTGCTGTATATCAACCAGAAAAATTAACGGGTTCAGAAGAATTAGAACAATTAATGACATTAGATGCTGATTTAATTGTAACAGCTGCTTATGGTCAGTTTTTACCAAAGAAATTTTTAGAATTTCCCAAACAGGGTGCTGTCAATGTTCATGCATCCTTATTACCAAAATATCGCGGTGGTGCACCGATTCATTACGCTATTATGAATGGGGATTCTCATACAGGTGTAACGATTATGCGAATGGTTAGCAAAATGGATGCGGGAAATATTTTATCACAACGCTCGATTCCAATTGAACAAATTGATGATGTAGCTTCTATGTTTGAAAAATTAAGTGTGGTAGGTGCGGAATTATTATTAGACACATTACCACAAATCTTTGATGGAACAATTACTGAAATTGTACAAGATGAAGCACTCGTAACGTATTCTCCAAATATTGCACGAGAACAAGAACAAATCGATTGGACAAAAGAAGCAAAAATGGTGGATTGCTTTATCCGTGGTTTACGACCTTGGCCAACGTCATTTACTCTATTAAATGGAGAAAGAGTGAAAATTTGGCAAGTGAAAGTAGTAGAGCAAACAACTACTGAACAACCAGGAACATTATTTAAAGAAAATCATCATTTGTATGTAGCATGTGGTAATCAAACAGTAATAGAAATTATTGAATTACAACCTGCAGGAAAAGCTAAAATGAGTTCAGATGCCTTTATGAATGGTTTTGCTTCTGTTATTGAAGAGAAAGCATGCTTTGAAGGGGTAAATCATGGATAAAGTCAGAAATGCAGTTGTAGACTTATTAGTTCAAGTGGAACAAGATCAATCTTATTCAACGATTAGTTTAAAAAAGGTAATTGAGCAACAAAAATGGACTGCTAAAGATAAAGGTCTATTAACCGAATTGTTTTATGGAACGATTCAGCGAAAAATGACGATTGATTTTTATTTAGCACCTTATATCCAAAAAGCAAACAAAATTCAACCATGGGTGAAACAATTGCTAAGAATTTCCATTTATCAAATGGTGTTTTTAGATAAAATTCCAGATCATGCAGCAATTTTTGAAGCAGTACAAATTGCAAAAAAACGTGGTCATCAAGGAGTTGCAAAATTTGTCAATGGTGTACTGAGAAATTTCCAAAGAAATGATTTAAGAAGTTTTGAGGAAATAAAAGATGCAGATGAAAGAATGAGTGTACAGTATAGTATTCCAAAATGGATGTACCAATTATTTAAACAACAGTATGGAGTAGAACTAGCACAACAAATTTCTGAGTCTATTTTAACAGCGCCGAGTGTAAGTGTTCGTATTCAACCAAATCATTTCACTCAAGAACAAGTAAAACAACTTCTATTAGAAGAAGGAGTTCAAACTAGAGAAAGTACTTTGTCGAATAGATGTTTAATTGTGGAAGAGGGAAATATATTCCTCTCAAAAGCTTTTGAAAAAGGGATTGTTACGATTCAAGACGAAGCCTCATCTTTAGTTGCACAAGTTGCTAATTTACAACCAGCAAATAAAGTGCTTGATACATGTGCTGCACCCGGTGGAAAGACGACGCATATTGCAAGCTATTTAGATTCATCAAAAGGTGGACATGTAGATGCATTAGATTTATATGAACATAAGCTAAAGAAAATACAAGAAAATGCTAAAAGATTACAAGTGGAAGATTGTATTTCCATGAAAGTACTAGATGCCCGTACTGTTCATGAAGTATATCCAACCGAAAGTTTTGATTCGGTATTTGTGGATGCTCCTTGTTCGGGATTAGGATTAGTTCGTCGTAAACCGGATATTAAATATACAAAAAGTCTAAAAGATTTGAAGAGTTTAGAAAAAATTCAACTTGAGATTTTATTATCTGCTTCAAAAATGGTAAAATCAAAGGGAAGCCTAGTATATTCTACATGTACGATTAATCAGGCAGAAAATAGAAAGTTGGTCAATCAATTTTTAGAAGTGAATCCAGCATTTGAAATTGAACCGATTGGAAAGTGGATTCATAAAGATACAGAAGATATTACAATATTACCAAACGACTATAATAGTGATGGTTTTTATATTTGTAAATTAATTAAAAAATTTTAATTATTGAGGAGGGATTGGATGAAATTTGCGATAAAAAGTGATGTTGGTCAACGAAGAAAAGTAAATGAAGATGCTGCTGGCTACTTTGAAAGCAAAAATCACATCCCGGTCATGATGGTCTGTGATGGCATTGGTGGACATAATGCTGGAGAAATAGCTAGTGCAATGGCACTAATGTCAATAGGTCAAGCGTGGGAAAAAACAGAATTTAATGATGTTGAAGAAGTTTATCAATGGCTTATTCAAAAAATTACCGAAGCAAATGAGGCCATATTTAATCGTTCAGCACAATATGAAGATTTGTATGGGATGGGAACTACTCTAGTAGCAGCAATTGTGATTGGAAATCAATTAATGATTGCAAATGTTGGAGATAGTCGAGCTTATGTATTGAGAAATTTTCAATTAAAACAATTAACCGAAGATCAAAGTTTGGTAAATGCATTGCTGAAGTCTGGTGAAATTACTCCTAAAGAAGCAGAAAATCATCCTAATAAAAATATTGTCACTCAATCACTGGGTGTAACATCTTCAGTCGAGATTGATTTTGTAAGAATGACTGTTAAAGACGAGGATACATTATTATTATGTAGTGATGGTTTGAGTGATATGTTATCTCTAGAAGAGATTAGAAATGTGATGAATCATTATTCAGACGTTAACCAACAAGTAGAAAAAGCTATAGAAGAAGCTAATGAAGCAGGTGGTCGTGATAATATCACGGTTGCGATTGCAAAAATTCAATTACAAGAGGAGGTAGCCTAATGTTAGAAACTGGAAAAACATTAAATGGACGTTATAAAATTCAAACTTTAATTGGAACCGGTGGAATGGCTGCGGTTTACCTTGCAAAAGATTTAATATTAGATCGATTAGTGGCGATTAAAGTATTACGATTGGATTTTAGACAAAATAATGATGCGATGAGAAGATTTAGACGTGAAGCTTTATCAGCCACTCAATTAACTCACCCGAATATTGTTGGAGTATATGATGTAGGACAGTCACAAGAAATGAATTATATTGTGATGGAATATGTTGAAGGAACAGATTTAAAAGACTACATTAGACAAAGAGGGGCTCTTCATCCAATTGAAGCAGTTCGGATTATGATGCAAATTGTTTCAGCAATTGCTGCCGCTCATCAAAATCGTATTATTCATCGTGATATTAAGCCGCAAAATATTTTAATCGATCGAGAAGGAAATGTTAAAATCACAGATTTTGGGATTGCTGTTGCATTATCCGATACTTCTTTAACTCAAACAAATACATTACTAGGGTCTGTTCACTATTTGTCGCCCGAACAAGCAAGAGGTGGAATGGCAACCATTCAAACAGATATTTATGCATTAGGAATTGTGTTATATGAATTATTAACAGGCAAAGTTCCTTTTGATGGTGAATCAGCAGTATCTATAGCTTTGAAACATTTCCAAGAGCCATTACCACCAGTTGTAAATCCAACGGCGATGGTTCCGCAAAGTTTAGAAAATATAGTGTTAAAGGCAACTGCAAAAGATCCAATGAACCGCTACAGAAGTTGTTACGAAATGTTCCAAGATTTAAAAACTTGTTTAGACTCTACAAGATTATATGAGAAAAAATTTGTTCCAACAAGTTTTTCAGGAGAAACAAAAGTACTAACTCCAATTACAACGCAAAAAATAAAACCAATCCAATCAAGTAGAGAAATTCCAGTTGTAGAAATGGATGAAGAAAAGCCAGTTAAGAGAAAACGGAAATGGCCATGGGTATTATTACTTATGATATCTGTGATTGGAATTATGGCTTTTGCATTTTTACATTCAAGCCCAAAAGAAGTTCAAGTTCCGGATGTAACAAATTTAACAGAAGCAGCGGCTAAAATTAAATTAGCAGATGCTAAGTTAAGTGTAACAGATGTTATACAAGTACAATCGGACGAAGTAGAGAGTGGGAAAGTCATTGAAACCAATCCGAAAGCTGGAAGTACAGTGAAAGAAAAATCCAAAGTAACTATAAAGGTAAGTTCTGGAAAAGAAGCAATCACTATGAAAGATTATCGTAATAAAACATATGAAACTGCAAGAGATGAATTGAAAAAATTAGGATTTACTGTAGAGAAAAAAGAAGAAAATTCTGATAGTGTTGAAGTGGGAAAAGTAATTTCACAAAGTATTGCTCCAAATCAAAAAGTTGAAGGGAAAGATACAGTCGTCACATTAGTGGTAAGTAAAGGCGAAAGTTCAATTAAAATGGCGAATTTAAAAGGATATACTAGAGAAGGTGCCATTGAATATGCAAATACGAATAATTTAAACTTAACGATTACTGAAGAAGAAAATGATGCGACAGTAGATACTGTTATTAGTCAATCAATCCGTGAGGGTTCAGATATAAAAAAAGGAACACCTTTAACCGTTGTTTTATCAAAAGGGAAAAAAGCACATACAGTAACAAAACAAATTGTGATTCCATATCAAAAATCAACAAACAATTCGAATAGAAAAACTAATAAAATTTCTATTTACATTGAAGACTCGGTAAACCAACTTCAAAATGTATATAAAACTTTAGAAATTAGTGAAGATACAAGTGTGAATGTAACATTTAATTTAAGCAATACCCAACCAACAGGTAAATATAAAATAGTTAGTGATGGTAAGGAAATTGCTTCTGGAACTGTCCAATAACGTGAAAGACTGTAGCCTAAAAAACTACAGTCTTTTTTTACGAAAAAATATAAAAAAAGTTAAAAAATGGACTTGCAAAGGAAGGGAATCTATGGTAAATTATAAACACTGTTAACGAACGTTCGCTTTTGAAGCGATTGCGAA
>CAUSWE010000031.1:0-21165 GCA_963535215.1 uncultured Granulicatella sp. | reverse complement strand
ATAACACAGTAGATTCCTTACTAAATTGAAATTGATCTTTTTGAATTTCAATATGCGTTGGTAAATTCGCTTTTTCATGTTTTGCCGTAATAGCAGCGACAATTACCGTCGTACTAAAATGATTCCCAACATCATTTTGAACAATTAGAACGGGACGTTTTCCTCCCTGTTCACTTCCTACTACAGGAGATAAGTCCGCTAAATATACTTCTCCTCGTTTTACCATGTATCTTTCTCCTAATTATAATTTATAACTTCTTTGCACACGATCACTAATCAAACAAAGTGATTCATATGAGATGGTGTGACTTCTATGAGACAATTCTTCTGCAGTAATATGCTCGTTATCTTCTTTTCCTATTAAAGTTACCTTTGTTCCCACAGGCATTTCATAAGGAAGACGAATCATACATTGATCCATACACACTCGTCCAACAATCGGACATCTTACTCCAGAAACAATGACTTCACCAGGAGCATATGCACGAAGATAGCCATCTGCATATCCTACGGGTAATGTGGCAATCCATTCATCTTCACTACAAGTATAGGTAGCTCCATAACTAATCGTATCGCCTGCATGTAATTGTTTTACATAAACAATCTCCGTTTCCCAAGTTAATGCTTCTTCTAATTGTAATGAATCAGGAAGTCTTAACCCTCCATTAGAAGGATTCAATCCATACAAGCCAATTCCCCAACGAATGACATTTGTTGTTAATCCTTCATGCCAAATAGCTGCAGCAGAATTCGAACAATGAACATAAGTTGGACGGTATTCTAAAGCTTCAACACACTTGTTAAATACTATCAATTGATGTTCAAACTGGTTCGTATCTGCTTCATCAGCAGTCGCAAAATGAGTAAAAATTCCTTCAAAAACAAATTGTGCATCATGTTCTCTTAGAAATTGTTCTATCTCTTGAACTTCTTCGGGTGTTCGAACACCAATTCTTCCCATTCCTGTATCAATCGCTAAATGAATAATGAGTTGCTTTCCATCTGGAATTAGAGTCTGAGCTTTTTCCAACCAATCTAGTGAACTAACCGTTGTCGAAATACGATAATCACAAAGGATTGGCACATCTTCTAATCGACTAATTCCTAAAATCAGAATCGGTTCTTGGAATCCTTCTTGTCTTAATTGAATAGCTTCATCTAACAATGCTACACAAAAACCTGCAACTCCTTCTTCATGAGCCGCTTTAGCAACTTCCATCATTCCGTGTCCATAAGCATTTGCCTTTACTACGGCAAAAATATCTGTATTGGGATAATGGTCTTTGACAGTTTTAATATTTTGTTTAATCGCATTTAAATTAATAATTACACGTGTATTCCTATGAATTGCAGGAAACATATTTTCACTTTCCTTCTTCTATATTTGAGGGAGTCTCTTCTAAAATAACAACAGCGTACGCATCATGGTTTGTATGCGTGATACTGACATGTTTTTGATAATGGTGTGGAGCCGTTAAGATGGGTTGTCCATTTTCAGCGTTTAAAATTTCAATATCTTGAAAAGATACAGCTTTCCCTATTCCAGTCCCAAATGCTTTGGAATAAGCTTCTTTGGCTGCAAATCTTCCTGCTAAATATTCTACTTTTCTTTTGATGCCTAAAGTTTCATAGACAGAATATTCCTTTGAAGTTAATACTCGTTGAATGAAGGATGAATCTTGTACTACAATTTTTTCGATTCTTGATAATTCAATCGCATCCATTCCAACACCAATAATTGCCATTTCCATTCTCCCTTTAAAAACATATTGTATCTCTTATTGTATCAAATGAAATAATATTTGTCAGAATTTTTTACTAATCTTTAGTAAATTTCTCCACTAAAAAAGACGACCGAAGTCGTCTTCTCACTGATTATTTTTGACGGATTGTAAATCCTTTGTCAGATTTCTTTTTGTGATTTCTACGACGAGAATCTTTACTCTTATATCCACGAGTATATTCTTCATCTAAACCACGACCACGGCGGTCTTCTTTACGTTTGAAGCTTCCTTTACCATTACGTCCACGGTTATCTTTACGATCGTTACGGTTGTAGTTTCCACGGCTATTGCCACGTTTACGGCTTGGTAATGGACGTTCTGGAGTGATTTTAACAGGAATTTCTGTTGGGTCTTTAATCATTCCACTCACTAATAATGCTGCTAATTCATCTGCTTCATATTCATCTAATAAATACGAAATAGCTTCTTTGAAGCGACGAGTATCTACTGATTTCATTTTTTCATCAATTTGCTCAATGGCAGATTTCATTTGTCCTTCTAATGCTTCCATTTGAGTTGGTGGACGTAATGCAGTCATTCTCTTACGAGTTAAATCTTCAATGACACGTAAATAATCCATTTCATTTGGTGTTACAAAAGTAACGGACATCCCTTCTTGTCCCGCACGTCCTGTACGTCCAATACGGTGAACATAACTTTCTGGATCTTGTGGAATATCATAGTTATAAACATGCGTTACACCTGAAATATCTAATCCACGTGCAGCTACGTCTGTTGCTACTAAAATATCTAAATGATTATTTTTAAAATCACGTAAAACGCTCATACGTTTTTGTTGACTTAAATCTCCATGAATTCCTTCAGCACGATAACCACGCATTTCAAGTCCACGTGCTAATTCATCCACACGACGTTTTGTACGACCGAATACAATCGTTAATTCTGGTGTTTGAACATCTAATAAACGAGTCATAATATCAAATTTTTCAAAATCTTTACATTTTACAAAATATTGATCAATTAATGTCGCTGTCATTTCACTAGATTTAATACGAACATGTTCAGGTTCTTTCATAAACTGAACTCCAATTCGTTTAATATCATCTGGCATTGTAGCAGAGAATAATAACGTTTGGCGGCTTTCTGGGACTAATTTAATAATCGATTCGATATCTTCTAAAAATCCCATGTTTAACATTTCATCCGCTTCATCTAATACTAATGTTTCAATATTGTCTAAGCGAAGTGTTTTTCTAGAAATGTGGTCTAATAAACGTCCAGGTGTTCCAACTACGATATGTGGTTGATCTTTTAATTGGCGAATTTGACGACCGATATCTGCACCACCATAAACAGCTTGTACATGAATTTTTTTATCTTTTCCTAAGCGATATAATTCTTCTTGCGTTTGAATCGCTAACTCACGTGTTGGAGCAATGACTAATCCTTGTACTTTACGATTACGAAGATTAATTTTTTGAAGCATTGGTAATCCAAAAGAAGCTGTTTTTCCTGTACCTGTTTGAGCTTGTCCAATAACGTCTTTGCCTGCTAAGGCTAATGGAATCGTTTGTGATTGAATCGGTGTTGCTTCCTCAAACCCCATTTTTTCAATAGATTCTAATAAGGCTGAATCTAAGCCTAATTCATTAAATTTCATATTTTCCTCCTTGTACTGCTGAAGAGAAGCACACGAGGTATTTTACCTTCACAATAAAAGTCTGGAACATCTTGAGCTCCAGACTTCTGAACATTATGAGATTATACAATATTACTTGTTCAATCTTCATGATATATATCATTACATTTGTGTAAACTTCTCAACTCTCCAAGTACTATAGCATGTTCAAAGCTAGATTGCAAAGAAAAGCCCTTTGATTTCACAAATGAAATGCTGAACAAATAGAATTTATGCTTCTTTTAATGCCTCTACAACTGCTAATAATCCAGTACCATTACTAGATTTCACTAATACTTGGTCATTTTGTTGTAATTCTTCTTTTAATAATTGGATCAATGCAGCTTTATCACTTTCAACATAATGTAAGTGAGATACTTCAAAACGAGATTTTAACGCTTCATATAAAGCACTCATTTCTTCCCCGTATAAATACACTTCTTGAATTTTCTCTGGGAACATTACTTCAGAAATACTAGCATGTAATGCTTTTGATTGTTCTCCTAATTCGCGAATATCTCCTAACACGACAACTTTACGTCCATTAGAAGCTACGGATGTAAAGGATTGAATGACAGATTTCATCGCAATTGGGCTTGCATTATAAGCATCATTTAAAATTTTTGAACCACGAATACCATCCACCCATTGCGTACGATTTTTTGTTAATTCAAACTGTTGAATCGCTTCAATGGCTTGTTCTAATGGCACACCACATTCTAATCCTACTTGAAGGGCAGCTAGCGCATTATTGACATTGTAAGCTCCTAATACAGGAAGTTGAACTGAATGTTTAGATGGTTTCACTAAATCAAAAATAGTATGGTTTTCAAATAATTGAATATTATCAGCCTGAATCACACTATTCATACCTTCTCCGAACGGTAACACCTTAAAGTGTTCTTCTGCCTGCATTTCTTCTAATTCTTGTTCTAATAAAGGCTCATTTACTGGGAAAATGATACTACCTTTTTCGTGTAATCCTTTTAAGATTTCTAATTTTGCTTTCGCAATTCCTGCACGACTTCCTAAATTTTCCATGTGAGATTCACCAATTAGAGTAATCACCGCTACAGAAGGTTTTGCTAGTTTACTTAAAAATTCAATTTCACCAAAATCACTCATGCCCATTTCTAATACTAATTGTTCTGTATCTTCTGGCATCTCTAAAATCGTTTGCGGTAATCCAATATCATTATTAAAATTTCCTTGTGTTTTATAAACACGATAACGACTAGAAAGTACCGCAGCGGTCATATCTTTTGTTGTCGTTTTCCCTGAACTTCCCGTAATTCCGATAACATTTGGTTGAACTTTTTCTAAATACCATTTTGCTAATTCTTGGAAAGCTTCTAGTGGATCATCTACCCAAATCGCACAAATTCCTTCTGGAGGAGTTTGGTCTTGTCTTCCCCAAAATACAGCTTTTGCGCCTTTTTCTATCGCTTGTTCAATATAATCATGTCCATCTGTTTGTCCTTTTAATGGAATAAATAAACTGTTTTGAGTTAATTTTCTTGTATCAAACGAAACTGACTCAATCCTATCAAAACGATAATCTGTTTGATAATCAATTGCTTTAACAGCTTTTACAATTTGTGCCACTGTTCCGATTGCCATGTTTTTACTTCCTCTCTCACAAAAAGCGCCTCGGGGAGGCGCCTTTTTTATGCATTTTGTCGATCTTTATAACGTTTTAAAGCTAATTGAATTAATTCATTCACTAAATCTTTGTAAGAAATTCCTGTTTTCTCCCATAGAAGTGGATACATACTAAATTGGGTAAATCCTGGCAAAGTATTTACTTCATTAATGTAAATATCATTTGTTTCTGTTAAGAAGAAATCACATCTTGTTAATCCACTACCATCAATGGCACGGAATGCTTTCGCAGAATACTCTCTTACTTTAGCAGAAACTTCATCCGAAATTTGAGCTGGAATTTCTAATGTAACGGTATTGTTAATATATTTTTCATTGTAGTCATAAAAACCACTTGTCTTAACAATTTCACCTACAACTGAAGTGTTCGCTTCATCATTCCCTAGAACTGCACATTCAATTTCTCTTGCTTCAATCCCTTGCTCTACGACAATTCTACGGTCATATTTTAATGCCTCAACAATTGCTGCAGTTAGTTCTTCACGATTTTCCGCTTTTGAGATTCCTACACTTGATCCCATATTGGCTGGTTTAACAAATACTGGGTAAATTAATGTTCCTTCAATTTTATTATAAATACTTTCAGGATTTTGTTTCCATTGTGTTTTATTAAATGGTACATATGGCAATTGTGGTAAGCCTGCTTGTTGGAATAATTGTTTGCTTGTAATTTTATCCATTCCACAAGCACTTGCCAGTACACCACATCCAACATATGGAACATCCATCATTTCAAACAATCCTTGAATCGTTCCATCTTCCCCATTAGGTCCATGTAATACTGGGAAAACAACACATTCCTCTTCTTTTAAATCATATGGAGTTACAAGTATACCTGCCGAAACTTCCCCTTCACTTGTTGCAAAGTGAGCTTCTTGACTCGCTTCTAATCTTAATGCTTCAGAAAAAGCTACCGGCCCTGTTAATGGTTCCCCTTTAAGCCATTCTCCTTTTCGATTAATATAGACTGGTTGAACTTCATAATAATCAAAATAGATTTCTTTAATAATTGAAAAAGCCGTTAAAATTGAAATATCATGTTCAGCACTTTTGCCTCCATAAACGACTATAATTTTCATAAACAATCCTCCAACTAGAACTATCTTATTTAGATACTTCTTTCATAGTTCATACACTAGTATATCAAATGCACTATAAACTGACAAGGTACTCACATTTTGCCAAAATATTTTGGATATGTAAAAAGAGCCAAGCGAACTTGACTCTTTAACAGATTTACGATTATTAATTGGCTGGTCGGTGTATCCAGCATCTCAGGGCTCAAAGAATAATACTGTTTACTTGAATTTTATGGCTTATTTTTGTTCATTTCAACTTTTTTACCAACCCTCTGCTTAAAAATACCCCTCTTCTTTTAAAGAGCAATAAGTATGATCTCCCACAATAAAATGATCTAACAATTCAATCCCCATCATCTCTCCACATTCTGATAGTCGTCTTGTAAAATCAATATCCGCTTGAGAGGGCGTAACATTTCCACTTGGATGATTATGTCCAATAATAATTCTTGCTGCAGAGAAACGAACAGCTTCTCTAAAAATTTCTCTTGGATGAACAACTGCTTGATTCAATCCTCCTCGAAAAATAATTTTTTTCTTAATCACTTCATTTTTCGAATTTAAAAATAATGCAATTAAATGTTCTTGATACAAATCTTTTAATTCTTCCATAATACATTCTCCCGCTTTTTGCGAGCTTGTAATATGTCCTAATTTTGTCTGCTTTGCTGTTCCTAATCGAATTCCCAATTCCATTGCTGCCTTTAATTCTATTGCCTTTGTTCGTCCAATTCCATGAATCGCCATTAATTCTTCCACTGTTGCCATTTTTAATGTAAATAAATCTTCAAATGTATTTAACACGACTTTCGCTAATTGCAACACATTTAATTCTTTGGAACCTGTCCGAAGCAAAATCGCTAATAATTCATAAGTTTCGAGACTTTTAGCTCCTAATTTTTCCAATCTTTCTCTTGGCATTGACTCCAAAGGTAATTCTAATAATTGTTGATCCATTTCCATTTTATAGCCTCCTCTTGCATATAATACTTTCACTTATATATACGCAAAAAATGGCAAAAAATATTTTATTTTACGAAAAATTTTCTTATAAAAGAAATAAAATAGAGAGAACCTGTAATCCAAAGTGTTTCTTGGTCTGACCTTTTGTTAATGTAATTCTCGATAAATTGTTGAGTATTCTCTACAAATTCAATCTCACTAGAAGGGTAGTCTGTTCTTTCAATTGCACCTGCATAATCAAATGTTGTTACTACTAACCGAGCTTCCGGTAACTCTTTTCGTAAATAATCGACCATTTCTTTATAGTGTTTTCTCTTTAAAGCAGAAAATAAAATCGTCTGTTGAGCTTCCAGTTCTCCATGTTGTTTTACCGTTTCAACAAATCGTTTTAATGCATGAATATTATGAGCTCCATCTAATATTACTGTAGGGCTTTGATGCACTACTTCCATTCTTCCTGGCCAAGTAACCGTTTGGAAACTTTCTTGAATGGTAGATAGTTCAATTGGAAGTTGGAATTTCTTTTCAAATCGTAAAAAGCATTCTAACGCTACTGCAGCATTTTCTAATTGATACTTCCCTTTTAAATTCAAATAAGAAATGTGAATTCGAGTATCTGCATTTGTAAAAATAAACCCATCTTCAAACGGTTCAATTTTAAACTCTCGTTCAAACGTATGTAAGTCACAGTTATAAGCTTTTCCGACTACTTCAGCTACTTGTAGTGCTTCTGTTGGTAAATTTCCTAATATGACTACTTGATTTTGTTTGAAAATTCCCGTTTTTTGAATCGCAATTTCTTCAAGCGTATTTCCTAACATTTCTTCATGATCCATCCCAATCGATGTAATCACGCTCATTGTTGAATGGATAATATTGGTTGTATCTAATAATCCACCAATCCCTACTTCTAATAAAGCGACTTCCACTTTTTTTCTAGAGAAATACACTAACGCTATAGCCGTCATTATTTCAAAAAAACTTAATGGTTCATATTCGTCTATCAATGTTGCTTCTGCTTGTCGAACAATCTCTCCAACGATTTCAAAATCTTCTTCAGACATTATGTTACCATTGATTAAAAAACGATCCGTATAATCGATTAAATGAGGGGAAACAAACGCTCCTACCTTTTGTCCGTGATGAACAAATAAGGACGATAACATCGCAATTGTAGAACCTTTTCCATTTGTTCCGGTCACATGAATAATCGGATAATCATCTTGCGGATTTTCAAGAAGAGACATAATCGCCCTTATTCTGTCTAACCCATATTTTCGTTTATATTTCATTCGATCTAAAATCCACTCTCTAACTGTTTGCATGAACTCCCCTTCTTTCATTTTTCATCATACAAATTCCCTCTTCAGCTTGCAAGAAATATTAAACTTTCTACCTCCATCTGAACAAAAAATCCTGCTAGTGATTTCTCACCAACAGGATTCGTCTTATTTATTTCATGGCATCATTATGCTAATGTTTTTAATGTTGCAATACGTTCTAGAACTGCTTGACGTTGGTCAGCGTATTCTTTTCCTTTTGCACGTTCTGCTTCTACGACAGCTTCTGGTGCTTTCGCAACGAATTTTTCATTTGATAATTTTTTCTCTACACGATTCACTTCATCTTGTAGTTTAGCCGCTTCTTTTTCTAAACGAGCAATTTCATCATCAATATTAATTAATCCTGCTAATGGTAAGTAAATTTCAGCTCCACTAATCACACTTGTTACAGCATGGCTTGGTGCTTCTACTTCTAAACCATATTCAAATGATTCAGGATTACAGAAACGAGCAATATAGCTTTCATTTTCTGATAAAATAGCTTGAATATCTGCGCTTGAAGTTTTGGCAACAATTGCAATTGGTTTAGATAATGGTGTATTCATTTCATTTCTGCTTGTACGAACGGAACGAATAAAGTCCATTAAGAATTCCATTTTTTCTGCTGCTACTTCATCCATTTGACTTTCTTGTACAACTGGATATGAAGCAACTACTAATGAATCTCCAATATGAGGAACTGATTGCCAAATTTCTTCTGTTACGAATGGCATAATTGGATGTAATAAACGTAATGTTTGATCTAATACATACACTAAAATACTACGAGTTGTTAATTTAGAAGCTTCATCATTTCCTGCTAATGTTTCTTTAGACATTTCAATATACCAGTCACAGAAATCATCCCAAATGAAACGATATAATAGACGACCCGCTTCACCAAATTCAAATTTTTCGAATAATTCTGTTACTTTAGCAATCACTTGATTTAAGCGAGTTAAAATCCATTTATCTGCTAATGTTTTTTCACCAGTAATATCTAATTGATCCACTGTTAAATCACCAATATTCATTAACGCATAACGACTAGCATTCCAGATTTTATTGATAAAGTTCCATGCAGCATCCATTTTATCAGTTGAATAACGAACGTCTTGTCCAGGTGCTGAACCATTTGCTAAGAACCAACGTAATGCATCTGCTCCGTATTGTTCGATAACTTCCATTGGATCTACACCATTACCAAGAGATTTACTCATTTTACGTCCTTGGCTATCACGAATTAATCCGTGAATTAATACATTTTTAAATGGACGTTTGCCAGTAAATTCTAATCCTTGGAACATCATACGACTTACCCAGAATGTTAAAATATCATAACCTGTTACAAGTGTACTTGTTGGATAGTAACGTTTATAGTCGCTAGCTTCAACATCTGGCCAACCCATTGTTGAAAATGGCCATAATGCAGATGAGAACCATGTATCTAATACATCCACATCTTGTGTCCAGTTTTCTGCATCTGCTGGAGCTTCCATTCCAACGTATACTTCACCTGTTTCATTATGATACCATGCTGGAATTTGATGCCCCCACCATAATTGACGAGAAATTACCCAGTCATGAATATTTTCCATCCAACGTAAGTAAGCATCATTAAAACGTGGTGGGTAGAAATTCACCGTATTGTCTTCTTCTGCACGTTGTGCTTGAATCGCTTGTTCTGCTAAAGGTCCCATTTTAACAAACCATTGTTTTGATAAACGAGGTTCTACAACAACATCTGTACGTTCAGAATGTCCCACACTGTGAACATGTTTTTCGATTTTCACAAGAAGACCTGCTTCTTCTAAATCTTTAACAATAGCTTTACGAGCTGCAAAACGATCCATACCTTCGTATTTTCCAGCTAATTCATTCATTGTTGCATCATCATTCATCACATTTACACGTGGTAAATTATGACGATTACCGACCTCAAAGTCATTTGGGTCATGAGCAGGTGTAATTTTTACAACCCCTGTTCCAAAATCTTGTTCAACATACTCATCTGCAATAATTGGAATTTCTTTTCCAACTAATGGCAAGATAACGGTTTTCCCAATCAATGCTTGATAACGTTCATCTTCAGGGTGAACTGCAACCGCAGTATCTCCAAGTAGCGTTTCTGGACGAGTCGTCGCAACTTCTAACACTCCACTTCCATCTGCTAATGGATAATTCATATGGTAGAAAGCACCTTCTACATCTTTATGAATAACTTCGATATCTGATAATGAAGTTTTTGCTTTTGGATCCCAGTTAATAATGTATTCTCCACGGTAAATTAAGCCTTTTTCATATAACGTTACGAATACTTTTTTAACAGCATCTGATAGCCCTTGGTCTAATGTGAAACGTTCACGACGATAGTCCACTGAAATTCCCATTTTTGCCCATTGTTCACGGATATGGCTTGCATATTCTTCTTTCCATTCCCATGTTTGTTCTAAGAATTTTTCACGTCCAAGGTCATAACGAGATAAGCCTTCTCCACGTAATTTTTCTTCTACTTTTGCTTGAGTGGCAATTCCGGCATGGTCCATACCTGGTAACCATAATGTATCGTACCCTTGCATACGTTTTTGACGAATAATCATATCTTGTAATGTAACGTCCCACGCATGTCCTAAGTGTAATTTCCCTGTTACATTTGGTGGTGGAATAACGATTGAATAAGGTTCTGCATTTGGATCTTCATTTGGATGGAAGACTCCTGATTCAACCCACCATTGATATTTTCCAGCTTCAACTTCTTGTGGTTGAAACTTTGGTGACATTTCTTTTGCCATTCTTTTTCCTCCTTAATAAAATAATTTTGATACAATAAAAAAATCCTATGAAGATTCACTTCATAGGACGATTATTTTCGTGGTACCACCTAATATTCGCATCATGACTGATGCCTTTAACGTTGTTAACGAAGTCTACTCCGAGCTAAGTTACTATCATTCCCCTAGCCAACTTACAAGCTACCTTCATACAAATTCGTTAAGAAGTTTCACCAGCCCTTCTCTCTCTATCAACTTAAATTCGTATTAATCCTCTTGTGCAATGCTTTTATTCTATGGAATATAGTCTACCATTGTTTAACAATACTTGCAAATGATTTTCCTTGCATTTATTCTACTTATTTTTTCAAGAAACGACGCATTGAGAAAATCGAACCAAATGATCCGATTAAAATCCCAACTCCAGCCATCGCCCAAGATAGACGATATAAGAAAGGATTTGGTGCTAATAAGCTAAAGTTTGACCCCGCAAAGAAATCACTTCCACCTTTATAAATCCATACATATAAAAGCCATAATAAAGTAATTGGAAGAATGGAACCAATCAATCCAATTAAACCACCTTCTAAGAAGAAAGGCCAACGAATATACGCTTTTGTTGCTCCTACTAATTGCATAATTTCAATTTCTGTTTTTCGTGCATAAATCGTAGATCGAATGGTATTAGAAATTAAAAACAGCGCAATAATTAATAATACAGAAATGACTCCAATCCCAACATTTCTAGCTGTTGCAATGACTTTAAACAATGTATCCGCACGTGCTCCACCATAGTTAACACGAGCTACATAATCCATTTTTTCAATCACATTAGCAACTTCTTTTGTTTGTTTTGGATTTTTAGTACTCACATCAAATGCATCTCTCAATGGATTGCTATCATTTTTAAATAATTCAAATTCTTGTGCAACACTCTTAGTAATATCTTCTAATTCTTCATCTTTTGAACGGAATTTCACCGTATCGACCGTATCCAGCGCTTCAATCGCATCCTTCAGTTCTGCCGTTTTCGTTTCGTCTGCTGCCAAATCAATATACACACGAACGTTCACATCTTGTTCTACATCAGTCGCAATTTTATTCATATTAAATAATAATGACACAAAAATCCCTACTAGTAACAGTACCATTGAAACAGCAGAAATCGCACCAAATGTAGACCAACCATTTCTAAATAAACTTTTTACTGCATCACGAATATGACGCCACATTGTTCTAATCTTCATATCCGTACTCTCCATCCTCTTGGTCACGTACAATACGACCCATTTCAATTGCCAATACTCGATGTTTCTTTTCATTTACAATTTGGCTATTATGAGTTGCCATTACAATCGTTGTCCCTTGTTGATTAATTCTTTCTAAAATATCCATAATTTCCATAGAAGTTTCTGGATCTAAGTTTCCTGTTGGTTCATCTGCAATTAATACAGCAGGATTATTTACAATTGCTCTGGCAATTGCTACACGTTGTTGTTCTCCCCCTGATAATTGGTCCGGAAACATCATCATACGATGTTTTAAGTTTACTAATGCTAATACTTCTTCAACTTTTCGTTGAATTTCTTTTGGTGCTTTTTCAATTACTTCCATCGCATACGCAACATTTTCAAATACTGTTAAACGTGGTAATAATTTAAAATCTTGGAACACAACTCCTACATAACGTCTTAAATAAGGAATTTCACGTTCTCTCATTTTTGTTAAATCATATTTTCCTACAGTAATTCGTCCTTTAGTAGCTTTTTCTTGACGATACATCATTTTTATAAATGTTGATTTCCCTGCACCTGATGGGCCAACAACATATACAAATTCTCCATCTTGAATTCTGACAGATAAATTATTTACGGCTAAAATACCTTTTCCATATTTTTTTGAAACATTCATCATTTCAATCATGTGCTCACCAGCTTTCTCTATTCATAGTCTATGTCTTATCTATTATACCATTTTTATGATGACATTCTATTGATGAAATATTACAAACAGATGTCAATTTTGAAATTCTAAGAATAAACGTGATGATATAACTGAGAAAGATGGAAAAGTAAATATTGTACCGTTTCTTCTTTAACCGTGTGTGGCGTTAAAAATAGTTCGTCAGGAATCCACTGTCCTAACGAATGATTTCTAAAATGTTCCAATAAGGATTGAAGAGGATGATTATAATGTTCATTTAACATACCATATTCAAACAAACTTAATAGAATTCCTATTCTTAATAGCGGAAGCCCCAAACCTTCTAGCAATAAATGAAAAATTTTTATTGAAATTTCAAACTGATTAAAAGATGCTTTGACGAAATACTCATCCATTAATTCTTCCCATTGAATCAATAGTTCTCTCGAAGTAATTTCTCCATCAAACCATTTTTCTTCTAATTCAGCAGCAATCAAATCAATCAAAAAGATTTGAATCATATTAATATTATATAATGAAACAGGATTTCGTCTAATCGCTAAAAAATTTTTGAATATCACATTTGAAACCTCTCTCGGTGTCCCAATATTTACAAAAAAATCAGAAATTATTTTAACTATATCTAAAGATACTATTGGCAATAATGCTGCATAATAGCTAAAAGCTTGTTTTTTATAATTCAAATTTTCTTCAGACGTACTACTATCTGTTTTATTAAATATCTTTGAATAAGCTTCTCCAAATAATTCTAAAAATTCAAATAGAGAAATCGAAAAAGAATGATATGGAGATAAGTAGATATAAATTTTATGATTATTTTTTATCACTTTTGCTTTTTGATGAAATTCTGCTATAATCGTATAAGTTTTAGCCAAATCACGAACTTGATTAAGAAAGAAATTAAAGAAATCGGAAGCTTGTTGTTGTGTAACCTTTAAATCACAAACTTCTGCACTTGTTGGAATGTTTTTAGAAAGAATAGTATTTTTATAGAATTGAATAATTTTTTCCTGATAATTGTTCAATTGTCCACAACAAGAGCAGACAAAATCCTTACCATATAGATGCGTTAAAATTTCTTGATAATTAGGAGAATGGAGATGGAATTTTTCAGAATAATAGTCAGAATAAAACAATCGTATATTATCCAAATCTTTTTCAAAAGAGAACTCAAACAATTTAGGCGTTAAATACTCAGACCATTTCTCTTTTAATTCATTCTGTAGATTGTTAAAAGTTTCCCTAAAATATTTTTGAGCATACTTATTTTTCAAATAATAATCAGAAACCTGTTGTAATTTCTTTTTTTCATAAGGTTTTAATTCATCTAAATGCTCGATAAAATATTGGTAAATCATCTTTGAGTTTTGAGATTTCATATTCTTATCCATAAACTCAAAGCGAAGTACATCTGCACGATGATTCAACTGATTGTTATCAAAATGTTCGTATTCTTGACTTAATTCTTCAATTAAATCTAGTGTATCAAACAACTCATGAAGTTCATTAACCGTATATTCCATTCCCAAAACCCCCTTATATTTTCTAATTCTATTTTACCGCTTTCACCGTTATAAAACAAATATTTTTTGACTTTTTTCCGAAAAATAAAGTTGTTTGAATATAAAATTCAAACAACTTTAAATGATTTAATAAATTAGTAGCATGAACCATGAGATTCGCATAGCGTCCTTTGCTACTATATCAAAAAGTCACTGTTTTTTACGTACTCTCATTCGATTTCCGTTTAAATAAAAATGACTTTTTATAGTAGCATTAGTGATAGAAACCACGTGATGTGGTTTCTATCACAGGAAGCTGGCGTCCTTTTGCTACTATCTCCAAAAAGTCAATTTTTATTCCGTCTCGTCGGTTAGTGTCCATTTTAAGTACGCATCCATAAATGGATCTAAATCTCCATCCATGACAGCACCAATATTCCCAGTTTCATGACCCGAACGCAAATCCTTCACTAAAGAATACGGATGGAACACATAATTTCGAATTTGAGAACCCCAAGCAATATCTTTTTGTTCGCCACGAATTTCAGCTAACTCAGCTGCTTTCTTCTCTTCTTCTAATTGATATAATTTTGTTTTTAACATCGCCATTGCTTGATCCTTATTTTTAAATTGTGAACGCTGCGCCTGACTTTGCGTTACAATTCCAGTTGGAATATGCGTAATACGAACAGCTGATGAAGTTTTATTAATATGTTGCCCACCAGCACCACTCGCACGATATACATCAATTTTCAAATCATCTGGATTAATTTCAATATCAATATCCCCTTCTAATTGAGGCATAATATCAATGGAACAAAATGAAGTGTGGCGTTTTCCAGCAGCATCAAAAGGAGAAATTCTCACTAAACGATGCACGCCTTTTTCACTTTTCAAATAACCATAGGCATTTAATCCTTCAATAGATAAGGTCACAGACTTAATGCCCGCTTCTTCTCCATCTTGATAATCGACTGTTTCGATTCGGTATCCATGTTGTTCAGCCCATCTTGTATACATTCTTAACAACATACTTCCCCAGTCTTGTGATTCTGTTCCCCCAGCTCCTGGATGAATTTCTAAAATCGCACTACATTTATCATGAGGTCCACTTAGTAACATACTTAATTCATATTTTTCTAATTCTTTTTCAACGCTATAAACACGTTCCACTAATTCCTCATGAATTTCTTCTTCTGGATCTTCCTTATACATTTCAAATAGCAGTTCCACTTCTTCTACTTGTAGTTCTAATTGATGAAAAGTATCATAGACTGCTTTTAATTCATTACTCTTTTGAATGACCATTTGTGCTTTTTCATTATCATCCCAAAATCCAGGTTCTGACATTTGTTGCTCATAAGAAGCAATATCTTCTTCTAAATGATCTAAGTCAAAGAGACCCCCTATAACTTGTCATCTGAGTATTCATATTTTCTAATGTATTTCTGATTTCACTAATTTCCATACCATTCTCCTATCTCATTGTAAAAAGGTAGGCTGGACTTTTGCCCAGCCTACTTCTTATTATGCTTGTTCTGGTTCTTCAGTTGGACGATCATGCCCTTGGGCAATCACACTTCTAGCACCTTGTACTTGTTCACGTTGTAAGTTTTGACGAATTTGAGATTTCATCAAAATACGAGTCACATCATAATCAATAGCCGCAATCATTTGTTGGAAACGATTGAAACCTTCTGTTTGATATTCTGTTAATGGGTCGATTTGTGCATATCCACGTAACCCTACACCCTCACGTAATTGATCCATATCATCGATATGATCCGTCCATTTACGGTCAACTACTCGTAAAATAACAACTTTTTCAAACTCAAGCATTTGAGAATCCCCATTTAATTGCTCTTGTTTTTCTTTATAAATTTCCATTGCTTTTTCATTTAATAGACCTTCAATTTCTGATGGAGTTTTTCCTTTTAAGTCTGATAATGAAATTTCATCTGGATGACAAATCGCATTAGCTGCAAAATCTACTAAGCTTTCTAAATCCCAAGTTTTCTTTTCACCTAATGTATGATTTTCAACCATACGGTGAATTGTTCGACGAATCATTGATTTCGTTACTTTTTCTAATGAATTTTCTTCATTAATAATTTGTAATCTTTGTGAATAAATGATTTCACGTTGTTCACGCATCACTTCGTCATATTGTAATACGTTTTTACGTGTATCATAGTTATTTCCTTCTACACGTTTTTGAGAAGATTCTACTTGACGAGATAACATTTTACTTTGGATGAAATTATCATCTCCATTTTCGTCAATATTTAATCTTTCCCAAATCGCTTGCATTCTTTCTCCACCGAAACGTTTCATTAAGTCATCTTCTAATGATAGGTAGAATTGAGTTGCACCTGGATCTCCTTGACGTCCAGAACGTCCACGTAACTGATTATCAATACGACGGCTTTCATGACGCTCTGTTCCGATAACACATAAACCACCTAATTCTTTAACGCCTTTACCTAACTTAATGTCTGTACCACGTCCTGCCATGTTTGTTGCAATTGTAACAGCACCACGTTGACCAGCCATCATAACGATTTCTGCTTCTTTGAAGTGGTTTTTAGCATTTAATACTTCATGAGGAATTCCTTCTTGATGTAGCATTTGTGAAATTAACTCACTTGTTTCTACTGCTACTGTACCAACAAGAATTGGTTGTCCTTTTTCATGACGTTCTTTAATATCACGAACTACCGCTTTAAATTTACTCTTCAATGATGGATAAATCACATCATGCGCATCAATACGTTGAACTGGACGGTTTGTTGGAATCGTAATAACGTTCATATTATAAATTTCACGGAATTCTTCTTCTTCAGTTTTAGCTGTACCTGTCATACCTGATAATTTACGATACATACGGAAGAAGTTTTGGTAAGTAATTGTCGCCATTGTCTTAGATTCATTTTCAACTTCTACACCTTCTTTTGCTTCAATCGCTTGGTGTAATCCATCTGAATAACGACGACCTTCCATAATACGACCTGTAAATCCATCTACGATTTTTACTTGTCCTTCATCTACTACATAATCGATATCTCGGATCATAATGTAATTCGCACGTAAGGCTTGGTCAATATGGTGAACTAATGCTGAATTATCTATATCATATAAGTTTGGTAGACGGAAAGTTTGCTCAGCCTTATTAATCCCTTCATCTGTTAATGAAATAGATTTAGAAGTTAAATCAATCGTATAGTCTTCATCTTCTTTCAATGCTTTAACAAAGAAATCTGCACGTTGGTATAAAACGGTAGATTTTTCAGCTTGTCCTGAAATAATTAATGGTGTACGAGCTTCGTCAATTAAAATTGAGTCAGTTTCGTCAACTACTGCATAATTTAATGGACGTTGTACCATTTGTGATTTATAAACGACCATGTTATCACGTAAGTAGTCAAATCCTAACTCACTATTTGTACTATAAGTAATATCTGCATAATAAGCAGCACGTTTTTCTTCTGGAGTTTGACCTGTTAAGTTTACCCCTACACTTAAGCCTAGGAAGTTATATAATTCTCCCATTTCTTTCGCGTCACGTGTAGATAAGTATTCATTAACCGTTACTACGTGTACACCATCACCTGAAAGTGCATTTAAATATACAGGCATTGTCGCTGTTAATGTTTTACCTTCCCCTGTACGCATCTCTGCGATATTTCCGTTATGTAGAGTGATGCCTCCCATAATTTGAACTTTATAAGGGAATAATCCTAAGACACGTTTAGCACCTTCACGAACTAAAGCGAACGCTTCTGGTAATAATTTATCTAATGATTCTCCTGAAGCATATCTTGCTTTAAATTCCTCTGTTTTTACTGGAAAGTCTGCATCACTTAATGCTTCCATTTTACTTTCCAAACTAATTACTTTATCCGCTAATTTTTCAAGTTTACGAACTTCGCGTTTGTTATTTTCAACTAATTGCTTTAAAAAATTTGCCATTCTCTGACTCCTTTATATTTTTCTTTCCATTCATCTGTCTTGCAAATGAGTATACCAATTGCATCTTATTCATTTTACCATCATTATTCAAAATAGAAAAGAAAAAAAGGCAGAGTTGGAAAAATTTTTCCAACTCTGCTTTAAAAAGAAAGGATGTTTTTATGCATTCGTTTCAATTAAACCATATTTACCATCTTTACGACGATAAACAATATGGGTTTCATTTGTTTCTGCATCTTGGTAGATAAAGAAGTTATGTCCTAACATATTCATTTGTAAAACAGCTTCTTCACTATCCATTGGTTTTAAATCAACACGTTTTGTACGTACAATCTCTAATACAGATTCATCTTCTTCCACTGTTTCAGGTACAACAGGTGCAACAAGCACTTCAAATCCTTTTTCACGAGATTTACGATTAATTTTTGTTTTATGTTTACGAACTTGTCTTTCTAATTTATCAATTACTAAGTCGATACTACCATATAGGTCTCCAGAAGTTTCTTCTGCACGTAAGACTAAATAAGGAAGAGGAATTGTTACTTCAACTTTTGCTGTTTTTTCAGAATATACTTTCAAGTTAACATGAACTGTTGCATTGGCAACATCGCCAAAGTATTTTTCTAATTTTGAAAGTTTCTTTTCAGCATAATTACGAATTGCTTCAGTAACTTCAATGTTTTCTCCACGAATATTATATTTGAACATAATAATCTCCCCTTTCATCTGGCTATGCCAGACTGAAGAAATCTCTTAAGGACCACTCTTAAGAATCCCTTCTTTTGATTTCTTTCTATGGTTTTATTATAAACCTTTTTCTTATTTTTTACAACCGTTTTCAAAAATCTTTAGGAATTCCTAAACATTTTTTAACATTGCATTTTTGTTTGTTCATGTTTTCTCAAAAGTAATCCAATTTACCAAAATATCAGGAATTAAATTGATAAATACTATTGACAGAAACCGTTTTCAGCATTACATTAAAGATATCTTATAACACAAAGGAATGTTGTTTTATGGAAAAAGTTTTTGCGAGTCCTTCTCGTTATGTTCAAGGAAAAGATGTGTTCAAAACAGGCCTTTCTCACATTTTAGCTTTAGGAAATCGTCTACTTCTTCTATGTGACCCAATCGTTTATGATTTAGTCGGAAAAGAATTAGAAGAAAATTTAGTTAATGCTGGAGCAACTGTTTATCATGAAAGCTTCAATGGTGAAGCTTCGAACAAAGAAGTTAGTCGTGTAGCTGAAATTGCTAAAGAACATGGATTAACAGTCGTTGTTGGGTTAGGCGGCGGTAAAACAATTGATACTGCTAAAGCAATTGCAGATGACTGTCAATGTCCTGTAGCTATTTTACCAACCGTTGCTTCTACAGATGCACCAACGTCTGCTTTATCCGTTATTTACTCTCCAGAAGGTGTATTTGAACGTTATCGTTTCTATACAAAAAATCCAGAATTAGTTTTAATTGATACAAATGTTATCGCTCATTCTCCTGTTCGTTTACTTGTTTCAGGAATTGCCGATGCTCTTGCTACTTGGGTTGAGGCTCGTGCAGTTATTGAAGCTCAAGGAAAAACAATGGTAGGAGATACTCCAACCATCGCTTCAGAAGCTATTGCTCGTGCTTGCGAATCTACTTTATTTGAAAATGGTCTTCAAGCATTAGCTGCAGCAAATGCTAAAGTGGTAACACCTGCTTTAGAAGCTGTTGTTGAAGCGAACACATTATTAAGTGGTATTGGTTTTGAATCTGCTGGTTTAGCGGCTGCTCACGCCATCCATAATGGATTTACTGCTTTACATGGCGATATTCACTCTCTTACTCACGGTGAAAAAGTAGCTTATGGTACATTAACACAACTTTTATTAGAAAATCGTCCTAAAGAAGAATTAGATAAATATATTACATTCTATAAACAACTAGGCTTACCAACTACATTAAAAGAAGTAAAATTAGATACTGTACCATATGAAGATTTACTAAAAATCGGTCGCTTAGCTACACAAGATGGTGAAACAATCCACCAAATGGTTGTTCAATATACTGCTGAAGATGTAGCCAATGCTCTAATTGCTCTTGATCATTACGTGACAACTCGATTTTAATTCTTGAAGAATATATTTTATTCAAACTCATACCAATCAGCTCAAGCAGATAACTGCTTCTGCTGATTTTTTTGTAAATTTCCTTAACACTTCATAGTTCCTATATAAATACTTTATTAAACACTGTATAATATAGGTGAAAAATTATACAACTTCATTGTGAACAATAAATTGAACGGAGGGTTATTATGTTAAAAAGAATCATTGCTTCTACTAGTTTGTTATTATATCTATTACTACCTTTTTTCAATATTCAAATGATGAATGTATTTTATCCTAACTTTTTAAGGGCTAATCATACTGCTCTTTTAGGAATATCCATTTTATTTATCCTGAATATCGTATTAACAATTCTAGTCATTATTCTATCAATCAAAACTAACCTACTGGAATCTCGTATGATAACTGTTGGAATCTAT
>CAUSWE010000030.1:0-21173 GCA_963535215.1 uncultured Granulicatella sp. | reverse complement strand
AAAATACCGACCTCCAAATGTTAGATTTTTGGTCTAACTTTTTGGGGTCGGTACACGATAAAGCGAATCTCCTGCCAAAGCTACTGCAAAAGCAATAAAAAAATGTGGAGTTATTTGCTCCACATTTTTTATTGCTCATCTGATGAAATGAGTCGTTCGATATATTGTTGCCCTAATTCTTCAAATTGAACTTTGTTTTGCAATAATTCAATCACAGATTCTTGGAAAGATGCTACTTCTTCAACGGGTAAACTACAATGAATAGCGACTACATCTGTAAATTCCTTATCGACTACAGAAATAGTGTTTGTTTCAAGATAGTATTCTAGTTTCCCAACGGTAGAATAATCAATCGTTACTTTTAAAATCGTTTCTAAGCTAGCTTGAACGACTCCGATAGCTTTAAGACCTTCTGCAACAGCTCCGGTATAAGCTCGAACAAGTCCGCCTGCGCCTAGTTTTGTACCACCAAAGTAACGTGTTACAACAACCGTAGTATTTTTTAGTGCCTGTTTTTTCAATACTTCTAACATTGGAACACCTGCTGTTCCACTTGGTTCTCCATCGTCCATTGCGCGTTGGAATTCATCTCTTTCACCAATTAAATAAGCGGAACAATTATGAGTAGATTTCCAATGTTCTTTTTTAATAGCTTGGATAAATTCGAGAGCTGCTTCTTCTGTTTCTGTACGTTTAAAATGAGCGATAAAGCGTGAACCTTTAATTTCAATTTCGTGCTGTCCATCTTGATGAATGGTTTTAAATTGTTCTAACATAGACTCTCCTTATTCGATGTATTTGCCATTATTGTATCATAAAATTAGCGCAAAACAACTTAGGATGAAGAGGTAAATAATTTTTTATAAGATATGTTCAGAATTTAAGCAATTGGTTTGAAAAAATGTTAGTTTTTCTATATAGTATAAGTACTTTAACGTGTTGGTAGAGCAGAATAAATTAGTTTACAACGCATCAATTTTTTTAGAAATGAATTATAAAATTGTTTGTGAAAATTATTTATCCTAGTAAAGTTTTGCTAGGAGTATATATCGATATATGTTATATTATATTGCGCATTAAATTAAGTTAAGAAAGGGATGTATATGAGAAAAGAAATTTTTTCTATTAGAAAAATCAAAAAAATTGCTGGATCAGTTGTGATTGGGTCTGCATTATTTGGAATGGGTACTCCAGTAAGTGCTGCAAGTCCATCGACTTATCATTATGTTGACGAAGCAAATTTAACAGAACAAGAAAAAGCTCTTCTTCATACGGAAGTTCCACCTCAGGATGAAGAAGTGTATTATTTAATTTACCGTAAAATTGAACAAGTACTTCCACAAACGGGAGTAAGAGAAAATATGGCATTTACTGCTGCAGGATTATTAGCTGCAAGTAGTATTGTTTTAGTCGTTTCTAAGAAAAAACGTCATAAAATTTTAGGAGCATTATTAATTACTGCTTCAGGAGCAGCAACATTTATTCCTTCTCAAGTAGTAGCAGTGGAATTAAGCCAAGTGATTCGTGCTTCTTCAAATGAAGGAGTGGTAGAAATTGATGGCTATCGTTATGTTGGATATTTAAGTGAGAAAGAATTGAAACAAATTTCTCATCTAGAACAAGCGAAAACTTCATTAGAGAAAAAAGAAGAGACAAGAATTGAAACAACAACTGAAGAAATTCCGTTTGAGACAATTACACAGGCAGATACAACATTAGAAAAAGGTAAGAGTCGTATTCTTTACGCTGGACAACCTGGAGTTCGTACAATTCAAACTCAAGTAACAGTTGTGAATGGAGTAGAAACAAGAAAAGTTTTAAGTTCTGAAGTAACAAAACAACCAATTTCTCAAATTATTGGGGTTGGGGCAAAAGAACAGATAGTTACTCCTTCAACTCCAGTGGAAAAACCAGTTGAGCAACCAAAACTTGAAACTCCTAAAGCTGAACAACCAAAGGTAGAGAAACCAAAAGTAGAAACTCCTAAAGTTGAACAACCAAAGGTAGAGGAACCAAAAGTAGAAACTTCTAAAAAAGGTGCTCAAGAAGAGGGAAAAGAAGGTCAAGCATTAACACAACCTGAATTATCAGAGTATACAGCCCCCCTTTCAACAAAAGGAACACAAGAACCTGAACATGAAATGAAATCTCCAACGCTAGAAGTACCAGAATATAAATTGAAAACTGGTATAGTTGAGAAATCTACTGAAAGTGAATTAGATTTCGCCACAAAAGTAGTTCCAGATGACACAAAATATGTGGGTGACGAAGTAATTGAAAGCCCTGGTTCTAAAGGAGTTCAAGTTACGAAAACAACTTATGAAACAGTGGAAGGTGTGGAAACAGACAAAGTCCTTGCTACAACAACAGAAGTGAAAACTCCTGCTGTTCCGAAAGTCGTTAAAAAAGGAATAAAACCAGTTGAAGGAACAAAAGTTGAAACTAGAGAAGTAGTCATTCCTTTCGCTACAAAAACAGAAGATGATGATACTTTAAAACGAGGAACAACTAAAGTTGCTCAAGAAGGTGTAGAAGGTAAGAAACAAATTACTGAAACGTATAAAACGGTTCGTGGAGAAAAAACAAAAGATGCTCCAACAGTAGAAGAAAAAGTTATCTTACAACCTCAAGATAAAATTATTAAGCAAGGTACAAAAGGTTTAGAAAAACCAACCTTACAATGGGCTAACACTGAAAAAGATGTCTTGAAGAAGAGCGCAACAGCTAGTTATACATTAAATAAACCAGCTGGAGTAGAAATTAAATCCATCAAATTAGCATTAAAAGATAAATATGGAAAAGTTGTCAAAGAAGTAACGGTTGCGGAAAATAAATTAAACGCTACTTTAGATAAATTGAAATATTATCAAGGTTATACCCTATCTACTACAATGATTTATGATCGTGGAGAAGGTGAAGAAACTGAGAAATTAGAAGATAAACAAATTCAGTTAGACCTTAAAAAAGTTGAAATCAAAAACATTAAAGAAACAAGTTTAATGAGTGTAGATGATGCTGGTAAAGAAACTGATAAGAGCTTACTGACTGAAAAACCGACAGATGTTTCTCCATTATATTTACGTGTGACAACTCACGACAACAAAGTCACAAGACTTACAGTAAGTTCTGTTGAAGAAGTTGTTGTAGATGGAAAAACATTGTACAAAGTGGTAGCGAAAGCTCCAGACTTAGTTCAACGTAGAGAAGATGATACACTAAGTGAAGAATATGTTCATTATTTTGAAAAACAAAAAGCACACGAAGGTGATGTTTACTATAGTTTTAACGACTTGGTAACAGCTATGAAAGCTAATCCAAGTGGTACATTTAAACTTGGTGCAGACCTTAATGCTGCTAACGTACCAACTCCAAGTAAACAATATGTGCCTGGTAAATTCAGCGGAACTTTAACAAGTGTTGATGGTAAACATTATACTATTCATAATATGGCTCGTCAGTTGTTCGATAATGTTGAAGGTGGTACAATTAATAACATTAATTTAGGAAATGTTAATATTAATATGCCTTGGATTGAAAATATTTCAGCATTATCAAGAGTAGCTAAGAATGCCACAGTTGAAAATGTTAAGGTAACTGGTAGTATCCTTGGTAAAGACGGTATTGCGGGTATTGTAAACAAAGTGGACGTTGGCGGCTTATTACAAAATGTTGCCTTTGTTGGTAAACTTACTGGAGTAGGTGATAAAGGATGGGATATGGGTGGTATTTCCGGAGAAGTTTGGAAAGGAAATATTAAAAAAGCCTATGTTGATGCTGATATTGTAGCAAATAAAGCTCGTATCGGTGGTCTTGTTGCTAGAACAGATAATGGTTACGATGGAAATGGAGTTAACAAATATGCATTTACTAGTCAATCTGTTGTTAAAGGAACTATTAAGGTGAAAACGCCTGTTGAAGTTGGTGGTTTCATTAGTAAAAACTATCCATGGGGTCGAGTTCTTGATACTGTTACAATGATGAAAGTTGAAAATGGTGAGGAATTCTACGGTTCTAAAGACCTTGTTGATGATGATGGATACTTTACAAATAACTGGATTGATAGAAACTATGTTGTTACAGGTGTAAGTGAAGGAAAACGTTCATTCAAATATTCTCGTAGTAATCGAATCCAAGAAATCAGCTTAGAAGAAGCCAATAAGAAAATAGAGTCATTCGGTATTACAGCTGATAAATTTGAAATTACTCCACTTGTGGAAGATAAATTAAATCAAGCAAAACCAAAAGTTGATACGTATAAAGATATTCAAGATTACAATGCAGAACGTGAACTTGCATACCGTAATGTTGAAAAACTTCAACCATTCTACAATAAAGAGTGGATTATCAATCAAGGGAACAAGATTCCTGAAGGATCTAAATTATTAACGACTGAAGTATTATCCGTTACAGGTATGAAAGATGGACAATTTGTAACTGATTTATCAGATGTTGATAAGATTATGATTCATTATGCTGATGGTACGAAAGAAGAAAAATCTGTATCACCTAAGGCTACATCAAACGTGGAACAAGTAAAAGAATATGGTATTACAGGTTTAGGGGATGTCGTTTACACACCAAATATGGTAGTTAAAGATCGTACTCAATTACTAAGTGATGTTAAAGCGAAATTAGATACAATTACTCTTGAATCTCCTGAAGTTCGTGCGATAACAGGTAATGTTGGAGCATTATACTTAGAAGAAAGTTTCGCAGAAGTAAAAGGAAATCTTGAAAAATTAGTAAAAGCTCTTGTTGAAAATGAAGATCATCAGTTAAATGGTGATGAGGCAGCCATCAAAGCACTTCTTAAGAAAGTAGAAGATAATAAAGCTAAAATCATGATGGCATTGACTTACCTCAATCGTTATTATGGTATTGAATATGGTGACTTAAACATTAAGAATATGATGATGTTTAAACCAGACTTCTATGGTAAGACACCAAGTGTTATTGATAGATTAATTCGAATTGGTTCGCAAGAAAAGAACTTGAAGGGTGATAGAACTCAAGATACATATCGTGAAATTATTGCAGGAGATACTGGTAAAGGTGATTTACGTAGTTTCTTAGATTATAATATGCGTCTCTTCACAAATGACACTGATCTTAATGATTGGTTTATTCACTCAGCGAAAAATGTTTATGTTGTAGAACCTGAAACAACAAATCCAGACTTCAAAAATAAACGTCATCGTGTCTTTGATGGTCTGAATAATAATATGCATGCGCGTATGATTTTACCATTATTGAACTTGAAGAAAGCACATATCTTTATGATTTCAACTTATAATACTATGGCTTATAGTTCATTTGAAAAATATGGTAAAAATACCGAAGCTGAACGTGAAGCGTTCAAAGAACGTATTAATTATGTAGCTAAAGCTCAACAAACATACTTAGACTTCTGGTCACGTCTTGCACTTCCAAATGTTCGTGATAGACTTCTTAAGAGTCAAAATATGGTTCCTACACCTGTATGGGATAATCAAGCTTATGCGGGTATTAAGGATGCTAATCGTCGTGGATATGGTACAGATGGGAAGGTAGCGACACCAATTCGTGAGTTATTTGGCCCAACAGATAGATGGCATCAAATTAACTGGAATATGGGAGCTATGGCTAAAGTCTATGCAAAACCATATGAAGATGAACAAGTTTTCTTCATGGTAACAAATATGTTAGAGGACTTTGGTATTTCAGCCTTTACACATGAAACAACACACGTAAATGACCGTATGGCATATCTTGGAGGTCATAGACATCGTCCAGGTACAGACCTTGAAGCATATGCGCAAGGTATGTTACAAACACCTGATAAATCAACATCAAATGGTGAATATGGAGCATTAGGGATTAATATGGCTTATCATCGTCAAAATGATGGAAATCAATGGTATAATCCAAATCCTGAAAAATTACAAACTCGTGAACAAATCGATCACTACATGAAGAATTATAATGATGCCCTTATGATGTTAGACCATCTTGAGGCTGATGCTGTATTACCGCAGTTAAAAGGAAATACGAGTCGCTGGTTTAAGAAAATGGATCGACAATACCGTAGTGGAAATTCAGGTCATCAGTTCGATAAAATTCGTGAATTGACAGAGGATGAGAAAAAAGTAGCAATCAATACTATTGATGATTTAATTACTAATAACCTAATGACGAAACATGGAGCGCCTGGAGATGGTACTTATAACCCATCTGACTTTGGGTCTGCTTATGTCAATATGAATATGATGACAGGTATCTATGGTGGCAATACGAGTCAAGGTGCTCCTGGTGCGGCATCATTTAAACATAATACATTCCGTATGTGGGGTTACTTCGGATACGAAAATGGATTTGTTGGATATGCTTCTAGTAAGTATCAAGATGCAGCTAATAAAGAAAATAATAAGCTATTAGGTGATGACTTCATTATCAAGAAAGTATCTAATAACAGATTTAGTACTCTTGAAGAATGGAAGAAAGCTTATTATCAAGAAGTGAAAGCAAAAGCTGATAAAGGATTTACTGCAATTGAAATTGATGGTAAACAAATTACTAATTATGCTGAGCTAAAAGTCTTATTTGATAAGGCGGTTGAGGCTGACTTAGCAGGTGGAGGAACAGCTAAAACTGTAGAGCTTAAATCAAAAGTCTTTAAAGCACTTCTTAAGAATACAGACGGATTCTCAGGACAATTATTTAATCTTTAAACTCAATGAAAAGACCCTTTGGGGTCTTTTTTTCTTCCAATTTCCAACGTTTGCCCCAAATATGGATTTTTGGTATACTACAGAGAGCAACGTGATTGCTAATTTTAAGAAAAGGAGTCGAGTAAATGAAAATTGCGATCGTAACGGATAGTACTGCGTATTTGACACCAGAAGAACGCCGTGAGTGGGATATTTATGTATTGCCACTATCAGTTATTTTTGGACAAGAAAGTTATCGTGAAGAACAAGATTTGACAACTGCCGATTTCTATGAAAAAGTAAAAAACTCAGAGGTATTTCCAACTAGTTCACAACCAGCAGTTGGTGAAACGATTGAATTATTCCGTGAATTATCCCATCATTATGATGCTATTATTCCAATTACCTTATCCAGTGGGATTAGCGGAACTTATCAAACAGTTGTGACAGTTGCTGAAGAATTACAAGATGAAGTATTGATTTATCCAATCGATTCAGGAATTAGTTGTGCACCTCAAGCTCGTGCGGTTCGTCTTGCTGCTATGATGGCAAAAGATGAAACATATACAGCTAAAGAAATTGTCGCTTGTGTTCAGCAATTAGTAGATCGTACAACAGCTTACTTCATTGTGGATGATTTGAATAATCTTCAAAGAGGTGGACGTTTATCAGCTGGGGCTGCCTTAGTTGGTTCTATGTTGAAAATTAAGCCGATTTTAACATTTGAAGAGAAGAAAATTGTGGCAATGGAAAAAATTCGTACACAGAATAAAGCGATGAAACGTATTGAGCAAATCTTCGAAGAAGATACTCAAACGACAGATGGCGATGGTTATGAATTAGTCATTATTCATGCGAATGCTCCAGAAGAAGGAGAAGCGTGGCGTGCTCAAATTCAAGAGAAATATCCAAAATTAAGAACGTCTCTAGCATACTTTGGTCCAGTTATTGGCACACATTTAGGAGAAGGTGCTCTAGGATGTTCATGGGATATTCTAGTAGAGAAAAATTTAGAAATGATTTAAATGCTTGTAAGGTGGAAATAGAATGAAAATTTCTATTTTCATCTTTTTTTGTTTGTACTAGTATTCATTTGAAAAAATTTTTTTAAAATAAAAAATATTTTTTGAGATTTTTTCCGTATATATAGTTGAGGTGGTTTGAATGAAGATTGCTCGAGATTCAAATGGAGAATTAGTATATGCGTATAAAGGAATTGAATTAGATAAGTTAGAATATTATGCTTGTCCGACGTGTGGAGAACCTGTACAAATTTGTCAAAAGAAAAATGGAGAGTATTTCTTTAGGCATGTAACACAAGCAAGGCATGATGGAGAAACAGAGGCTCATCAAAATGGAAAAGAGGAATTACAAGAGAGTCTCGTACAACAAGGGTATAGGTCAGAGTTAGAACGGTATGAAGCAATGATTGAACAAATTCCGGATATTACTATTGAAACAGGTGAAAAAGAATGGGTGTTGGAATATCAATGTAGTGTCATTCCAATAAAAGAAATGACTTCTCGAACGAAGGCTTTAGAAAGTTTGGGGAGAAGTGTTTCGTGGATTCTTGGAAAGAAGTTTTTACAAAAAAACTTATGTGAGATGAGTTTGTATTGTATTCGATATCATCCGCAATTAGGAAATTATTTATGCTTCTATACAGAAAAACAATGGATCATCCATCATCATCTAACATTGCACCTTCAAAAAAGAAAGTATCTTTTTCAGGAAAGTCGATGTGACTTAGATAAGCTTGATTGGAAGAAAATGTTTCAAATTTTTAAAGAGTCGAAGAAGATACAAATTTCTCAAATGGTAAGTAAGGAGCAATCTTGGACAAAAGAAGAGTGGCAAATATTTATGTTAAGTTCTCAAAAAGAAAACAGGCAATTTCTAGAAGCACTCTATCATCATAGGTGGACGTTTAATCAACTAGAGGTGTGCCGTTCTTATCCAAAATATTCTTGGAGTATGAAAACTTATAACCTCATCTGGCAAGGATATTTATGGATGGGAATTGATAGACTGAAAACAAACCAGATTTTTACGATAGAACAGTGTTATGCGTATTTGAAAAAATTAGCCGACCAAAAGGAAGTACGTTTTTCTTCGTGTTATGAACAAGAGAAAGTTTGTAAATGTGAAATCGAACAATTTTTGAGAAAAATTAAGAAGGAAACAAATGGTCTAGCTTTATTACCAGACGGTAAGTGGAAGAAAATAAAAAACTAGCAAGAGAAGTTCAAGTCTCTTGCTAGTATGAATTAGGCTTTAAATTGTTGATGAATTTTTTTGAAAATTGGATATAAAATTGGAACAGTAATAACTGTGAAAGCAGCTGAACCGAATGTTCCTAAAATTTTAGTGAAGGCTGCAACGAATGCAGGGATAAATGCTAGTCCGCCAATAATCATTCCACGAAGGAAAGTGTATTTTACTAAGTTTAAAATGATTTTAATAACAGCAGCTAAAATACCAATTCCGATAATGTTTACAGCTTTATCGTTTTGATGAAGTGTTTTTTCATAAACAAGGTGAATTCCCCAGCAAACAATAAGAGATTCTAAAATCGTAATCCAAACTTCAGCGGCATATCCATTTAAAATGTCGAAAATTCCTAATCCTAAAGTAGCAGCAATGGCTCCTTTTTTACTACCGAATACTAAGCACCCAACAACGACTAGGGCATTTCCAAAGTGGACGAATTGGTGTCCTAATGGAATTCTAAATAACTGAACTCCTAAGAAAATTAAAGCGGCAAATAATGCGATTTGTGTCATTTCACGTAATGAATAATGTTTCATGTATAATTCCTACTTTCTATAAATGAAATAATTGTGTGAGAAGATGCAATTGTGGTTCGAAAGCAACTCCATATTGTAAATCTTTTTCTTGAGCAATCGTTTCTTGCAGAGTAGCATCAAGAAAGGTTGTGGCAAGTGTTAGAGCTTTTTCTAAAGCAACTCCTTGTAAAATACAAGCGCTCAGAATAGCTGAAACAATATCTCCAGTTCCAAAAAAATGATGCGGATAATGCGGAGTAAAGGCTGTCGTAAATTGTTTTGTTACAGCATCATAGCTCAATAGTCCAATGGAACCAACTTCTGTTTGAATACCCGTTAAGATGACTTTTTTACATCCTAAATTGGCTAATTTCTTAGCAAGTTTCTGATAAGCTTCTACTGGATGAATTCCTTCTAAATACTCTGTTTGAGTTAATAACGCAGCTTCAGTCAGATTAGGAAGAATAACATCCGCTTTGGAGCAAACGTTTCTCATTTGTTGGACATATTCCTCAGTAAAGCCACTATATAACTTCCCATGGTCGCCCATAATAGGGTCGACAATCAGCAGAGCGTCTGGATTTTGAGTTGTATGATAGTCTAATAAGACTTTCAATTGTTCTCTTTGTCTACAATATCCAATAAATAGTGCATCTGTTTTTAACTGTAATGCTTTCCATTGTTCTAAACTTTGCTTTGTAAAGTCTAGTAGTTCTTGGATAGCAATTTTTTGGAATCCTCCTGTATGAGAGGACAGTAAAATAGTTGGTAAAAGTATCGTTTCAATCTGACAACATGCCATAATTGGTATGGCTGGAGTCAACGCTACTTTTCCAATTCCGGATAAATCATTGGCCAATATTATCCTTTTTTGTACCACGAAAGCACCTCCTATTTTTAGAAGTTGAACTCATTGTAATTCAGGATGGGATAAGGTACAATATTTTTTGAACAGAATTGTACCGGTACAGATAGTGAGGTGTGTTATGTTTAAGTATCAAGAAGTGAGTCTTCAAATTCGAAGGCAAATTGAAGAAGGCATTTATAAAAAGGGAGATCGACTTCCTTCCATTCGTGATATGATTCAACAGTATGATTGTAATAAAGACACGATTTTAAAAGCTTTACACCTGTTGAAGGAAGAAAGCTTAATTTATCCAGTTGAAAAGAGTGGGTATTATGTTTTAAAAAATCGAGTACCCGTTCGAAACACGACAAAAATTGGTTTACCAAATCCAATGCAATTTCCGATTGAAGATTTTAGAAAATGTTTGAATGAGTCGGTTATGGCAAGTTATGAAGGTGTTAGTAATCAGAGGGAATCCATCAGAGGTGACCGTGAATTAATTGGAGCAATGGTACCTTTATTAGAAAGTTATGGAGTGTATGCAAAGGAAGGTCAATTATCCATTACAACGGGGACACAACAAGCCTTATATATTTTACTCCAACTGATTGGTACAGGGGGATTATTGTTAGAACAGCCAACGTATAGTCGTATGAATCAATTAGTGAAGGAGTTAGAAATTCCGTATCAAATCATTGAACGAGAACAGACACAAGACACCATTTCGTTAGAAAAGTTAGAACAAATTTTTCAAAGTGGTACTATTCTTTATTTTTATACGATTTCTAGATTCCATAATCCACTTGGAATGAGTTATCCGGATAGCGTTAAAAAGAAAATTGTGGAATTAGCAGAAAAATATCAAGTCTATATTATTGAAGATGATTATATGGCGGATTACGAACGAGGAACAGCAACGCCATTACATTATTTTGATACGAATGAAAGAGTCATCTATGTAAAATCTTTCTCATCGATTTTATTTTCTGCTTTTAAAATGGGAATTGTCGTGCTGCCAAATGCCCTTATAAAGGAATTTGAGAAGAGAAAGCAATTATTGGATTTTGACTCGAATTTACTTATGCAAAAAACATTAGCGCTATTTATCCAAAATGGCTTATTTGAAAAACATCGACAAAAAATGGTGGCACACTATCATGAGAAGTCCCAACTATTTAGAAAATTATTAGAACAATCAACTGTAGAAAAAACACATTTACATGGCACACAATTATTGTTAGAAAGAAGTCAATTATCACTTCTAAAAGAAAAGCTAGATTTAGAAATAAGAATCGACACATTAGAAGATGCTTATATTGAAGAAATAATACCTCAAATTTTTTCGTTAGATGTCTATGCTTTATCGATGGGAGACATGCAAGAGTTAATACACTTACTAGAAGAGAGAGGGGGAGGAAGTAGATGAATAAAGAAGAAATTTTAAAACATTATTATGGATACGATAGCTTCAGACCTGCTCAAGCAGAAATTATTGAAACGATTTTATCCAAAAGAGATGTGCTAGCGATTATGCCAACGTCTGCAGGAAAGTCGATTTGTTTCCAAGTTCCAGCCTTAATGTTAGACGGAATCACAATTGTGGTATCTCCATTAATTTCCTTAATGTATGACCAAGTGACTTCGTTAAAAGAAATGGGAATTCAAGCAATTTTATTAAATAGTGCAATGACTTCACTCGAGTATTATCAAGCGATTGAGCAATTGCAACGCGGTGAAGTGAAGTTATTGTATGTTGCTCCAGAGCGGTTTGAACAAGAAGGATTTCTAGAGATGATGCAAGGGATTCAGATTAGTATGGTTGCAGTGGATGAAGCGCACTGTATTTCTCAGTGGGGACAAGATTTTAGACCAAGTTATCAAAATATCGATACATTTGTTGCACAACTTCCTACTCGTCCTATTGTGGCAGCTTTTACCGCAACTGCAACTCCAAGAGTTCGTTTGGATATTAAACAACAATTAAAATTACAACATCCTTTTGAAGTTGTAACAAGCTTTGACCGTGCAAATTTATATTTTGGAATGGAAGAACCAAGGGATAAAATGGGACGTCTACTAGAGTTAATCAAGGAAAAGGAACCGACGATTGTATTTTGTAATACTCGAAAAGAAGTCGAAAAAGTCTCTGATAAATTACAAAAGAAGGGGATTGCTGCGGATTGGTATCATGCAGGATTAAGCCTTGAAGCTAGGAGTAAAGTACAAGAAGATTTTATATTTGATCGTATTGATGTCATTGTAGCAACGAATGCATTTGGAATGGGCATTGATAAGTCGAATGTGAGAAAAGTCATTCACTACAATATGCCTAAAGATATCGAAAGTTATTATCAAGAAGCAGGACGTGCCGGACGAGATGGGGAGCCTGCGGAATGTATTTTATTATACGGTGCAAAAGATATTATTATTAATAAATTTTTAGTGAAGCAAAATCAAGATAAAGTCGGCATGGCAAAACTTAATGAGATGATTGATTATTGTAGAACGGTACGTTGTTTAAGAGGCTTTATGCTAGATTATTTTGGACAAAAAGATATTCCAGAAGATTGTGGTCATTGTACGAACTGTTTAAATAAAGTGGAGTTAACAGACGTAACGCAACAAGCGCAAATGATTTTGTCCTGTATTATTCGTATGAAAGAAAGATATGGAATGAGTAAAGTATCCGAAGTGTTGCGTGGAAGTAAACGAGCTGAAATGAAGGCTCTACACTTTGATCAATTATCTACTTACGGAATTATGAAAGATTATTCTGATAAAGCGTTAAAAGAATTTATATCATCCTTAATTGCAGATCGCTATATCGAAACGGAAGGATTACAATATCCGATTTTACAAGTGAGTGATTTAGGGAAGAAAGCATTGAAAAATCGTGAGAAAATTGAAGTGAAACCAGTTGTGGCGCAAATTCTTCAAAAACCAGATGCCATTCAACAACATAAAGTACAAGACAATGTGCCGTTTGATGAAGTCTTGTATGAGCGATTACGTTCGATTCGTATGGATTTAGCATTCGCTCAAAATGTCCCACCATTCTTAGTCTTCTCAGATAAAACTCTGAAAGAATTTTGTCGCCATTTACCAACGACGGATAGAGAATTCTTACAAATTAGTGGAGTTGGGGAGAAAAAACTAGAGACTTATGGGGAAGCCTTTATGAAGGTCATTCGTGAGTATAAAGGGTAAAGATTGCTTACTAAAATTTCTTAAATTATTTGATTTTTTAAGCTCTCTCTGATATAGTATTTTATAAATTCAACATCTCCATAAGGGAGTAACTTGCAACGAAAGTTGTGGTAATATCAACAACAAGTGAACCTGTTTCGCTGGTATTATCTTAATTAGTGAGACTTATGCTATTTTCAAGTCCTTGAAATAGTATAAGTCTTTTTTTATGGGGATAAAAAATATAAAGGAGTGTCGACTTTGACAAAACAAGCCGCATACACACAAACGGAAGAACAAGTTCTTTCAAGTGTACAATCTACTAAAGAAGGGTTAACTTCTGCTCAAGCAAAAGAACGTTTAGAAAAATACGGTCCGAATGCTTTACAAGCAGGTGAGAAGACTACTTTACTGCAAAAATTCATTAATCAGTTTAAAGACTTCATGATTATTGTCTTACTTGCAGCAGCTGTTATTTCATTTTTTGCCCATGAAGGAGCTCCGGATCCAACGGATGCTATTGTAATTTTAGCCGTTGTTATCTTAAATGCAATTGTAGGGGTAATCCAAGAATCAAAAGCAGAAGAAGCAATTGAAGCTTTACAAAAAATGGCTTCTCCAGTTGCAACAGTTTTACGTGATGGTGAACATCTTCATGTAAAAGGAGAAGAAATTGTAGTCGGAGATATCGTTATATTAGAAGCAGGGGATGTGGTTCCTGCCGATATGCGATTATTAGAAGTCAATACGATTAAAATCGAAGAAGCTGCATTAACAGGGGAATCAGTTCCAGTAGAAAAAGATTTAGTCATTCCTGAAGGGGAAGACGTTGGTATTGGTGACCGTTCAAATATGGCATTTGCGAGTACAAATGTGACTTATGGACGTGCATTAGGGGTTGTTACTGCAACAGGTATGGATACTGAAGTTGGTAAAATTGCCCATATGTTAGCGAACACGGAAGAAAGTAAAACTCCGTTACAAGAAAACCAAGATGCATTAGGTAAATGGTTAACGATTATGATTTTAGTCATTGCCGTTATCATTTTCGGAATTGGATTAATTAGAGGATACGAATGGACTCATATGTTACTAACAGCGATTGCGATTGCGGTTGCGGCGATTCCAGAAGGTTTACCAGCTATTTCAACAATTATTTTAGCATTAGGAACTCAAAAAATGGCAAGCCGTCATGCATTAGTTCGTAAATTGCCAGCCGTTGAGACATTAGGTGGTGTAGAAGTTATCTGTTCAGATAAAACAGGTACGTTAACATTAAACCAAATGACTGTTGAAAAAATGGTATTCAATAATGAAATTCATGACGCACACGAAGAAATGAACGAATCAATTTCTGCAATTCGTATGATGAATTTAGCAAATGATACTAAATTTTCTGAAGAAAAATTAATTGGGGATCCAACTGAAACAGCAATGGTTCAATTTGGATTAGATAAAGGGTACGATGTACGTGTTGATTTAGAAAAACATCCACGTGTAGCGGAAGTTCCATTTGATTCAACTCGTAAATTAATGTCAACGATTCATCAATTAGAAGATGGAAACTATTTGGTAGCGACAAAAGGTGCTCCAGATATGTTACTTGAAAAAGTAACTCATATTGAAGAACACGGACAAGTTCGTCCAATTACTCAAGAAGACCGTGATACATTAGCTCGCTTAAATAAAGAAATGGCGACTCAAGCTTTACGTGTATTAGCAATTGCTTATAAATACATTGACCAAGTTCCAGAAACAGTGGATTCAGAATCTGTTGAATTCGACTTTGTATTTGCAGGATTAGTCGGAATGATTGACCCTGAGAGAAAAGAAGCAGCTTTAGCGATTCAAGTTGCTAAAGAAGCAGGCATTCGTACCGTAATGATTACAGGTGACCACCGTGATACAGCTCAAGCGATTGCAAAACGTTTAGGAATTTTACGTCCTGATCAAGAAGATGGTGTTTTAACAGGTGCTGAATTAAATGAAATTTCTGATGAAGAATTAGCTCGTACGATTGAAGATTACTCAGTATATGCTCGCGTATCTCCAGAACATAAAGTTCGTATTGTAAAAGCATGGCAAGCAGATGGAAAAGTGGTTTCAATGACTGGTGATGGTGTTAATGATGCTCCATCTCTAAAACAAGCAGATATCGGTGTAGGGATGGGTATTACTGGTACTGAAGTATCTAAAGGTGCTAGTGATATGGTTCTTGCAGATGATAACTTTGAAACAATCGTTGTTGCAGTAGAAGAAGGACGTAAAGTATTCTCGAATATCCAAAAAGCAGTACAATATTTATTATCTGCAAACTTTGGGGAAGTAATGACTTTATTTATTGCTACAATGGCTGGTTGGTCAATTCTTGAACCAATTCATATTTTATGGATTAACTTAGTAACAGACGTATTCCCAGCGATTACTTTGGGGATGGAAGATGCAGAAGCAGATATTATGAAACATCCACCTCGTGGTAAGAGTTCTAACTTCTTGTCAAATGGTGTATTACCAAGTATTTACTATCAAGGTTTCTTCGAAGGTGGAGTTACTTTATTCGTATATTGGTATGCGACTCATGCTGCTGGTTGGTCAGTTCCGACTGGTGAAACAATGGCATTTGCAACTCTTGGTTTAATTCAGTTATTCCATGCATTTAATGTGAAATCTGTTTATAAATCTTTAGTAACTGTTGGAGTATTTAAAAATAAAATGTTCAACATTGCGATTGTTGTGTCTGCTTTAATGTTATTATCAGTTCTAGTTGTTCCTGGTTTAACGACTGTGTTTAGTGTAACAGTGTTGAATTTAGAACAATGGTTAATTGTGTTAGCAGCAGCATTCTCAATTGTTCCGTTCGTTGAAATTGCAAAAGCAATTATGAGAACGATGGGCTTGGACCAAGACTAAAATATATTTTTTATAATAGACTTATCTATAGTTGCTTAGGACGCCAGCAAACCTTTGGGTTCTTGGTAACTATGGAAAGTCTATTTTTTGTAAAATCTCTCACTTTTATAGCTTGTAAATGTTGATGTGGTAGAAATATAGTTTTTAACTTTAACAACTAGTAAAAATAAACAATGCTGAAATCGGTCAAATTTCGTTGACCCGACTGTAATAATTCGGTATAGTACCATTTGTATCACGTGACATTTAGAAAAACATAAGTGGGGAATTTAAATGAAATTAAGAAATTTATTTTTAACAGCAGTTGCTGCAGTGACATTAGCAGCTTGCGGAAATCAAACAAGTAAACAAGAAACAACAAAAGAAACTAAACCAGCAGAACATGTAAAAGTTGCCGTTGTAGGTAGCGCTGCTCATGAAATTTGGGATTTCGTTGCTGAAAAAGCTAAAAAAGAAAATATTGACTTAGAAGTTGTAGAAATGAACGACTATGTATTACCAAATACAGCATTAGAAGAAGGTTCTGTTCAATTAAATGCTTTCCAACACCGTGCTTATTTAGCACAATGGAATAAAGATAAAGGTTCAGATATTAAAGAAATCGGAACAACATTTATCGTGCCATTATATTACTTCTCAACAAAATATAAATCATTAAAAGATTTACCTGAAAATGCAAAAGTATTAGTACCAAAAGAAGTAGCCATCCAAGGTCGTGCTTTAGTAGCATTAGAAACAGAAGGATTAATTACATTAAAAGATGGAGTAGGAACAAAAGCCTCTCTAGCTGATATTACAAGCAATCCACGTAATTTAGAAATTATTGAAGCAGAATCAGCACAAGCACCTCGTTTATTACAAGATGTGGATGCAGCTTCAATTAATGGTTCAATGGCTCAAGATGCAGGATTAAAAGTTGAAGATTATATCTTTACAGATGCTGATCACTTAGATACAATTCCAAAAGATCGTTTCAATATCATTGCTGCAAATGCAAAAGATGCTGATAATCCAACATACAAAAAAATTGTAACATTATTCCAAGCAGATGATGTAGCGAAGAAAATGAATGAAATTGGACCAGGACAATACTTCCCAGTGTGGAACGCAGAAAAATAGTCATCTCTCTCCAAACGAACAACTTTCACCGTTAAAGGTGTCAGTTGTTCGTTTTATTTTGCTTTTAAAAGGTGATATTACTGTGAGAAAATAAAATATAATTCAAAAATACGTACATTTATTTAATATCTAAATAAAAATATACGTATTTTTGTTGATTTTCTATCAATAATGAAGTATACTTACCTCGTTCTTAATAAAACACTTAAAGGAGCTAGAAACTTCATGGAAAATTTCTTTAAATTAAAAGAAAATAACACAACTTTTGGAACGGAACTTTTAGCAGGGCTTACGACATTTTTTGCAATGTCTTATATTATCTTCGTAAACCCCAGTATTCTTAGTCAAACAGGGATGCCATTCCAAGCAGTCTTCCTATCAACTATTGTGGCAGCAGTTGTTAGTACATTAGTAATGGGGCTATTCGCCAATGTACCTTATGCATTAGCGCCAGGGATGGGATTGAATGCCTTCTTTACATTTACTGTCGTATTTGGATTAGGTTTTACTTGGCAAGAAGCATTAGCAATGGTATTTATTTGTGGATTATTAAATGTATTTATTACAGTAACAAAAATTCGTAAAATGATTATTCAAGCAATTCCAGTTAGTATGCAACATGCTATCGGTGGCGGTATTGGGGTATTCGTTGCTTATATTGGTTTAAAAAATGCAAACTTATTAAGTTTCTTATCAGATGCAAAAACAATTGCTACGATTAATAATCAACCGTATCAAGCAACTGTAGAATCCTTTAAAGGTGGAGTATTTTCTGTTACTTCTAATGGTGGAATCGTTCCTTCATTAGTGAACTTTACTCAAAGTGATGCTTTATTAGCATTAATTGGTTTATTAATTACAGTTATTTTAGTCATTAGAAATGTTCGTGGAGCAATTTTAATTGGGATTGTCGTTACAACTTTATTAGCTATTCCAATGGGTGTCGTTGATTTATCAACAGTGAATTGGTCTCAAAATTCATTAGCTTCTGCGTTTTCAGATTTACAAGTGACAATTTTTGCAGCATTTGGCCCAGAAGGAATGGGTAAATTATTTTCTAACCCTGCGAAATTACCATTAGTATTAATGACGATTTTCGCATTTAGTTTATCGGATACATTCGATACATTAGGAACATTTATTGGAACAGGTCGTAAGACAGGAATCTTCTCAGCAGAAGATGAAAGAATGTTAGAAGAAGGTTCAGGTTTCTCTTCTAAAATGGATAAAGCTTTATTTGCAGATGCGATTGGAACTTCAATCGGGGCAATTTTCGGAACAAGTAATACAACAACTTATGTAGAAAGTGCAGCAGGGATTGGAGCAGGTGGACGTACTGGATTAACAGCAGTAACAACAGCAGTATTATTAGCTGCTTCTACATTATTAGCACCATTTGTAGGAATCGTACCTGCAGCAGCAACAGCGCCTGCTTTAATTATTGTAGGGGTTATGATGTTATCATCTTTTGCAGATGTTCAATGGGATTATTTAGAAGAAGCAGTACCAGCATTCTTTGCGGGAATCTTTATGGCACTTTGCTACAGCATTTCATACGGAATTGCAGCAGGGTTCATCTTCTACTGCTTCATTAAAACATTAACTGGCAAATCTAAAGAAGTTCACCCAATTTTATGGGTAGCAACAGGATTGTTCATTTTGAACTTCATTATTTTAGCTATCCTATAGCTTATCCCTTATATCTTTTCTCCCAAAGAGGTAAAACGAAGTTACGATTTTAGTAACTTCGTTTTGCTTTTTAAAGGAATTATTAAAGAAATGAAAAGAAATGGTTGGAATTCATTTAATTTCAAACATTTTCTAAAAAGCTATGCTATAATGTTCTAGAATACAAAAGAAAGGAATTGAAATATGATTACATTAAAATCAAATCGTGAAATTGAAGCGATGAATGAGTCAGGTGCTTTATTAGCCTCTATTCACGTTGCATTACGAGACTTTATTAAACCGGGAGTAACAACTTGGGAAATTGACCAATTTGTTCAAAAGAAAATTGAAGAAGCAGGTGGCTCAGCTCCACAAATTGGATATGAAGGATATAAATATGCCACTTGTACAAGTATTAATGACGAAATCTGTCATGGATTTCCTCGTCGTAAACCATTGAAATCAGGAGATTTAGTAAAAGTTGATTTCTGTGTAGACTTAAAAGGAGCTTTATCTGATTCTTGTTGGAGTTATATTGTTGGAGAATCTACTCCAGAATTAGATCGTTTATATGAAGTGACGAAAAAAGCATTATATTTAGGAATCCAACAAGCACAAGTTGGCAATCGTATTGGAGATATTGGTCATGCGATTCAAACTTATGTAGAAAAAGAAGGCTTTTCAGTTGTTCGTGAATTTATCGGACACGGAATCGGACCAACGATTCATGAAAGTCCATCCGTTCCTCACTATGGTGAACCTGGAAAAGGTCTTCGATTAAAAGAAGGAATGGTCATTACAATTGAACCAATGGTCAATACTGGAACTTGGAAATCAGAAATGGAAAGCAATGGTTGGACAGCTCACACATTAGATGGTGGGTTAAGTTGCCAATTTGAACATACATTAGCCATTACAAAAGATGGTCCACGTATTTTAACATTACAACCAGATCATACAGAAGACGTATTATAAAGTATAAGGAGGAATAGCAATGGCTATTTTAGTTGCAGGGGGAGCAGGTTATATCGGTTCTCATACAGTAATAGAATTAGATAAAGCGGGGTATGAAGTTGTTATTTTAGACGATTTTTCTAATAGTTCACCTGAAGTATTAAAACGATTAACAACAATTACTGGAAAAGAATTTCCATTTTATGAAGGATCTATTTTAGATCACGACTTTTTAACAGAAGTGTTCTCAAAAGAAAAAATTGATTGCGTCATTCAGTTTGCAGGTTTCAAAGCAGTGGGTGAATCTGTAGTAAAACCTTTAGAATATTATCATAATAATATTACAGGTACATTAGTCTTATTAGATATCATGAGAAACTTCGGAGTGAAAAATATTATTTTCAGTTCAAGCGCAACAGTTTATGGAATGAATAATCCAGTACCGTTTAAAGAAGGAATGCCAACAAGTGCAACAAATCCTTATGGATATACAAAAGTAATGTTAGAACAAATTTTAAATGATGTAGCTTTTGCCGACAAAGAATGGTCTGTAACGAACTTACGTTATTTCAATCCAATTGGAGCTCATGAAAGTGGCTTAATTGGTGAAAATCCAAATGGAGTTCCAAATAACTTAATGCCATATATTACACAAGTAGCAGTTGGTAAATTACCACAGTTAAGTGTATTTGGGGATGACTATGACACTCATGATGGAACAGGAGTTCGAGACTATATTCACGTTGTGGATTTAGCAAGAGGACATGTTCTTGCGGTAAAAGATAATATCGGAAACCCTGGGGCAAAAGTGTATAACTTAGGAACTGGAATTGGATACAGTGTATTAGACTTAGTTCATGCATTTATTAAGGAAAATAATGTAGACATTCCATATAAAATTTGTCCACGTCGTGCTGGAGATATTGCGACTTGTTATGCAGATGCAACAAGAGCAAAAGAAATTCTAGGTTGGGTTGCTGAAAAAGACTTAAACGACATGGTTCGTGATTCTTGGAA
>CAUSWE010000029.1:0-22077 GCA_963535215.1 uncultured Granulicatella sp. | reverse complement strand
CAAGTGGAATTACGGATGTTGAAAAAAGAGCAGTATTAGATGCTACTAAATATGCAGGTGCTAAAGAAGCATATGTTGTTGAAGAACCATTTGCAGCAGCAGTAGGAGCAGGCTTACCAGTTCAAGAACCAACAGGAAGCATGATTGTAGATATTGGTGGAGGAACAACTGATGTAGCAACAATTTCATTAGGTGGAATTGTTAATAGTCAATCTATCCGTATCGGTGGTGACGAATTAAATGAAGCGATTATTTTACATGTTCGTAAGAAATATAATTTATTAATTGGTGAAAGAACTGCCGAAGATTTAAAAATTCAATTAGGATCTGCTTCAGTTGAAAAAGCCTCTGCTTATGGAAGTATGCAAGTTCGTGGACGTGATATGGTTACTGGATTGCCAAGAATTATTGAAGTTGAAGCTGTTGAAATTGCAGAAGCAATGAGTGAAATTATTACGCAAATTATTGATGCAGTAAGAGACGTTCTTGAACAAACTCCACCAGAAATTGCATCAGATGTCATTGATCATGGTATCGTTTTAACAGGTGGTGGTGCCTTGTTAAGAAATTTAGCAGAAGTAATTTCTGACTATACTCAAGTACCAGCCTTTGTAGCAAATGATCCATTGGATTGTGTAGCATTAGGAACTGGAAAAATTTTAGCAAATCCGCTATTAATGAAAAAATAATGAAAAGGAGACTGAACAGTGAATCCAATATTTTCGAATAAGAAATTAATTGGTTGGGTTTTAGGTGGGATTGTAACACTTTTACTCATTACCTTTTCACTCACTGTTGGTAGTACTATTGTTTCGCAAGGTGTCAATGATGTGACGAATATTTTAGGAAGAATGCTTGCGTATCCTGCCAATAGTGTGAATGATTTTATGGAAAGTATTTCTAATTTGACAAATACTTATCAAGAAAATCAGACGTTAAAACAAAAAGTAGAAACAATCTATGAATTAGAAGTTCAACTAAATGACTTAAAAAAAGATAATGAAAAAATGAAGGAAGCATTGAAGTTACAAGATACTTTAAACGACTATACTTTAATTAACGCAACAGTCATTGCAAGAAATCCAGATACTTGGAGAGATATTGTTACGATTAATAAAGGAGCAAATGATGGATTAATTCCTCAAATGTCAGTTATGAGTGATAATGGTCTAGTAGGTAAAGTATTAGATGTAAATCCTACTAGTGCAAGAGTTGCATTATTATCGAATAATGATAATACATTAGTTCGTGTTGCAGCGATGATTCAAGGAGAAAAAGAATCGATTTATGGAACATTAACAGGGTATGACCATGAAAAAAATATTTTAATTATGAGTCAAATTCAAGCAACTCAAGAAATTAAAGTTGGAGATAAAGTCGTGACATCTGGTTTGGGAGGCGTTTCTCCAAGTTCTTTATATATAGGAACAGTTGAAGAAGTAGCGATGGATCGTTTTGGACTTTATAAAGAAGTTCGTATTAAACCAGCAGCAGATACAAATGATGTTCGTTATGTAACAGTGGTGAAGCGAACAAGTGAAAGAAGGACTGAATAATGCATACTTCGAAGCGTATTTATTGGTTACCCATTTTGATGATTATTGCTTTCTTATTGGACGGAGTTATCATGAATCATTTTTCTGTATTTTTGATTGAATCGGGATATACTCTTGTTCCTAGAATTGTGGTAATTACATTAATCTTATTAACTTTTATTATTGACCATTCAAGTATGTTTTGGTTTGCAGTAATGGTTGGATTTATGTATGATAGCTACTATTCTGGTATTTTAGGAGTTTATATGGCAATTTTTGCTGTTATTATTCGACTAATCGGTCATATAAGAGGGAAAATTAGTATTAATCCATTTACGTTAGGATTAGCTTTAATTTTCTTATTAACGATTACTGAAACAGGAGTATATATCATTTATACATTAATAGGGATTCAACATCTTTCAGTACAACAATTTTTAGTCCAACGTTTAGGTTCAAGTTTAGTATTAAATCTTGTTCTGTATTATTTATTATATATCCCTTTGAAAAAATTTGCTTTATGGGTACAAGCTGGAATTTCTCATGAGAAAATTTCATTGCGTGCAACTCGTAGAAATCAAGGAAATTCTTATCATTATCATTAACAAGAAGTCGGCTATATGCCGGCTTTTTTATGTGCGAACATATGTGCGAAAAAAGTAGAAGAAAACGTTATAGTTATGTTATAATAAGTTTGGAAAAAGGAGGTATGATGATGAGCAATTTATACGATACAGCGAATCAATTAGAACGTGAACTTCGTCAATCAGATGAGTTTGCTGCAGTGAAAGAGGCTTTTGAAGCAGTACAACAATCAGAAGAAGCAAAAGCTTTATTTGAAGAGTTCCGTGATATGAATGTAAAATTCCAACAAAAACAAATGAATGGTGAAGAATTGACTGAAGAAGATATGGATTATGCAAATGATTTATATCAAAAAGCGAGTTCTAATGAAGCTATTCAAACATTAATGCAAGCAGAACAACGTTTAAATGTGATGATGCAAGATATTAATCGCATTTTAACAACTTCATTGCAAGAATTATATCAATAATTACATTGATCGAAACGGTCTTATTGATTTTTAGCCTAATGAAATCAAATTCATAATGGACTAGAAGTGAATAGACCGTTTTTTATTTTTACAGATAAGGAGTTTTTTTATGATTCGCTTTATTCATTGTGCCGATATACATTTAGGAAGTCCATTTACAGGACTTCAACAAAAAGATAGTACGATAGCATCTCAAGCAATTGAAGCTACAAAAAAAGCTTTTTTAACGTTAATAGAAATAGCTATTGAATCTCATGTTGATTTTATTCTAATTTCAGGGGACATATTTGATTCAAGCCAACAACATATCCAAGAAAAACTCTTTTTAAAAGAACAATTTCAAAGATTGGCTCAAGCAGGTATTTATACTTATTTAATTCATGGAAATCATGATTATGGAAGGTTTAATGAAGAGTGGAATAATGAGTTTGTAAAAGTTTTTAAAAAGGACGTTTCAACGGAAATACTGACCACTGTATCTGGTGAAAGTGTTGCTATTAGTGGATTTAGTTATGAAACAAGATGGATAACCGAGCCGATGGCTTTGCAATTTCCAATGAAAAATGAATTAGTGGATTATCACATTGGAATGTATCATGGTCAAACACGTACAACATCCGATTCATCTGGCGTTTATGCTCCATTTAAAGTTAGTGACTTAGAAAAGCTTCATTATGATTATTGGGCTTTAGGACATATTCATAAAGCAATGGATTTGGATGATAATGGAAGAATTTCATATTCTGGAACGATTCAGGGAAGAAGTTTTAAGGAAGTTGGTGAAAAAGGATTTTATTTTGTGACTTTAGATAAAACTTTATCAATGAAAAAAGAATTTGTGTCTTGTCATTCAATCGAATGGATGGAAATGGCATTTGAGTGTGAAGAAAATTCGTCAGTAGAATTTATTGTAGCAGAGTTATATCGTCATATTGCAAAGAAAATGTGGAATTCGGACAAGATATATTTATTAAAATATGTTCTTAAAGTAAGTAGAGGATTTAATCAATCATGGTTGAAATTAATAGAAGATATATTACAAAAAGAAATTGAAAAGAACTACATAAATTTACATGTAATAGAAATGGAAATTGAATATCAATCCTTCAAAGAAAAGAATCAGTTATGGATTGAATTATTAGAGGATGAAGAAAGTCATCAAAATCGATTTCTCGAAATTCAAACGATTGCGATGCAACATTCATTGTTGGCAAAATATTTTTCAAAAGAAATGAGTAGCGAATCATTTCAACATAAAATTATTCAAAGAGCAAAATGTTTAATTGAAACTAATAGGGAAGTAGGTGATGAAAATGTACATTAAGCAAATAGAAATTTATGGATATGGTAAATGGTCAAAAGTAAAAATGGATTTTCATCATCAACTACAAATATTTCAGGGAAAAAATGAATCGGGGAAATCAACGTTACGTTCTTTTATTCAACATATGTTATTTGGCTTTCCAAAGAAAATTGCTGGAAAATACCTATATGAACCGATAAATGGGGGCATGATGGGAGGAAAAATTTGGTTAGAAGAAACAACTGAAGGTTCATTAGTCATTGAACGAATGATAAAAAATGGAAAATTATGTTTTCGATGCGAAACAAATTTAGGAAAAAGTTTATCAGAAGATGAATGGAAACAAATTATTTCCCAAATAGATGAGAAACAATATGTACAAGTTTTTGGATTTAATAAAGAGCAATTAGACCAATTTCATTTTTCTTCAATAGAGGAGATGGATCAGTTTCTCTATAGTGTGAGTGTAACGGGTAGTGAAGAGTGGATGAAATTATCGACGAAATTACAAAAGCAAGCCGATTCAATCTTCACTCCTAAAGCAGTGAAAAGAGTGATCAATCAGCAATTACAACAATTAGATTTACAAATGGGGAAAATTGAAGACTTAGCACAAAATAATGATGTATATGAAGAGATACTTCAAAAATCTGAAAAGATGAAACAAGAAATTCAGAGTATTTCACAGATGATACAAATAAACCAGGAAGAAGAAAGAAAGCTTCAATTATTACAATCTCATTGGAGCAGTTATGAAAAATGGATAGAGTTAAGAAATAAGATTCATTTTAATCAGGAAGATTCTTGGAATCCAGAGTGGAAATACGAACTAGAAAGAAGTCGAATGGATTCTGAATGGAATGAGCAACAACTTCAACAATTACAAAAAGATTATCATTTATGGAAAGAGAAACATCAAAATCAGCAACAATTAAAAACAGATGAAAGATGGTCTCAGTTATTAAATATTTCTTTGATGAAAGAAGAAATTGAAGAAAAGATACTGCTTAGAAAAAAATTGAAATTAGAAGTAGAAGAATTGCAACAGAATATTTTAAAAGAAGAAAAAATGTGGAACATCCATCATGAATTTCTTCCAATAGAAATACCAGAACATGAACTGGAACGATTAAAAGAAAAGATTCATCATGAAAAATCTCTGAAATTTGCAGAAATAGAATTAGATAGTCGAATAAACCGTCTAAAAGAAGAACAAGAAAAAATTAAGAGTTATTCTGAAAAACAAAATAGCAGCCATCATCGATTGAATGTTAATGGATTGTTGATGTTTAGTGGAGTAGTGGTTATTCTTTTTTCTCTGATGTTATTTACAAATCCTGTGTTAAAAACAATTGGAGGAGTCATTGGTTTAATAATCAGTTTATTAAGTTGGATATATGGAAAAAAATCTGTCCATACGAATCAGGTTAATGACTATTTCTCAAAAAGATTAGAGGAAATCTCTGTTGAATTAGCAGAATATACGTTACAAAGAACAAATAATAAAGAAAAACTTGAGGAAATTTCACAGGAATTAGTTAGTTGGAGAAATAACTATGGATATGCTGACTCCAAAATATCAGTAGAACAACTTTGTCAAGGAGAGGTTTTAAAATCTCTTCGATACTTTGTTAAACAGGCTCAAACAAAAGAAGAATTACTTCGACAAATGGAAAAAGAATTCATGCAATTACAGAAGAATTGGCAGTGGGTTTTTGAACTAAAAAAAGAAGCTATTCCTCAAACGATTGAATTAGAATGGAAATTATTAAAAAAAATCATACAAGAAGTTCAAAATTCTTACCAAACAGAAATGATTCAGATGAATGAAGGATTAAAATTACAAGAACAAATCCATCAATTGTATCGTGAAAAACAAGTGTTAGAGGAACAATTAGTAGCATTATTGAAGACAGCGAAAGTTCAAAATATGGAGGAATTTTATCAAAAAGAAGCAAACTATGAAGCAAATCGATTGCTTATTCAACAATATACTCAAATCAAACAAGCATTAGAACCATATTTAGAAGAACTTAAAAAGTTACAAAATCAAGAAGAATTAGAGAAAAAAATGAAAGAGACTCATCAATCATTAGTCACACTTCTTCAAAAAAATCAAATCTTATTAGAAGAACAAGCAAAAAATCTACAACAAATTCAATATCTAGCAACAGATGGAACATACCATGAACAAGTGATTCAATTTGAATTATGGAAGGCAGAAGTAGAAGAACAATTAGTGGAATGGGCAAGTTCTTTATACGCTTCAAAATGGATTTTAGAAAGTTTACAAAACCAGTTACCGACTCAAACAGATGAAGTGATTAAAGTGGCGGGTCATTATTTTAATCGATTAACCCAAGGTAGATATCAAGCTATTCAAATGAAAAATATGAAAATAGCTGTACAAAATAATGAAAAACAATGGTTATTTGCGAGCGAATTATCAAGAGGAACTTTAGATCAATTATTAGTGAGTCTTCGATTGGCATTTATCGGTAATCTATCTTCTAAAGTTCCATTACCGGTGTTAATCGATGATAGTTTTGTGAATTTTGATAGTGAACGTAAACAGATTATGTTACAATTAATTAAAGAGCTTTCAAGTAAAGTACAAGTGATCTATTTTTCATTAGATGATGAACCTTTTACGATTGCTGAAACACCTGCTAGCCTAATTAGGCTACAAAGATAGAAAGAAGAGGAATTCATGGTAAAAAAATTATATGATTATGCAGTAGATGAACCGTTGGAGTTGTTTTTATTAATAAAAACAGCTGATGTGAGATTAGCAAAGAATGGAAAACCATTTTTAGCTTTTACATTCCAAGATAAGTCAGGGCAAATGGATGGAAAATATTGGTCTGCAACTCCAGAAGAAATTGAACGTTTTTCATCAGGAAGTATTGTTTATCTTGTAGGTAAAAGAGAAATTTTTAATGGGATGCCACAAATTAAAATTACAGGACTTCGTTTAGCTAGACCTGAAATGGGAGAACCAAGTGATACTTCAGATTTCTTAGAACATGCTCCAATGAAAAGAGAAGAAATGGAAACAGAATTAAATGCAATTCTATTTGAAATTATTAATCCAGTGATGCGAAGAATTGTACATAAAATTTTAGGAAAATACCAGCAAGATTTCTTTGAATATCCAGCAGCTAAACGTCACCATCATGCTTTTGCTGGTGGATTAAGTTATCATACTTTATCGATGTTACGCTTAGCTAAATCCATTGCGGAACAGTATTCAGAAGTCAATCGTTCATTATTATTATCAGGTGTTCTACTACATGATATTGGTAAAATTATTGAATTATCAGGAGCTGTTGGAACAGAGTATACCCTCAAAGGTAAATTAATGGGACATATTGTGTTAATGGATGAAGAAATTACAAAAGCCTGTGAAGAATTAGATATTGATCAAAGTCATGAAGATGTTGTTTTATTAAAACATCTAGTATTAGCACATCATGGTAAATTAGAATATGGTTCTCCAGTTCGTCCATTATTATTAGAAGCAGAAATTTTACATCATGTGGACTTAATGGATGCGAGTGTCACAATGATTACTTCAGCTTTACAAAAGACAGAACCAGGACAATTTAGTGAGCGAATTTTTGGACTAGATAATCGAACATTTTATAAACCACGTACTGTAGAGTAAAAATAAAAGTCTGTTTTATCAGACTTTTATTTTTTTTAAGCAAAACTATTTACAAAATAAAAAAAGAGGTATATGATATGAACTGTAATTAAAAATATTACATTTAAAGAAAGGTGATTCATATGTCAAAAAATGTAAAAAATATTATTATTGGGTTTGGTAAAGCAGGTAAAACAATTGCTGCTTACTTAGGAACACAAGGAGAAGAAACAGTATTAATTGAAAAATCTCCTGTAATGTACGGTGGAACATGTATCAATGTTGGATGTATCCCAACTAAAAAAATTGCTACTGCGGCTGCACGTAAAAAATATAGTCAAGAAGATGCAGCTAGTTATTATAAAAAATCAATTCAAGAGAAAAAAGCGTTAATTGCAGCATTAAATCAAGCAAATTATCAAAAAGTTAATTCTGCTCCTAATGTAACAATCGTAGATGGATTTGGACGTTTTGTAGATGAACATACAGTTGCTGTAGATACGGCTAATGGAGTAGAAGAATATGTAGCAGAAAGAATTTTCATTAATACTGGTGGTACTCCATTTATCCCACCAATCGAAGGATTAAAAGTTGGAGGACCAATTCATACAAATGAAACAATTATGGATTTAGAAGAATTCCCAGAATCAGTTGTTATTGTTGGTAGTGGATTTATCGGATTAGAATTTGCAGCAACATATGCACAATTTGGATCAAAAGTAACAGTAGTAGATGTATTCGATGCATTTATTCCTCGTGAAGATGATGATGTTTCTGCTGCAGTTAAAGAACGTTTAGAAGAAATGGGCGTTACTTTTGAATTAGGAATTTCTGTTAAAAAAGTTGAAACAGAAGGCAACAAAGCAACTGTTTACTATGCTAAAAATGATGAAGAAAAAGTACTTGTTGCAGATGCAGTTTTAGTAGCAACTGGTAGAAAACCAAATATTCAAGGCTTAGACTTAGAAAAAGCGGGTGTTGAATTAACTGAACGTGGAGCAATTAAAGTAAATGAATTTTTACAAACAAATAAACCACATATCTTTGCATTAGGAGATGTAAATGGTGGACCTCAATTTACATTTATCTCATTAGATGACTTCAGAATCGTGAAAAACTTCTTAGCAGGAAATAAAGAATATTCAACTAAAGAACGTTCATTAATTCCTACTTCAACATTTATTAGTCCTACATTATCAAGTGTTGGTTTAAATGAAAAAGCAGCAAAAGCAGCAGGAATTCCTGTGAAAGTTGCTAAATTACCAATGGCTGCTGTTCCAAAAGCAAAAATTTTAGGAAACCAAGTAGGATTCTACAAAGTTTTAGTGCATGAACAAACAAATGAAATTGTTGGGGCAACATTATTTGCTGAAGAGTCTCATGAAGTAATTAATATCATTGCAACTGCTATTAAAGCAAAATTACCTTACACAGCTTTACGTGACCAAATCTTCACTCACCCAACAATGGCAGAAGCATTAAATGATGTTTTTGGATTAATTAAATAGAGGAATCGAAATGGGAAACGACTTTATAGTGATCATCCATTGTTTAACCTATTTATCCGTTCATAGTGATAGAAGATTTTCTAGTCAACAATTAGCGCATAATGCATGTAGTAATCCTGTCATTGTTCGAAAAGTGATGAGTTTAGCCTCTTCTAAAGGATATGTAGATGTTGTTAATGGAGTTAATGGAGGATATAAGATTCAAGTAGATCCAAAAGATATTTCATTAGGAGATTTATTTATGCTAGTAGGCGAAGATAAACGATTAAAGAAACAATATCAATCTTCTCTAGATGAAGTATGCCTAGTTGCAAATCATATTTGTGGGGTTTTTACAGACTTGCAAGAAGAACAAATTCAAAATCAAATAGATTTTTATCAAAAACAGAGTATACTAAATGTTGTACAACGGTTACAAAAAAAGTCTGAACAAGTCGAAGTTTAGAATTATATTGAAGGAGTGAGTTGAATGGAATTTGTAAAAGAAGAAAATGCATTTAGACATTATAATGCTGTAGGTGAAGTGGATGCTGAAATTACCTTTCAAGTTGAAAAAGATGTATTGATTGCTGATCATACTTTTGTAGATCCAACTTATAGAGGGCAAGGAATTGGAAAATTACTAGTCGATAAATTAGCGGATTATGCAAGGGAAAATCAGAAGAAAATCCATCCAACATGTTCATATGTCGTTAATTTATTTAAAAAATATGACGAATATAATGATGTAAAAATATAAAAAAAGTCAAAATTCACAAAAGTATCACGAAAACTTCATAAAAAATTCATATTTTACCTTTATGATACGTCCATACCCAATAAAACACCTAAGGTTTACTTCTCCCAAATAAAAAATGAACTCCCAACATTTTTTATTAGTAAACCCTCCTAACCTTTTCCCGTTGTTAGAAATAGCAACGGGTTTTTTGGTATTAAAAATCATTACAGAATGATTAATTTTTTATCATAAGTGTTGGAAGTTTTGAAAAGAAATAGTATAGTTAATTATTATAGAAGAAAAAGGAGAATTTATGGCAAATCATTATTATACAAAAAATCCAGATAGCATTAGCCAACAAAAACATTGGACATACCGGTTAAAAGGAAACACTCTTTCTTTTACAAGTGATAATGGAGTTTTTTCAAAACATACCGTTGATTTTGGAAGTGAATTATTAGTAGAGTCTTATGATATTCCTGAACAGTTTCAAAAAGCAAGTTTATTGGATATTGGCTGTGGTTATGGTACGATGGGACTTGCTTATGGAAAAGCTTATCCTGAATTATCCATTGAGATGATAGATGTGAACGAACGTGCATTATTATTAGCAAGAGAAAATGCGGTGAAAAATGGAATTCATAATGTAGAAATTCATGAAAGTAATTTATATGATGCTGTAAAAAAATCTCAATATGAAATCATTATTAGCAATCCACCAATTCGTGCTGGAAAAACAGTTGTTCATACTATTTTAGAAAAAGCATATGATTATTTAGTTGAAAATGGACAATTAGTCATTGTCATTCAAAAAAAACAAGGAGCTCCAAGTGCTCAAAAGAAAATGGAAGAAGTATTTGGAAATTGTGAAAGAATTCAATGGGATAAAGGATATTGGATTTTAGTGAGTACAAAATGTTAAAGGAGAAAAATATGACAAGATCAGAAGAGTTTAAAAAGAAAAATAAAAAAAGAAAAAAAGGCTTTAATTGGAGAATATGGGTAGCCGGATTATTATTCATTATTGCGGGTGTGTTATTTGCTGCTGGTCCGATTCGTTCGTATATGCTAGCACAATTCCAACAAGAGCATACGCAACAATTAAGTAAAGTAACTGCAGCTGAAGTAAAAGAAAATGAAACTCAAGAAGCAGAATTTGATTTTTCTACTGTTGAACCTTTAGATTTACAATCAGTTGTAAAAGCGAAGATGGATACGTCTAAATTTTTAACATTAGGAGCAATTGCTGTTCCAAGTGTGAAATTAAATTTACCAATTTATAAAGGAATTTCTAACCCAGTATTATTAGCTGGAGCTGGAACAATGAAACCAACTCAAAAAATGGGTGAAGGAAATTATGCATTAGCGAGTCATCACTATTTTTCAGATGAACGTTTATTATTTTCACCATTAATTAAATTAAAAGTTGGCGATAAAATCTATTTAACAGATATGGAATATGTTTATGAATATGAAACTACAAGTATCGATTTGGTAGAAGCTTATCAAGTAGAAGTGATTTATGATGTACCAGGGAAAACGGAAATTACTTTAATTACATGTGATGATTTACAAGCTTCTCATCGTTACAGTTTTAAAGGAAAATTCGTTTCAAAAACACCAATTAGTGATGTAACTGAAGATGTAAAACAAGCATTTAATATTGATTTTACAACATTATAAAGGTAGGTGGAGTGATTGGCGACTATTCAAGATATTGCGAAAAAAGCTGGTGTAACGAAGAGTACCGTTTCAAGATATTTAAATGGTGGATCGATTAGTTTAGAAACAGCGCAAAAAATTGAAAAAATTATTAAAGAAGAAAATTATACGCCAAGCCCATTTGCTCGAAGCTTAAAAGCAAAATTTAGTTCCATGATTGGTGTGATTGTACCAAGAGTAGATTCAGCTGCTACTGCTCAGACATTAATGGGAATTGATGAAGTTATTGAAGAATTAAACTATGAATTAATCATGAATAATGCCAGACAAGATAGTAAAAGAGAAATTAAAGCTATCGAAGGTTTTGCTAGAAATAAGGTAGCTGGTATTATTTTAATTGCTACAGAAATTACTACAGAACATATTAAAGCGATAAAAAAATGTCCAGTTCCTGTTGTTATAGTTGGACAAGAACATGATGAAATTCATAGTGTGATTCATGATGATTATCAAGCAGGGTTTGAATTAGTTCAAAAACTTGCAGAATTAGGTTACCATGAATTAACTTATGTGGGTGTTTCTAAACGAGATCATGCCGTTGGAGTTGTTCGAAAAGAAGGAATTTTTTCAGGAGCAAAAGCTCATCAATTTGAAAGAATCGAACAGTTGGAAGGAGATTTTTCTACTCAAAAAGCATTGAATATCGGGATGGATTTATTTAAGAATAAAACTCATTCTTTAGTCATTGCAGCAACTGATAATATTGCAGTAGCTTTAATGAAAGCCGCTCAACAATGTGGTAGAAAAATACCTGATGAAGTTGCGATAGCAGGTTTTGGTGGATATGAAATTGGTCAATTTATGAATCCTACATTAACTACGGTTGAATATCAGTTTAAAGAAGCTGGAAGAGTATCGATGAAAGTTTTAGAAAAATTAATTCATAAAGTTCCTTGTGAGATGAAAACGACGATTCCAGTTCATGTGAAATTAGGAGAAAGTACAAAAAAAGCTAGAAATTAGGTATTTCCTAATTTCTAGCTTTTTTATAAGGTTCAACATGAATATCTATGAAATTGATTCCGAAGTGTTCAGAGAGTTCTGTTTCGATTTCTTCTGTTATTTCATGACTTCTCCAAACTGTTAAATTAGGATCCATACAAACAGTCAAATCTAAATAAATATTGGAACCATAACGTCTAGCTTTCATTTCTTCAATACTTTTAACTTCTGGGTGGGAAAGTATGAGAGGTTTATATTCTTTCATTTCTCCAGGTTCAAATCCATCCGTTAATTGGAAGGTACTTTCGCTGAAAACATCATAAGCAGTTTTTAAAATCATAATCCCAACAACAAAAGCCATCACTCCATCTAACCAAGTGACACCTAAACTTGCTGCAAAAATGGCAATAGAAGTAGAAATACTTGTTAAGGCATCACTATAATTATCTTTTGCAGCTGCTCTTAAACCGATGGAATTTATTTTTTTAGCTAGCGAATGGTTAAAACGATAAACTCCATACATAATGATACCAGAAATAAATCCTACTATAGCAGTAATGAGTGATGGGAGTTCTGGATTTGGATTCATGATAGTATGCCAAGCATTTCTAATAACTTCTATACCGATAATACACATAATAAAAGAAGTAATAAGACTTGCAAGTGTCTCAAATTTCCAATGTCCATAAGGGTGATTTTTATCAGCAGGTTTTTGAGAAATTTTTAATCCTATAAATACTAAAACGGAAGATAAAACATCTGTTAAATTATTTAACCCATCTGCAAAGAGTGCTTGAGAGAAGAATAATTTTCCAAATAGTAATTTACTAGTGGAAAGTAGGATATAGGTGATGATACTAAGGATAGCTCCTCTTTCTGCCTGCTTTAATCGTTGGGTAGCGTTCATGTTATTTCCTCAATTCTGTAAAAATTATTGTAAAATTATAACATAAAAAGAGTGGAAATGCTATAAAAGGTAGTTTTATCTGAAAATATGTATGAAAATGATATAAGAAATCTTTTCTTTTGACTATCTCTTAAGGAATTCTTTTGGTATAATAAAGTCAATTGAAACGAAAGAGAGTGAAGTAAATGGCAACAGCATTAATTGTATATGCTAGTTTAACAGGAAACACAGAAGAAATCGCAGATATTTTAGCAGAATCATTAGAAGAACAAGGAGTAGAAGTAGATATTAAAGAATGTACTTCTGCTACAGCAGATGAATTTCATGACTATGATATTTGTGTAGTCGCAACTTACACTTATGGTACAGATGGTGATTTACCAGATGAAATCGTTGATTTTTATGAAGAATTAGAAGAAGAAGATTTATCAGGAAAAATCTATGGAGCATTAGGTTCTGGAGATACATTCTATGATAAATTCTGTCAATCAGTATTAGATTTTGATGAACAATTTGCTAAAACAGGTGCGACAAAAGGTGCAGAAAATGTATTAGTTGATTTAAATGCGGAAGAAGAAGATGTGAAAAATATCGAAGCTTTTGCGAAAAGTTTAGTAGAAAAATTAGGATAGAAGAGAAGGTAACAGTTTGGAAAAGAACTGTTACTTTTATTTATGGAGAAAAAGATGTATCAGACAATTGAAGGGATTGCGGAATATTTAGAAGTAGATATTGCGTATGTGTTATATTTAATTCGTGAAAAACAAATTTCTACGATTACAGTTGATGATGAAGTGTTCATTAATCGCTCTCAATTTGACTTTTTTTTGAAGCAACGTCAAAAAATGATTGAAGAATACCAAAAATACTTAGATGAACCGATTCCTGAAGATATTGATATTAAGGATGAGGATTAAAAGAGGTATTGTATGAAAGGGAAAAAAGTTTCGAACTATGAATTGTTTTTTGATTTAGTGTTTATTCTTGCGATAAGTGGGGTTGTTGGGATTTTACATTCCACTCCAGAGCATATCGTAAGTTTTGAAAGGATTTTAAGTTTTGTCGTTTCTGCTTTGTCTATTTGGCATGTTTAGCTATTAGAACGAATGCAATTAATTACGATTTTAACAGTGGGAGAACTGGTTATTGCTATTATTAAAACGTATCCATTATCAGAACATTTTCTTTTGTCAATCGTTACATTTGTAATGGTTGGATTTTTATTCGTTTCGTATGTTTATCAAACGGCTATTCGAATGAATCATCATCAAGAAGTTGCAGCAGCACCATTAGTGTATTTACATATTGCTATTTTAATTGCTATCAACATTATAACGGCTGGAGTTGAGATGTATTATGAGGGGCAGTTATTAAATATAGGAGTTTCAATGATTCTAATTGGAATTACGGTTTTTTATTTATGTTTATATGGAACAACGCGGTATAACAAAGATGAAGTGCAATTAACGAAGGGAATTATAAAAGCCTATATACTGGTATATTTGATTTGTACAACACTTGCAATTACCTTTAACAGAAATACAGAAATTTTTTATTTAGCTTTGGCGATACAGGCCGTTTTAATGGTTTTTATTTCAGTAGATTATAGAAGAGAAGAAGACTAAAAAGATGTATTAGACAATTGAGTGGATTGTGTAAGTGTTATATTTAATTTGAAAAGAAAATTTCTACGATTACAGTGGATGATGAAGTCTTCATTATGAAGTGACCCCAAAAAGTTAGACTTTTTGGGGTCACTTTGCTTTAAATTATACTTTTTTCTTAAACATTTGATACAAGTAGGTATTTCTTGTGAGTAATTTTCATCAAAAAATTTCATAGAGTAGCTCCCTAGAATCATGGGAAAGTAGTAAAAATAGTTGTTATCCTAGTTGATTAAAAAAATCTCTGATTTCCTCATCTTTTATAAAATAATATATAATTTTCCCCTCTCTTCTAGTGTCCAAGATGTTTTGATTGGCTAGTTTACGAAGATGGTGGGAGGCAGATGCCATACTGAGATTTAGTAAACAGGCTATATCACAGACACAGAGTTCTTCAACAGCAAGGAGATAAAAGATGATATTTATCTGTTTATTATCGGTAAATTTTGTTAAAATGCGAAGTGATTTTTGGACTTTTTCCTTTTCAAGGTAGTTCGTTGCGGTTGTAATATTTTGTTGATTTATAACATTCACTTGGCAGATACTATCTTTTTTCATATTATTTTCTCCTAGCCTAATATAGTCCATAGTATGTCAAAACTGTTATTTTCAATCAGGATATATATCCCCAATCCTAAATAAACAACAGCAATAAACCATCTGCTATATTTTTCCAAAGTTTCCCCAACAGAAGAGACTTGTGCCAATTTTTGGGCAGAAAAAACCAAGAGATAAATCATGACTAGAAAGGTAAGTAAAGCCACTATCAAATTCGCTAAATTTAAGGTAGTAAAATATGGGACAAAGACACCAATATTGTCAGCACCACAACTTGCAAAAGTAATCATAGCGACTAGAAAAATCAGGTTTTTATTATCTTTGCGCAAACCCTCTTTGGCAATAGCCTCTCCATCAGAATCTCCTAAAAGCAAAACTTTGAGACCTAGGAAAATTGGAATCAAGCCGAGCAAACCTAAAATCTCTTTACTAGGAATATAATTTAAGACAAATGCAAAAAGCAAACTTAGCAATATCAGACTAACAGAGCCTAGAAATTGTCCTAAATAGATGTTAATGATGTCTTTTCTGCTTTTTCTTTTGGCAAAAAATAACATTAGGATAATAAGTAAGTCTACGGCTGTCCCAGAATACAGGATTATTGAAGTAATAACATTTTGGATCATAAAATACCTCATTCAAATATATTTTTGAATGTATTGTAATATTAAACTTTGTAGATGTCAACCTTCAACTCCACCAAGATATAGATAAGAAGTTGGTGTACCAAACATTAAAAAGCCCTGCAATCGAAATGATAGCAGGGCTTAACTTCAATATCCAAATGATATATTTATCTAAAAAAGATAGAGTAAATCAATTATTTTAAGTAAGCAGCAGCTTGTGCTCCAGCTTGACGACCAAAGATGATGATGTCAGCTACAGCGTTACCACCGATACGGTTAGCACCGTGAACTCCACCAGTTACTTCACCAGCAGCGTATAATCCGTCGATAACTGAACCGTCTTCTTTTAATACTTGGGCGTTTGTATTAATTTTCAAACCACCCATTGTGTGGTGAATACCAGGTGCGATTTGGATTGCGTGGAATGGACCAGTTGTTATGTCGTGATCCATAGCAGTTGAACGACCAAATTCGCTATCTTTTTTATCTGCAACAGCTTTATTCCAAGCTTCTAAAGTTGCTTTTAAGTTTTCAGCAGGTACACCAATTTCTTTTGCTAAACCTTCTAATGTATCAGCAGTTTTTACTAATCCACGTTTTTCATAGAATTTAACAGCTTTAGCGCGATCAGTTAATGCATTATCAAAAATTAAGTATGCATATTTTTCTGGTAATCCGATAATTGCTTGAGATACTTTATCACGAGTTTCCATTTCATTAAAGAAACGTTTACCGTCTTGGTTAACAAGGATTGCACCTTCACCACGAACTGATTCAGAGATTAATGTTGAAGTTGATTGTTCAACAGTAGGGTGGATTTGAATTTCACCCATATCTACAGTTGCAGCGCCGATTTCTTTCGCTAATACAATACCGTCACCAGTTGAACCTTTTTGGTTTGTTGTTACAAATCCGTTTAATTCAGGTTTGTATTCAGTAACCATTTCCATATTTGCACCAAAACCACCAGTTGTTAAAACAACAGCGTTTGAAGCAATTGTTTTTTCTTGACCATCGATAGAAACGTTAACACCAGTAACTTTACCATCTTTTTCGTTCACTTTGTTTACAACAGCATTAACGAAAACTGGGATTTCACGTTCTGAAGCATTACGTAATAATCCAGCTACTAAGTATTCACCTACAGCTGAACCGTCAGCAGGACGGTGAGTACGTTTTTCGCTCATACCACCAGTAGTTGTTAAGTTACTTAATGTAATTCCCATAGAATCTAACCAATCAATCGCTGAAGCAGAGTTGTCTACTAAGTAGTGTAATAATTCAGGATTGTTTGTTCCATGTCCACCTTTTAAAGATTCTTCGTAGAATTTATCGTTTGAATCTTTAATTCCTTCAGCTTCTTGGAATTTAGTTTGAGAGGCATTCATCCCTGCAGAAGATTTAGTTGTATTTCCTCCTGCTGTTGCCATTTTTTCTAAGATAACTGGGTTTTTACCAGCTTCTTTAGCTTGGATAGCTGCTGATAAACCAGCTCCACCAGAACCAACGATAACAACATCATAGCTGTCTTTTAATGTTGAAGGATCTGCATATTTTTGAGCAGATGCACTAGCAACAGCTTCTGTTTTAGTTGTCTCCTTTGTTGTTTTTGTAGTACTACTATTTCCGCAAGCAGATAATAATAGAACTGAGGCGAAGGCTAAACTAGCCATAAGACTTTTCTTCATCTCTATTCTCCTTTTTGTGAAAAATTTTTTTTGCCTTAAATATCCTACCATAATTTTCATAAACTTTCAATATTTGATAAAAAGGTTGCAAAAAAATGAAAAAAGTTGTTGACATTTTATATAAACAGGTGCATAATAACGACATCAAGCGAAAAGGAGTTAGGAACATGAACCAAGTATTAGTATTACAATTAAATACTCGTTGGCAAAGCCACTAGATACAGGTTGTTCTTAACGTACATTTTGTACATATAGATACAACCTTCATTGACGTGAAATTGTATCTATGTGGAATTTTTAACATGAATGAACTCGACCACGTAGATCTAATAAATTAGAACCTACGTGGTCTTTTTGTATCAATAAAGAGACCCAAAGCGGTCTCTTTTTCTTTTTCGAGTTCATTCAAAAAAGATTTATTTACATTGGAGGAATTTATTATGAAAAAAAATAAAGGAATTTTAGGATTTGCATTAGTATTATTAGTCGTATTATTAGGATCATTAGTTTACAATACAGTACAAAAATCATCTCAAAAAACAACAAATACACAACAAGCAGCACAAACAACAACAGAAGATAAAAAAGTGAAATTAGGGGTATTACAATTATTAAGTCACCCAGCATTAGATGCAATCTATCAAGGGATTCAAGATGAATTAGCAAAAGAAGGTTATGAAGCAGGTAAAAACTTAGAAATTGATTTCCAAAATGCACAAGGGGATCAAAGTAACTTAGCATCAATGAGTGAAAAATTAGTTTCTAACAAAAATGATGTGATTGTTGGGATTACAACACCAGCTACATTATCATTAGCAAATGTTACAAAAGATATTCCAATCGTAATGGGTGGAATTACTTATCCAGTAGAAGCAGGATTAATTAAAGATGAGAAAAAACCAGGAAACAACATTACAGGGGTTAGTGACCGTACACCAATTAAACAACAATTAGAAATTATGAAACAAGTTGTTCCAACATTAAAAACAGTTGGTATTTTATATACATCAAGTGAAGATAACTCAGTAAAACAAGCTAAACAAGCAGAAGAAGATGCTAAAGCTTTAGGATTAGAAGTAAAAGTAGCAACAATTGCAAATACAAACGATATTCAACAAGTAACAGAAAGCTTAGCAAGCCAAGTAGAAGCAATCTTTGTTCCAATTGACAATACAATTGCAAGTGCAATGGCTACAGTTGTAAAAGCAACAGATGCTAAAAAAATCCCAGTATTCCCATCTGCAGATACAATGGTTGCTGACGGTGGAGTGTTAGGTTTAGGAGTTGACCAATATCAAATCGGTGTAGAAACAGCTAAAATGGTCGTAGAAGTATTAAAAGGTGCTAAACCAGCTGATACACCAATTAAATTAGCAAATGAAGGTGTTATCTACTTAAATGAAGAAAAAGCGAAAGAATTAGGAATTACAATTCCAGCAGATATTGCTCAAAAAGCACAAAAAGTTACTGCTAAAAAATAATTTTAATCAAAAAGTCTAGAGAGTTAAACATTATTGTTGAGGGAGAGGATAGAAAGTTCTCTTCCCTCAATGATTTATAAAATAAATGACATATAATGATAGCTAATACCATTTGGATAAGGTATAGTTATCTAAGAGTTTCATATACATAGATTGAATAGAAAAGGAAGGGAAATATGGATTTAGTTATTTCAGCGATTTCTCAAGGAATACTTTGGGGAATTTTATCATTAGGTTTATTTATTAGTTTTCGAATTTTAAATATTGCAGATATGACAACGGAAGGAAGCTTCCCATTAGGAGCAGCAACTTGTGTCATGTGTATTCAACATGGTGTACATCCTCTTCTAGCGACATTTATTGCGATGTTTGTAGGTGCCTTAGCAGGATATGTTACAGGATTTTTAATTACGGTATGTAAATTACCTAGCTTGTTAGCCGGAATTTTAACAATGACAGGGTTATTATCGGTGAATTTAAGAATTATGGGTCGTCCAAATTTATCCTTATTAAATTATAAAACGATTTTTAGTTTTTTAGAGGGAATGGAATTGCCGAAGTATTTTGATATTATCTTAATCGGAATTATATTTGTAGGAATTTTAATTGCAGCAATGTATGTCTTTTTCGCAACTGAAATTGGTCAAGCATTAATCGCTACAGGGGATAATGAAAAAATGGCTATTTCACTTGGAATTAACACGAATCAAATGACAGTATTTGGCTTAATGTTATCCAATGCGTTAATTGCAATGGCGGGAGCTGTATTAGCCCAAAATAATGGTTATGCAGATGTGAACTCTGGTTTAGGAACAATTGTTATTGCCTTAGCAGCGATTATTATTGGGGAAGTGATTTTTGCAGATGAATCATTTGTAGGAAGATTAGTATGTATTATTTTTGGCTCGATTATTTATCGTTTATTACAAGCATCTATTTTACGATTAAATATTTTTGATCCAAATGATTTCAAATTATTATCTGCAGCATTAATCGCCATTTGCTTAACGATTCCGCAAATTAAACAAGCGATTTATAAAATTAGTCATCGTAAAAGTGTACAATAGGAGGTAGAAGATGGATATTAGAATTGAAAATGTTCATAAAACATTTTACCCAAATACAAATAGAAGTCATGATGCTTTAATCGATATTAACTTAACGATTCATAAAGGAGATTTTATTACAATTGTTGGGGGAAATGGTGCAGGGAAATCAACCTTTTTAAATGCCATTTCAGGAAGTTTCCCATTAGATAAAGGACATATTTACATGGGAGAAGCAGCAGTTGAACATACAGCTGAATACGAAAGAGCAAAATATATTAGTCGTGTTTACCAAAATCCTTTACAAGGAACAGCGCCACGTATGACAGTTGCTGAAAATCTTTCTTTAGCTTTAAGAAGAGGACTAAAACGTGGATTGAAAAAAGGATATACTGCTGAAGAATTAGAACAATTTAAAGCATTATTAACTCCGTTACAATTAGGATTAGAAGAACGATTAGATGCAGAAATTGGATTATTATCTGGTGGACAAAGACAGGCAGTTTCATTATTAATGGCTACATTACGAACTCCTGAATTATTATTACTAGATGAACATACTGCTGCACTAGATCCAAAAACACAACGCAAAATTATGCAATTAACAAAGGAAATTATTGAAGAAAAAGAATTAACAGCTTTAATGATTACGCATAATTTATCAGATGCCTTAAGATATGGAAATCGTTTAATGATGATGCATCGTGGAAAAATTATTCGAGTGTTCGAAAAAGATGAAAAAGATGCATTAACAGAAGAAAAATTATACCAATTAATGGCAGAATTAGACGAAGCAGATTTCAATCAAGAAGCTTAATGAGAAAAAAGCAGACATTTGTAATAAGTGTCTGCTTTTTTATATAGAAATTTTTTATCATTTTAGATTTACAGTTTTTATTCTAATGGAATTTGGTATAATAGAAATAATTAGAAATTGAAAGGATGTTTTAAAGTGGGATTGTTTAATAGTAAACAATTTGGAAAGAGCAGTTATATTGCAATAGGGGCTATTATTGGAATACTAGTTGGAACAACGGTTAGTTTATTCCGGTTATTTCTTGGGAAAACATTAGAAGGAGTAGTTGTTGTTTATTCTTATTTGCAAGAAGCTCCTCAATGGCTACCGGTATGGATTGTTTTTTCTATGATTATGGCTGTTATTTTAGGACAAATTGTTAAAAGTGAGCCTGATATTAAAGGAAGTGGGATTCCACAAGTAGAGCTACAATTACAAGGGAAAATGGACATGAATTGGTGGTCTGTTTGTTGGAAAAAATTTGTTGCAGGATTTATTTCGATTGGTTCTGGGTTACTTTTAGGAAGAGAGGGCCCATCAATCCAATTAGGTGCATCCGTTGCTCAAGGGGTAGCTGAAGGGTTAAAGAGTAATCGTGTTCAAAAAAATATTTTTATTTCTAGTGGAGCGGGTGCTGGTTTAGCAGCAGCTTTTAACGCACCAATTGCTGGGTTAATGTTTGTATTAGAAGAAGTTCATCACACATTTAGTCCATTAGTGGCTTTAACTACGCTAACGGCTGCTATCGTTTCGAATTTCGTATCGTTAAATATTTTTGGAGCACGTCCTTCTTTAAATTTAGGAAATGATCAAATCTTTCCAATGAGTCATTATGGTTATGTTATTTTATTAGGAATTGTTTTAGGTTTATTTGGATGGGTTT
>CAUSWE010000028.1:0-23495 GCA_963535215.1 uncultured Granulicatella sp. | reverse complement strand
TCTTGAGTCGCTAATATTTTTTGAACCATTTCATGATTTCTTTTAGAAATAATTTCTCCAACTTCTTTTCCATAATTTGTCAAGGTTACTAGTGTTACTCGTTTATCTTTTGAATCATTCATACGAACGATATACCCATGTTTTTCTAATGAATTGACGAATTGGATAGCTGTTGAAGATTTAATTTCATAAAAGCAGCTAATGTCTTTGATGGTTAGTGTTTTTCCAAATTCTGATTCGTAATAATACAAGAGAATTAAGACATTGTTTTCGCGTATTGTAAGGTTAGGGGCAATACTTCTGAAAACATTTAGATGTTCAATTCTTAAAAATAATTTGAGAATGTCATCAAAAATTTGTTTGGTTGTCATAAAGTCTCTCCTTTCGATTTTGCTTTATTAAAGTGTAACAAAGAAAACATAGGTAGTCAACCTACATATTACGTTCAGGAAATACTTTTTGAAGTTGCAAGGACGGCAGCAGACCTGTTGGTCTCATGCCTAAAATTCGAGCCTTAGTCTCGAATTTTCCTTATAAAATCAGCCATCGAAGTATGGCTAATTTTATTTCTGCTACTTCGAAAAGTATTTCCCTCACTGTTTCGTACCGTTTAACATGTCACTGTAACATGGAACGCCATGAGCCTTGCTCTTTTACCTTTGCTACGGTGAAAAATTTCTTTCCTCATCAATATACAATTTTTACGTGTATTTAATAAAAATCGATATTAACGAAATTGCAAGGACGGCAGCAGCCCTGCGGTCTCATGCCTAAAATTCGAGCCTTTGTCTCGAATTTTCCTTTACTTCGAAAGTATTTTCCTCACTGTTTCGTATCGATTTGCATTTATCTAAACAAAAAAGACAAGAACTGTTGTCCTTGTCCTATTCCATCTATATTCTCTTTTTTACGAGTTGCTATATGGACGGTTATAATCCCATAATATAGCTAACAAGCCTACTAGAGCTACTAACATTGTGGCAACTCCTGGTTTTCCAACCATTTGATGACCTTTTACTAATACAACTAAAAAGATCACCATCAAGACTACTCGTATCCATATTCTAACTTTTGGATTCATCACATATGCTCCCATCTAATTTCACTTGGATTCATGATGACTGTTTCATGATTTCCATTGCCATCATAAACTTCAGTTTCTTGTGCTTCATTTGTATTATTAACAATTGCATATAAACCTTTTTCAGGATATGCATGAACTTCAACAGATAAATTAGAAGAATACCATTTTTTGAATTCTTGTTCTTTAGCAGCTGCATAGTATAAAGCACGAAGTAATAATCTTGTGTTTTCTGGGCTATAAGGTAATCCTGCAAGATATACCCCACGACCTTTCCCATAAGGATTTGCAGCTAAATGAATTTCACCGAATTCTTTTCCTTCAGCATTAGCAGGCATTACAATACCTTCTACTTCTTGAGAAACTTTTGGATTGCTGAATTCTAATACTTCTGTATTTTCAGTTAATCCATAGACATTCTTCATTCCTTCTCCGAAATCGATTTTGCGTACATCTTTAATATCTTCTGTAATGAAGTGAGTGTCTAATTCTTTTGTAAAATATTTATCAGTAGATAAGCTATATCCCATTTCACGTTCTACCCCTAGAATATCTGCTAATTGGAAATATCTACCTTGATGATGAACAGCTGTTGGTTCTCCTACCCCAACAAATCCTCCACCATTGTATACAAATTCACGAATTTTAGTTAGTAGTTCTGGATTTTTCCAAACATCCCCACCACTGAATGCAGTTCCGGCATCACCAGCATTAATAATTACATCTACGTCTTTTAAGATATCTGTTGTTAAAATATCTTCAAAGCTAATGAATTGAACATCGACGCTCGCACCACTTAATGCTTCCATAATTCCTAAATATGAATAAATTTGTTTATATGGTAATTCATGTGCCACCATATGAGATTGCCAAGTACGTAATTTACCCCAAGCATTTAGAATAGCAACTTTTAAACCTACATATGGTTTTGTATGTTTTACAACATCGTAAATCTCTCTAAATTCATCCGTTACTTGTTCAATATAGTCAACAAATTTAGGGAATTGGTAAGCTAAACTTAAGTAGCCTCCATATCCAATACGGTCAACTGGATTTCTCATAATTGCACGTCTTGCTGATAACCAGTTTTTATTCGCTTCAATGGTTGGATCATTTCCTTCTCTAAATACATCTGGGAAGAAGTATGGTAAGAATCTTCCTTCAGTGTATTTTACATGAGGAATATCAGAAATCATCCGTAAAGTTGCTCCGCCCCCTACGGAACCAACTACTGCGTCTAAGCCAATTTCTTTGAAATATTTTCCATAAGGCTCTGTTCCAATCCAGTTATCCCCTAAGAACATCATTGCTTCTTTTCCTGCATCATGTGCAAGATCCACTAATTTTTTTGCTTCTGTTGCAACAAATTTTTGGATGAAATCGATATAGTCTAAGTAAGCTTTACTTGGAGTTCTGAATGTAGAATTATAATATCCTTCATCCACAATATCTTCCGCTCTTAAACGATAGCCTTTTTCTTTGGCAAAAGCTTCTAAAGCTGCTACAGAAACACTAGCCCCATATCCAAACCAATCTACAAACTTTTCTTTTCCTAATTGATTGAAAATCAAAGTGAAGTGATAAAAGAAAGTTGTAAAGCGTACAACATCTGTATCTGGATTTTCTTTTAACCAATTTTTTAAATACGTTTGCATATATTCATTAGAAGCCGGCTGACGGACATCAAATGGAATATCGTGTGGAACGTTTCCCCAATTATTTGTAATATGATTATACATTTGAGTTGGATCCCAAATAGCATATACTAAAAATGATACCGTATATTCATGAAAAACTTCTGCTCCATGAACTGTAACAATATTTCTTTCTTTATCTAATACCCAATTTTCAACACTAACCACTTTCCCCGTTGTGCGGTCGATGACTTCCCAATATAATTTTTCGTCATGAACGTAATCTGGTTGAACTTGATCTGTAAAATATCCATCCATGAATGGAATTTCTAATTCACTTGAAGTTGCTAGATGGAATTTAGACATCACATAAATTTGTTGGCATTCTTCCATATGCTTTTCAGCAAATTCATTATGATTTCTTGCAACAAAATAAGTTGTATAAATTTTTGCGTCTAATTGTTTTGTTGCTTCATCTAACTTCGTTCCATCACTATCTCGAATGGCATCTGCTCCCCAACGTTCAATCAATTCTTTTGTTTCTTTCAAAAAATTAGCTTGACTTGGTAATGTTAAACGTCCCTTCGTTTTACTCATGGTGTTTCTCCTCTCTACTCTTTAGAACCACCTAAGGTCATTCCTTGTGTTAATTTATTTTGAACAAGAATATATAGAATCAATGTTGGTAACATGACTAATACCATCCCTGCATACATTTGACCATATTGCGCTGCACCACGTTGAGCTTGTAATAAGTTTTTCAACCCTACTGGCAGTGTTTGATTTTTACCAGGCATTAATGTTAATGCAATAATATATTCATTCCAAAATGATAAGAAGTTAAATAAAATTACTGTAATAATACTTGGTCTAGCCATTGGAGTCATAACTTTGAACATTGTTGTGAAATATCCTGCACCATCAATAGCTGCTGCTTCCTCAAATGTTGTTGGTAATGTTTTAAAGAAATTTGATAATAGGTAAATCGTAAATGGTAATGATGTAGCAGCATAAACTACTGCAAGTACAAAAATATTATTTAAGAAGAAGCCATTTGCGATTCCAAATGATTTTAATCCTTTATCCCAATCTAGTAGCATTAAAAAGATTGGAACAACAATATAGTTTACGTTAATGAATAATCCACCTTTTAGAAGTGTATTAATGAGTTTGCTTCCAGGGAATTTAAATCTTGCTAATACATAAGCAGCTGGAATCGCAACAGCTACTAAAATGATTAATGCTAATGCTGTTACAATAACAGAATTTAACATATAATCTCCCATTTTTGCACTTGTCCAAGCATCAATAAAGTTTTGGAAATAAAATCCTTTAGGTGCTGTCCATGGGCTACCATAAAACTCACTATTTTGCTTAATTGATGCGACAAATACCCAACCAACAGGCACAATAATGGAAATGGCTAATGTAATTAACGCTACATAAATAAATACTTTATATAAGCGTTCAAATGACCGTGTTTGCATTTTCATAATATGCCTCCTAATATTCTAGAATGTCACGTTTTGTAATGTGACTCACGATACCTGATAATCCAAATGAGAAGATAAATACAACTACCCCAATTGCCATACCATAACCAAAGGAAGAGTTTGTATAAGCTTGAGTAAACATGTAGCTTAAGAATACTTCTGTTGAACCATCTGGACCACCATTTGTTAAAATTTGTACTAATAAGAAACTTAAGTTAATCGTACTAATAATGAAGAATGTTAATGTTGTACGAATACTATTCCAAATTAACGGCAATGTTACATTGAAAAATTTACCAATTTTTCCTGCACCGTCTAGATCAGCTGCTTCATATAAGCTAGATGGAATATTTGCCATCCCAGCCATGTACATTACCATATAATACCCAATTGCTTGCCAAATTAAGGCAAAGGCTAAAGAATAAATGACAACTCCTTGGTCTCCCAACCATAAACGTTCCAATGCTTTTGGTAAAATGGCATTTAATAAACCACCATTTGGATCATAAATCGCTGCAAATAAACCAGCAATAACTACGATTGATAAAATATTCGGAATATAGAAAATAATTCTAAAGAAATTATTTCCACGAATTTTCTCAGTTGTTAAAATTGATGCGAATAACACTGCTAAAACAACTGTTACAATCGTTACAATAACAATTAATAAAATCGTATTTTGAATTGTTCTTGAAAAATTCTCATCTTTCCATAAAGTTACAAAATTATCAAACCCTACAAATTGTTTGTTCTTTGAAAATCCACCCCAACGATACATGGACATTCTAAACACTTCAATCGTTGGATAAATTAAGAAAGTAAGAAATAATATAATGGCAGGTAATATACATGCTAGGATAAATCCAGCACGTTCTTTTTTCCGACGATTATTCATTTTTATGCTCCTATCTTTTCTTTTAGTATAAAATAAAGCTGGGAATGGCAACCTCCTGAAAGAAAACTCTTGGAACTTTGAAACTACTTAAAACTGAGTTTATCTTCCCGAAAGAGCCTCTTTTCCCAGCTCCTTTTTTATCCATTCATACTAGTTGAAGAATTATTTTTCTACAGCCGCATTTAATTTTTGGCTAACTTCTTCAACTGATTTTTGCCAATCTGCTACAGATTTTTGACCAGATGCTACAGAGTCGATTTGACCGTATAATGTTTCTTTCATGTTTACACCTTCAACTGGTTTTGTAGCAATAAAGTTACCATTGATAACTCCGTCTACTTCATCTACAACTTTGTATAAGCTTTGTAATTCAGCAGGTAATTTACTTGTTACACCTTGAATTGGTTGAGCAGCATTGTGTTTAGCAAAGATTGCTGCTGCTTTATCAGAATATAAGAATGATAAGAATTCTTTAGCTTCTTTTTTGTTAGTTGCTGCTTCTGGAACCCAGATATGTTCAAAGAATGAGTAAACGAAACGTTTGCCACCTTTTTCGATTGCTGGAGCAGCATTCATAGCCCATTTGAATCCATCAGCACGAGGAGCATCTTTCATTTCTCCAACTACCCATGTACCATTTGGCATGAATAAAGCTTTGTTATCTAATAATAATTGTTGGTTCTTAGTAAAGCTTTGTGGGTTAGCATTTGCTACTGTTGAAGGTTCAACATTTTTCAATAATTCGCCTAATGCATTAAACGCTTTAGTTGCGCCTTCAGAAGCAAAAATTCCTTTTTCATAGCTCATTGCTTTGTTGAATAAGTCAACGCCACCAGCATTTGCTAATAATGCAGGGAAGAAGCTATCTAAGTATCCAGTTGTTGGATAAGTAAATAATGAGATTCCTTCTGCTTTTGCTTTTTCTGCTAATTCTTTCATAGCTGGCATATCTTTTGGAACTTCCCAGCCTTTTTGTTCGAATAAGCCTTGGTTATAGAATAAACCAGTTGGAGCATAGAACATTGGTGCTAAGTAGTGTTTTCCATCACGATATGGATCTGTAACTGTAGAACCTAATACACCGTTTAATAATTTTTCAGAAACTTTTTTATCTTCTCCGTATACTTTCATATCGAATAAATCAGAGATATCTGCTAAAGCTTTTTCTTTAATTAATGTTTCTGGTAAAGCTTTTTTACGTCCTAATGCAAGCATTACAACATCTGGGAAATCTCCCGCTTTCATTTTTGGTGAAAGTTCATCTTCAAGTTCTTTACTAGATTGTAATTCCACTTTTACATTTGGATTAGCTTCTTCATAAGCTTTAATTAATTCAGGCCACATTTCTTTTCCATACCCTGATTCAAGAGCAGCTAATTTTAGTGTTTTCTTTTCTCCCGATTTAGTTTCTGCAGGTTTATCATCAGTTGTTGCTTTATTACAAGCTACTAAACCAACAGTCGCTAAAAGCGCTGCACTAGATAACATTAATTTCTTTTTCATAATAATTCCTCCTGTTTTCTGATAATTTTCATTATCAAAAAGTTGTTCTTTTTTTACCTCGATATCATCTTACAACGATTAAAACGTTTACACAATTATTTTATTGCTCTCTTTTATAAATATATTGCTTTTTGAAATGAATATTATGGAAAGAATCCTGCTATTAAATATTTATGCTTATTCTCTATGTAATAATTTAAAGAATCTTATTCTAGCACAAAAAGAGACGATTCACATCGCCTCTAAAAATTCTTGATTTAAATGTTTACCACTCTTTTGGGCTCCATAATTGTCCATCTAACTGTGCCTTATAATGATCCACTCGCTGCTGCTGTTCCAACAATAATTGTTTACAAGCTTCTAAAAAAGCACGTTCTTTATAATCTTGACATTCTTCTTGCCAAGTAGCAATTTCCTCTTCCATCCATTTAGAATCCATCTGCTTCATTCCCCATTTCTGAAAGCATCATTACTAATTCTTCTCTTTCTTGTTTCAACTCTACAATCCACTCTCTTACTTGTTGCATATAAGTATTTTCATAGTTCGCTATTCTCTCCAACATCCATTTTTCTTTTTCACCAAAATGATGCGAACCATTTTCTAAATAGTACAGATAATCCACTAATAATTGTTGCTTTTGAGTTTCGGGTAAATATTGAAATTGATAAATGACAAATGGAGTTTGATATTCCCATCCTAATTGATTGGCAAGTGCTTGATAAGGTCTCAGTAACTCTTCGACGCTAAATCCTACTGAACCACCCGCTGTATATCGGTCGCTCTTAGCCCCCACTGTAACAACAATTCCGAACTCTTTCATCTTATTTTTTTGAGACAAATTCAGCGTCAGTACTTCATCCATCCATTGCTTCATCACACTTGGGCATTGATACCAATATAATGGAAATTGCAAAATAATTCTGTCTGCTTCTTGAAGACAAGCTCGTTCTAGAGTTTTATCAAAATGCTCACTTCCCTGTGCTGCTAGTATTGATTCTAAATGACGCACTTGAATTTGTTCTTCCCCTTTCACAGCCGCTAATAAAAATTGTTGTGAAGAGGATTGAGTTACATCAGGATGACTCATAATAATTAGTGTTTTAGTCATTAAATTTACCCTTTCTTATGTTGATTTAGTAAAGCTTGACTATTTTCTACAAAATAAGAAATCGCATATTGTAACGCTGCATCATCTACTAGAAAAGATGGATGATGCCATTCATAGGGACAACCTGTTCCGATAAAGGCAAAACATCCTGGAACATATTCCATATAATTCGCAAAATCTTCTGCTCCTAATGTTAATTCAGGAATCACAACTGTCGCAAATTGTTCAGTTGTTTCTTTTACAATGTTAGTCACTTCTTCATCATTATCTACTACTGGAGGTGTCATAATCCACTCCATATGTGCTTCTTGTCCGTAAACAGCAGCCATTTGATGCACCATATGATCCATTAAACTGCGAATTTTCTCTTGATCCTTTTTATAAAAAGTACGAATTGTTCCTTCAAAGAAAACACGCTCTGGAATGACATTCCAAGTATTTCCCCCTTCAATATGAGAAATACTTAATACAGCAGGTGACAATGGTGAAACATGACGACTTACAATCGCTTGTAAATTCGTAATAATTTGACATGCAGTAACAATCGGATCATTCCCATTATGTGGAGCTGCCGCATGTGTTCCTACACCTTTTAATTCCACAGAAAATTGTCCCACAGCTGCCATTAGCGGCCCAGATTTAATGCCAATTGTTCCAACAGGCAATTCAGGCTTATTATGGAAGCCAATAATGGCATCGACTCCCTCTAATACACCTTCAGCAATTAAAGCACGAGCACCTCGATTCATTTCTTCTGCTGGTTGGAAAATGAAACGAATTTTTCCGTTTAAGCTTTCTTCTTTTTCTTTTAAAATTTTCGCAGCCATTAATAAACTAGCTGTATGAAAATCATGCCCACAAGCATGCATCACCCCATCATGCTCTGAACGATAGTCTAAATCCGTTTGTTCTTGAATCGGTAATGCATCCATATCTGCACGAAGCGCAATAACGGGACCTTCTTTCGTTCCAATTTCAGCAACAACACCTGTTGGTGTTTTTAAAGGACGATAAGAAATCCCCCATTCTGTTAATTTTTCTTGAATAAATGCTGTCGTTTTAAATTCTTGTTCGGATAATTCTGGATAACGGTGTAATGTTCGTCTCATTTTCACCGCTTCTTGAATCCATTCTTCTTTCATAACAATCACCTCTTGAAAATCACTTATTTTCATTTTACTACAAACAAAGTAAAAAAACATGAGAAAACGCCTAAAGCTTCCTCATGTTTACAATAAATACTACGGGAATAGAAATGGATTTTATCTGATGTAATGGTGGACGCCAGTAGCCCCTACGGGTCTCTTGGTTACTTCAGAAAAATCCATTTCTATTCCCTTCCGCGTTATTCTAAACGTTCTCTCATCTTCCACCGCCAAGAAAAGAATAGACTTCTTACCGTAACACGAGATTCGCTATAGCGAAGCTGCCGTCCATTGCTACAGTATAAGAAGTCTAATTCTAAACGCACTCTCATATTCTTTCGTTAAAAAAAGAATAGACTTCCTACAGTAGCTCGAGTACTATCAGCCACACTGGCTGATAGTACTGGAAAAATTGAGACCCTAGGCTCAATTTTTAGCCCTGAGACCGAGGCTCAGGGCGTCCATAGCTACTATAAAGGAAGTCTAATTCTTTTCCGTCTGCAGGCGGTACATCTGCGCGTACATTCCGTCTTGTTCGACTAATTCAGCATGATTCCCCTGTTCAATAATCTCACCCTTATCCAACACGAAAATCTTATCCGCATGAACAATCGTAGACAAACGATGCGCAATCATAACAGTCGTACGATCCTTCGACAGAACTTCCATCGCCTGCTGAATCATCCCTTCCGTTTGCGTATCCACATGAGAAGTCGCTTCATCCAACACTAAAATCGTTGGATTAAATGCTAACGCTCGCGCAAAAGAAATTAACTGACGTTCCCCAGACGAATACTCCGACCCTTTATCTTGAATCGGGATATCCAATCCTTCTTCAGAACGCTCTAAAATATGCTGACCACCCACTTGAATCAACGCATTTTCCATCACTTCAGTGGTAATTGCTGGATTCTCCATCCCAATATTACTTCCTAAAGTTCCAGCAAATAAGTACGGATCTTGTAGCACAATACCCATCTTCTCACGCACTTTCCGCTGATTTGATAACGCAATATTTTGATGATCAATCCAAATTTCTCCATCCGTTGGATCATAAAATCTAAATAACAAATTCATAATTGTCGATTTTCCGGAACCCGTATGTCCTACAAAAGCCACTGTTTCACCTGCTTCAATCGTGAAGGAAATATTTTTCAAAACAGGAGTTTTTCCATCATAAGAGAAAGATACATTTTTAAATTCAACTTTTCCATCTTCCATCACAAAATCAGCATCTCCCGATTTTTCGATTGGTGTTTCCATTAATTCAATCACTCGACCACCTGCTGCAAAAGCATGTTGTAATCCCGCAAAAATTTGTACTAAATTATCAATTGGATCATATAGACGATTAATATAGTCCACAATCGCATAAATAAATCCAGCCGTTAATCCTAATGTTCCTCCTAAATATTTCACACTTAAATATAAAACGGCAAACATTAATGTAACATTTCTTAGAAAACCGACGACACTCCAAGCTAAGAAAGATTCTACCTTTAATTCTTCAAGACCAATTTTTTTCCAATCTTGAACGATCGCTTCATACTCTTCATTCACTAGTTTCTCTTGTTGAAACACTTGAATAATAGACATACCTTGAATGATTTCATTTAATTTTCCATTCATATTACTAAAGCTCTCACGTAATGGACCTGTAAAAGCTCCTGCCTTTTTACTAAATACCACTTGCCATAAAAGAATGACTGGAATGACTAATAATAAAGCAGCTCCTAATCGAATATTAAGAGAAAAAATAACGACATAAATTCCAACAATAATGATAATACTATTTAAAACATTGGCAGTTGCTGCAACAAAGAAGTTTTGACGAACAACTTCCGTATCATTCGTGATTTTTGATACAACTTTCCCTGCTGGTAAGGAATCAAAATAACGAATCGGTAAATGTTGAATTTTATCAAATAATTCATCTCTTAAACGTTTTGTTAAACGATTCGACATCACACTTAAGATAAAACGTCCAAAATAAGCCGATAACGCTGAAATGAGCAATAAGCCAAAATATACTGCGGCAAATTGAGTAATCTGCCCCCAATTAATTACACCTGAATTTTCTGATGGTGTAATCACCAAATCAATAAATTGTTTTGCAACAATCGGAGCATACACTCCTGAAGCTGAAGCGAGTAATAATAAAATAAAGCCAATAAAAAAGGAACGTTTTTCATAACGAATATAGCTTAATAACCAAAAAATTGTTTTTAGCATTCTTCGCTCACCTCTCCTTCTTCTAATTCTTGTTTCAAGTATTGTTCATAATACCAGCCTTTTTGTTCGAGCAACTCTTCATGAGTTCCCCTTGCCACAATCTGACCCTCTTCAAATACTAAAATACAGTCTGCATGTCGAATTGCAGATAATCGATGCGCTGTAATAATATTTGTTTGAGCATCTCTTTCTGATTTTAAATGATCCACAATTTGGATTTCTGTTTTAGCATCAACAGCTGATAGAGCATCATCGAGTAATAAAATTTCAGAATTTCTCAGTAAGGCACGAGCAATGGATAATCGTTGTTTTTGCCCACCACTTAAAGTAATTCCTTTTTCGCCAATCATTGTATCCAATTGTTCTGGCATTCGACGAATATCTTTCGCTATCGCAGCTTGTTCTAGCACATCCCATGCAACTGGTTCTGTAATTTCCTTATTAGCAAGTTTTAAGTTTTCTAAAATGCTTTTTGAAAATAACACATGTTCTTGTGGCACATACGCCATTAAAGTATCCACCGATTGACGTTTCCAATGAATCAATTCCTTCTGATTCAGTAAAACTGTTTCATGATGGTAAGGATATTGATGTAAGAACTGTTTTAGGAAGGTCGTTTTCCCCGAGCCTGTTTTTCCAACAATTCCAATCGTTTGTCCTTTTTTAATACTGACTGAAATATTTTTCAATGTTGGACTTTCTTCACCGGGATAGGTAAAGGAGAAATTTTCAAAACGAATTTCCTCGAATTGTCCTAATTCTTCCTGTCCATCTTCTTCTAAATCATCACTTGTTTCTAATAATTCAAAAATTCTTTCAAACGAAACTTTTCCTTGTTGAATCATTACGACAATGTCTCCAATTAAATACAATGGAAAGACTAATAAACCGATATAAATTGGAAACGAAACTAAGCTCCCTAATAAAATTTTCCCTTCTTGAACAAGTCCTCCACCATAAATCAACCCAATTAACATACAAATCCCTACAACTACTTGTGCTAATGGAATAAATAACATTCCCAATTTAGCTACTGCAATATTTTTTTGAAGAGAATCTTCTGTTTTCTGCTGGAAAATTTGACTCATTCTATCTTCTTGCCCATAAGCTCGAATGACATAAGTTCCATCAATCATTTCTAATACTTCCGCATTCATATCAGAAATAGCCTTTTGAGCATCCCCAAATACTATTTCAATTTTATCCGTTAAACGATAGAGTGCATAAGCTAATACCGGCATTGGTAGAACTGAAATAAGTGTCAACTCCCACCATACATTCATTACCATATTCGATAGAACGGATAAAGTAATAAAGAATGCATTTAGAAAAGCATATACTCCAAATCCTACTAAAGTCCCAATTGTCTCAAGGTCTTCACTTGAACGAGTTACAATATCTCCGACTCTAAACTTCGTATAAAATGGTGCTTTTTTCCAAAGTAATTGCTTCATCGTTCCTAATCTTAAAGTTGTAATATAGTCAAAACGAGCAAACCAAATCCAATACATTAATGCAGAATCCAATATATAAACCCCTACTAATGATAGGAAAAAGAACCCTATATATCCCAAAAGTTGTTCTTGCGTCAACGATTGATCCACAATCGCATTGACAATTTGTCCTAATATTTTTGCAGGAACGACTAATAAATAACTATTTAAAATCGAACTACATACAATAATGGCATATCTCACCCAGTGCTTCTTAAAATAAATTCCTAAGTGTTTTATAATGACTTTCATATATCCTCCTTACTCCCACAGAGATTTGACAAAAAAAGACTAGTTCCGTATATATGTATACACAACTAGTCCCTCCACTTTTATCTATGAAAAAAAGCTAACCACCTACCACAGCAGACAGTTAGCCTCATTTCGCAAAACCAAAAATAATTAAAGTGAGTATATTAATACATTGTCATATTCTGTAAGGAGATTTTAGTTGTTTTGTTCAATTGTTGATGTTTTCCATTTAAGTTGTTCATTACAACTACCTCCTTCATATTATTTGTTAAACACTTTTGCTTAACACATTCATCCTACACCCAAATGAGATTTTTTGCAAGTGAAAACTTACACGCTTATACCATATAAATTTAAAAATGATACAATTCTCTCTTCTGGTGTTAATCGATTAAACGTTGGTAAGTTATCTACTTGCTTAATTTTAATAGACATTCTTTTTGCTAATGGGGTTAAGACATTACTTAAGTAAACTCCAAATAATCCTGAAACTAAAATCGTTGTTGGTTTAAATTGAAATTCTGCAAACATTTCTAAAAATTCTTCTTGAATTATTTTTGGATCAATTGAATCAATTAATTTTGTATAAGCAACAGCATCTTTATCCGCCATTTCAATGACAAATGGAATGTTTTGTTTCGACAGTTCCGAACTTACTAATTCTTGAACTCCAATTCTAACTTGCATCGAAACATTTACGGTCACTTCAATTCGCTCCATAAAATCAGCAAACTCAAATTCAGAAATTTGTAATTCACCCGGTGTATTTGAAACATAATATTGATATTTCGGAATATCTTTTAATGCTAACATTTTTTCTTGTTGAACATAATTTATCTCTTTTGTTCGTTGATTAAACGTAAATACTGGGTAAGTTTGATAATAGTTTTTTTGTTGTTTATTCCAAACTAACTCTAATTTTTCAAGATTTCCTTCTTGTAAAACTAGTGTTAATACTTGTTCTACAAATTTTCTATATTGATTTGTAACAGAAACACTTCTTCCAATATTTTCTTCTGTAAAATTTAAAATATTTGGTAATAATTCAAATTTCTGAACTTCAATTCCTAATCTTTCCATTCTTTGAATTTCAGCATCATAAATAATCGATTTCTTATCAAAACGAATTTGAATCCCTTTTGATAACCATCTTAAATCCAATTCTGATTGATGAACAGCTCTTTCTAATCGACATTTCTTTTCAATGGTTGTTACAAACGCTAAGTCTTCTTCATTCTTTAATAATTGAATTACTAAACCTTTAGTATGATTCTTCTCAAATTGAAATACGTATTTTGTTTCACCTTTTAATGTTCTAAAAACAACATGACCTTTTTTTGATGAAATCTTATTTAATTCTTGCTCTATTTGCAAGGCTAATGCATACATAGATGAAGTCATCTAATCCTTCTCTCTTTAATAAATTTCCTACTAATATTACCATAGTTTAAATGAAATATCATTGTATTTATAAAAATTAATTGCATAAAAAAAGGATTAACGGTAATTCCGTCAATCCTTTTATCTCTTAATATCTAATAAAATTAGCCAGCAACAACTTGTGTACCGCCATCACCTTTTAATACTTCAGCGATATTTTCTAATGAAGTAATGATAGCTTTACCTTGTGGATAGTTTTCAACGAAGGCAATTGCTGCTTCAACTTTTGGTAACATTGAACCAGGAGCAAATTGGTTTTCTCCAATATATTTTTTCAATTCGCTAGTTGTTACAGTTTCTAATTTTTGTTGATCTGGTTTATTGAAGTTTACATATACATTGTCAACACCTGTTAACACGATGAATAAGTCTGCTCCAACTAATTCAGATAATGTTTGACTTGCAAAGTCTTTATCGATAACTGCTTCAACACCTGTTAAGAATTTAGTTTCTGGATCTTCAACAACTGGGATACCTCCCCCACCTGCTGTAATGACAACAGTTCCTGTAGCAATTAAGTTTTTAACTGTGTTTACTTCTTTAATTCCAACTGGTTTTGGTGATGGAACTACTTTACGGTAACCACGACCTGCATCTTCTTTAAATGTTGCACCTGTAGCTGCTGCTTGTTCTTTAGCTTCTTCTTCTGTTAAGAATGGTCCAATTGGTTTAGTTGGATTTGAGAATGCTGGGTCATCTTTTGAAACGATTACTTGTGTTACTACTGCAGCTACATCTTTTTTAATGCCACGTGCTTGTAATTCATTCACTAATGCATTTTGTAACCAGAATCCGATTGATCCTTCTGTCATCGCAACACATGTATCTAATGGCATTGCTGGATTTTTTTCTGAATCAGCTGCTGCTTGTTGTAATAATAAGTTACCAACTTGTGGCCCATTACCGTGAGTAACTACTAATTCGTCGCCATTTTCAATGAATTGTACTAAGTATTTTGCTGTTTGAATTAATGCTTCTTGTTGTGCTTTTGCTGAAGCATCTGATGATAAAATTGCGTTACCGCCTAACGCTACTACGATTTTACGTGACATTTTTATAAACTCCTTTATGATTGAATTTCAATCGAATACTATTTTTTACCGGCTAATCGATATACTGCTTCGGCATAAATATCCATTGAATCAAATATATCTCTTAACGACATTTTTTCATTTTCCATATGGAATGTAATTGGTGAATCTGGGAATACGGCTCCATAAGCGACACAATTTTTCATTGTACGGGCAAATGTTGCGCCACCTGAAGATTGTGGTAAATGAGTTGTATCGCCAGTTTTTTCTTGGTATACAGCCATTAATGTATCAACTAATACGCTATCTAACGGTACATATAATGGTCCTAAATAATCATATTCTTCATACTCTAATCCAAATTCTTTTGCTTTTTCAGATAGAGTTTTGACAATTGCATCTTTATCTGCTAATACTGGAATTCGGATATCAATACGAATTTCTGATTTTTCTGGCGTAATCGTCAATCCTGCGACATTGAATGTTAAACCACCCGATGGCTCATCTTCAATTTTTCCTAAAATACTACTACCTGTAGCATCTTCTCCAACTACTTCTGCAATAAATGCTAATGCCCTATGATCAACAACTGAGCGAAGTCCCTTAACTAGGCGAACTAATGCATTTACACCTAGCGGTGCATCTTTTGCATGTTTAGAAACTCCTAAAACAGTTACTTCATCCTCTTGCGTTTCATATTCAAATTTTAACGAAGATAATTTCTCTACTACTTGAGAGAAATACTCTCCCTTATAAGACGCTTTACCTGGAACTACATTGAAAGCATCTCCTGAATGAAAGTCTAAAGCGTCGCTTCCAGGTCCATGCAATTTCACTTGTAATAAACCTTTTTCAGCATAGGTTAATGGGAATTCCGCATCAGGTGCAAATCCCATTGTCGCTACTTCTTCTAACTCGCCATAACGAGCTAAACAACGCCATAATGTTTCTTCATCAGTCCCAAAAATGAATCGAATTCGTTTATCAAATTCTACTCCTGCATCCATCAATGCTTTTACCGCATATAAGGCTGCCATTGAAGGGCCTTTATCATCTTGAGTCCCTCTTCCATATAAGAAACCATCTTTTAAAACAGCTTCAAATGGAGGAGTATCCCAATTATTCAAATCTCCTGCTGGAACAACGTCCAAATGACATAGAATGGCTAATGATTCTTCACCACTTCCCACTTCAGCATAACCATAATATCCTTTCGGATCAATATAAGTGCTAAAGCCTATTTCACGACATAATGCCAATGCATCTTCTAATGCAAATTGAATATCTTTTCCAAAAGGAGTATCTCCTTCACCTTCATTTAGGACAGAAGGAATACGAACCAATCGTTTAATCGATTCAATACATTCTTCTTTATGTTTTTCTGTAATAAATGTGCTCATCGTATCCTCCTTAAGAATAAGAAATCCCCCCTTAAAACGAGGGGAGTTCTTTTAATGTTATTTTACTAATTAAATATTAATGAATGTTCCTAAGATTAATAATAGAATTGAAACGCCCATTACAATACCTACTAATTTAGCAACAAATTTCCACCAAGTTGTAATTTCGATACGTCCTAATGCTAATGCACCCATTACGATACCTGAAGTTGGTGATAGTAAGTTTAGTACCCCATTTGCTGATTGGAAAGCAGTAATTACTAATGATTGAGATACATTTACGAATTCTCCTAAAGGAGCTAAGATACCAATTGTAGCACCTGCTAAACCTGAAGAAGAAGGAATTAAGAATGATAATGGTAAGTAGAAGATGTATGTTAATACGATAAACACTTGAGCTGATAAACCTGATAATGCATTTTCACCGAAGTTCAAGATTGTAGCTGTAATCATACCATCGTTCATAATTACTTGGATACCACGAGCTAATGCACAGATTAAAGCAACACCTAATAAATCTGCAGCACCTGCCATGAATACTTGAACGAATTTTTCTTCTTTCATTCTGTAAGTAATACCTACTAATACAGCCATCATTAAGAATAACATAGTAATTTCTGGGAAGTACCAGTCACCTAAAGGTAATGATTGACCGAATACTTGACCGATAAATGGAATACCAACGATAACTTCATTAATTTTTTCAAATACATGAATATTAAATTTAGCCCATGGAATTAAACTTAAAATCATGATAATGAATGTGAATACGAATACTGTTAATACAGCTTTTTGTTTACCACTTAATTCAGCATCTGTTTGTTCAACATTGAAATATGATAAATCAGCTTCACGTGTAGCAAATGTATAAGATTTAGAATGATCTTTTTCTACTTTACTTGCATAGTTATATACATAGAATGCAGAAATTGCCCACATTACAATGAAGAAGATTACACGTAATCCAATACCTTCTGCAACACTAATACCAGCTGCATCTGAAGCAACCCCTGTAGCAAATGGGTTAACAGTTGAAGCTAAACATCCGATTTGAGAACCAATTAATACAATTGCTACCCCAGTAATTGTATCAAAACCTACTGCTAACATTACAGGAACGATTAATGGGTAGAACGCCATTGTTTCTTCACCCATACCATAAGTTGTTCCACCTAATGCAAATAAGAACATTAAAACTGGAATTAAAGCTTTTTCGCGACCTTTATATTTACGAACGATTGAAGCAATCCCTACATCTAAAGCTCCTGTTTCAGTAACAACTCCTAAGAATCCACCAACCATTAAAATAAAGAATGAAACTTGAATCGCACCATCTGTTTTTAATGTGATTTCATTAGGTTCACCTTCGTTTAATTTATGATCACGTCCTAACATACCATATACTGGAGACATAACAACATCATAAAAACCTTGAGGGTTTGAATCAACTTGTTGGTATGTACCAGCGATTAAGTTGCCATCTTCTGTTTTATCATATTGTCCAGCTGGAATAATCCAAGTAAATAAAGCCATAATTGCAATGATAATAAATAAAACAGTATATGAAGAAGGCATTTTAAAACCTTTTTTTTCAACTACTTGTTCTGACATAATAATATCCTCCATCTATTTATAAAAAACCATTCTGATTCTGATTCAACATCAGAACCAGAACGGCTTTCTCAGTTACTTTTGTTATTAAACTTTGTTTACAAATAAGTTACCTGCAGTTAAAGCCATAATTGCTTTAATTGAGTGCATACGGTTTTCTGCTTGATCGAATTGACGAGCATATTTGCTACGGAATACTTCATCAGTAACTTCCATTTCTTTAATACCAAATTCTTCAGCGATTTTTTTACCGTATTCTGTTTCAGTATCATGGAATGCTGGTAAGCAGTGTAATACGATTAAATCTTCATTTTCAGCTTTACGAACTAAGTCCATGTTAATTTGGTAAGGTTGTAATAAGTTTACACGTTCAGTGAATTTATCTTCTTCACCCATTGATACCCATACATCTGTATATAATACGTCTGCACCTTTAACAGCTTTTTCAGCGTCGTCTGTAATTAATACACGAGCTCCGCTTTCTTTAGCATATCCTTCAGCTAATGCAACTACTTCTTCTTCTGGGAATAATTCTTTTGGTGAGAAGATATGAACGTTCACACCTAAGATTGCACCTGTTACTAATAAACTGTTTGCAACGTTATTACGTCCATCACCACAGTAAACTAATGTTAATCCTTCTAATTTACCGAAGTTTTCTTTAACAGTTAAGTAGTCAGCAATCATTTGTGTTGGATGCCATGCATCTGTTAAACCATTCCATACAGGAACGCCAGCATATTTTGCTAAATCTTCACAGACTTGTTGGCTGAATCCACGGAATTCGATTCCATCAAACATACGGCCTAAAACTTTAGCAGTATCTTCCACTGATTCTTTCTTACCTAATTGAATGTCGTTTTTACCTAAATATTCTGGGTGAGCACCTAAGTCAATTGCTGCAGTTGTGAAAGCTGCACGAGTACGAGTAGATGTTTTTTCGAATAATAAGGCAATGTTTTTACCTTCTAGGAATTTATGTGGAACACCACGTTTTTTCAAATCTTTAACGTGCGCTGAGAAGTCGATTAAATATTCGATTTCTGCACGAGTAAAATCTTTCTCTTTTAAAAAGCTACGGCCTTGGAACACTTGTGTCATATTTGGAATGACTCCTTTCAAAATTGTAATTCTAAATTGATTATATCATAAAAGATTCTTTTTTAAATTATAAATCTTCACGTTCGAATGGCATTGACATACAACGTGGGCCACCACGACCACGAACTAATTCACTACCGCGAATTTTGTGTAACTTAATACCATATTGTTCTAGGATTGCATTTGTTACAACGTTACGGTCGTATACAACTACTTCCCCTGGTGCAATTGTTAATGTATTAGAGCCATCATTCCATTGCTCACGAGCAGCTTCTACTGGGTCGCCTCCACCGCAAGGGATTAATGTTACAGAAGGTAAACCTAATGCTTTTGCTAATACGTTTTCTAATTTATCTTCAGTTAATTCAATGTTTAGCGCACCATTTTCTCCTTTTGTAATAGAGAATACTTTTAATCCGCCTTGAATTTCTGGATGGATAGTGAATTTATCATAATCGATATGTGTAAATACAGTATCTAAGTGCATGAATTTACGGTTTTCACCAATTACGAATGCTAATACTTGTTTGAAATCAGTTTCAGCAAATAATTTTTGAGCAATTTTTTCAATTGAACGAGCATCTGTACGTTGAGAAATACCTACAGCTAATACTTCTTTAGAAAGAACTAACTCATCTCCACCTTCGATACGAGTATCTTCTGTACGATCATAGAAGAATGGAACTTTTCCATTTCCGTATACTGGGTGATAAGTGAAAATATATTTACCATAAATTGTTTCACGGTTACGTGTATCTGCATACATGTGGTTTAATGAAACACCGTTTGCCATTGTAGCAAATGGATCACGAGTGAAGTATAAGTTTGGCATTGGATCAACTACAAATGGATAATCTGTTTCGTACATACCTGCTAAAGTTGTAGCTTCTGCTTGAACTTCAGTTTTACGGAACCCTTCCATTGTTTTCAATACCAAGTCAAATGTTGGTAATGATAGTAAGTGATCTTTAATTGCTTTTTGAGAAGCAACACTTGCTACACCAGCTTCTGATAACCATTCATCTACAAATTCTTCACGAACGCCTGCAGCATCAATTGCTTCAGCTGCTAATTGTTCTAAGTATAAAACTTCTACTCCAGCGTTACGAAGAGTTTCAGCAAATGCATCATGTTCTTTTTGAGCATCTTCTAAATATGGAATATCATCGAATAATAAACGTTCTAGATAGTCTGGCATCAAATTTTCTAACTCTTTACCTGGGCGATGCAAACAAACTTTCTTTAAGCGTCCAATTTCAGAAAATACGTGAATTGGGTTTGACATAATAGCCACCATCCTAATTAAAAATTTGAACAGTTATGAATTCATAGCTTAGGAAATAGAACCATAAGTTGATCAGACTTATTTTCATACCATTTCCTTATGCACCTATCTTACCGCTAAATGAATTCGTTTTCAAGTTAGTTTTTAGTTAAAATAATCTTTTTTGAATTTATTTTTACATTTGAATCAAAACGAGTTATTTCACTTTATTTTTTTGTTTTCTTTCATTTCATTTTTGCCATTTTTACTATCATTTAGGCGTTAAAACTTTTTGAAAGCATTCATAAAATCATTATCTTTCATAGGAAAATGATTTCTTTTTATGAAATGTCTTTCTTCGTTAATTCTTATGTTTTTTATATCTGAAAAAACTCATTTTGTTTAATTACATTTTAATGTTTTTAACCTTTTTGTTAATTACACCTATGCTTTTTCTACAATTTTTCTTCTATCAACTACTTCCAAGCCGTTCATTTCCATATATTTCCTATAATAAAGCACAAAAAAGACGATAGCCTACTCTTCTATCGTCTCTACACACCTAAATTTATTTTCGAATATAGATTTTTCGAATGAAACTTCCTAATAAATTTCCAACAAGAGAAATCACTCCATATATTCCTATATAAAAACTAGCTGTCTCGTTATAAAAAATAACAATCGTAGGAATAAAAAGTGCTATTACTAAAATGGAATACACTAAAGAAAACGAATATTTTACACCGTATACAAAAGCACTCAAAAAACACACAAGAGGAAATAGTATTAATAATGTTAACATTCCACTTTCTCGATCGATAAAGGGGAATCCATAAAAAGCTAAACCCATAAATAATAAGTAAGGAATTTGATTTTGTATTTTCTTCATGTGCTTCACTCCTAGTATTTATTCTTCAATAATAAATCATAAAATTATTTTTTCCAATCTAATCTTATACTTTCCCCTTCATCTTTACCACCCAAACCATTCCACACCTAAACTCATCACTAAAAGTTGGGCTATCACAATAAAAGGAACAAATGCAACTCTTTCTATTTGCCCTTTTTTAACAATCAACAATAGCCCCAATATTCCTCCACCTACTACAAATGAAAGTAAACCAATGAGTATAATTTCTTTTATCGGATACCACAAGGCAACTGTCGCCAAATAATAACAATCTCCCAGTCCAAACACTTCTTCCTTCCATAGTAAATAACCGACAGTATAAATCCCTCCATAAAATGCTCCCGCAACTAACACAGACTCTAGATGAATGTTACCCAGTAAACAACTAATTCCAATTACAATATGAAGCAATCCGATTATCACCAAACCTTTCGGATAAATCACTTGCTCTTTCAAATCCGTTAAACTACAAAACACGGCTAAACTTGCCAATAACCACAGATCTAGTAATCCCATCCATTCTCTTCCATTCCAGATTTCTGTCATAAGTATGAACATTAATCCTGATACAACTTCTACCATCCAATAACGAGGTGAAATATTTCTTCCACAATAACGACATTTTCCTCTTAACCACATCCATGAAAGAACTGGAATCAAATCTTTCCAACTTAATTCATGTAGGCACTCAACACAATGAGAATGCCCTCGAATAAAATTTTCTTCCTTTTGTAATCTTAAAGCAACTACATTCAAAAAACTCCCAATACAACACCCAACTACAAAACTCCATGACCACACAAAAAAGCACTCCTTTCGATATCAGCTTTCGTTATTTTTTCTTCTATCTATAACTATGCTTTTTTTCGAAAAAAATGCTTTTTATTGTTAATTTTCTATTAAAATTTCTTCTTTTTCTATGTCTTCCTTATACAAGCCAGAATATTCTTTATACCAATCGAATATATGAGTAATAATGACTTTCAAGACTGCATAACCAGGAACGCCTAATAAAAGTCCCACTAAACCAAAAATTTTACCTGTTGATAGTAATACTACTAAAATGGTTACTGGATGAATTTGTAATGAATTTCCTAAAATTAATGGTGAAACGATTCTTCCTTCTAAGGTTTGTTCGATTACAAATACAATAAATACTTGAACAAACATCCAAGGTGAGATAACAAAACCAACGATTAATGCGGGTAAAATTCCAAAGAATGAACCCACATATGGAATCACATTTAATGCACCTGCTAAAATCGCAATCGTTACCCCATACGGTAAACCGATAATCGCATATCCAATCGAGAACATAATGGCTACCGCAATCGCAACCGTTAATTGTCCTCGAATATAAGAACTAATTTGTTGATTCATTTCTATTAATACGATACTCATACGTCTACGCGAACGAGTTGGAAAAACTTGTAGTACTGCAGGTAAAATTTTTTCCCCATCTTGTAATAAATAGAATAGAAGAATTGGCATCGTAATAATTCCAATCATAAATTCTCCAACTGCTCCAACGACATTTCCAATTCCGCTAAACGTTACATTCAACAGACCATTCACTCTTGTTCCTAATGACTGTATAAAATCCATATTAATTCCATTCAACTGTTCTTGCACTGCTGAAAAAGTATTACTTTGTACCACACGTTCGACTTGTTCACTAATAATTCTGTAATATATTGGCAATTGAGTCACTAATTCTCTTAATTGTTTTTCTACAATTGGAATAAAACTAAAAATCGCTGCTAGTAATAGGACAATCAATAGAATAAAATTCAACAGTATCGCTACTGATTTATGAACTCCTTTATCCACTAGGAAATCTTGAATCGGTTTAACCATATAAAATAAAATTCCGGCACCTACCATTGGAAATCCAATAATGG
>CAUSWE010000027.1:0-23707 GCA_963535215.1 uncultured Granulicatella sp. | reverse complement strand
TAACTGATGCATTATAACTGATGCATTATAACTGATGCATTATAACTGATGCATTATAACTGATGCATTTTTTTGTGCATAAATTAATAAATGGAGGTTAGTGGTAAATGAGAAAGACAAGAAATTCGAAAAATAAATTTCATTGGAATAAAGTCCAACGCTTCTCAATTAGAAAGTTTAGTTTTGGTGTAGCTTCATGTATGATTGGTGCTCAGTTTGTGTTGAGCGGATTGCCAAATACAGTAGAAGCCGCATTTAAACAATTAAATGGCGAAGACGGTATTGTATCGTTATATTCTAATTCTGGAGAAACTCCTGAAAGTGCAGATGGTATTCAAATTGGATCAAAAGTAAACGTAGATAAAGAAATTGGAATCGATGTAGACTGGTCAGAATACACTCGAGAAAATCCGATTGTTAAAGTAACTTATACTTATAATGGTGGAGCTGATGGAAGTAGTGTAACTGGATTTGGAGGACACCGTCCACGTTTCTGGTTCACAACACCGATAGGATTAAAAGAACCTAAAGAAATCACATTAAAGAAAAATGACGGACGACCAGTTTACGTAATGGAAAGCTGGAATAGAAATAAAAAATTTGGTTCGTTATCAAATTCGATTAATTCACGTTTCCAAACAGAAGAGGACATCAATAAAGCTTATACAACACCTGATTTCCACGGGAATGATACTAAGTGGGAGTCATATAATGAAACAACAGGTGAACCTTACCGAGAATATAGCGGAAGTTTTGCGAATAAGTTTTGGTATCATATCGGAGATAGGGTATCCGACAATGCATCTGAACAAGCTCTTTTTGAAAAATTCCGTACGGATACAAAAACAATTTATGTTGATTGGGAACGTAGTGGAATTGAAAGAGCTACGATAACAGCTACATATGAAGTTGCCGATCCAACATTTGGTAATGATCGTCGTACTTTAGAATTTGGAGCAGGATTTAGGGTTGGTATCGCTCGAATGATGCAACATTACAAAACAGTATTAGCACCTGTTCCAAGTTTATATAAATTAAATGAAATTTTTGAACCAGATGTACCAAGTCGTATTGCAGTGACTAATCCGAAAAGTTTAACAACTGAAGAAAAGAATACGATAAAAGCAAAAATTTTAGAAGCAAATAAAGACAATGTGACAACAGTTCATAGAACAGCTAAAAACAAATTAGTTGAGAACTTATTTAGTGATGAAGAAACAAGTATTGAAATTGGTGCAGATGGAAAAGCAACAATAAGATATGCGGATAACACAATTGATGAAATTCCAGGAACATCACTTGTTTATGAAAGACCACAGATTGATAACAATGAAACAACTCCAGATAGTGCTGGAGACTATAAGTATTTAAAAAATCCGTATGAAGTAGATGATATTAATAATCTTAAAGATACAGATGTTGAAAGCGCAAAATCAAAATTCTATACAGTTAATAATATGACAATAGGCAAAGACGCATTTGATGAGGATGTTATTACAGCAGTAGGAGATCCTTCGAAAACGTCAAAAGATTTTAAAGATAAGAGATTAGAAATAGATAAGCGCACGGGGATAGGATCTATCTATAGAGGATCAACTCCTATAGGTGTTAATATTCCTAAAGATCATTTATTTAAACAAAAACCTCAAAAAACATTCAATATTGATGAGGCTCGACAAGAGGCTGAAAAGGCAATTGATAATTTGACTTACTTATCACCAAATGAAAAACGAAATTTCAAAACAGAATTATCATCGAAAACTACACAAGACGACTTAAATACTGTTGTGAATAATGCTATTGCACAAAATTCAAGTAATGAAAAAGCTTTAGAAGCTAAAAAACGTGATGCTAAGGAAGCAATCAATAACAATCCTTATTTAACAAATGCACAGAAGAAAGAGTTAACTGACAAAGTATCGGCAGTAGTAATGACAGATCCAACAGAAGGAACTGCTACACCAATTGACCATACTAAAGGTCTTATTGATAAGATTTTAGATGAAGCATTAGATAAAACGAAAGAAAAAGCGAAAGCAATTATCGATGAAATCGATAAAAAAGATGATAAAGCGGGATATTTAACTGACCCAACAGCTGACGCATATAAAGAAAGAATTAAGAATGCACCTTCACAAGCTGAAATTACTAAAATTATAGGAGAAGCTCAAGCTCAAGTCTCTAAAAAAGCTCATGATGCTGAAAAAGAAAAAACTGATGCTTTAAAAGACGAGTATAAGAAGAAAATTGATCAAGTTCCTGGTCTAACAGATGCCCAAAGAGATGAATATAAGAAACAAATTGATGCGGCAACAACAAGAGATCAATTAGAAGCTATCGTGAAAGATGCAGAAGTAAAAGCATATCGTGATACAGCAAAAGCAAAAATTGATGCGCTTGAACACTTGAATGCTGCACAAAAAGCAGAATTGAAAACACAAGTTGATGCTGCGGGAAGTAAAGCTGAAGTAGATAATATTGTATCAATTGCTCAAGGCTTAGATTCTAAGATGGATTCTCTACAAAAATTAGTAGCAGAAGCTGAAAAAGTAAAAGCCTCTGATAAATATACTAATCCTAATGTTCCTCAAGATAAGAAAGATGCTTTTGATAACGCAAAAGACGCAGCTTCAAAAGTAGCAGATAAGAATACAGAAGCACCAGAAAATGCAGCTGGTACATCAGAAGTAGCTACTTTAATTGACAATTTAGCAAAAGCAATTAAAGGGTTAACAGGAGAAGATGTAGCTGTCCCTGTATCGAAAGATGCTTTGAAAGCAGAACTTGACTTGAACAAAGATGACGCTGTTAAAAAATCACCAGCTTATGCTAAAGAGACAGATGCCGCTAAGAAAAAAGCTTACGATGATGCTTTAGCAAATGCTCAAAAAGTGTATGATAAGCAAGATGCAACACAACCAGAAGTGGATAATGCACTAGATACACTAAAACAAGCACGTTTAGCTTTATCAGGTAAAGCAGAAGACTTCACTTTAGCGGTGAAAGATGGAGCAGCAAAAATCTCTGTTGTACCTAAAGTAGGAGAAAGCTTAACAGAACAAGCCGATAAAGATGCAGTAAAAGCTAAAGTAACAGCAAACGGTAAAGCGTTAGACAATACTTATGTTGTAGAATACGGAGCTATTGCAGAAAAAGGCGATAAGAAAGTAGTACCAGTAACAGTCACTCACGATGGTATTACAAGAACAGTTGACGTACCAGTAGAAGGGAACACTGCAGCGACTACAACACCGACAGTAGAAACAGCAAAACTAAGCGAAACACCTGTAAAAGATTCAAAAGTAACAAAAGCAGAAGATGTACAAAAAGTTAAAGAGGCTGTAAAAGTACCAGAAGGTACACAAGTAACAGATAAAAAATTACTTGACGGAGGAAAAGTAGTACAAGGTACAGACCAAAGCGGAAAAGGTGGAGCAAATAACACAGGTAAACTAGTAGTCAAAGTAGAAGTAACCTACGGAGACGGAAGCAAAGATGTAGTAGAAGTACCAGTAGAAGGAACTGATGCTGCAAAAGCAACTCCAAAAGTGAAAGAAGAAATCACATCAGGAGAAGTACCAGTAAGCGTAGATCCAGCAACAGATAATAAAGTAGCTGAAGTAGATAAAAAAGCAATTACAGAAGCTGTAGTAGTACCAGAAGGACAACCACAACCGACAGACAAACAAGTTAAAAATGACGGAGCAATCGTGGAAGGAACAGGAGCGAATGCAGGTAAGAAAGTAGTTGTAGTAGAAGTTACGTATCCGGATGGATCAAAAGATGAAATCGAAGTACCTGTAAGAAAAGCAACTGATAAGGACAAAGCAAAAGCTGATCTAACAAAAGCTGCAGATGCTGAAAAAGCTGAAATTGATGAAGACAATGCATTATCTAAAAAAGAAAAAGAAGAATTGAAGAAACAAGTTGATGCACTTCAAGCAAAACACGAAGAAAACATCAATAAAGCTGGAACAACTGACGAAGTGACAAAAGCAACAGAAAAAGGTAGACAAGAAATTGCTGCTGTTCATACACCACAAGATATTACAGAAACAGCTAAGAGAAGATTAAATCCTCCAAAAGAAAAAGTTAAGGTCACAGATATTAAACATTTAACAGATAAAGAAAAAGAAGCTGTTAAAAAAGCGATTGTGGCTACTAACCCTTCACTAGTAGAAGATGAAGTCCTTGTGGATGATCAAGGAAATGTAAGTTCTCCTAAAGGAATTTTGGAAGCAGGAAAAGTTGTTATTCAAGCATTAAACAAACCAGCAACACCAGTAGTAGTGAAAAATCCAAATCATTTAACAAATGAAGAAAAGAAACAAGTGAAAGAAGCTGTGGCTGATGCAAATCCTGGTCTAAACAAAGATGATATTACAGTAGATGATAAAGGTAATGTAACAACTAAGAATGGTGATAAATTACTTGCAAAAGATGTAGTAACTCCAGCCTTGAAGAAACCAACAACACCAGTTGTAGTTGGAAATCCTAATGTTTTAACAGATAAAGAAAAAGAAGACATTAAGGACGCTATTGTAGCTGAAAATCCAGGCTTAAACAAAGGTGATGTAACAGTAAATCCTGATGGCAGTGTAACAACTCCAAAAGGAAATCTACCAAAAGAAGATGTTGTAACAACAGTCTTAAATAAACCAAATAAACTAGTTGAAGTACAAAATCCAAATAGTTTAACAGCTAAAGAAAAAGAATTGGTTAAGAAAGCTGTTGCAGAGGCAAATCCAGGATTAACTGAAGACAAAATCAAAGTAGATGATCAAGGAAATGTTGAAACACCAAAAGGTAATTTACCAGCAAAAGATGTTGTAACTACTAAATTGAAGAAACCAACAACACCTGTAGAGGTAAAAAATCCTAACAACTTAACAGATAAAGAAAAAGAAGATGTTAAGAATGCTGTTTCTGAAGCAAATCCGGGATTAGATAAAAAAGATATCAAAGTAGATGATCAAGGAAATGTTGAAACACCAAAAGGTAATTTACCATCAGAAGATGTAGTAGCACCATCCCTGAAGAAACCAACAACGAAAGTTATTGTCAAAGATCCTAATAATTTAACGGATGGAGAAAAAGAAGCTATAAAGGATGCTGTTGTAGCTGTAAATCCAGATTTAGCGGATAAAAAAGATAAAATTAAAGTTGACAATCAAGGAAATGTAGAAACACCAAATGGAAATCTACCAAAAGAAGATGTTGTAACAATAGTCTTAAATAAACCAGCAGTTCCAGTTGTAGTAAGCAATCCAAACTCTTTAACGGAAGAGGAAAAAGATAAAGTTAAAGATGCTGTTGCAAAAGCAAATCCAGGATTGGATAAAAAAGATATCAAAGTAGATAATCAAGGAAATGTTAATACACCAAATGGTGGCTTACCAGCAAAAGATGTAGTAACTTCTACCTTGAAGAAACCAACAACACCAGTTGAAGTTGTTAATCCGGCTAAACTGACAGCCCCAGAAAAAGCTAAAGTTGTAGAAGAGATTATTAAAAATAATCCAGATTTAACAGATAAAGATATCAAAGTAGATGACCAAGGAAATGTAGAAACACCAAAAGGTAACTTACCATCAGAAGATGTAGTAACTCCAGCGTTGAAGAAACCAACAACACCTGTAGAGGTAAAAGACCCTAACAACTTAACAGATAAAGAAAAAGAAGATGTTAAGAAAGCTGTTGCTGAAGCAAATCCAGGATTGGATAAAAAAGATATCACAGTAGATGATAAAGGAAATGTAGAAACACCAAAAGGTAACTTGCCTACAGAATATATTGTGAAAGTTTCTAAAGGTGCATCAGTTACACGTCCAGCATTACCAGAATTATCAGTTCAAGATGCTCTAGTAGCAGGTGAGGTAGCAGTTGAAAAAGGTAAAGCTTTAACTGATGAAGATATCTTAAAACAATTAACATTAGTCGAAGGTGTTACAGCTAAAGTTACTTATAAACCAACTACAACTGAAACAGGAACTAAAGAAGCGGAAGTGGAAGTAACGCTAGCTGATGGCAGAAAAGTAACTGTTAAAGTTCCAGTAGTAGTTTATGAAGGGGAACGTCCAGAAGTAAACGACCTTGCTAAAGCGAAAGAAGATGCTAAAAAACAAGTAGAAGAAGCTGCAAAAGCTAAGATTGATGAAATCAAGAACAATAAAGAGTTAACAGCTGAACAAAAACAAAAAGCTGAAGATGCAATCAATAAAGCAAAAGAAGATGCTAAATCACAAATCGAAAATGCTACAAGTGCTGGAACAGCTAAAGCAATTGGAAAAGAAGCTGCTGAAAACATTAAGAATTTCGATCCAAAAGCTACTCCTGCTGATGGTGTTAAACCAGTTGATTCTTCTAAGCTAGACGAAGAAAAAGCGAAAGCAATCGCTGAAATCGAACAAGCTGCAAAAAATCAAACAGATGCAATTAAGAATAATAAAGATTTAACACAAGAACAAAAAGATAAAGCAATTAAGGAAATCGAAGCCTTAAAAGCAAAAGCTATCGAAGAAGTTCGTAAAGCAACTACAAAAGATGAGGTAGCAAAAGTTGTTAATGATGTGGAAACAGCAATTAAAAAAGTGAATCCACAACCAATTCCAACACCACAGCCTCAATCAGGAAATAATGGTGGAAATGGTTCAAATCAAAATGCACAAGCAAATTCTGATGCAGTAGAGTATGCGAAACAAGCAGCTAAGAATATTCTTGAAGAAGCTGCAAGAGCTAAGAAAGCTCAATTAGAAGAAGCAGGATTATCAGCTGAAGAAAAAGATGAATTATTTGCTAAAGTGGATGCTGAAAAACAAGCAGCATTAGATGAAATCGCAAAAGCAAAAGATGTTGAAACAGTGAAACAACTTGTAACGAAAGCTGTTGCGAAGATTAAAGCCATTCAACCATCAAGAAATGCTCAAGATAATCAAGATTCTCAAGGCGCACAAAATGCACAAAATGCGCAAGACGCTCAAAATAATTCAAATCCAACATCATTAGATGCTGCTAATGTAAGAGGACAAGAATTACCAGCTACAGGAACAGGAAATGAGTTCGTTGTATTTAACGCAGCAGCAATCTCAATTCTAACAGGATTAGGATTAGCAATTCCTAGCAAGAAAAAAGAAACAGAAGAAAAATAATCAATCTGTTTTTAAATTTCAAAAGTAGTTAGTAATAGAATAGAAAAGAGTATCTAAATAAGCTCTCCACAGAAAGTGGAGAGCTTATTTGTTGATATGTTATAAGATAATTAATTTCATTAGAAATTAGGAAGAATTATTGAAAGCGTAAACATTTAGGCGTATGATTATTGTGACAAAAAACACGAGGAGGAAGTGAAAAGAAGAGTGTGTGAAGTTTGTGTGATTAATATAAATGAATAAGCTTACAAAAGGAGAGATAGGGATGGATAAAAAAATTACAAAACTATTATTGTCAAGCGTCATTATTGGTACAGTATTATCATTACAATCTGTAGAGGCATGTTCAGGATTTATTATCGGAAAAGGATTAACGAAAGACGGTTCCACTTTATATGGACGTACGGAAGATTATCCATATAAACACGGAGACGGAACAGTTGCTAAACAACATACACATAACAAAAACTTCATTGTAAATGCTGCAAAAGATTATGAAGAAGGTGCAGTATTTAAAGATATTTCTACTGGATTTACATATCCTCATTTACGTCATGAATTCAAATATACATCTGTATCAGATGATTCGAGAGATACAAAAGAAGGTATCTTTGATGAACATGGCTTCAATGAATATGGTGTGTCTTTAACTGCAACATTAACAGCGACACCTAGAGAAGATGTCCTTGCAGTAGATCCCCTTGTAGATGAAGGGCTTGCAGAAGCAGGGATGACAACATTGATTTTACCTCGTGTTAAAACTGCTCGTGAAGGAGTAGAACTTTTAGCAAAAGTCATTGATGAAAAGGGATCCGCTGAAGGAAATAATATTATGATTGCGGATAAAAATGAGTTATGGTACATGGAAATTTATTCTGGTCACCAATATGTCGCATATAAGTATCCAGATGATAAATTCTCAATTATGCCAAATACTTATTTCCTTGGTACAGTTGATTTGACAGATACAAATAATGTTATTGCTTCTAAAGGTATTGTTGAAACAGCTAAAAAAGCTGGCTCTTATAAAGAAGTAAATGGAAAATTCCATTTAGCAACAAGTTATGCGCCTAAGTTAGATGAACGGAATCGTTCAAGACAATATGCCGGCATTAAATTATTAAATCCTCAATCATCAGTAACGTATCAAGATGAATATTATGAATTTTTACAAGACACTCCACGTAGAGATTATACAGTAGCAGATGCAATAAAAATTCAAAGAAATCGTTTTGAAACATTATCTGAAGGATTTATTCCAGATGATGAAGTTCCAGGATATGATTTTTATAATGATAATACTCCAGAAGATAATGTGGATGCATTACCAGAAGCTGAACGTGCAAAATATAAATATGCACCAGGGAATGAAAATGTAATAGATCCACATATTTATCAAATTCGCAATGATTTACCAAGTGAACTAGGGGGTACAATGTGGTTAGGATTAAGCCGTTCACGAAATACTCCATATGTACCATATTTTGGACATATTAAAGATACCTTTAAAGCTTATCAAGTAAGAGGTGGAGATTATAATCCAGATTCATGGTATTGGGTAGCAGATCATATTGATAAGATGGTAACAGAACATAAAGATTTATTTGGCAAAACGATAAAATCAAATTGGGAAGAGTTAGAACAAATTTTATTTGCTTATCAAGACAGATTAATTAATGAGTATCGTGGTAAATCAAATGACTATGTTCGTGCAAATGCAGATAGTTATACAAAACAATCCATGAAAATAGCAGAAACTGTCTTTAAGATTATGAAAGAAACAGAAGCTAAAATGGAAAAAGCAATTGAAACTAAAACTCCATTAAAAGGTAATTTCGTAGATATTTCTAGTATTAAAGATGTAACGCTTTATAGACCTGATAAAGTTAATTCTTCTAATGGAGAAACAAATCATACAGGGTCTTCTTCTCAAGGAAATCAGTACTCAAATTCTTATACGTATACAAATACTTATACTAATTCAAGTACTAATGTAGAAGAGAAGAAAGAGGAAGTTAATACTCCTAAGAAGAGCGGTTGGGCCCTAGAAAACAATCAATGGGTTATGTATAGAGGAGACGAAAAAGTAACTGGATGGTTCAATCAAGATGGAACTTGGTATTACTTAGACCAAAATGGCTATATGCAAAAATGGTGGATTAAAGATAAAGGTGAATGGTACTTCTTAAATGGTTCAGGAGCTATGGAAACTGGTTGGTTACTAGACCAAGGTAAATGGTACTATTTAGAATCATCAGGAGCAATGAAAGCTTCTCAGTGGTTTGAAGTTGATGGTAAATGGTATTATGTCAATGATTCAGGAGAATTGTTAGTGAATACAACAACTCCAGACGGATATACAGTTAATGAAAATGGAGAATGGGTATAATCGTATTTAAGTAAGATTTTAGTTGGAAAGAAATTGGGCGTTTATTCGTTCAATTTCTTTTCTTTTTCAGACCGTACTAGTTGACGTGAAAGCGATATTTTATTACTATCAACTTATTGTAAAATAACAAGAGAGAAATGAGGTTTTTCATGAAAAAATTAGTATCTTTAATTTTATCTATTTTGGTCGTTGTACTTTTACTATTAGGAGTAAAAAAATATATTCAATCGCAAGAAATTTCTGCAGATGAATCTGCTTCTAGTGAAAAACAGCAGCTCTATTTGTTTAACTGGGGAAATTATATCGACCCAGATTTGATTAAAGAATTTGAAGCAGAAACGAATATTCAAGTGGTTTATGAAACTTTTGATTCAAATGATGCGATGGAAGCTAAATTAAAACAAGGTGGTACTCGATATGATATCGTATTTCCAAGTGAATCGAGTATTACGAAATTAGTAAATCAAAACTTATTACAGCCATTGGATCATTCTAAAATTAAAGGGTTAGAAAATATTTCGTCCTTTTTATTAAATAGTCCCGTAGATCCTGGTAATCAATTTACAGTTCCTTATTTCTGGGGGACTGTTGGGATTATGGTGAATACAAAATATATCGATCCAGAAAGTATTACAATTTGGAATGATTTATGGAAGAGTGAATTCCGTAATAAAATTTTATTACTAGATGGAAATCGTGAAACAATGGGATTAGCACTACAGTCATTAGGTTACTCACTCAATTCAAAAGATGCAGCGCAATTAAAAGAAGCGGAATTGAAAATTAAAGCATTAAATCCAAATGTCCGTGCTGTATTAAATGAAGAAATTAAAACAATGATGAAATTAGAAGAAGCACCAATTGGTATTGGGTATTCAGGAGATGCTGCTGCTGTAGCAGAAGCGAATCCAGCGGTGCAATATATTTTACCGCAAGATGGAAGTGCTGTTTGGACGGATAACTTTGCATTATCGTACAATGCGGAAAATATTGAAGGAGCGTATGCGTTTATTAACTTTATGCTTCGTCCTGAAAATGCGGCTAGAAATGCAGCATTTGTAGGATATGCTACACCAAATGAAGCTGCAAAAGAGTTGTTAGATGAAGAAGTGGTTTCAGATGAAACTTTTTATCCATCACAAGAAGTCATTGAAAGTTTAGAGCATTATGAATATCTTGGAACAGAATGGATTTTCAACTATAATGATGCCTTTTTAAATTTTAAAATGGAGTTATAATATGCATTATTTTGTTAAAAGTAAACATCTCTTTATTGGAGATTCAAAAGAAACGATTGAAGGAATATTAGAAATAAAAGATGGGAAGATTGCAGCAATTCTTCCTTATGATGAAGAAGTAGATGGAGAAATGATTGATACAGGAGACCAAATGGTTACTCCTGGCTTTATCGATGCGCATGTGCATTTATATTTATCCAGTTTAATTCATTTAGGGAAGATGAAAGCAGTCGGCGCTCCTACGATTGAAGAAGTCATTGCTCAAGCAAAGGAAATTCCTGTTTATAATGGATGGAAAATTGGGATTGGTTGGTATGCGAGTGATTTTGGACAACAAGTTTTACCAACAAGAGAAGATTTAGACAAAGCTTCCAATGAAGTTCCAATTTGCTTGATTGCTGGAGATGCACATACAATTTGGTTGAATACAAAAGCATTAGAAAAATTAGGGTTAACGATTGAAAACATTCCTTCTGAAATTGGTGGAGAAGTTGTTAAAAAAGATGGTGAGCTAACAGGAGTCTTTTTAGAAGCGATTGCGATTTATTATTTATCTAAAGTACTAGCAATTTATGAAGCTGAGTCTAAAGTAGCGTTATTAGACTATATGAAACATTTAAATGCAATGGGAATCACAGCAGTTGGTGATGTTGCATTAACAGGAGAAAGTCCGGATGATATTGTTTATCCAAAACTTTATTCTAGTGTAGAAGATGATGCAACGGTTCGAGTAAGCTTTTTCCCAGCGATGCGTGAAGAAGTTGAAGAAAACCGTCGTCTCTATCAAACTTATCAATCTCCAATGTTGCAAATGGGTGGCGTGAAACAGTTTTATGATGGGGTGACAAGTTCGCATACTGCTTACTTAAAGGAACCATACCCAATGCCATTTTTTGAAGGAGATGTGGGAGGTCCACTTTTAACGGAAGAAAAAATGGAACGATTGACTTTATTAGCCAACCAAGAAGGTTGGCCAATGCGTATTCATACAGTTGGAGATAGAGCCGTCGAATTAACATTATTGAATTTCAAACAAGCGCAAGAAAAATACCCATTTGATAAGCCTTATAAATTCAATACGATTGAGCATCTAGAAGTGATGGATCCAAAGGACTTGCCTCTGACAGGTCAAAAATCTCTTATTGTTTCGGTTCAGCCAAGCCATTTATTAGTGGGCTATGAAACATTAGATGAAGAAGTTGGAGAAACTCGTGCAAAACAAATGTTTCCGTTTAAATCCTTTATTAATCAGGGAGCAACTTTAGCATTTGGAACAGATACTCCGGTAGTACTAAATGTAACTCCATTTGAAACGATGTACTTTGCTGTGGCTCGTCAAACAGTAGAAGGACTTCCAAAACCAGCATTAATGCCTGAGCAAAGAATTAGTGCCCAAGAATCTCTGATGGCTCATACAAATGGAGCAGCAAAATCACTTAGTCGATTAGATATCGGAACATTAGAAGCGGGAAATTTTGCAGACTTTGTTATTTTATCGAAAAATTTCTTAGACGAAAGTCCAGAAGAAATTTTGAAAACAACTGTCGTAGCGACTTATATAAACGGAAAGAAAGTTTATGAAGTTTAAAATAGATTGAAAGATGAAGTAGAGATTCTACTTCATTTTTTACTATTATCATATTAAATTCATGTATTTGTGTAGGGGATTCTATGTTTTCTTTGAACACAAATGATTATAATGAATTCAAACATTAAAGAAGAAGGGGTATAAATGGATATTTTATTATGGGGAAGCATTTTTGCTGCGGGATTATTATCATTTTTCTCTCCGTGTGTATTACCACTGTTTCCAGTTTATTTTGGAGTATTAATGAGTGAAAGAGGAACTCGCATTATCAAAATTGGAAAGTTTGAGATTGCAATATTACCGGTTGTTCGAACTTTTTTATTTGTTGCAGGAATTTCAACGATTTTCTTTGTTTTAGGATTTGCTGCTAGTTTATTAGGGCAATTATTGTATAATCCTTATTTTCATTTAGTATTAGGAACCATAATTGTTTTACTAGGTTTGCATCAAATGGAAGTATTTCAGCTAACAACTTTACAAAAACAAAAAACAGTGCAATTTGAAACAAAAAAGGAACATTCATTGTGGAGTAGTTATTTATTAGGATTGAGCTTCAGCTTTGGATGGACACCATGTGTAGGTCCTGTATTAAGTTCAGTGTTAACATTAGTAGCGACTCAGCAAGCAAGTGTTTTTTACGGAATATTTTTATTAGGAATTTATATTTTAGGCTTATCGATTCCATTTTTAGCATTATCGATTGCTTCAAGTGCTGCAATGAAAGCTTTCAATCTTGCAAAGAAACAATTATTCTTATTAAAGAAAATTGGTGGAATTGTTATTATTGCAATGGGAATTTGGATTATTATCCAGCAATTACAAGTAATATTTTTACAAGGATAGGAGAATGAAAAATGAAATGGAAATATGTATGTATTGGAGCTAGTTTATTATTAGGAGCGTGTCAGCCAATGGGAAATCAACAAACAAATGCAACGAAACCATCTACTGAAGTAACGTCAAAAGATAAAAAAGAAAATAGTGCTTCTAAAAAAGTAGTGGAAGCTTCGTTTAAAACTTTTGATGGAAAAACGGTTCATTTATCAGATTATAAAGGGAAAAAAGTATACATTAAAGTGTGGGCATCTTGGTGTCCAACTTGTTTAGCAGGATTGCAAGAAGTGGATTCTTTAGCAGCTAATCATTCAGATGATACGGTCATTTTAAGTGTAGTAGCTCCTGGTGTGAATCGTGAGAAAAAAGCTGAAGATTTTAAAGAATGGTTTTCAGGATTGGAGTATAAAAATTTACCGGTATTAATGGCAGAAACTCCAGATTTCTTTAAACAAGTGGGAGTCATTGGATATCCAACATCTGTTTTTATTAATCAAAATGGAGAATTAGTACAAGCTCATCCTGGTCATTTACAAAATGAGGATATACAGAAGTATCTTGATAAGATGTAAATATCTTTTGGAATAAGACTTTGGCTGTTGTAGCAGGAGGACGGCAGCAGCCCTTCGGTCTCATGCCTAAAATTTGAGCCTAGGGTCTCAAATTTTCCTGTCCAATAAGCCATATCGGCTTATCGGACTAATGCTACAACGGCAAGTCTTTTCGGGGATAAGGTCATATAGATAAGAGAACGTAGTGAATACAACTTTAGCTGTTGTAGTAGGAGGACGGTGCGGTTTTATGTTAGAAGATTTACTCTTGTTTAATTAGAATCGTCCAAGTTAATAAAGAGAAAATATTTTTTTATAGTAACAAGCCCAATAGTAACCATGAATATGGTTACTATTGGAAGGAAAATTCGAGACCAAGGCTCGAATTTTAGGTATGAGACTTGCAACAGCAAGGCTGCTACCGTCCTTTGTTACTATACCTAAAAATATTTTTTCTTTATATTTAGTAGAATAATAAGAGATTAAAAATATCTCGATAAAATGTAAGGAGTGGGTATAATGGATAAAAAAATATTGATTGGAGCTGTAGCGTTAATTGTATTGTTGATTGTTTCTTATTACGTTTTTAATCCTTCGACATCAACAATTCAAGCAAATGGAAATCCGATTGAGAAAAAAGTTAGTTCTCTTATTAAGCAGCAAGAAATTAAGAAGTCAAATCGTAAAGGGGAGAAAGACATGAAAGAAATCTATTTAGCAGGTGGCTGTTTCTGGGGCCTAGAAGAATATTTTTCAAGAATTAATGGGGTAGAAGATGCAGTTAGTGGGTATGCAAATGGAAAAGTAGAAACAACAAACTACCAATTAATCCATGATACAGACCATGCAGAAACAGTAAAAATTACTTATGATGCAAAAGTCGTATCTCTTCGAGAAATTTTATTATATTACTTTAGAGTTATTGATCCACTATCCGTAAATAAACAAGGAAATGATGTGGGTCGTCAATATCGAACAGGAATTTATTATCAAAATGATGACGATAAAGAAATTGTTGAGCAAGTAGTAGCAGAAAAAGAAGAACAACTAGGAAAAAAGGTAGCAATTGAAAGAGAAAATCTTAGAAACTTTGTTGTTGCAGAAGATTACCATCAAGATTATTTAAAGAAACATCCAAATGGCTATTGTCATATTGATGTGAATAAAGCAAATGATCCAGTCATTGATCCTAGTTTATTCCCATTACCAGATGATGAAACTTTGAAAAAGACTCTGACAAAAGAACAATATGCTGTTACGAGAGAAAATCGAACAGAGATGGCTTTTTCTAATAAGTATTGGGACAATCATGAAGCAGGAATTTATGTGGATGTAGCAACTGGGGAACCACTTTTCTCTTCAAAAGATAAATTTGATTCTGGTTGTGGTTGGCCAAGTTTTACAAAGCCTATTTCTTCAGAAGTAGTAACTTATAAGGAAGATACAAGTTTTAATATGAAACGAATTGAAGTTCGTAGTCGTATTGCGGATTCTCATTTAGGGCATGTATTTGATGATGGACCTCAAGACAAAGGTGGATTACGTTTTTGTATTAATAGTGCATCTATTCGTTTCATTCCATTAGCGGATATGGAAGAAAAAGGTTATGGATTTTTGATGGATTTTGTTAAATAAGACATTAGCTGTTGTAGCAGGAGGATGCAAGATTGTTTGCGTCCTTGTTGTTTTTAGAGAAGTATTTTCTTTGTATTTACGTCTTTAAAGCATAAGGGGTATAATAGAATAAGGAGGGATAAGTATGTATTCACTGTTAATTGTCGAAGATGAATCTCTTGTTAGAAGAGGCCTCACTTCATTGATTGATTACAAACAATTGGGGATTTCTGATGTACGAGAAGCTGAAAATGGTAAACAAGCTTGGGAAATGATTCAACAACAACAACCTGACATTATACTAACTGATATTAATATGCCACAAATGGATGGTATTACATTAGCTCAACAAGTCAAATTACACTATCCTCATACACATATCGTATTTCTAACAGGATATGATTACGTCGATTATCTACTATCTGCATTGAAATTAGGAGCAGATGATTATTTACTAAAACCTATTTCGAAAAAAGAAATTGAAGCTTTTTTTGTTACAGTCGTTGGTAAATTAGAAAAAGAACGAAAAGAAAACCAAATTCATCAAGTAGATATCGTTTCAGAAGAAACAGAAATTGAAAAACTCATTCATAGCCAATTAGATAATCCTGATCTTTCTCTTGTAAAAGTTGCAGAACAATTAGGCTTTACTCCTAATTATGTCAGTGTCTTAATTAAGAAAAAATTAGGAATGACATTTCAAGATTATGTCATTACTCAACGAATGAATAAAGCAAAAGTACTACTATTATCTACATCTATGAAAATTTATGAAGTAGCTTTAGCAGTAGGTATGGAAGATGTGAATTATTTTTCCGTTCGATTTAAACAAATTTTCGGAGTAACACCAAAACAATTTCAAAAAGGAGTAGAATCATGAAGAAAAACTCCTTATTCATTACATTAACAACTTATTTATTAGGAATGTTATTTTTGATTTTAATTCTTGTTGGAAGTGTCTTTTATTGGAAAAGTAGTGAATTATTTAAAGAGAACATATCCGGGCAAACGACTGCTAGAATTGATACAAGTGCTCGATATATTGAACAGTATGTCTCTCAATTAAAATATACAGTTAACGCCATTGCTAATGAGGCAGAAGTTGTTCAATTTGCTCAAGAACAAGAAAATAATTCGCAAATAAGTATTCGAAACTGGTTAGATTCCTTTATGAAAAGCAATGAACACTTTGTTTCGATAACGATTGTGACAAAAGATGGAAGAATCATTTCAAGTGATCAAAATCTTCAATCTGCCAATTCAAATGAATTAATGATGCAAGAATGGTATCAACAAGCGATTGACTTATCTCACAACCCAGTATTATTACCAACTCGCTTGCAAAATGACAAATATGTGTTATCTATTAGTCAAGAAATTCTATCAAAAACAAAGGAAAGTTTAGGAGTCGTTCGATTTGATATTGATTCTCACGCTCTTGAAAATTATATTAAGGAACTTTCTCTTGGAAATGATGGATATGCGTTTGTGATTAATACAGAGGGGAAAATTGTTTATCATCCTGATAACGAAGTCTTTCAATCTGTCGATAAGCAAATGTCTGCAGAAGATATTGCTAAAAGTCCAATGGATTCTATGCTAGGAAAAAACTTTTTTGTACATAAAATTTCTATTGATAATTGTAATTGGGTATTAGTAGGAGTTAGTACTTTTTCACAATGGGAACAATTATCGAAGCAATTATTTATGATTGTTTTTAGTATTGCGATTTTAAGTTTTGTTGCCTGTTCAATTGGAATGGTTATTATTTTGAGACATCATTTATCACCTATTCAACACTTGGAAGAAACAATGCAGGAAGTTGAAAAAGGTCAAACTGATTTACGAGCTATTCCAAATGGTGCTAGTGAATTTCAACAATTAGCTCATCATTTTAATCATATGTTAAATCATTTAGAACAATTAATGATGGAGGCTAGAAAGCAAGAACAATTGGCCAGAGTATATGAATTAAAGGCCTTATCAAGTCAGATTAATCCACATTTTTTATATAATACACTGGATACGATTATTTGGATGGCGGAGTTCCAAGATACAACTCGTGTTGTTTCAATTACAAAAGCACTTGCTACGTATTTTAGATTAGCTTTAAATGGAGGAGAAGATTTAATTACTCTTACAAAAGAAGTGGATCATGTAAGACAATATTTATTTATTCAGCAACAAAGATATGAAGAAAAATTATCTTATGAGATTCAAGTAGATGAAAATATTCCAGAAATTTTGTTGCCTAAATTAGTACTCCAACCATTAGTAGAAAATGCTATTTATCATGGCATTAAGGAAATTAATCGATTAGGGAGAATACAATTAATAGTTCAGTATCAGTTTCCGTATATTAAAATTACGATTGAAGATAATGGAGTAGGATTAAAGAAACAAGGTACTTCTAATAAAGCTTTAGGAGGAGTTGGAATTCAAAATGTCCAAGAAAGATTAGCATTATATTTTGGAGAACAGTTTAAAATGGAATTTGATTCAGTAGAAAATTCTTATACAAAAGTATGCCTAACAATTCCTGTTTCTAATTAGGCGAATGATATAGTTAATAAAGAGAAAATACTGACTTTAGCAATTATATTATTAGAAGCACATATGTTTATTATAATAAGATATCGGTTTAATGAGGTTTGGCAATAGGTTACGGTTATGATTCACTTATCTTGTTTTTAGTACAAAGTTATGGTATATTACTGTCAGATTAGAAGTCATCGAAGGTACAGAAATGTATAACTAGATGACCTTTTTTGTATATTGGGGTGGTATTTCATGGATGAAAATATATTTGAGTTAAATGATTTTAAAGAATATTTACCTTTAAAAATAGATATTACTGATAAAAATACATTAATCTATAATCCAACATTAGCACCAAATACTTTAAAAATTCCAATTGAGAAATCATTAACTGAAGAGGAATTATACAAACATATGAAAAATAATTCTAATTGGTCTTTTGTAGAATCTGGAATTAAAGAGTATTATAAACAAGATTGTATTAATTTTTTAAGAGATATTGATTTTCAATCATTTTCCCAATATGGAAAACTAGTTGGGAGAAAGTATATAGAAGCAAAAAAAGTATATTTATTTGATAGTTTTTTGAGGAATTTTTTATTAGAAATTTTAGAACGAATTGAAGTTTTTTTGAAGAAAAGTACAGCGGATGCTCTAACAATTTCATATAATAAACCAGTTTATCTTTTTGAAGATGATGATTTATATTTTGATACTAGTAAGAAGTATGGAAAATATAATATTTCGAGGCAAGAAAGAATTTTAAAAACAAAATATCATATATCACGTTTAATTTTAGAAAAAAAGAATGATAATTTAGTAAAAGGACAGATAGATCTATATGGTGTTGCATTACCATGGACTGTTTTTCGTATGATGACATTTGGCAATTTAGCATCTTTTCTTATTGCATTACAACCGGTATATAGAAATAAAGTTGCTGATTATGTTAGTGTTAGTTTGAATGAGGAAGATAAAATTCCAGCTAAAATTTTATTATCATGGTGTAATGCTCTTCGTTATCTTAGAAATATCTGTTCTCACAATGATAAACTATATGGTAGATTACATCATACATTACCTGCGATGCATCGAAATGATAAAAAATTAATGGATATCAATTCATCAAATGATGATAAGAAGTTATTTATTTATTTTGTAACTATGAAACATTTGATATTATGTATGTCAAAGGATTCTTGGATATTTTGGAATGAAAAATTAGATAAATTATATGAAGAGAGTACTAAAAATCAAATAAATTTAGGAAGTTATGGCTTTTTAGAAGATTGGATCAATTTGTTAAAAATTAATTTTTAAATATAGAGTAAGTAAAATTACGAATAAAGATACAAAGGAGAATTTATGAAAGTCATTGTAGTAGGTGGAGGAACGAGCGGTCTAATGGCAAGCGTTAGTGCAGCATTAGCAGGCGCAGAAGTAATTCTACTAGATAAAAATCCAAGCTTAGGACGAAAATTACTTTTAACTGGCGGAACTCGTTGCAACGTAACAAATATCCGATCAAGAGATGAGATTATTAAACACATTCCAGGAAATGGACGCTTCTTACATAGCGCCTTTTCTCAATTTGATAACCAAGACATTATCGAATTTTTCCAAAACCGAGGAGTTCAATTAAAAGAAGAAGACCACGGAAGAATGTTTCCAGTATCCGATTCTGCTAAAACTATTTTGAATATATTTATCGAAGAAATTAAACGATTAGGCATTCAAGTAAGAACAAATGTAAAAGTTAAAGTGGTTCGACTAGAAGAAGGGCATTTTTCAGCAGTGGAATTAGATAACGGCGAAAGAATTGAAGCAGATGCAGTTATTTTAGCGCTAGGTGGAAAATCCTATCCGAAAACAGGATCAACTGGAGATGGATACGGAATTGCACGAAGTGTAGGACATACCATTACACCACTATTTGCCACAGAAGTCCCTTTAACAAGTCAGGAGACTTTCATTAAAGAAGGCGTATTACGAGCTCTTTCTTTAAGAAATGTTGCGTTAAGTGTATTGAATAAAAAAGGAAAAGCAATTGTGATGCATCAAATGGATATGATTTTCACCCATTTTGGAATTAGTGGACCAGCCGTATTACGTTGCTCAAGCTTTGTTCATCAAGTGCAACAAAAGGACAATGTCTCAGAAGTTACAATGTCATTAAATATACAACCTGATTTAACAAAACAGGAATTATTAGAAAAATGGCAAGAGTGGAAAGAAAATAATCCACAAAAAACAGTGAAAACACTGTTGAAAGAATGGATGCCTGAACGATATGCAGAATTTTTACTCCAACAAATTGGATTGTCTTCACAAAAAGTGATTGGTAAAATGACTGATCAAGAAGTGCAACAATTATTGAACACAATTCAAGACTTTAGATTTACAGTGGGTGGAAGTCTTCCTATAGAAAAAGGTTTTGTAACCGGTGGAGGAGTTCAATTAAAAGAAGTGGATCCAAAAACATTAGAATCAAAAATTGCTCAAGGAGTGTATTTCTGTGGAGAATTATTAGATATTCATGGATATACTGGAGGTTATAATATTACAGCAGCTTTTGTAACAGGATATGTTGCTGGATTACATGCTGCACAAGGTTGGTAAAAATATGAAAATAGCATAGTTTCGTCATAAAATCTTCATAATTAGAGACTATACTTTAGTCATTCCCAAAGAATAATATTTACCTCCCAAAAGTAAATAAACTCTATCCTTTTTTTCTCCGGCAAAAAATTGCCGGAGTTTTTTGATTTTTGTAACGAATTAAGGTTTGTTATGATATAATGACAACGAAACAGTTAAATGAATCGAGGTGTATACTTTTCACTATGGTAAAACTAGGGGAAAGAATTGTAGAAAAGGGAATTCGGTTATTACCATTAATGGATTTATCTCAAGTGGATACTAGTCAAGCTAGACCAATTCCGGAAGCAACATCAAAGTTAGAAATTATTGTCCATGCAATGGAAATTGGCATGGGAGTGTTAGGACATGTAGATATTTGTATTGAAGGTTATGTATATTCTTATGGAAATTATGATGAATTAGCTTGTATTTTAAATGGAGCTAGAGGTGAAGGTGTATTATTAAAAGCACCAAGAGAAGATTATTTTAAATTTTGTAAGAGACATTACCAAAAAACACTATATATTTATAGTTTAGAAGTGACTGATGAACAAGTACAATTAATTAAAAATCGTTTGGAAAAAGTATTGAAGGAATCATTTACTTGGTCACCACCAGATGATATTTGTTCGTTTAATCCTGTGAGTGAAAAGTTAGAAGAGATGTATGCGTATTTTATGGTACAATGCATGCCTGTAACTTTTTATAAATTTAGAAAAACGCAATTTAAATTGTATACAATGTGGAGAAATAATTGTTTGTTATTTGTAGATTATTTAGTTTCCGCATTAAAAGTAAGACCTCTTCGTGCAAGAATGACAACTTTCCCAAGTTTGTATCAAGAACGATTAGAATCTTTAAAAGAAAAACAACATTCAATCGTAACCGATTGTCAGATTTATTAATATTTTGAAAAAACCGTTAATCGCTAATGATTAACGGTTTTTTCTTTATCAATCAGCGTAATTACCGCCTTCTACACCAAAATATTCTTCTAATGTTTGTTTTGAAGTATAGATTTTTTCTGCAATATCTCCTACATATCTTAAATGCCATGCCTCTGCTTGATAACCCGTAATGGCTTCTTTTCCTTCTTGGAATCTTACGATAAAGCCATATTCATGGGCGTGACTATGTAACCATTTAATGGCTTTTTCATCCTGAGGATTGTCTCCTAATAATCCACCAGATCCGTTTAAAATATCAAAAGCAAGACCTGTTTGGTGTTCGCTATATCCTGGACGAGCAGAATAAGTATCTGCTGCTTCTTTTCCATCTTTGTTCACATAATTTTGATAAAGCTGAGTTTGGTATTCATAGGAACGGAATCCACTATATTGATTGCTAATACTGAAACCTAGCTCTTGCATTTTTTGAATAAGCTCCCTTACTTTTTCTCCAGCAATTGGATTTTCTCCTGGATTATAATCTGCAGGAAGTTTGTGTTTTTTGTTAACGACCATTTGAATTCCTAATGATAGATCAGCTTCTCCATTACTTTTTTGAGTCGTTACAGTAGTTTGTTCAGTTGTAGCAGCCGTTTGAGTGGTTTCTGTCTTGTTTTCTGTTGTAGTAGAGTGACAAGCTGTTAAAAATGCTAGACTTGCCATCATGTAAATGAATTTTTTCATCATAATCCCCCTTTTGTAGTATTTATTGTAGCACAGGTATTGAAATGAAAAAATGTAGAAATGAAAAATAGGAAAATAAGAATATTTTTGTTTCGGAATACGAAAAATGTTCATAAATTAACCGTTTTCTAATGAAAAAACACTTGAATTTTATTCAGTTCGTGGTATAGTAGCTATTAAAAAATTATCGATTCTAGGAGGTCTCCATTATGTCCATGTGGGAAACGAAGTTTCAAAAAGAAGGTTATACGTTTGATGATGTACTCTTAATTCCAGCAGAAAGTCATGTACTACCAAATGATGTGGATTTACAAGTACAACTTGCAAAGAATTTATTGTTAAAAATTCCATTGATGAGTGCGAGTATGGATACTGTTACAGATTCAACAATGGCGATTGCAATTGCTCGTCAAGGTGGCTTAGGCGTTATTCATAAAAATATGTCGATTGAAGCGCAAGCTGAAGAAGTTCATAAAGTGAAACGTTCTGAAAGTGGCGTTATTTTGAATCCATTTTTCTTAACTCCAAAACATTCTGTACAAGAAGCAGAAGCATTAATGGCAAAATATCGTATTAGTGGCGTTCCAATTGTGGAATCATTTGAAAATCAAAAATTAGTCGGTATTTTAACGAATCGTGATTTACGTTTTATTACAGATTATACAATTGAAATTGAAGAAGTGATGACAAAGGAACCATTAATTACAGCACCAGTGGGAACTTCTTTAAAAGAAGCAGAAAGTATTTTACAAAGACATAAGATAGAAAAACTTCCATTAGTAGATGAAAAAGGAAACTTATCAGGATTAATTACCATTAAAGATATTGAGAAAGTTATTGAATTCCCAAATTCGGCAAAGGATCAGCATGGACGATTATTAGTAGCTGCAGCAGTTGGTATTACTTCAGATACTTTTGAACGTGCAAAAGCATTGTTAGAAGCCGGGGTAGATGCGATTGTTATCGATACAGCACATGGACATAGTGCAGGAGTTATCCGTAAAATTAAAGAAATTCGTGAAACATTCCCAGATGCAACGTTAATTGCAGGAAATGTTGCTACAGCTGAAGGTACTCGTGCTTTATTTGAAGTGGGTGTGGATGTTGTAAAAGTGGGGATTGGACCAGGTTCGATTTGTACGACACGTGTGGTAGCAGGTGTTGGTGTACCGCAAGTAACAGCGATTTATGATGCTGCGACAGTTGCAAGAGAATATGGGAAGGCGATTATTGCAGATGGCGGTATTAAATATTCAGGAGATATTGTTAAAGCAATTGCTGCTGGTGGGCATGTTGTTATGTTAGGTAGTTTATTAGCAGGAACGGATGAGTCTCCAGGTGAATTTGAAATTTATCAAGGTCGTCGTTTTAAAACCTATCGTGGAATGGGGAGTCTAGCGGCGATGGAAAATGGTTCGAGTGATCGTTATTTCCAATCGAAAAATGAAGCGAATAAGCGTGTTCCAGAAGGGATTGAAGGGCGTGTAGCGTATAAAGGAGCTGCTAGTGATATTATTTATCAAATGATTGGTGGTT
>CAUSWE010000026.1:0-24194 GCA_963535215.1 uncultured Granulicatella sp. | reverse complement strand
AACTTTTGTTTCTGTCATGAGTAAGACGGTGAAACCGTCTTGGAGTTTTCCTGCAGTATCAGCCGATATGGCTGATACTGCTCATACTACTATAGGAAGTCTATTCTCATTTAACGGATGTATAATGGGGTACGTCTGTGAGGAGACTTCCCGATATAGTAGCGAAAAGGACGTCAGCAAACCTTTCGGTTTCATGGCTGGTAATGCTACTATGGGAAGTCTTTTCTTATTTTATTCGTCAAAAAAACACACTAAATTTTTAGTGTGTTTTTTGTGTTAAAATTAAATTACTGATCTGAAATTTTTGAGTTTAATGTTGTTCCCCAGTGTGTAATGGTACGTTGTGGTTTATCAAATACTAGAGTATTATCGTAAATCGGTTTCCACCAATTCCATACTAAACCTGTTGCTTTTTCGATTTTAACACGGATATTTTTCATATTAGGTTTTACAGGTAGGTTTAAAACATAACCACTTGTTCGATTTTTTCCATTGCCTTCCCAATTTTGAGAACGAACAGTCTCATTCCCATCTTTATCCGTATTGATTTCATCCCAACTTATCGTATAACGAGCTACATAAGCACCTTTATGTTGAATCGTTAAAACTTTATCTTCATTGACTGAAGAGTTGATCGGTTGTTGAATAGGAATCATTTGAATATTTGCATCTTTTACAGGAGTATGTCTGAATACTTCTACTTCTGCTAAGCTAAGTGCTTGATGTTCATGATGTAATTGAACACGAACATAACGACCAATTTTACCATTGAATTGTACATCTAGCTGATTAGAAGTTAATTGATTAATATATTGTTTAGCAACTTCTTCACCTTTATCATTATATAAGATAACATCAAAATTCGATAAACGCTTCGCTAATTCGCCATCACCACGATTGAACAATCTTACTAATCCTACTTGTTCGCTTCGACCTAAGTCTACTTGCCACCAAGCTTGTTTTTCAAAATTTGTATGCGTAACGGAATTTTGAGAGTAACTACTATTCGTATTTCCATCTAATGCACGGTTTGCATTTCCTCCGTAAGCTGTTGAACTTTGAGTAGCTTGTTTTTTCCATGCGATATTTTCAGCACGAAGCACTTGAACTTCGGCTAAACTTAGTGCGTTGTTTCCTTCTAATTCTATTCTTACATAACGAGCTTTTTTATAATCAATCGCAATTTGAGCAAAAGTATCTGTTAAAGAAGAAATACGTTTGCGGTCAATTTCATTTCCAAAACTATCTAAGAGAATAACATGGAAATTAGATAGACGATCAGACGCAATATCGGTACGATTATAAATATTAATTTGACGAATTGTTTCTTCTGAATCTAAGTCAACTTGCCACCAAGGTTTCGATTGAAAATCTGTATGGGTAACAGATTGATTTCCGAAATTTCCATTAGTATTTCCATCTACAGCTTTACTTGCAAATCCATCATAAGCAGTGGAACTTTGAGATACACGTTTGCCTAAGGCGATATTTTCTAGCGGATCAACACTTGGTACAAAAGAATTTTCAGGTGTAATTGTTTTTTTAATAAATTGTATCGAGTCTAATTTAGGATCACGATATCCTTGCTGATCTAGAGTTGAACGTTTACCAATATTAAAATTAGGAATGTCATTCATTCGGCTTTCAAAATATCCACGAGAACGATGTTTGTGTTCAGCATTTCCAGTTGAAGTAGTAATATCACTATCATTTTGAAGAATAGGTGTGATCACATTATCGTTGTCAGTAACATAGTGCTTGATTTTTCCATTTAATGCTAACTTTCTACTTTCTAATCCAACATCCCAAAATCCATTATGAGCATTCCAAACAGTACGAGAAGTAATGATTTTTGGAGCATTAAAGGTTGTTACTTTTTTTAGAACATTTTCATAAAATGTAGGATATTTTTGATAAGCTTCGACAGCTGCGATTTGTGCTAAATATCCTCCTAGAGAATGTCCAGTAATATAGAGATTTGTAATACTAGAATCGTTAGCTAATTCTTCAATGACTTTACGGATGTCATTTACTTGTGTCGGTTGATTTCCACCAAATAGAACAAGGTCATTTGTTAAGTCATTCATATCGGAGGAATTATTAAGTTTTGTTCCTCGGATAGCTAACATCTGAACAGAACCATCTTTGAGATATGGAAAATCACTTTTTGTTTCAAAAAGAACGGCATCCATTCCGTTATCTGTGTGATAAGATTTTTTCATTTTCCAAAATGGTGCTAATTCATTATGCATCATCTTATATTCTTGACGTTCTAGATATAAGTAAGGGAAGAGATTTTTATGGTCTAAAATTTTTTTAATATAATCATCATTACGATAAGAGAGTTCCATAAAAAGAACGGCATCTCGATCGGTCATATACCATTTTGTTTTGTTGTCATCTTCGTTATCTAATAAACCATCACCATCACTATCTTCTAGTAGAGGATGGCTGTAGTAACCTAAGTATTCTTTTCCATTTTTGCTATAAACATAAAGTTCGTCTTTATTTTTGATGCCATCATGGTCATCATCGCCTTCAGGATCTAGAGGTTTTTCTCCATATAAAGATTTGTCTAGTAGGTTGTCTTCAGAATGAAGTTCTCCCTTAGAAACTTTCAATGCATCTTGAACTGTAAAAGCTCGGGTAGTTTCTGAGGGGTTGGCGCTTACATTTTTTTGAGTGGTTGCAAAGATTGCAGAGGTATTTAATACTGTTATTCCTGCTGCGATAACTACTGCACTTGTGAGAATATTTTTTGTTTTTTTGTGATGTTTCTGTCGTTTCATAATTTTATTCCTTTCTAAAGATCTCTTAAATTATATTATACAAAAAATATAGAAAACTCACAAATTTTATTGTTTTTGAAGCCTATTTATATTTGAAATTAAATAATTGTGTTTAATGCTAAAAAAGAGACGACCGAAGCCGTCTCCTAACTATTTATGATTCTATTAATTCTCCGCTAGCATTAACTTTATAGCCATCAGGAGTTGTTGTATTCATAGCTAAAGCACCTGAGTCATAAGCGTAGTACCATTTTCCATTATCTTTGAACCAACCAGTTTTCATTGCGCCTGAATTATCAAGATAATACCAAGCGCCACTAGTAGCTACCCAACCAGTTTTCATTTCACCAGAGTTATCTAAGAAGTACCAAGAGTTTCCACTTTGAAGCCAACCCGTTTTCATAATACCGGTGCTATTCATATAGTACCAAGAACCATTGTTTGAGACCCAACCTGTTTTCATCCAGCCTTCATTATCGAAGAAGTACCAATTACCATCAATTTGTTTCCAACCCGTTGCATAATTACCATTAGTGTATTGATACCACCAACTATTTCCTGATTGTTTCCAAGTTCCAACGACTGTGTTACGAGTCAATTGAGTTTTTAAAAATTTAAGAAGTTCGGCAGGATTATTTGTAGAAAAGTTAACGGATTGACTACCTCTAGTTTTAAAAGAATTAGTTTTTGTTACATGATTTCCGATAACATTATAACTTTCATCAAATAAATTTGCTTTAGTTGAAATTTCTTGAATACGAGAAGATGAAATTTCTGTATATAAAATGGCTGGTCCGTAATTACCAACTAATGATTCAGAATCTCCAGTAGAGCTAGCTAAGCTTTGTGCCACTGCAATCCAACCGTTTTTGTGTGCCGGATTATCAAATGCTGCAAGTCCCATATGAGTATATTCAGGGTTAATTAGAGATTCATAATGTCCAGTTTGTCCTGAAACAGATTGCCCTTCACGTTTTTTTAGATAGTCTGCTTTTTCAGAATACCATTGTTGAATAGCTGCCGTAAAACCGCCATAGTTCCATGCTAAATTTTCAGAATAAGTATAAATTCCACTAGGGAATGCACTTTGAAGATCTTTATTTGATAAGCGTACATGCCCCATTGAAATAGAAGCTTCTACAGCACGAGTGATAGCAGTTTGTTCTAGTGCTGTTGACCATTTAATTGGAACATATGATGCTACTAGACCTTCATCAGCGGCTTCTTTACGAATAGCGTTAATGCGATTGATAATCGCTTGTTTGTCTGGAGTTAATAATTCCCCTTGAATCCCAATTAAAGAATTCCCTGAAGAAGCTGATGTTGTTTCAGAAGATAAAACATTTACTTGTGTTCCATTAATAGTTTTAGTCGAGTAAAGTCTATCATTTGCTAAAACAGGATTTGATAGGGAAGTCCCAACTAAAGAAATTAATAATAAACTTGATAATAGTATTTTTTTCATATATAGACTCCTTTTTGTATATTATGTCATCATAATATCATAATAAAAACATACAAGACAAATAAAAATAGAGAGAAAGGATTTTGTTCATGAATCAGTTTAACTTTTAATGATTTCTGTATCTATTTATTTTGATAGGGGTATGATACAATGAACTGTGAGAATTCGAAGAAATGAGGGATAAAATGGAAATTAAAATTATTGAAACAAGTGATATGCATGGCTATGTTTTACCGACAAACTATGCTGAAAGAAATTTAGATTTAGGATTTAGTACGGCTAAAGCAGCAACCATTATTAAAAAAATCAAAAAAGAAGCAAAAGGTCCAGTTGTTCAAATTGAAAATGGTGACTTTATTCAAGGTTCTCCATTAAGTTATTATGTTCGAAAACAAGGTCATCATATTGCCCATGACTTAACTAAAGTTTTAAACTATTTAGAATATGATTTAGGAATTTTAGGAAATCATGAATTTAACTATGGATTAGATTATTTACGTGAAGCCATTGAATCATACAATCATCCGATTATTTGTGCGAATATTCTTTCTAAAACTGGTGAACAAGTATTTGGAAAACCGTATCGTATTATCGAAAAAGAAGGCGTTAAAATTGCAGTATTAGGATTAACAACCCCATATATTCCAAAATGGGAACAACCTGCAACTGTTAAAGATTTAACCTTTATTAGTGCTTTAGAAACTGCACAAAAATATGTACCAGAAATGCGTGAAAAAGCGGATATCGTAGTAGTAACCTATCATGGAGGATTTGAATCAGACTTAGAAACAGGTGAACCTACAGAATTATTAACAGGAGAAAATGAAGGGTATGCGATTGCAACTAAAGTACCTGGAATTGATGCTCTTGTAACAGGACACCAACACCGTGTTATTGCAACAAAAGTCAATGGTGTTCCAGTAATTCAACCAGGATACCGTGGAGCTTATGTAGGTGAAATTAGTTTAAAAGTTGAAAAAGAAGGCGACCGTTATGTTGTTGTTAATAGTCAAGCGAAATTACATGAAACAGCAGGAGTTAAAGCAGATCCTAAAGTGTTAGAAATGTTTGAAGAATTACAAGCTGATGTAGAAAATTGGTTAGATACACCAGTAGGAACTGTTGTTGGAGATATGACGATTACAGATCCTCAACAAGCAAGATTAGTCGAACATCCGTATATTGAATTTATTAATAAAGTTCAAATGGAAGCAACAGGTGCAGATATTTCAGGAACAGCTTTATTCAATAATGAAGGACGAGGCTTTGGTTCTAAAATTGCAATGCGTGATGTGATTACAAACTATATTTATCCGAATACTTTAGCGGTGCTAAAAATTTCCGGAGAAGATTTACGTTTAGCGTTAGAAAGAGTAGCGACTTACTTTATTGTAAAAGATGGAGAAGTTCAATTTAATCCAAAATATATTGAACCAAAACCACAATATTATAATTATGATATGTATGAAGGTATTGAGTATACACTTGATTTTACAAAACCATTTGGAGAACGAGTGACAAGACTAGATTATCATGGAGCTCCTATTCAAGATACGGATGAATTAGAAGTTGTAACAAACCAATATCGTGCAGTAGGTGGCGGAAACTATGCTATGTTTAAACCAGAAAAAATTGTACGAGAAGTACAAATTGATATGACGGAATTAATTGCAGATTATATGAAAAAACATCCTGTCTTAGAAGCTACAACAAACCAAAACTTCAAGACAATTATCAAATAAATTTTTAGTTAATCATGAGAAAACATCTTTCTTTGTGTCCTAGTTACCAAAGGAAGGTGTTTTTTTCTTATTTATTCCGTGATACAATCAAAGTGTATAGGAATGATTAGAAATTGAGGTGAAATGGATGCATACGGTAATGATTGTGGAGGATGAACCGATTATTCGTGATGCTGTAGCTCAGGAATTAAGTAAATGGAACTATCAAGTTGAATGTGTAACAGATTTTAATAAAGTAATGGATGATTTTGTAAAAGTGAATCCACAGTTAGTGATATTAGATATTACTCTTCCTTTTTTTAATGGTTATTATTGGTGTCAGGAAATTCGTAAAATTTCGAATGTGCCAATTTTATTTTTATCGTCTCACCAACAACCGATGGATATTGTTATGTCGATTAATATGGGGGCAGATGATTATATTACGAAACCTTTTGAAATGCCCATATTAGTGGCTAAAATACAAGGACTTTTCCGTCGTGCGTATGAATTTGTCGGAACTCAAGATTGGATTGAATATAAGGGTGCGACTTTACATTTGAAAACGACTCAATTTACTTATAAACAACAAGTAATTGATTTGACGAAAAATGAATTTCAAATTTTACGTGTTTTATTTGAAAGAGTTGGAAGTTTTGTAAGCCGAGATGAATTGATGAAGGAATTATGGAATAGTGATTTCTTCATTGATGATAATACGTTAACCGTTAATGTTGCTCGTCTTCGTAAAAAATTAGAAGAATGCGGGTTAGTGAATTTTATTACCACTAAAAAAGGAATTGGTTATGGGTTGGTGGATTCCAATGAGTAAAGAAAAGAGACAGTTTATTCAACAGTGGCTATTTACTCATAAAAAATTTCTATGGTATATCGCTTTTATTCTATGTTTATGGCTAGTCTTTGGTTATGCTTTTAATGCTTTAGAATGGATGTTGTATTTAATAGTACTTGTTCTCATTTTTTCAGGCATATTTTTAGCTGCTTGGTGTATAAATGATTTCCTTCAGTATAAAAAAATAAAGGAAAATCCTAATTGGAAAGAATTACTTCAAAGTGAAAAAGCGTGGACAACATCTGAACAATTTTTATTAGAGACTTTAGAGGATTATGCCACTCAAGTAGCGCAAGCTGAATTTCAACAAAGAGAAGCTTATAAAGAGCAGTTAGATTACTATACCATGTGGATTCATCAAATTAAGACGAGTATCGCTTCGAGTCAATTATTAATTCAGGCTTTACCAACTCTTCCTGAAAAGAGTCCATTAGAACAAGAGCTAATAAAAATTACAACTTATACAGACTTTGTTTTGCATTACGTTAGAATGGAAACATTTCATCAAGATTTAGTGTTGAGAGAACATTCTTTGGACAGCATGATTCGTCAAATTTTGAAGAAATTTGCAACGTTCTTTATTTATAAAAATCTTCGTTTATCCTATGATGCTGTTGAACAAGTCATTGTGACAGATGCGAAATGGTTTAGTGTTATTTTAGAACAAATTTTACTAAATTCGATTAAGTATACGGACAAAGAGGGAAAAATTTCTATTTATTTAGATGGGCCTTATTTATGTATTCAAGATACGGGAATCGGAATTGCAACATCTGACCAACAACGTATTTTTGAAAGAGGATTTAGTGGGTTTAATGGAAGAATGAATTACCATTCTTCAGGATTAGGTTTGTATTTATCCAATGAAATTGCGAAGAATTTAGGATTAGAATTATCGGTAGAGTCGGTTGTAGGAGAAGGAACAACATTAAAAATTTTATTACAACAAGATAAACTAGATACAAGAGTTTAATAAGGGAAAATGAGTCTTAAAATCGCTTAAATTTCCCATGGAACGCCTGGATATGTTATGATAGAGAGAACTGAAATAGGAGAGGTGAATGACACATGGTAGATCAATTAGAATTAGTGGTCATTACAGGAATGAGTGGTGCCGGAAAAACGGTCGCAATGCAAAGCTTCGAGGATATGGGCTATTTTTGCGTTGACAATATGCCACCAAGTTTATTACCAAAATTTTGGGAATTAGTAAAAGAATCTGGAAAAATTACAAAAATTGCATTAGTCATCGACTTACGTTCTAGAGCATTTTTCGATGAAATTATGACATCGATTAGTGGATTAGACAATACATCATTTATTACTACGAAAATTTTATTTTTAGAAGCGAGTGATGATGCATTGGTTTCTCGTTATAAAGAAACTCGTCGTACTCACCCATTAGCAGGTGACGGACGTGTATATGATGGAATTGTAGCGGAACGTCGCTTATTACAAGATATTAAAGTGCGTGCGCAAAAAGTTATTGATACTACAACTCTTTCTCCAAGAAAATTACGTGAGGAAATTATGCATACTTTCTCAAATGGGGATAGTGATATTTTTACCATTCAAGTAGTATCTTTTGGATTTAAATATGGTCTTCCAATTGATGCAGATATCGTAATGGATGTTCGTTTCTTGCCAAATCCTCATTATATTGATGAATTACGTCCGTTAACAGGACAAGATTCTGCCGTTTATGATTATGTTATGAGCCAACCAGAGACAAAAACTTTCTATCATAAATTTATGGAATTATTAGACTTTGTCATTCCTGGTTATAAAAAAGAAGGAAAATCCAGTGTAACCATTGCGATTGGATGTACAGGTGGACAACATCGTTCCGTTGCATTAACAGAACGTACAGGAAGAGAATTAATGTCTGATTCTTATCATGTAACGATTTCTCACCGAGATAAAGATAAACGTAAAGAAGGGAATGGTCGTTCGTGATTTTTGAAGTAGAACCTCAAGAAAAGAAGCGAAAGAAAGGTCCTAAAATTACCGTTATTGGTGGAGGGACAGGATTACCTGTATTATTAAGAAATTTAAGAAAACAAGATGCTGAAGTAACTGCCATTGTAACGGTAGCTGATGATGGAGGAAGTTCAGGCGTTATTCGTGACTATATTAATGTTGTGCCTCCAGGAGATATTCGTAACTGCTTATGTGCGTTATCTCCAATGAGTTCGTTGCAAAAAGATATTTTCCAATATCGTTTTAAGTCTGATGATCAATTTTTTGCAGGGCATGCGATTGGCAATTTAATTATTGCAGCCTTAACAGAAATGCATGGAAATAATATTTTTGATGCCATTCGTTTGCTTTCTAGAATGATGAGTATCGAAGGGCATGTTTATCCTGCAGCAGAAGAACCATTATTGCTAAGAGCAGAATTTGAAGATGGAACGATTGTAGATGGAGAGTCTCAATTAGCCAAGCATCGTAAAAAAATTAAACATGTTAGCGTTCATACTTACGATGAAAATCGTAAACCAATTGCTTCTCGAGATGTTGTAGAAGCCATTATGGAAGCCGATATGGTAGTGATTGGACCAGGAAGTTTATATACAAGTATTTTGCCAAACTTAATGATTGAAGATATTGGACGAGCAGTTTGCGAAACACAGGCAGAAGTGGTATATATTTGTAATATTATGACGCAATTAGGAGAAACGGAACATTTTACAGATAGTGATCATGTTCGTGTATTACATGAGCATTTAGAAGAACGTTTTATTGATACGGTATTAGTCAATACGGAGTCTGTTCCAGATGAATATTTAAATCAACAAAAACATGAAGAATATTTATATCAAGTAAAATATGATTTCCAAGGATTACGTGACCAAGGATGTCGAGTGATTTCGACAGATTTTCTTAAATTAAGAGAAAATGGTGTCTATCATGATGGACAAAAAGTCATTGATGAATTATTTACTTTATTACGAAGTGTTAAACATGATTAATGAAAAGAAGTGGGGAAGAGCAATGGTTCTTTCCCACTCCTATTGTATAGAGAGAGGAGGGTATTATGTCATTTGCATCTGAAACGAAAAAAGAATTAACGCAATTAGAAGTTCATATCGAACATGCTAAGGCTGAATTGGCGGCGCTGATTCGTATGAATGGTTCTTTGAGTTTATTTAATCGTCAGTTTGTATTAAACATTCAAACGGAAAATGCTGCGATTGCGAGACGTATTTTCGTATTATTAAAACAACATTATCAAATTGAAAGTGAATTACTTGTTCGTCGTAAAATGAAATTGAAGAAAAACAATGTGTATATTGTACGATTAAAACAAGGAACTAAAGAAATTTTAAGTGACTTAGGGATTATGGAAGAATTGGAATTAATTACACATATTCCACTAGAGATTCGTGATAATGAAGAAAAAATGCGTTCTTATTTAAGAGGAGCATTCTTAGCAGGAGGATCGGTGAATAATCCTGAAACAAGCCGCTATCATTTAGAAATTTATTCCAACTATGAAGAACATAATGAAGATATTTGTGACATGATGAATGCTTTTGGACTCAATGCGAGGATGATTGAGAGACGAAATGGATTTATTACTTATTTAAAAGAAGCAGAAAAAATTGCGGATTTTCTAGCGCTTATTGGTGCAGCGAATGCGATGATGAAGTTTGAAGATATTCGTATTGTACGTGATATGAGAAATTCGGTGAATCGTTTAGTAAACTGCGAAAATGCCAATATTAACAAAGTAGTTACAGCAGCGTCTCGTCAAATGGAAGATATTTTATTGATTGAGGAGACTGTTGGGCTTGAAGCAATGCCGGCTAAATTATTTGAATTGGCACAAGTGAGAAAAGAAAATCCGGATATTAGTTTGAAGGAATTAGGGGAGATTATTCCATCTGGTTCGATTTCAAAATCGGGAGTAAACCACCGCTTGAGAAAAATATCTGAATTTGCTGAAAATTTAAGAAAAAATATTTCGTAAAAAAATATTTTTTGAGATTTTTTTCGTACTTATAGAGTGAAGGACAATTTGTTCTTTAATAATTCAATGGAGGTACGGAAAAATGAATCATGTTTCATTAATTGGTCGTCTGATTAAAGACGTCGCTGTTCATCAATCTGAGAAAGGGAATTCTGTTTGTCGGAATACTTTGGCAGTACAGAGTATTTATAGGCAGAATGATGGTGATAAGCAGACGGATTTTATTCAGGTGATTGCTTTTGGTAAGTTGGCAGAGCGTATTCAACGGTTTGTGAAGAAGGGTGATCGTCTAGGGATTGAGGGTCGTATTCATTCGAGACGTTATAAGAATCGTGAAGGGCAGGATGTTTATGTGACAGAGGTGATTGTTGAGGAATGTTATTTCTTAGAGCCTAAGTCGCAAGAAACTGAGCCAGAAGAAACGGATGAGTTTGCTTCGATTTTCACGGTAGATGGGGAATAAGAAAAAAAGACTTCTAATGATTGTAGTATTAGGACGCCAGTAGCCACCTGCGGTGTCTCTTGGCTAAAATTTGAGCCTAGGGTCTCAAATTTTCCTGCACTAGAAGCCGGATGGCTTCTAGTGCCCATACTACAATGGGAGGTCTTTTTTTCTGTTCTTTTGAATGACATGGGGGCGTTAGTGATTAGTCAAGACCAAATTCCTTTCTCACATCTGATAAAGAAGTCAGCTTACCTTGATTAATGTCTTGATGACCAAGTAAAATCTCCTTTTTCAAGTCTTCAAAGGTAACTTGATATTGTGTTTCTTGAGAATCACTGAATATAAATTCTTTAGGGTCAACTTCGCCTGTTGCAATTTTACGAAGTGCTGCGTTGAATACATCAGATAGAGTTATCTTTTCATTTGCTAGTATTTCTTTTGTTTGTTTATAGAATATAGAATCTGCTCTGAAATTCACTGGTTGAGTACTCGTCATAATAACTACCTCTTGTAAAGATATTTTGTAAATACATTGTAGCGCATTCTATTGTACAGAACAATCAAAATAAAGGTTGCTCTGTTTAGTGTAGAGACTACTATATAAATAACGAGTAGTTAAGCAAATAGGAAGAAAAGTCGGTTTATACAAAATATGAATATATCTTATTCTTAGGAATACTGTAAAAGTTTAAAGTTCTAGCTATTATATTGATAGAAATAATTGTTTTTTTTTTTGTTATATATTTTATGCATAGGATTTCCTCTAATAGTTGATAAATGGGGGATAATAAAAGAATTTAATAAAAAGGAGAGCTTTTAATGAAAAAAAGAAGTACTTTAATGGCGTTAATACTTGCTTTATTTACAGTTATTTTAGGGTTGAATTCAGTTCATGCTGAAGCAACTAATAAAACAGTGATTACTGATAAAATTTGGTGGCGTAATGATTATGGTGATCCTTCACATCCATTTGAAAAAGCTGATGATTTCAAATATATTGGTGATGTAGCATCAAATAATTGGGGTGTATTTTATTTTTCTAAATCAGGAGATTTAGGTTGGTATAGCCCTAAGAGTGGGAAATCATTAGAAGTAGTTACATTAGAGAATTTAAAACGAATAAACGTTTTAGGAGCTTATGAAGGTGGAGATGCAATGTTTGGTCGCTATGTTGCAGGTCAAAACTATCTAAAAGGTTATGATACTCTGATAAAATTAAAGCTGCAATGAACAAGCCTAAAGGAACAGCGCCAGTAGCAACACCACCAGCGCAAAATCAAACAAATGATGGAAGAGTTAGAATTAATGATAAAATTGGTTGGAGAACATATTATTCTGATGCTTCACATCCATTTGATAAAGCTGATGATTTTAAATATGTAGGTAATGTAGCAAGAAATGATTATGGAATTTTTTATTTTAACGAATCAGGTGATATCTCTTGGTATAATCCTGAAACTGGAAATGTATTAGAAGCATACATGAAATTGTCCGATCCTTCAAGAAGACTTGATGGTAAAAGATTAGAAGGTGGAGATTACTTTTATGCAGAATTTGTTGCAGGACAAAACTACTTAAAAGGATATACAAGTCTTGATAAAATTAAAGCTGCAATGAATAAAGCTAAAGGAACATCAACAGCACCATCATCAAAAGATGTTTCTGAAGCTGATAGTTCAAAAGATGTACCAGCAGTACATGATATTGCTTATTTAAGACCTGAAGACCGAAAAGAACCAACAACAGCTCCAAAACAAGGTTGGGTTCAAGACAATGGATATTGGTACTATTATGATCAACAAGGTCGTCAAAAATCTGGTTGGGTACAAGTAGGCGGAGCTTGGTACTACTTAGCAAATGATGGAAAAATGCAAACTGGCTGGGTAAGTCAAAGTGGAGTATGGTACTACTTAAATGGCTCAGGTGCAATGCAAACAGGTTGGTTAAATCAAAGTGGAACATGGTACTACTTAAACGGTTCAGGCGCAATGCAAACAGGTTGGTTAAGCCTAAGCGGAACATGGTACTATTTAACAGCTTCAGGTTCAATGAAGACTGGTTGGTATCAAGTAAGCACTAAATGGTACTATTCTTATGGTTCAGGTGCTTTAGCAGTAAGTACTACTGTTGATGGATATTATGTAAATGCTAACGGAGAATGGGTTTAATTGAAATTTTTCTTTCGTTAAAAAACCCATTGTTAGCTATAGTAAATAGAAGAAATCCTTAATGATAAAAACAGCTGAATAGCTCACGAGAGCCGTTCAGCTGTTTTTTATTTCGTTTCACTAATCAGTCGTTCAATCGTCTTAATCACGCCATTATTTTCGTTCGTGTCTGTTACTATGTCGCATAGATTTTTCACTTCTTCTGTGGCGTTTCCCATTGCAATTGCTAATCCAGCGTATTGAAGCATTTCGATATCATTTGCGGCATCACCGATAGCAGCAATTTCGTTTCGATTGATGTTGAGTTTTTGAACTAATTTTTCTAATCCGTAAGCTTTATTAACGCCTTTTTTTAGCACTTCGATTAAATATTTTTGGCTACGAACTACATAAAATTCCTCTCTCCATGCATCTGGAATCATGGTTTCAAATTCATTTAATTGTTCTTCGTCTCCAAGTAGTAAAATTTTATAAAAATCTGTTGTTAGAGATTCTTCCATTGTAATGCGTTTGATTTCACCGTTGATAATTTTTACATCATATTCCATCCATTCTGTTGGTTCTTGGTCAAAGGAGTAGTAATAATCAACTCCGCCTCCCATCACACTAATGTCGTGGTCTTTTCCAAGTTGAATCCATTTTTTAATGGCAGCTGAATCTATAAATGCATCCATGATGCGGTTTCCTGTTTGGCTTTCATAAATATTAGCGCCATTTTGGCTAATAATATAATGATTTTCTTCAAGATAGCCTAAGTCTTTTAAGTAAGGGCGTATTCCCGTTTCAGGTCTGCCTGTACATAGAACTAATAGTGTTTCTGTATCTTTGTTGTGAAATTCTTTGAAATATTGTTTCGTTTCTTCTAGTAATTGTTTTTTTGAATTTAACAGCGTTCCATCCATATCGATGGCAATTAGTTTAATCATATAATGTAAGCTTTTCCTTTCGATGAGAAGTAAGATAAAATTTGAAATGAAAATATGATTCTTCCAATTATAATATAGAAAATTAAAACGAAATGTACCAAAATTATCCCGTTTGTAATGGATTCATTTACCTTTTATTGAAAACTATCTTTTAATTGGTTAATAAAATCTTCTTTAGAAATTGCTATTCCTAATTCATTATGAAAGTTGCGTAGAGTGCTAAAACGATAGGGAGTTAAAGTTCTATAAGTGACAGCATCTCCATTTTCAATCCTTGAACAAATTTTAATATACTTATTTACGTAATTCTTAACTCTTGAGAAAATACGATTTGAATTTTTAAGATAAAAATTTTTTTCATTTGGATTTTTAAAGTGATATATTTTTGAATTATCAATATCTTTTTCCTCAATAATAGTCAATTTACTGAAATCTAAAGCTTTCAGACACATTTTTCCATCATGACGTTTATAGCTTGTATAAGGAAATAAATGATTTGAATTTTTAAGATTATCTGAAATACCAGAACGAAGCGGAATTGCAATCAGTTTTTTATTAATATCGAGAATCATAACACCATGCCCACGAGCATTATCTTGCTGAAATTCATCTAATTCTTGATAAGTTTCAAAATATTCTTGAGTTAGCAAATGAAAATATAGACTATTTTTAGTGATTTTTGACATAAACTAGACCTCTATTATACAAAAAAAGGGTCTTTCTTTTTAGAGTCGCGACCCTTACGACTACACCAACTTTAGAGTATTTTCTTTTTAGAGTCGGTATTACTCTCCGACTTCTTCTGTATAAATTATACCAAAAATATTTTTTATGTCAATTAATCATGTTACATCAACCTTCCAAAAGCCAGTCAAAAATCACATCATTCGTATCAAATGCAGCGCCATTTTGACAATGAAGATCGCTGTAGTCCTGATCTTTGTCAAAAATTTTCATTTCTTTGTTTGGAACGTCTAATTGTTCAAAATATGGTGTTGCTAAGTCAGAAGGATAATAGTTATCATTTTTTGCAACGCAGATAAGAACTGGATTTTTTACAGGAAGTTCTGAAAAATCTCGACATCGAATGATGAGTTGGTTGAGTGAATCGCATCCGAAAACCCATTTTGCATGTTCCATTTGCCAATTTAAAAAGGGTACATGAGAAAGATATGTCTCAATTATTTTTTCTAAAAAGGGTGGGAATTGACTTTTTAAATAGGGATGAAGCATTTTCGGGATATTCGTTTTAAAGGAATCCAACATATTTGGAAAATAATTATATAAAACAACTTTATCGAATAAATGCTCGTTTAGTGCGGAAGCTCTTGCAATTAATAATCCACCTAATGACAGTCCGATTCCGATTTTTGGTAAGACAATCTCTTCTTGGTAAGACTGAAGAATAGTTTCTACGACTAAATCCCATCTTTCAGTAAAGCTTTTTTGATACGTTCGTATAGCTCTAGATTGTCCGGGACCTTCAAATAAAATGACATGATAACCTTCTTCTAAAGATGCTTTTACATTCGTAAAATAAAGTTCTTCTAATAAGGCGTCGAATCCACCACAAATCAATAATGTTCCTTTAGGTGTTTGATTTGTTTTAAAAAATAATGTTCGTAAGGAATAATCTTCAAAGGGGACTTCCTTCAGTTCATAAGCAATCGACAATAAATGAAGACCTTTATAAAAATAATCGACGGATAGTTGATAGCAATCTAGTTTTCTGCTGTCTTTTGGAGACAAGAAAAATTCAGCTGCTTGAAAATATCGACTAGCTCTTAAATATGCTTTCCCTTTAGAAATAGAACTGTTAAATTTTTTTGTTGTTAATTTGCTGCCGAGTTTATACCATTCGGTATACCAAGATTCATAATTTTTTTCTTGTATTTTCTCTGTAGTAGATTGAACTTCGGCAAAATCACTTCCGCCATAAGGGCAATACCACATTAATCGTCTTGTTTCAAATTCGAATTCAAAAGTTTTAAAAAACATCGAAACACTCCTTTATAGCAATCATATCTAGTTATGGGTATAATGATAATCAGATTAAGCTTGTTAGAAAAGAAGTTACTTTGAGGTGCCTATGGAAAAAGACAGATGTTTACGAGAGTTAGCTTTGCCGTTACTTGGAAAATGGAGTATATTTATTGTGTTAACGTTAGCTGAAGAGGAAATGTATTTTGCACAATTAGAGCGTGAAATTGGAATAGTTTCAAGAAAAATGCTCGCACAAACGTTAAATGATTTAATGGAAATTCATATCGTTTATAAAAAAGGGGAATCTTCTACAGGACAAAAGACGTATTATGGTTTAACTCCTTTAGGGAAGAGCTTATTGCCACATATTTATGGACTCAAAAATTGGATAATAGAGAATGAGGAATGTTTACGCAAAAAATAAAAGCACAAAATCAATGGCGAGCGCCTGCGATTTTGTGCTTTTTCAGTATTTTCAATGATTATTCGTTTTCTAAACGTTCAAAGGCATCGTGAATGACTTCTTTTAAGGCAGTAGCTGATAAATCCATTTTTTCTTGTTCAGCATCAGCCAATGGGATTTCAATAATTTGACGAATACCATCGCGCCCAATAACAGCTGGAGCTCCGATATAAACATCTTCTTGTCCATATTGTCCTTCAAGGTAAACAGATAATGGGAAGATGGCTCTTTCGTTATTTAAGATGGCTTTTGTGATTCTTGCTAAAGTAGCTCCAATACCGTAATAAGTAGCTCCTTTTTTAGAAATGATTTCATAAGCAGCATCTCTTACTTGGAAGAATACTTCGACTAATTTTTCTTCATCAGTATCTGGATTTTGACGAACCCATTCGTAAATTTGAAGACCACCGACATTGGCATGTGACCAAACTGGGAATTCAGTATCCCCATGTTCTCCAAGAATATATCCGTGAACATTACGTGCATCAACACCGATTAATTCTGCAATTACTTGACGGAAACGAGCGCTATCTAATGCAGTGCCTGAACCGATAACACGATTTTTTGGTAATCCAGAGAATTTCCAAGTAGCATACGTTAAAATATCTACTGGATTTGCTGCAACTAAGAAGATTCCATCAAATCCGCTTGCCATAATTGGGTCAATAATGGCTTTTAAGATTTTTAAGTTTTTGTGTACTAAGTCTAGACGAGTTTCTCCTGGCTTTTGTGGAGCGCCTGCTGTGATACAAATAACATCTGCATCGTGGCAGTCTTCATAACTTGCTGCATAGATTTTTTTAGGAGAGTTGAATGCTAGAGCGTGTGATAAGTCTAACGCATCACCTTCTGTTTTTTCTCTTGCAAGATCAATGATTCCTAGTTCTTCTGCAATTCCTTGAAGGACAAGTGCATATGCATAACTAGAACCTACAGCACCGTCACCCACTAAAATCACCTTGTTACTAGATTTAATTGTTTTTTCCATTGTATTACCTCCTTATTCCTTCCTGGAATAACTATCCATAGTATAGCACGATTTAATTTGTGATACTTCATCCGAAGTTTTGGAAAATTAGATTTTTTTCAAAAGAGTATGTTTGCGGTTTCTTCCGTTTTCATTTGCGAACAAATAATGATTTATATATTTTCATAGAGAGGGGAATGGTGAAAAAATAAATGTGAAAGTTCTCTCACACCATGGTTTGTTCGTTAAATTTTCGATTTTTGAACAGTTTATGATATACTAAGTAGGACTCAAGATAGAAATGGGTGTGAACGTATGAAATTAATTATTGGATTAGGAAATCCAGGAGCAAAATATAAAGGAACTCGTCATAATATTGGATTTATTACCGTTGACGAATTTGCTTATCAAGAAAATTTAGAATTTAATCAAGCATTATTTGATGCAACTTTTACTCAAACACATATTGATGGAGAAAAAGTCATTTTAATGAAGCCGTTGACGTATATGAATTTATCCGGTCAAGCAGTTCGTCCATTAATGAATTATTTTAAAATTGATATGGAAGATATTGTAGTGCTTTATGATGATATGGATCTTCCAGTTGGGAAAATTCGTTTGCGTCAAAAAGGCAGTGCCGGAGGACATAATGGGATTAAGAGTATCATTAGTTGCTTAGGAAGTGACCAATTTAATCGTATAAAAATTGGTGTAGGACGACCTGCTCCAGGTAGAAGTGTGGTCAATCACGTGTTGGCTAATTTTGAAAAAGAGGAACAAGAAGAAATTTTAGCATCTGTAGCTAAAAGCGTAGAAGCGCTAAGGGATTGGATAAAAGGCGATAACTTTATTCAAACAATGAATCGTTACAATTAAATAAATTTAAAAAAAGGCTGGAGCGAAAGTTTCAACCTTTTTAGTGCCTGTATAAAGAGAAAGGAAAAAATATGTTACCGTTAGGAATTAGTAAAAAACAGATCCATAGTTTTAAAGAATGGATAGAAAACCTTCCTATGATGCAAAGTCAGTTAGTTTTAGGATTAACTGGAGCAGCGAAGCATTTAGCTGTAGCAAATGCATATGAAAATTGGAAGGGACCAATAGTTATTGTAACACCAACAATGCTACAAGCGACACAATTATATGAAGAATTAGTACAGTGGTATGAAGATGAAGTTTATTTATTTACAGTAGAGGAATCTTTAGCAGCAGAATATTCGATTCACTCTCCTGAAGTGATTAGTAATCGAATTCGAACTTTGCAGTTTTTAGCAAGTGGAGAAAAAGGAATTGTAGTCGTTCCATTATCAGGGATTCAAAAGCCATTAGTACCTTTAGAAGTTTGGAAGAAAAGTACTATTGAATTAGTCGTTGGAGAAACAAACTTAGAAGTAGAAGAATTAGTGACTCAATTAGGACGGATGGGTTATCGTAGAGAAGCGATGGTAGCAGCACCAGGAGAATTTTCAATTCGTGGAGGAATTATTGATATTTATCCGTTGAATCAAGAACATCCGATCCGTTTAGATTTTTTTGATGATGAATTAGATTCGTTACGGTATTTCGATGCAGAAACGCAACGCTCACTTGAAATGGTGGAAAATATCATTCTTTTACCAGCAACAGATATTCCATTTGAATATGAGGTAGTGTTTGAGGCAAAAGCTAAAATACAAAAAGCTTATGAAAAAGATATAAAGAGTAGTGAATCAGATGAACGTACTCAATTGTTAACGAATCAAATGAATCACTTGTTGACGCAATTAGAAGAAGGAGAGATTCCTCCTAAGATTTCTTATTGGCTCGAACTATTTTATAAAGAGAAAACGACTATTTTAGATTATGTGTCTAAAAAAGGGTATTTAATAATTGATGATTATGCTCGTATTCAAGAAAAACAACGTTCACTTCATGAAGAAGCAGGATTTTGGAAAATTCATCAATTAGAATTAGGAATGATTGCTAGTTCGCTCGATATGATTTTTGAAGGGAAAAAGGTGTTAAAAGACTCGACTCTTCCAAGAACGTACTTTTCATTATTCCAAAAAGGGTTGGGCCGATTAACGTTTGAAGCTATTCATAATATTCAAGAACGTTCGATGACTCAATTCTTCTCGCAAATGCCAATGGTAAAAGTAGAAGCAGATCGTTGGGCGAAACAAAAGGCAACGGTTATCGTAGTGGTGGATCAATTAACGAGAGCTTCAAAAGTAGAACAAACATTCCATGATTTTGATATTCCGGCGATTATTACAAAAGAAGTACAAGAAGGAATTTTTCAAATTATGGTTGGATCCTTTAGCCATGGATTTGAATTACCACAAGATAAATTTGTGGTCGTGACAGAAAAAGAACTATTTAATAAATTAACGAAGCGTGCTCCAAGAAATCATAAGATTTCTAATGCGGAAAGATTGAAGAGTTATACCGAATTAGCAGTTGGAGACTATGTTGTCCATGTTAATCATGGAGTCGGTGTGTATCAAGGGATGGAAACATTAGAAATTAATGGTGTCCATCAAGATTACATGTCCATTCATTATCAAGATGGAGGACATTTATTTGTTCCTGTTCATCAAATTAAATTAGTTCAAAAATATGTTTCTTCGGATGCAAAAGTTCCTAAATTAAATAAATTAGGAAGTAGCGAATGGGCAAAAACAAAGCGCAAAGTTGAAACTAAAATTGAAGATATTGCGGATGAATTGATTGAATTATATGCAAAACGTGATGCAGAAAAAGGATATGCTTTCAGCAAGGATACCGTAGAACAAAAAGAATTCGAAGATGCCTTTCCTTATTCAGAAACCCAAGACCAGTTAAGAAGTATCGAGGAAATAAAAGCAGATATGCAAAAAGATAAACCAATGGATCGATTACTTGTCGGAGACGTTGGTTATGGGAAAACAGAAGTAGCGATGCGTGCAGTTTTCAAAGCGTTAATGGACGGCAAACAAGCTGCTGTATTAGTACCAACAACGATTTTAGCAGAACAACATTATGAAAATTTTGTTCAAAGATTTGCAGATTATCCGTTTACGATTGGATTGTTAAGTCGATTTAGATCGAAGAAAGAGCAACAAGAAACCATTGATGGTCTGAAAAAAGGGCAAGTGGATGTCGTGATTGGAACGCATCGTGTGTTATCAAAAGATGTAGGTTTCTTAGATTTAGGCTTATTAGTAGTCGATGAAGAACAACGATTTGGGGTTAAACATAAAGAACGATTGAAACAATTAAAATCTCAAGTCGATGTTTTAACGCTAACCGCAACTCCAATTCCTAGAACCTTGCATATGTCGATGTTAGGAGTACGTGATTTATCTGTGATTGAAACACCACCTTCAAACCGTTATCCTGTCCAAACTTTTGTGATGGAACAACAAGCTATTACAATTAAAGATGGTATTGAACGAGAATTAGCACGTGGTGGACAAGTCTTCTATTTATACAATCGTGTGGAAACCATTGAGAAGAAAGCAGATGAATTACGTCAATTAGTTCCTGAAGCAAGAGTCGGAGTCATTCATGGACAAATGAGTGAAACGACGTTAGAAAATATTTTATATCAATTTATTGAAGGCGAATATGATGTTTTAGTGACAACAACGATTATTGAAACAGGGGTAGATATTCCAAATGTAAATACCCTCTTTATTGAAAATGCAGACCATATGGGCTTGTCTCAGTTATATCAATTACGTGGAAGAGTGGGTCGAACGAACCGTATTGCGTATGCTTATTTAATGTATCAACCAGATAAAACTTTAACAGAAGTTGGAGAAAAACGTCTGCAAGCGATGCGTGACTTTACAGAATTAGGATCAGGATTCAAAATTGCGATGAGAGATTTATCGATTCGTGGTGCAGGGAATTTATTAGGGAAACAACAGCATGGATTCATTGATTCTGTTGGATTTGATTTATATTCTCAAATGTTGAGTGAGGCAGTATTGAAAAAACAAGGGAAAGCAGTTCCAACAATGGAAGATTCTGTTGAAATTGATTTACAAGTAGATGCTTATATTCCAGCCACTTATATTCAAGATGAACGTCAAAAAATCGAAATGTATAAACGTATTCGTTCGATTGATAGTATGGAAACGTATCATGAATTATTGGATGATTTTATTGATCGCTTTGGAGAATTCCCTGATGAAGTGAGTTATTTATTAGAAGTTGGGATGTTAAAATATTTTGCTGAGCAATTATCGATTACTTCGATTAAGAAAAAACAATATTCAATCATTGTATCCATTGCTCAACCGGTAGCTCAACGATTAGAAGGAGTTGCCATTTTTGAAGCGCTTGGGCCAGTGAAATTACCTGCTCAAGTCACTAAAAAAGGTACAACTTTACAAGTATTGCTCAATGTAACGAATCAACCAACTGATTTATGGTTAGAACAAATAAAACTTTTCTTAGAAAAATGTTGTGAAGTTGTAGCAAATCAAAAAGAGGAAAATGAATAAGAACAGAGAGGGGGATCCAATGGTTAAATCGAATAGACAGATGATGCAAGGAGCATTGATATTGTCACTAGCAGCTTTCATTGCAAAAATATTAAGTGCCGTTTATCGAGTACCTTTCCAAAATATGGTTGGAAATACAGGCTTTTACGTTTATCAGCAAGTATATCCCATTTATGGAATTGGAATGACCTTTGCTCTCTCTGGTTTTCCAGTATTTGTTTCAGCATTAATTGCTCAGTATCGTTCAGATTATGAATTATCTCCTCTTTTAAAACGATTATTTTGGATTTTAAGTGGATTAGGAATAGGAGTATTTTTACTTCTATATACACAGTCAGAACTCATCGCTTTATGGATGGGAGATACTTTATTATCCCCAGTCATTCAAAGTGTTTCGTGGATGTTTTTAATGATGCCATTTTTGGTTATTGCAAGGGGATATTTCCAAGGAACGAATCGAATGGTTCCGACGGCTGTTTCTCAAGTAACGGAACAAGTTGTGCGAGTGAGTGTTATTTTATTAGCTGCAAGTTTTTATGGCAGTCTTACGAATGATTTATATGCAGTTGGGACTTGGGCAATGTCTAGCGCAGTTGTGGCTGCAGTGATGGCAACTTTTGTATTATTGTATTATAAAAAATCAGATTCCTTTGAAAGTTGGAATGGCAGTCGAGTGATTGAACCGCATAAGATTCAATGGGGAGTATTGCTAAAGAGATTAGTCATTGAAGGGGGAACTTTATGTTTATTAAGTTCGATATTAGTATTATTCCAATTAATAGATTCATTCACCTTATTTAAAGGTCTAGTAGAACAGGGAATTAGTCAAGAAGTTGCCAAAGATTTAAAAGGAATTTTTGATAGAGGACAACCACTAGTGCAATTAGGAATGGTTGTAGGAGTGGGATTTTCTTCAAGCTACTTACCATTACTCAGTCGTAGTTATATAAAGCAACATTTAGAAGAATTTGAACAATTGAAACAATCTCTTTTAAAAATGACAATGGTATTTTCAGTTGTAGCAACAGTAGGATTATTAGTGGTTTTACCAAGGGTCAATCATATGCTTTTTGGAGATATTCAAGGGAACGATGTGCTTAGTGTTTATGTTATCAGTATTGTGTTAGCGTCTATGATGATGGCTTACCATGGAATATTACAAAGTACTGGAAAATATTCCATTACGCTTATGGCTTTATTGGTCGGATTGATTACAAAAGGAATTGGCAATATTGTCTTTATTCGATTGTTTCAAACATTAGGAGCTAGTATTGCGACGATTTTAGGCTTATTTATGATGCTAGCAATGATTTGGATTCTGAGTGGAGAGGGTCAGTCTTCTTCGAAGGATCAAAAATCAACGATGATAAAATTAGGAATTGTAACGATAGGAATGGCAATTGTGGTAGGAATTTTGAATAGCTTCTTTGAACGCTATTTCCCAGCTGGAGATTCTCGAACAAAAGATTCACTGATTGCTCTATTATTAGTGAGTGTTGGAATGGTGGTATTCATAATTGGAGCGATTCGGATAAAATTATTTACCATTCGTGAATGGTTGATGATTCCAAAAGGGAAATCACTATTAAGATTTACAAGAAAATGGAAGAAAAGAGGAGAAAAGAATGAGATTAGATAAATATTTAAAAGTATCTCGATTAATTAAAAGAAGAAGTGTTGCAAAAGAAGTAGCCGATAAAGGAAGAATTACGGTACAAAATAAAGTGGCAAAATCTTCAACGGAAGTAAAAGTAGGAGATATTATTACAATCCAATTTGGAAATAAGACTGTAACCATTCGAGTGGATGCAATTTTAGATTCAACAAGAAAAGAAGATGCCAAAGAAATGTTTACAATTTTAGAAGAAAAACAAGTAGTGAAAACAGAACAGTTTTAAAACGGAGAAGAGAGAGGGCTCATCGACAAATTCTGTTGGTGGATAAAATTTAACACCAAATTAAGTCTTTA
>CAUSWE010000025.1:0-24224 GCA_963535215.1 uncultured Granulicatella sp. | reverse complement strand
AAACGATCAATCCATGGCTTCCGATGAGTTATTCAGTATCAGGATTACGTCAAACGATTTCTATGACAGGAATGATTCAAGAACAGGTTGTATTCTTAAGTGTGACATTAGTTATCTTTATGGGATTAGGTGTTCTTGCATATCGACCTGGTGTGGGAGAAGAGTAGAATTTAAGATAAATTAACGACTTTTACTGTTAGATTTCTTCTAATAGTTAAAAGTCGTTTTTTATATTTTTGATTTACAAATTTGAATAGAGGATATTGATTGCAAAGGGATAAAGTAGGAAAATAATAGGAAATAAATTACGTGTTTTTTATACATGGAAAATTGTAATTTAAAAAAGGAAAAATAAAACTTCCACAATGTTCTGGAAAAAAGTTGATTTAATATTTTTTTGCAAACGTTTTAAAATAGAAGTGTGGAAATAGTTGGAGGGTGATTTTAATGAATAATAGACAGGTGGATCTATTGAATCGATTAATTCAAGAAAATGAGCCTGTGACAGGAAAGGTATTAGCTCAACAGTATTTAGTTTCCACTAAAACAATTTACAATGATATTTCAGTTATTAATCAATATCTAAAAGCTTTTTCTTCAGTGATAAAGAAAAAACCTAGTATGGGAATTTATATTGAAATAGATGAAAAATATAAAGAACAATTGAAGAAAACTTTTCAAGTTTCACAAAAAACAAATAAGCAAAATGAAGAGTGTAAACTATTATCTACATTTATGCTGAAAAATGAAATTGATATTTTAGATTGTTCCATTGAAAATTTCACGAGTGAATCAACTGTACGAAGAGAAATTCATGAACTGGAAAAAGAGATTATTAAGAATGGAATAAAGTTGACTAAACAACAAGGAAAAATAACTTTGGATGGTCTGGAAGACAATATAAGGAAGTTCTTTCGTAATAAGTTATTAAGTGGATTAATTCATTTTAATTTAACAGGATTATCGAATTATGGATGTATTAATCAGAATAGAGTTCAAGAAATCATCCAAATTATGAATCGATTGTTAGAAAAATATAAGTTTTCAGTTTGTTATGAATATCGTCATTATTTATTAATGGATTTGGTGATTTTCGATATTCGTTGGGAAAATGGATACTTTATAGAACAACAAAATGATTTAGATAGTAATAATCCAAAAATTATTGAAACTTATTTATTAGCTAGAGATTTATTGAATGAAGTTTCTGGAAAAGAAGTTGCCGAAAAGGAGATTATTTCTCTTTGTCAGAGTTTAATTACTATTGGAAATTATGAAAATTCTTATTTAGAGTCTAATGTTCAAATTGAGAAAACAGTGGATGAATTTATAGCATTGGTTGGAGAATTGGCAGGTATTCATTTTGAACAAGATGAGTATTTAAGAGGAATGTTAATCAATCATATTCCAGCAATGATTATGAGATTACGAAATAAAATTCATTTAAAAAGTGATTTGATGGAAGAAATTAAATACCAGTATGGAGTTTTGTATAACTTTGTTTGGTTATCAGGAAAAGTTTTTAAGAATAACTTCAATGTAGAATTGACCGATAATGAAGCGGCACTTTTAACCATACATTTAGAAATATCAGTAGAAAAAATAAAAAAACCAATGAATATTTATGTAATATGCCCACACAGTTTAGCAACATCAGAATTATTATTGAATCAAGTTAGGAAAATAACAGGTCAGTACGAACATATGCATAAAGTAGAATATTCTAAAGCAAGTTATTTAGATGTTAGCGAAAATGACTTAGTGATTAGTTCTGTGGAATTAAAAAATGTATCGTTTCCGTACATACATGTTGGAACGATTATGAAAGAAGAAGATTTACTAAAAATCCAAAGGAAATTTTTAGCCAATACAATGGAACAAACACAATATAACTTTTTAATGAAAAATGATGAAGAATATACGAATCGACTTATCAAAAAATTACTTGGGAAATCGATATATATTAGAGAAAAGGTAAGCAGTGTAGATAAGTGTTTGTCAAAGATTATTCAATTGGCTAATGAGAAAAATCTTCAAAATATAAAATTTGAAAAGACTATACGCCACAGAGAAAATTTAGGAATTACAAGTACTTACACAGGTATAGCACTTCCTCATGCTAGTCCAAAAGAAGTTCATACTAGTGAATTAATTATGATGACATTAGAGAAACCAATTTATTGGGGGCAAAATTTAGTTAAAGTCGTAATGTTAATTGCAATTGCGGAAAAGGAATTAGAACTTTATAAAGATGCCTTAAAGGTAATTTATTCTAAGATTGATAGTTCTTCTTATATACAAAATTTATGGGAGAGCGAAGATCATGAAAGTTTTATAACGGCTTTGTTTTCGGAAGCTAACTTTGAATCAATATTATAAGGAGTGAAAAAAATGACAATTATATCACAGTTAGTCAATAAACAATTAATTAATTTAGAAGGAGTGGGTGAAGACAAAAAAGAATTGCTTCAAAAATTGTCTAAAACTTTGTTTGATAAAGGGTTTGTAACAGATGGATTTGCATCTGCAATTGTGGAAAGAGAGGAGGAATTTCCGACAGGATTAAGATTAGAAAAAACAGCAGTAGCAATTCCGCATACGTATAGTGAATATGTAAAAAAACCTTTTATTTACATTGTTAAATTATCAAAACCTATAACTTTTATTCAGATGGGAACATCGGATGAAGAGGTTCCTGTAAATTTTGTAATTGTATTAGGAATTTCTGAACCAAAAAATCAAACAGGTTTGTTAGTGGAACTAATGAATATTTTTGGACAAGATGAATTTATTACAAAATTGCAAAATGCAAAATCGGAAGAAGAAGTTTATCAATTATTTGTAACAGTAGAAATGGAGGAAGAGTTATGAAAAAATTAATTGTTGCATGTGGATCAGGAGTGGCTACTTCTCAAACAGTAGCATCAAAAGTTGAAAGATTATTAAAAGAAGCCAATGTACCTTGCGAGATTGAAGCTGTTGATATGAAGGCGTTAGAAATGCATTTAAAATCAGCAGATGGATATATTTCAATCGTTAAAGCAAAAAAAGACTATGGAGTTCCAGTATTTAACGGAATTGCATTTTTAACAGGAATGGGTCAAAAACAAGAGTTACAAAAAATTATAGATTTCTTAAATAGTTAGGAGGAAAAATTATGGAAACCTTACAAGTAATTATTCAATATATTTTGGATTTAGGTGCGGCAGTATTTGTTCCATTTTTAATGTTAATTGTTGGATTAGCAATGAAAATGAAGTTCAGAGAAGCTTTCACAGCAGCGTTAACTTTAGGGATTGCATTTACAGGTATGGGAATTCTTGTAAACTTTATTATGACAAGTATGGGTGCAGCAGCAAATGATTTAACAACTCATACTGGATTAAGTTTACCAGCGGTTGATATTGGTTGGCCTGGAGCTGCAGCAATTAGTTGGGCTTGGCCTTATGCTTTCTTAGTGTTCCCATTACAATTAGCGATTAACTTTATTATGTTGGTGACTAAACAAACAAAAACGTTAAATGTAGACTTATGGAATGTTTGGAATAAAATTTTTACAGCAGTAATTGTAACGTACTTTACAAATAACATTTTCTTAGGATTTATTGCAGCAGCTATTATTATTGTATTAGAACTAAAACTTGGAGATGTATTTGCACCAGAAGTAGAACGTTTAACTGGAGTGCCAGGGATTACAGTACCTCACTTCATTTGTATGATTGCAGTAATTTTACATCCAATTGATGAATTATTGAAAAAAATCCCTATTTTAAATAAACAATTTGATGCAGATACATTAAAAGAAAAAATTGGTGTATTTGGTGAAAATGGAGTAATGGGGGCTATTATTGGATTTGCATTAGGAGCTGCATCTGGTAATGGTATTAAATACGCATTAACTCTTTCAGTTCAAGCTGCAACAGCTTTAACATTATTTCCAATGGTATCAAAATTATTCTCTCAAGCTTTATCACCAATTTCAGAGGCAGTATCTGACTTTATGCGTGAAAAATTTGAAGATCGTGAAGTTTATATTGGCTTAGACTGGCCAGTACTTGGTGGACGTAATGAATTATGGGTAGCAGTTATCTTTACAATCCCATTCCTTTTAGTAGGATCTATCGTTTTACCAAATAATATTGTATTACCATTTGCAGGTATTATTAATTTATCATTTGTTGTAGGAGCGTTATTATTAACAAATGGTAATGTGTTAAGAATGATTATTCATGGTTTAATTTCTACTCCTTTATTCTTATATGGAGCAACTTACTTCACTCCATATATGACTCGTTTAGCAGAAGAAACAAAAACATTAAATCAAAGTGGTTTAATTTCATGGGCTACTTTTGAAGGACCAGATATTCGTTATATTTTAGCAAATGGATTTAATGGAGATGTTATCGCTATTGTATTAGGAGTTGTATGGTTAGCTCTTTATGTATGGCTATTAAAAGATAGAAAGAAATATAATGAAACATTAGAAGCGGGCGAATAGAATGAAGAAGTTGCTTGTTTTAGTATTAGGTATACTATTTGTCTATTCTATCATTTCCCAGATGATTTGGTTAACGGTCTTAATTTTACCTGTTGCTATTTACTTGGATAAGCAGAATTTATTTAAGGAATTTGATGAAAGAAAATTTAAGAAATTCCGTAGCACTAAAAAAGAATCGTAAATAATACGAAAATTCAAAGGCTTGGTTCAGAAATAGATAGAATAGTAGAATCAAAGAATTTGAGTAATGGGAAAGATTTAAAGTAATAAAAGAATGGATCTCATTATCGGGATCCGTTCTTTTTATAGAAAATTATTAGGAATCGTCTATGAATTTGTTAAATTGAATATTTAATCTCAGCAAAATCACATAATAATAAGGTGTTGAGATAAATCATGTATAAATTATTAAAAAATAAACAAATTCGGTTGACGGCAGTCAAGAAAACGGTTACTATTATGTTGGATAAACAAAAAAATTTTTTTCAGGTACGGCTGAAAAATATTACAGTTAAAGAAGGGGAATAATTATGGGGTATCCTAAATTTATCGAAGGATTATGTCAAGTGACATATGATATGTGGAATAAAGGCTGGGACGAATATAACGGTGGAAATGTTAGTTATCGTTTAACAGTTGAAGAAGCTGAAAATCTTGAAAGCAGCTTGGCTGGTACAGAATATACGTACTATGCTGAAAATAGAAAAGAAGTGGAAGTTTTAGATGTTCCAGAACACGTAAGAGGAGAATATATTTTAATTACAGCTTCTGGAAGTCATTTTAGAACATTACATTCACAACCACATGCGGATACTGGTATCATTCAATTAACAGATAAAGGTTATCAAGTCGTTGCAGGTTTTGTTACAGGAAAACGTCCTACAAGTGAAATCTTCATGCATGTATTATCTCACGCAGCAAGATTAAAACAAAACCCAAATCATAGAGTAGTTATTCATAATCATGCAACAAATGTTGTGACATACTGCTTATTAAATGATGTAACAACTGAATCTTTATCATTAGATTTATGGTCAGTGTTAACTGAATCAATCGTAGTATTCCCTGATGGAATCGCTGTTCTACCTTGGGAAGTACCAGGAACTCAACAAATTGGTTCTGCTACAGCTAAAGAATTAGAAACTCATCGTTTAGTTGTTTGGAGTAAACACGGAGTTCTTTCAACTGGTGTAGATTATCAAGATTGCTTCGGCTTAATTGAAACTGCTGATAAAGCAGCCCATATTGCATTAGATGTTCAAAGAGTTAGTGGTAAGAGCATTTATGAAAGCAATGTTCTTTCAAAAGAAGATTTGAAGAAAATCTGCGCTGTTTTAAAAGTGCCAGAAAGATATTTAGATTAATTTAACCACTTCCTAACCTGTTGGTAAATCCAGCAGGTTTTTTTAGTTTTAGGGATAAATATCACTTAGTGAAAGAATAGTCAAAATGGAGAGTTTTATGGAGAAATAAAAATATTTTTTATTTTATATAAAAAGAAAAGAATATTTAAGTTTGGATAAACGTCGGATGAATTGTGTGGGTTTTTATAAATGATATTATGTTTTTTGTAAAAAAAGGGCTTTATTATTTTGTTTCAATCTGATATACTATAAACATCAGATGAATTCGCTGCTAAAGGTCATATCAATTTAACGGAAGTTAAAAAGATATTTTTTTAACATTCTTTTTGAAAGCGTATACCTGATATGGTTACATTTCAAAAGAATGATAAGCATCTTGAAGGAAAGGAGAATATATGGTTTTTACAGATAAATTCAAATTTATAGTATGTATAGATTCTGATGGCTGTGCAATGGATACGATGGATATAAAGCATATCCAATTTTTCGGACCGCTAGCCGCTGAAATTTTTGCTATAAAAGATAAAACAAAATTTCTAGAAGAATGGAATAGAATTAACCTATTTTCAAAAACACGTGGAATTAATCGTTTTAAAGGCTTACTACTTGGTTTGAAATTTGCAGAGCAAAACGGAGAATCTGTTGAAGATTATACAGTATTTCAAAAGTGGTGTGATGAAACATTGTCTTTATCTAATCAGTCTTTAGAAGAAGCATATGCTACTTCGTTAGATCCAGTGCTAAAAAAAGCCTTGGAATGGAGTAAAGCAGTGAATAATGGAATTGAATCAGAATTAAAAGGAAAAGATCGTCCATTTGAAGGTGTTAAGGAAGCGCTAGAAGTTATTAGTCAATCTGCTCAAATCGCTATTGTTTCTTCAGCTAATAGTGAAGCAGTAAATAGTGAATGGGAAAGACACGGATTAATGCAGTTTGTTTCTGAATTCTTTGGACAAGAGAGAGGAAGCAAGTTTGCAGCGATTAAAGAAATCAAGAGTCAGGGATTTTCACCAGAAAATATTCTGATGATTGGGGATGCACCAGGTGATTTAGAAGCAGCAAAAAATAATGACGTTTACTTCTATCCAATTTTATATGGAAAAGAAAAGGAATCATGGTCGAATTTAATTAATGGTGTTTTGAAAGAGTTTTTAGATAACAAGTATAATGACTCAAAATACCAGGAAATTTATTCTAGACATCTAGAAGAAGCAGAAAATAAATAATTAAGGGAGTTTTAAATATGGAAAATAAAGGAATTCATAGAGCCAAAACGTGGCAAATGGCATTGTTTGCATTGAATAATACATCAACAAACTTATGGCTGGTATTATTAAACTTTGTTGCATATTATTTAACAGGATATGTTGGTGTAGCAGTTGTATTAGCAACTTCAGTTATGACATTTATGAGAATTTGGGATGCGATTACTGACCCAATCGTTGGATATATTTTAGATAAAACAGATGGAAAATTTGGTAAAAACCGTCCGTTTATCGCGGCAGGTAATGTTGTTTTAGTCATTACTACATTCTTAATGTTCTTTACAACACATCATTTACCAGAACAATTTAGATTTATTTATTTCTTAGTCATTTATTTAATTTATATCATTGGTTATACATTACAAACTGTAGTAACTAAATCAGCTCAAAGCTGTTTAACAAATGACCCTAAACAACGTCCTACATTTGGAATTTACGATGGAATTTATAATGCAGTATTATTTGCATTAGTTCCTGGATTTGTAGCACAACACTTGATTCCTAAATACGGTGGATTTACAGCAGAATTATTCCAAGAATTATGGATGTATATTGCTCCAATTACAATTATTTTCACTTGGTTAGCAATTTTTGCTTTAAGAACAAAAGATCGTACAGAATACTTTGGAACAGGTAAACCTGTCAAAGTGACATTTAAAGATTATTGGGATGTGTTAAAAAATAACCGTGCGATTCAAATGCTTGTTGTTTCAGCATCAACAGATAAATTAGCAGCAATGGTAACTACAAACGCAACTGTGCAAGTAATTATTTTCGGTATTATTATTGGAGATTTCAAATTATTAAATGCATTTAACCAGTATACATTGATTCCTAAAATTTTAATTATGATTTTAGGTGTTCGCTTTATTGCACAACGTTTAGGACAAAGAAAAGCACTACTCTGGGGTTCTTGGGCAGGTATTATCTTAAATGCTTTAGTTTGGGCATTGTTCTATATTGGTGATCCAACTTCATTCTCATTACCAGGTTCACAAGGGTTCACAGGATTTACTTTCTTTACAATCGTGTTCTTAACTTTAAATATTTTAGCTCAAGGGGCAAATGGATTAGCAGGTACAATGGTAATTCCAATGACTGCTGATTGTGCAGATTATGAAGTATATCGTTCAGGACGTTATGTTCCAGGTTTAATGGGAACATTATTCAGTGCAGTAGATAAAATTATTTCATCGTTTGGTGCAGCTTTTGTAGGTGTCTTATGTGCTGCAATTGGATTTACTGACAAATTACCAACTGTTGATACTCCATATTCTAATGAGTTGAAATTTATCGGTTTAGTAATGTTCTCAGGATTCATTATCTTTGGATATATTTGTAATGTAATTGCAATGAAATTCTATCCATTAAATAAAGAAAAAATGGAAGAAATTCAATTGGAAATTGCACGTATTAAAGAAGAAGCTTTAGCAGAATAAGAAAAGTTTTCACTCCGTAAACGTGCGTTTACGGAGTGTATTATTAGGGGGAAATAAATTATGGCAAAATTAGTAGATTTACGTAAAAAACCATATTACTTAGATGAAACTCAAATTGCTTGGGTTGAAAAAACAATTGAAAGTATGACAGATGAAGAAAAAGTGGGTCAATTATTTACAAATCTATTTTTCTTCGGAGGAGATGCGTTTAGCGGAAATAATTTGTCAAATGAAGAGATTTTGAACAAATATCATATCGGTGGAGTTCGTTATATGAATGGAGCTCCAGAAGATGTCCAAGGTCTAATTAATGAATTACAATCTAAAACAAAAATTCCTTTATTAGTAGCAGCAAATTGTGATTCAGGTGGAGATGGTGCTGTAAAAGGTGGAACATATATTTCTTCTGGAGCGCAATCAGAAGCAAGTCGTGATACTTGGGTTCCATATCATGCAGGATTAGTTTCTGCTCGTGAAGAAACTGCTTTAGGTGTAAATGTGAATTTTGATCCTTGCGTTGATATCTTACAAAACTGGAGAAATACAATTGTAAATACTCGTTCTTATGGAACAACTGCTGAAGATGTTATTAAATATACAAATGCTTATGTAGAAGGATTAAAATCTGAAAGAGAAGTGGTTTGTTGTGTAAAACATTTCCCTGGTGATGGTACAGAAGAACGTGACCAACATTTAATCTTAGGAGTTAATGAGTTAAGCGTAGAAGAATGGGAAAACTCATTTGGAAAAGTTTATCGCAATCATATTGATAATGGTGTAGAAATGATTATGGCTGGACATATTGCATTACCAGAGTACCAAAAAGCTTTACGTCCAGAACTAGAAGATAAAGATATTTTACCTGCAACTTTAGCAGAAGAATTAATTCAAGATTTATTAAAAGAAAAATTAGACTTCAATGGCATGGTTATTACAGATGCTAGTCATATGTTAGGAATGAGTAGTGCGATGCGTCGTGAAGATTATGTTCCAGGTGCAATTGCAGCGGGGTGTGATATGTTCTTATTCTTTAATAATATGGAAGAAGACTTTAATTTCATGATGAATGGATACAAAAATGGTGTTATTACTGAAGAAAGAATGACAGATGCACTTCGAAGAATTTTAGGATTGAAAGCTAAATTACACTTACCTGAAAAACAAGAAAATGGCACATTATTAAAATCTTCAGAAGAATTATCAGTAATTGGATGCAAAGAACATCTTGAGTGGCAAAGAGAAGCTGCGGAAAGAGGAATTACACTTGTAAAAGATACACAAAATAACTTACCAATTAACCCTGTTGATCACAAGCGAGTACGCTTGTATTATTTAGATGGCGAAAAAGGAGGAATCATTGCTAATGATGATTCAGTCTTAAATCGTTATGTGGATGAATTAACTGCAAGAGGCTATGAAGTGACTGTTAATGATGGTAATAGCCGTATTAAAGGAAGAACGTTAGAATACCGTGAACAAGTAGATTTAGCTTTAGTTGTTGCAAATGTTATTGGTTATGGCGCTCAAAATAACTATCGTATCCAATGGAAGACAGCTATGTCTAACGAAGTTCCATGGTATGTTCATGAAGCTCCAACAGTATTTGTATCAACGAATTTTACAACACATCTACATGATGCTACTATGGTAAAAACATTTATTAATGCTTATCATGGAAATGAAAATTCTGTAAAAGCTGTTATCGATAAATTAGAAGGAAAGTCAGAATTTGAAGGTCGTGCAAATGATTTAGTTTGGACTGAAAAATGGCAAGCAAAATTATAAAAGGAGAGAGAGTTCAATATGTTATACCCAATATTAAATGAAATTAGAAGCAAGTATTCCCTTGATGGAATTTGGAATTTTAAACAAGGGGATTATAAGCCTGGAGTAGATGAACCGTTATCTTCAGATGAGTTAATGGTTGTTCCAAGTTCTTTTAATGATATTAGCGTAGCACAAGAAAAAAGAAATTATATTGGGGATAACTGGTATGAACGAACTTTTATAATTCCTAAATATTCTTCTGAACAAGAAGCAGTACTACGTTTTGGTTCGGTAACTCATCAAGCGAAAGTTTTTGTAAATGGACAATTATTAGGGGAACACATTGGTGGTTTTACTCCGTTTGAAGTTACAATTCCACGAAACCTTACTGATAAAAATCCTTTATTAATTAGTGTTTGTGCTAATAATGAATTAAATTACAGTACTCTACCTGTAGGAAACTATATCGAAGAAAAATTAGAAGACGGGTCAATTGTAAAAAAAGTACGTGAAAATTTTGACTTTTTTAACTATGCTGGTATTCAAAGACCTGTTCAATTATTGATTCTTCCTAAAAAGAGAATTGAAGATATTGAAATTACTTATCAAGTGAATGATGATAGTGCAGATGTGTTTGTTAATGTTCAACATACTTCTGAAAATGGTAGCGTTGAGGTATCTATTTTGGATGAAGATGGGAAGGTAGTAGCAGAGATTAAAGAAAATGGACAATTGAAAATTCAGCAATTACGAAGATGGGAAGTGCTAGATTCTTATCTATATACAGCGAAAGTAAGTTTGGTAGAAAATGGTCATTTGATTGATGAATATGAAGAACCATTTGGTGTGCGTACAATTGAAGTGAAAGATGGAAAATTTTTAATTAATAATAAACCGGTTTACTTCAAAGGGTTTGGTAAACATGAAGATAGCTTTGTGAATGGTAGAGGGTTTAACGAAGCGGTGAACTTAATGGATTTAAATTTAATGAAATCATTAGGTGCAAATTCATTTAGAACTTCACACTATCCTTATTCAGAAGAAATGATGCGACTAGCAGATCGTATGGGATTTTTAGTAATAGATGAAGTGCCAGCTGTAGGCTTGTTTGCAAACTTTAGCGCAGCGTTAGATATGAGTCCTGGAGAAAAGAAAGTTGTTAAAACTTGGGAAGTAATGAATACAACAGAAAATCATAAATTGGCTCTTAAAGAATTAATTCAAAGAGATAAAAATTATGCATGTGTTGTATTATGGAGTATTGCAAATGAACCGGATGGTGCAGGAGAAGGTGCAGATAAATATTTTGAACCACTTGTAAAATATGTAAAAAAATTAGATCCTCAAGGTAGACCAACAACTGTTGTGAATATTATGATGGCAACACCAGAAAAAGACTTAGTATCTGATTATATTGATGTTTTATGCTTAAATCGATACTATGGATGGTATTTATATCATGGAGAAATAGAAAAAGCACGCAAAGGTTTGCGATTGGAATTGTTAGACTGGCAAACAAAATATCCTGAAAAACCAATTCTAATGACAGAATATGGAGCAGATACTTTGCCTGGATATCATTCAAACTGGGATATTCCATATACAGAAGAATATCAAGAAAGATTCCATGAAATGAGTCATGAAGTATTTGATGAAATCCCACATTTTGTCGGAGAACATGTATGGAATTTTGCAGATTTTGAAACAAATACTGGTTTAATTCGAATTCAAGGAAATCATAAAGGACTATATTCAAGATCACGAGAACCAAAATCAATCGTGAAATTGTTTAAGAAAAGATGGCAAGAAATTCCAAATTATGGATATAAAAAATAACTACTTACTTATTGTGAAGAATATATAGAACTGGTAAAATATAGAAAAACACTTTAAGAGGTATTGGAATGAAAGAAAAATCTATTTCGTTAGTAGAGTCCACAGCCAATAAAATTATTGACTATTTTGAACGTGAAAATTTAAAAATTGGAAGCAAATTACCAAATGAATATACTTTAGCTCAGGAGCTTGAAGTTGGTAGAAGTACACTTCGTGAAGCTGTAAAAATGTTAGTCTCTCAAAATATATTAGAGGTTAGACAAGGTTCAGGAACGTACATTGTTAATTTAACTGCAACAGTAAAAGATCCATTAGGCTTTGGTGAAGTAGACAACCACATGAAATTAACTCAAGATTTATTTGAAGTTAGATTTTTAATTGAACCTCAAATGGCTAGTTTAGCAGCTCAATATATTACTGAAGAAGAAATAGAAGTTTTAGAAAAATTAGAGAAAGCACTTGAACGGGAGATTAACCAAGAAGGTGATGCCCATTTTAGACTCGATATTCAATTTCATAGTGCCATTGCGGAAGCTAGTCGTAATGTTGCAATACAGCAATTAATCCCGATTATTATTCAATCGATTACTTTATATAATGATTTCTTTACGAGTGAGCAAAGTAAAATAAATACAATACGAGCTCATAGAGAAATTGTTAGAGCTATTAAAAATAGAGATGCTGTAGCTGCAAGAGATGCTATGCTATTACATTTAGCAGATAATAGAAGAACGCTTAATTATGAAAAATTTATCTGATGAATATTGATAAATTGCAAGAGTAATTCTCATTGACACCTAAAGTCATCTGATGTATTATAAATATATCAGATGACTTTATTTTGTTTGGAGAGTGAAATTATGAGTAAAGTGTTAGAAAAATTGAAAGATAATTATATTTTTGCAGTAATTCGCGGGAAATCATCAGATGATGCGGAGAATATTTCAAAATATGCAGTGTTAGGTGGAATTAAGAATATAGAAGTAACTTATACTACTCCTAATGCATCACAAGCTATTTCTAATTTGAAAGCGCATTATATATCTTCGGAAGATGTTGTAATTGGTGCAGGGACAATTATGAGTGTAGAATTAGCGAAAGAAGCAATTAAAGCTGGGGCAGAATTTCTAGTTAGTCCTCATTATGATGAAGAGATTCAAAAAGTTGCATTAGAAGCTAAAATTGAGTATTTCCCTGGTTGTGCAACTACAACAGAAATTGTTAAAGCGATGAATGGCGGCGCAAATATTATTAAATTATTCCCAGGTGGAGTATTAGGTTCTTCATTTATTAAAGATATTCATGGACCTATTCCAACTGTACAATTAATGCCTTCCGGAGGAGTTTCTTTAGAAAATATTAAAGAATGGAAGGATAAAGGTGCTGTTGCAGTAGGTGTTGGTAGTGCTTTAAGTGCAAAAGTTGGTTCTAAAGGATATGAAAGTGTAACAGAGATTGCTCAGCGATTTGTATCAGCTTTGGAGGGATAAAGATGTCATTTAATCAAAATAATTTTTTACTACAGTCAGAAATTAGTCAAAATTTATATGCTAAAATAGCGACGTTACCAATTGAAGATTTTCATTGTCATTTATCTCCAAAAGAAATTTATGAAGATAAACCTTTTGAAAATGTCGTCCAAGTATGGTTAGGTGGAGATCATTATAAATGGAGACTAATGAGAGCAAACGGTGTTAAAGAAGAATTAATAACGGGAAATGCATCTCCAAAAGAAAAGTTTGAAGCTTGGGCAAAGACTTTGGCGAAAGCTTTTGGAAATCCACTTTATCACTGGAGTCATTTAGAATTAAAGCAAGTTTTTGGAATTAATGAGTATGTAACATTTGATAATTGGGAATCTATTTATGATCAAATGAATACTTATATAGAGAATGAAAAATTAAGTCCTAGAAAATTAATTTCTAGAGCAAATGTAAAATTTATTGGAACGACTGATAATCCATTAGATTCATTGGAATGGCATAAAAAAATAGCGGAAGATAAATCGTTTGATACAGTCGTTGCACCAACATTTAGACCAGATGAAGCTTTTATTTCTCACGCTAATTTTGTTCGTTTTGTTGAAAAGTTGGAAAAACTAACGGACCAAAAAGTGAATACATTTGTTGACTTTATGAATGCTTTAGAAGAAAGAATAAAATATTTTGTACAACATGGTTGTAAAGCTAGTGATATAAGTTTTGGAGAAATTCAATTTAGAAGAGCTTCAGAAAATGAATTGAACGAAATTTTACAAAAAGTGTTTAAACATGAAGAAATCACATTTGAAGAAGTTGAAAAATGGCAAACAGAAGTGTTTTTAAAACTTTGTTCATTGTATAAAAAATATCATTTAGTAACGCAAGTTCATTTTGGAGCTGTAAGAAATACGAACTCAAAATATTTTGAAAAATTGGGACCAGATACAGGATTTGATTCTACAGGGGATCAAATTAATTTAGCTCAATCTTTAAACCTATTATTAGATTGTTTAGAAAAAAATGATTCAATGCCAAAATGTATATTTTATAATTTAAATCCAGCCTATAATGATGTGTTAGCAAATACATTGGCGAATTTCCAAGCAAATGAGGAAGGAATTAAAGGAAAATTACAATATGGAGCAGCATGGTGGTTTTCTGATACTGAAAGAGGTATGAGAGAGCAGATGTTAGTTTTAGCGAATCAAAGCCTATTATGGAATTTTGTTGGAATGTTGACAGATTCTAGAAGTTTCTTATCTTATCAAAGACACGATTATTTCCGTCGTATTTTAGTTTCGTTAGTAACTGAATGGATTGAAAGTGGACGAATTCCATATGATGAAAAGCTTATTGATGAATTTTTAAGTGCTATTTGCTATAAAAATGCAGTAGAATTTTTCGAATTATCTTAAAGGAGGAAATATACATGGAAATGACATTTCGTTGGTACGGAAATGATGATCCAGTAACGTTACAAAATATTAAACAAATTCCAGGAATGAAAGGTATTGTTACAGCAATTTATGATGTTCCTGTTGGACAAGTGTGGAGTAGAGAAAGAATTAGACAATTAAAATCAGATGTAGAGCAATCAGGATTGAAATTATCAGTTATTGAAAGTGTTCCAGTTCATGAGGATATCAAATTAGGACGTCCTACTAGAGATGAGTTAATCGATAATTATATTCAAACAATTAAGAATCTTGGAGCAGAAGGTATTAATGTTGTTTGTTATAACTTTATGCCAGTTTTCGATTGGACTAGAACGGACTTAGCTTATGAGTTGCAAGATGGATCTACAGCGTTAATTTTTGAAGAAGAAGTAGCTAAAAAAATGGATCCTGTTAAAGGTGAATTATCATTACCTGGTTGGGATTCAAGTTATTCAAAAGAAGAAATGAAAGCAATTATGGATGCTTATTCTGATGTAGATGAAGAAACTTTATGGAAAAATCTTGAGTATTTTATCAAAAAAGTAATTCCAGCTGCAGAAGAAGCTGGAGTTAAAATGGCTATTCATCCAGATGATCCGCCTTATAGCATTTTTGGATTACCTCGTATTATTACATGTAAAGAAAATCTAGAAAGATTTATTAATTTATATGATAGTCCTTATAATGGTGTGACAGTGTGTGTAGGTTCTTATGCGTCAGACCCTAATAATAATGCAGTTGAAATGTTAAAAGCGATGTTAGATAAGAATCGTGTAAACTTTATGCATGCACGTAATATTAAATTAACTGGAGAAGGTAAATCTTTCCAAGAATCAGCACATCCAAGTGAATATGGATCAATTGATATGTATGAAGTGGTCAAAGCATTATGTGATGCAAAATGGGATGGACCAATTAGACCTGACCACGGTAGAATGATTTGGGGAGAAACTGGACGCCCAGGTTATGGATTATTCGATCGTGCTTTAGGTGCAACATATTTGTATGGCTTAGAAGAAGCTGTTTTAAAACTATCAAACTAAGGAGAGTACTTATGACTAAATTTTTTGATTTTAAAGATAAAGTAGTAGTAATTACTGGAGCTGGTGGAGTGATTTGTGGAGAATTAGCTCGTAATTTTGCTAAACAAGGAGCCAAAGTAGCTCTATTAGACTTAAATGAGGAAGCTGCTCAAAAATTTGAGAAGTTAATTATACAAGAGGGTGGAGTTGCTAAAGCGTATAAAGCTAATGTATTAGAACAAGAATCATTAGAACAAGTACGTAATTTAGTAAATGCTGAATTAGGAACAGTTGATATTTTAATTAATGGTGCTGGAGGAAATAATCCAAGAGCAACTACAGATAATGAGTTTCATGAAGTAGATTTAGCAGAAGGGACTAAAACATTTTTTGATTTAGATAAATCAGGTATTGAATTTGTTTTTAATTTAAATTATTTAGGAACTTTATTACCTACTCAAGTTTTTGCAAAAGATATGGTTGGTAAAGAAGGGGCAAATATTATTAATATTTCAAGTATGAATGCTTATACGCCTTTAACAAAAATTCCAGCATACTCTGGAGCTAAAGCTGCTATCAGTAACTTTACACAATGGTTAGCAGTTCATTTCTCTAAAGTAGGAATTCGTTGTAATGCTATTGCACCTGGATTTTTAGTGACAGCACAAAATGAAAAATTATTATTTGATAATGATGGAAATCCAACACCTCGTGCTGATAAAATTTTAAGAAATACACCAATGGGTCGTTTTGGTGAATCAAATGAACTTGTTGGAGGAGTTTTCTTCTTAGCGGACTCAACATTAGCAAGTTTTGTGAATGGAGTAGTACTTCCTATTGATGGAGGATTTGCTGCATATTCTGGAGTTTAATCGTATGATAATGAATCGAAGTAGTATATAAATGCTACTTCGATTTGTTGGCTTTTAAAAGAAGTGAGGAATAATATGCGAGTTATTACATTAGGTGAAATATTATTAAGATTATCAACTGAACAAGATACTAGGCTTAAATATGCTAATTGTTTTAAAAGTTGCTATGGTGGCGGAGAAGCAAATGTAGGAATTTCTTTATCCATACTTGGACATGAAGTTTCAGTAGCCACCATTTTACCACAAGAAAATCCGTTATCTGAATCTGTCGTCTCTGTTTTAAGAAAAACAGGAGTTAATACGGAGTTTGTAGCGTATGGAAAAGGTAGATTGGGTACTTATTATTTAGAACAAGGAAATTCACAGAGAGTATCTAAGGTTTTATATGATAGAGATTATTCTTCTTTTTCTTCTGTAGAAAAATTACCTTGGAATTTAGATAATCTTTTTAAAGAAGTAGATGTATTTCATATTTCTGGCTTAGTTCCAGCTTTAAATCCAAATTGGGAAAATTGGATTATTGAATTATTGAAAAAAGCGAAAGAACATCAATGTAAAATTAGTTTTGATTATAATTACAGAAGTAAATTATGGAGTCGTGAAAAAGCAAAAAATGTTTTTGAAAAAATTATTCCATTTGTGGATATTTTATCTGCAGGAAAATTAGATGCTATATTTTTTGCTGAAGTGTTGCAAGAGGATGAGGATATTTCATTGGAGGAAATTTATAGAAGAATGAAAAGTAAATATCCTAATATTCAAGTAATTTATTCCACTAAGAGAACAATTTTTACAACAAATCATCATCAAATTCAAGGGTTTATATCTGGAGAAAATCATCAATTCACCCAATCTAGAAATTATGATATAGATCCTGTTATTGATCGAATTGGTGGTGGTGATGCTTTTACAGCAGGTATTATTCATGGAATTTTAAAAGGATGGGATGATGCTCAAATAGTAGAATTTGGAACAGCGTCCTCTGTGTTAAAGCATTCCGTATTTGGGGACTGGAATCCATTTGATGAAGAAGAAATATTAAGTTTTATGAGTCAAAAGACTCTACAAGTTGATAGATAAATTTTTATTAGAAGCAAGCAATCCATTGAATTATAGTGCGTAGGTTCAATGGGTTGCTATTTTTTTGTAAAAACTGTGAAAATAGTAACAAATGATAACAACCCGATTTTTTCATAGGAATAGAATGTAAACAACAAATCAAAGGAAGTGATTTTATGAATTTTTCAGGAAAAGTTGCTATCGTAACAGGTGGAGCAAATGGGATTGGAAAAGAAGTAGTAAGAGGAATTGTTGAAGGTGGAGGTTTTGTAGTTATTGCAGATATTAATGAAGCTGCTGCTACAAAAACAGTAGCCGAGTTTGGAGCAGAACATACTGTGTTTGAATACATGGATTTAGGAAATCATGAATCCATTGTTGCAAGCATGAACAAGATTCTCTCTGAACGTAAAGTGGATATTTTAGTCAATTGTGCAGGAGTGATTAGTGCAAAACCTTTCGATCAATTGACATATGAAGAATGGGAAAGAACAATTCGTATTAATCTTTCTGGATGTTTCTCAACGATTAGTACTATTTTCCCTCATTTTATTGAAAATAAAGGCGGTAGAATTGTCAATGTTTCTTCTGTTGCTGCAAAATTAGGGGGAGGTCTTCTAGGAACTGCAGCGTATGCTTCTTCTAAAGCAGGCTTGAATGGATTAACAAAAGCAGTTGCTAAAGAAGGCGGGAAATATAATATTGCTTGTAATGCAGTATGCCCATCATTTACAAGAACAGATATGACAACAGTGCTTTCAGAAGATAAAGAAAAGAGTCAAAAAGTGATTAGTATGATTCCGTTAGGACGTCGTGCAGAACCTGTTGAAATTGCTCAAATGATTTTATTCTTTGCCAGTGATTTGGCAAGCTTTATTACAGGAGAAATCGGCGACTGCGATGGCGGTATTACATTAGATGGTTGATTTTTCTTCCGTTTAGTAAAATTTTCAAAAAGGTATGTGAATGCAATGAAAAAGATTAAAATTCCTGGGGATACCATTATTGTACCAATGTTTATTGGATGTTTTATTAATACATTTATTCCTCAAATCTTGCAAATTGGTGGATTTACAACACCGATTGTAAAAGGTGCAGGGCCATTGGTTGGGGCGTTCTTATTTGTCATTGGTGGAACGATTTCCCTAAAAAATACGCCGAAGGCTGTTGTTCGTGGGGCGTCTATTATTATCGCTAAAATTATTGTTTCAATTATTCTAGGATTATTAGTGGCAAAAGTTTTCAATGATAATTTCTTAGGATTGAGCGCAGTAGCGGTGATTGGAGCAATTTCAGTTGCGAATAATGCGATGTATGCTGGAATTGTAGAAGTATACGGTGATGAAATTGATGCGGGTGCTGTTGGGATTACTACTTTAAGTGTTGGTCCAATGGTAACAATGGCAGTGTTAAGTACCGCAGGATTAGCGAATATTTCCATTTGGAACTTAATTGGAACAATCTTACCATTAATTATTGGGATTATTTTAGGAAATGCCTTTCCTTATATGAAGAAAGTTCTCTCAAATGGGATTACAGCGATTATTATTGTCGTAGGATTTTGTTTAGGGGCAAATATGAACTTTGGACAAATTCTTGAAGGTGGATTACCTGGTATTTTACTAGGTGTGATTACAACACTAATTGGTGGGGTTGCAGCGATAGCTGCCGATAAATTGTCTGGAGGAAATGGAGTTGCAGGTGCTGCGATTTCTAGTACGGCTGCAAGTGCTATTGCGACACCAGCGGCACTTTCTGCGGTAGATGCTTCCTTTAAAGCGATTGAAGCAACTGCTACGACTCAAATTACTGCTTCCGTTATCGTGACAGCTATATTAACACCAATCTTAACGGCGTATATTGCTAAACGAGTTCAGCAAAAAGAAAAGAATGTGGCATAACAAAAACCACTCCGTAACGTTAAGCGGAGTGGTTTTTACTTTAATCTAAGAAATACGTATGTTTAGCTTTCCATTCTAGTACTTTAATACGAATCCAAAATCCGTAAATTCCTAATGTAATAATACATAAGAAGAACCATTTGATCCAATTCCTAAATAATTCGAGAGCAGTACCATCAAATCCAAGGCGACGGCCTTCAATCACGGTGTGTTCAATTTCCCATTTATACATGATGCAGATTGCCCAAGGAGTTCCTAGTCCAAAGGTAAGAGTAATAATAAAAAATGAAATGACGTAACTTAAAATATAAGTTAGTATCCCTCCATCAAAATAACTTTTTTGCATAATAAATCCTCCCTTAATCAGTTGAGTGTAGTGTAGCACGCAGAGGAATTTACTGTCAAAAAATAAAATATAAATAAGTTCGCGTTCAGTTGTAATGTTTTCAGAAAAGGTATAAACTAAAGAGGATATAGAAATGGAGGTTGAGTGATGCAATTTAATTGGAGTAGTTTAGGTGCATGGAGTAGCATTCGGAATATTGTCGATATTGTGATTGTTTGGTACCTATTATATAATCTATTACTCATCATGAAAGGCACGAGGGCTGTACATTTGATGAAGGGATTGGCAGTTATTGCTGGGGTAAAATTCATTAGTTATATGTTTGGGTTAATTACTCTTGATTGGATTATGAATTTAGTCATTCAATGGGGAGTAGTTGGAGCTATTGTCGTCTTTCAACCAGAAATTCGAAGAGGATTGGAACATATCGGTCGCTCGAACTTTTTCTCACGGAGATCTTCGGGAATGAATCAGGCTCAAAGGATGATTGAAGAGTTAAATATTTCTGTACAATATATGGCAAAAAGAAGAATTGGTGCGTTAATTTGTATCGAGCAATCAAATTCTTTAGAAGAATATATTAATACGGGGATTCCTTTACAATCACGAATTTCAAATCAATTAATGACGCAAATTTTTATTCCGAATACACCTCTTCATGATGGTGCGGTTATTATTCGTGGTCATGAAGTGGAAGCAGCAGCATGTTATTTGCCATTATCCGAAAGTAAATTTATTCCGAAAGAATTAGGAACAAGACACCGTGCAGCTATCGGATTAAGTGAAGTAACGGATGCGTTGATTATTGTTATTTCAGAAGAAACAGGGAAAGTTAGTGTGGCATTGCGTGAAAAATTATTACGTGAGCTAACTCCAGATGAATTTGTAGAAGTGTTAAGCGAACATTTAATTACCAAAGAAACTTCTCAAAAAGATTCGACTATGTTAACGATGATTATCGATTTCTTTAGAGGAGGTCGTATGAATGATTAGTAAATGGATGACGAAAAAATCATTTTTGGTAGTGATATCCTTTATTTTAACAATGGCTTTATTTGTATATGCAAGTGAATCAAGTCCGAGTCGACAATCGGCTGCAGTTTCTATTCAGACAACTTCGAATACCATTGGAAATGTTCCAGTGTATGTCGATATGGATAGTCAATTATATACGGTAACAGGTTTGCCAGAAGCTGTAACATTAAGAATCGAAGGTTCGAGTAGTTCGTTATTAGCAGTTGCAGGGAATGCGTCTTATCGTGTAAAAACTCCTAATTTAAATGAATTAGGAACTGGGAAACATATGATAACTTTACAAGTGACAGGCTTGCCTTCAGGAGTAAAAGGGACAGTGTCTCCAGAGACGGTTGAGATTATGATGGAAAAGAAAGCAACAGTTGAATTGCCTGTTTCGGTAAATGTGAATCGTTCGAATTTGCCAGGAGCTTATAAAAATGGACAAGCTTTAGTGAGTCCTGCTAGAGTAACGATTTCGGGGCCAGAGTCGCTGATTAATCAAGTGGAAAATGTATTGGCAACTGTAACGGTTCCAGAAAATACAAAGGCAGATTATACGTCTTCCGTTGCAGTACAAGCGTTGGATGCAACAGGAAAACCTCTGGCATTAAAAGTAGAACCGGAGCAAGTTCAAGTAAGAGTGCCAATTACAACGAATAGTAAAAAAGTTCCACTTGTATTAACGTCAACTGGAAGTGCAGGAAGTCAATATACTTACCAATTGAAATCCGATATTAAAGAGGTTACTATTTTAGGAGCTCAAGAAGTACTGGATCGATTGACAGCTATTCCTGTAGTAGTAGACGTGAGTCAAATGACAAAAACGACAACACAAGCGGTTAAATTGACGTTACCAACAGGAGTCGATAGTGTCACTCCAGAAAATATTTCTGTAGAAGTAGTAGTTACACCTACGACAACACAAACGACAGAAACAACACAGACAACGACAACAACAAGACAATAGAAAGATAGAAGTTTAAAGGAGATTGAATATGGGCAAATATTTTGGAACAGATGGTGTAAGAGGAGTAGCAAATGCTGAATTAACACCAGAATTAGCGTTTAAATTAGGACGTTTTGGTGGCTATGTCTTATTACAGCAAGCAGGTGGGGATAAGCATCCACGTGTTTTAGTCGGAAGAGATACTCGTATTTCAGGACAATTATTAGAGCATGCTTTAATTGCAGGGTTATTATCTGTTGGAATTGAGGTTATGCAATTAGGCGTTATTCCAACACCAGGGGTTTCTTATTTAACAAGAATGCAAGGAGCTGTTGCAGGGGTGATGATTTCTGCATCTCACAATCCAGCACAAGATAATGGGATTAAATTCTTCGGAGCAGATGGCTTTAAGTTATCGGATGAAACAGAAGCAGAAATTGAAGCTTTATTAGATAGTCCAGAAGATACATTACCACGTCCTTCGACAGATGAACTAGGAACTGTGGATGATTATTTAGAAGGAACGATGAAATATAGTCAATTTTTACAACAAACAATTGATGGCCCTCTAACAGATATGAAAGTAGCGTTAGATGGTGCAAACGGAGCAACTTCAGCAGTATTAAATCGTTTATTTGCAGATTTAGAAACAGAATTTTACACAATGGGAAATAAACCAAATGGTGTGAACATTAATGATGGAGTAGGTTCAACACATCCAGAAGCTTTAGCGGCATTTGTCAAAGAAAATGGTGCAGATTTAGGCTTAAGTTTCGACGGAGATGGAGATCGTTGTATTGCGGTTGACGAAAATGGTGAAATCGTAGATGGCGATAAAATTATGTTCATCTGTGGAAAATATTTACGTAGTGTAGGACAATTGAATCAGGATACAATTGTTTCAACAGTCATGAGTAACTTAGGATTCCATAAAGCAGTAGAAGAAGAAGGCATGGTTGCTCTTCAAACAGCTGTAGGAGATCGCTATGTTGTAGAAGAAATGCGTAAAAATGGTTATAACTTCGGTGGAGAACAATCAGGACATATTGTATTCTTAGATTTAAATACAACAGGTGATGGATTATTATCAGGAATTCAATTAATGAATGTTATGAAACAAACAGGTAAGAAATTAAGTGAATTAGCCAGTGAAGTGCCTACTTATCCTCAAGAATTAGTCAATATTCGAGTGAGCGATAAAAATGGAGCAATGGAAGTTCCAGCGATTAAAGAAATTATCGATACAGTGGAAGCTGAAATGGCAGGAAATGGTCGTGTACTAGTTCGTCCAAGTGGAACAGAACCATTAGTACGTGTCATGGTAGAAGCACCAACAGATGAATTATGTCATGATTATGTGACACGAATCGCAGATGTTGTGCGCCAAGAAATTGGATTAGATTAAGAATTGAAGTTTTAGTATGAGAGAGTAACGTGAGTTGCTCTCTTTTTTGTATAGTGAGGAATATGAAAGTAGAATTTTTTACAAATACTCTTTAATATCGCCGATTGTAAAATTAAGTTAGAAAAAATAAAAGTAATACTCATTGTCAAACTGATAGAAATCAAGATAAAAAAATAACACCGCTCTAAACTTAGGGTAGTTTTCGGTGTTATCTTAATACCAATTCTAGCCACCGTCTTTTTAACGGTCTACATCAGAGTCGAGTTACAGCTCGGCTCTTTTTGTATCTTCATTATACCAAAAACAAAACAAATTGCAAACTTCGCAGATTCAAGTTTGCTCTCTTGTGTTAAACGCAAGTAAAAATGTCCCAATCTATCGAAGGTAGGTTGTATTTTGTCAGTCTATGAAGTTTTGATATTGGTGTGTTCCTTTGCGACTTCATCAAGAGGAGAGCTGTTTTTCTATATACTCGGTTATTGGACGCTTACTTTCTTTTAAATAATCTAATATAGTCTTGTTTACTATGTATAATATTAGAAATAAAGATGGATTTTCTATCTTCTAAGA